>NZ_DASWXC010000001.1:0-2938 GCF_036405735.1 Nocardioides sp.
GGCTCGGGCTACTCGACCAACGAGTTCGTTGGTCGAGTAGCCGAGCGCCAGCGAGGCGTATCGAGACCACTCAGACTTCCTCGACCGAGCTGGGCTCGCGACGGGACAGGTCGATGCCGAGCTCCTCGGCGGCGCGGAAGACGTCCTCCTCCGCGTCACGGAGCTCGATGCTCGAGCCGTCCTGGGAGAGCACCTCGACGTTCAGGCACAGCGACTGCATCTCCTTGACGAGCACCTTGAACGACTCCGGGATGCCGGAGTCGGGGATGTTCTCGCCCTTGACGATGGCCTCGTAGACCTTCACGCGACCCGGCACGTCGTCGGACTTGATCGTCAGCAGCTCCTGCAGGGCGTAAGCGGCGCCGTACGCCTCCATCGCCCAGACCTCCATCTCGCCGAACCGCTGGCCACCGAACTGGGCCTTACCGCCCAGCGGCTGCTGCGTGATCATCGAGTAGGGGCCGGTGCTGCGGGCGTGGATCTTGTCGTCCACCAGGTGGTGCAGCTTGAGGATGTACATGTAGCCGACCGCGACCGGGTCCGGGAACGGCTCGCCGGAGCGACCGTCGAACAGGCTCGCCTTGCCGTCCTCCTTGACGACGCGCACGCCGTCACGGTTCGGGATCGTCGCGCCGAGCAGACCGGTGATCTCGTCCTCGCGGGCACCGTCGAACACCGGGGTGGCGACCTTGGTGTTCGGAGCGGCGGACTCGACGCCGATCTTGCGCAGCCGCTCGGCCCACTCCTGGCCCTTGGTCTGCTGCGGGTCGAGGTCCCAGCCCTGCTTGGCCAGCCAGCCCAGGTGCAGCTCGAGGATCTGACCGATGTTCATCCGGCGCGGGACACCGAGCGGGTTGAGGATGACGTCGACCGGGGTGCCGTCCTCCATGAACGGCATGTCCTCGATCGGCAGGATCTTCGCGATGACGCCCTTGTTGCCGTGACGGCCGGCGAGCTTGTCACCCACGGAGATCTTGCGCTTCTGCGCGACGTAGACGCGGACCAGCTGGTTCACGCCCGGCGGCAGCTCGTCGCCGTCCTCGCGGTCGAAGACCCGGACGCCGATGACGGTGCCGGACTCGCCGTGCGGGACCTTCATCGAGGTGTCGCGGACCTCGCGCGCCTTCTCGCCGAAGATCGCGCGGAGCAGCCGCTCCTCCGGGGTCAGCTCGGTCTCGCCCTTGGGCGTGACCTTGCCGACGAGGATGTCACCGGTGGTGACCTCGGCGCCGATGCGGATGATGCCGCGCTCGTCGAGGTCGGCCAGCATCTCCTCGGAGACGTTCGGGATGTCCCGGGTGATCTCCTCCGGACCCAGCTTGGTGTCGCGGGCGTCGACCTCGTGCTCCTCGATGTGGATCGAGGTGAGGATGTCCTCCTGCACCAGGCGCTGGCTGAGGATGATGGCGTCCTCGTAGTTGTGGCCCTGCCACGGCATGAACGCCACCAGCAGGTTGGTGCCCAGCGCCATCTCGGCGTCGTCGGTGCACGGACCGTCCGCGATCGGGCTGCCGACCTCGACCCGGTCACCCTCGTCGACCAGCGGACGCTGGTTGATGCAGGTGCCCTGGTTGGAGCGGCGGAACTTCGCGAGGCGGTAGGTGGAGTACGTGCCGTCGTCGTTGAGGGTCTCGACGATGTCGGCCGAGACGTCCTTGACGACACCCGCCTTGGTGGCGGTGACGACGTCGCCGGCGTCGACGGCGGAGCGGTACTCCATGCCGGTGCCGACGAGCGGGCTGTCGCTCTTGATGAGCGGGACGGCCTGACGCTGCATGTTGGCGCCCATGAGCGCACGGTTGGCGTCGTCGTGCTCGAGGAACGGGATCAGCGCGGTCGCGACCGATACCATCTGGCGCGGCGAGACGTCCATGTAGTCGACCTCGTCGGCCGGGACCTCGCCGACCTCGCCGTCGCGCTGGCGGACCAGCACGCGCTCGTCGACGAAGCGGCCCTTGGCGTCGAGCGCCGCGTTGGCCTGGGCGATGACGAAGCGGTCCTCGTCGTCGGCGGTGAGGTAGTCGACCTTCTCGGTGACCCGGCCCTTCTCCACGCGCCGGTAGGGCGTCTCGACGAAGCCGAACGGGTTGATCCGACCGTAGGAGGCGAGCGAGCCGATCAGGCCGATGTTGGGGCCTTCCGGCGTCTCGATCGGGCACATGCGGCCGTAGTGCGACGGGTGGACGTCACGGACCTCCATGCCGGCACGGTCACGGGACAGACCACCCGGGCCGAGCGCGGAGAGGCGACGCTTGTGCGTCAGGCCCGCGATCGGGTTGGTCTGGTCCATGAACTGCGAGAGCTGCGAGGTGCCGAAGAACTCCTTCAGCGCCGCGACGACCGGTCGGATGTTGATCAGGGACTGCGGCGTGATGGCCTCGACGTCCTGGGTCGTCATCCGCTCCCGGACCACGCGCTCCATCCGGGCCAGGCCGGTGCGCAGCTGGTTCTGGATCAGCTCGCCCACCGTCCGCATGCGGCGGTTGCCGAAGTGGTCGATGTCGTCGGCCGAGATCTCGTGGACGCCGGCCGGCGCCTCGAGCTCGGTCTGGCCGTCGTGCAGCGCGACGATGTACTTGATCGCGGCCACGATGTCGCCGACGGTCAGCGTCTGCTGGTCGAAGGCCTCGACCAGGCCGAGCTTCTTGTTCACCTTGTAGCGGCCGACCTTCGCGAGGTCGTAGCGCTTGGGGTTGAAGTAGTAGTTGTTCAGCAGCGTCTGCGCGGCCTCACGCGTCGGCGGCTCGCCCGGGCGCAGCTTGCGGTAGATGTCGAGCAGCGCGTCGTCCTGACCCGCGGTGTGGTCCTTCTCCAGGGTCAGCATCATCGACTCGTACTCGCCGAACTCCTCGCGGATCTGCTCGTTGGTCCAGCCGAGGGCCTTGAGCAGCACGGTGACGTTCTGCTTGCGCTTGCGGTCGAGGCGGACGCCGACCAT
>NZ_DASWXC010000002.1:0-48456 GCF_036405735.1 Nocardioides sp.
GGGCCACGACCACGCGATCGGCTCGCCGGGTGGCGCCGCCAAGACGGGCGTGGTCGACGGTGACACCGAGCTCGTCGCCGGTCACCCCATCCGAACGGCTCCTACGACGCCGCGCCCAGCACCGAGCTGACCAGGCGCATCGCAGGATCCGGTGTGCCTGGTGCGGCGCGGCGTTGCCTGCACTCGTCGGGCCGCCGCGGCTGTGCGGGGTCGACGTGTCGGACGGGGGCGTCGCACCAGGGGTTCGAGCAGAACTGTTGCTTGAGCAGGAGGAACTGCCTGAGCTTGCCCTGGAAGATGGGGGAGAGCCGGTGACAGTGCACCGGCTACCGCGGTTGCCGTGCCGGCGAACAGGAACGATTGCTGTTTCGGGCGGTGAATGACCGGTCTCGGGTCGACCTTCCTGTCCGTCGGCGCCCGGACGTGCCGAGCCGACGGTCAGTACGCGACGCCGATGTGCTCCCGGTGGTGGCGGGGCTCGTCGATCTCGTCGACGATCGCGAGGGCGAAGTCGGCGCCGGAGATGTTCGAGCCTCCCTCGGCGTCGAACAGGGCGATCTCGCCACCCACCCGGTACGTCCCGGTCCGCTCGCCCGGCGCGAACGAGCCGTAGCCACCCGCAGGACTCACGAAGACCCAGTCGAGCTCGTCCGGCGCACGCTCCGCGAGAAGCACCCGCGTTGCCTCGCCCTCCAGGGCCTCCGCACGGTACGGCTCAGGGATCTCACCCTCGACGACGCGTGGTTGGTCGGGCGCCGGCCGCAGCGAGCTGAAGCCGCCGACCTGCAGGTAACGCGCGCCTGCCTCCGCCGCCAGTCGCGCGAGCTCGGCATACGTCTCGACGAGCCGGCCGGCCATGTCGCCACGAGGGGAGAGCGTGGCCACCACGACGTCCGACCCCGGGACGACGCGCGCGGCGACGTCCTCGGCCGGGCCGACTTCGTAGCGCACGCCCGGGACGTGCTCCGTGGGCTCCGAACGGCTCACGGCGATGACCTGGTGACCCCGCGACGCGGCCTCACGAACGATGTTGCCGCCGGTGTATCCGGTCCCGCCGAACACGACGATGGTCGACATGGTGCTCCTCCGGTGTGACCTACGTGCCGCGTGGCGCGAGCAGCTGCTCGAGCTCGGCCTCGGTGTCGGACTGGCACACGAACAGGAGCTCGTCGCCGGCCTCGACGGGCTGATCCCGGTCGGGGGTGTAGACCTGCCCGTCGCGCAGGATCGTCACCAGGGCGACGTTCTCCGGGAACGGGATCAAGCCCGACGGCTTGCCGACGTACGGCGACCCGGCCGGCAACGTCATCTCGACGAGGTTGGCGTTGCCCTGCCGGAACGTGAACAGGCGGACCAGGTCGCCGACGGTGACCGCCTCCTCCACGAGGGCCGACATGATCCGTGGCGTCGAGACGTTGACGTCGACGCCCCAGGCCTCGGTGAACAGCCACTCGTTGTTGGGGTGGTTGACCCGGCCGACGGTGCGGGGCACGCCGAACTCCGTCTTCGCGAGGAGGCTGGTCACCAGGTTGACCTTGTCGTCGCCGGTCGCGGCGATGACGACGTCGCAGCGGTCCAGGCGCGCCTCCTCCAGGGAGGACAGCTCACAGGAGTCGGCCAGCAGCCACTCCGCGTCCGGCACCCGCTCGGGCTTGATGGAGTCGGGGTTCTTGTCGATCAGCAGGACCTCATGGCCGTTGCCGATCAGCTCACGGGCGATCGAGCGGCCGACCGCACCGGCTCCGGCGATGGCGACGCGCATCTCTAGTTGTCCTCCGGGCCGTCGGCGATGACTTGGTAGGCGTGCTGGGCGTTCTCCTCGCGCATCACGACATGGAGGAGGTCACCCTCCTGGATGACGCTCTCCCGCGTGGGGAGGACGCCCTCTCCGAGGCGGTCGATCCACGCGATCCGGCAGCGGGACTGCTGCTGGAAGTCGACGGTGCGCTGGCCGATCCAGACCTCCGGCACCGGGACCTGGTCGAGCCGGATGGTGCCCGAGGGGTCGCGGTAGTCCGGCTCGGCGCCGGCCGGCAGCAGCCGGCGCAGCACCTGGTCGGAGGTCCACTTCACCGTCGCCACCGTGGTGATGCCGAGCCGCTGGTAGACCTCGGCGCGGCCGGGGTCGTAGATGCGTGCCACGACCTGCCCGATCCCGAACGTCTCGCGGGCCACCCGGGCCGCGATGATGTTGGAGTTGTCACCGCTGGAGACGGCCGCGAACGCGTCGGCGCGCCGGATGCCGGCCTTCTCCAGGACCTCCTGGTCGAAGCCGACGCCGGTCACCTTGTCACCGTTGAAGCCGGGGCCCAGGCGCCGGAACGCGTCCGGGTCGCTGTCGATGACCGACACGGTGTGGTTGCGGTCCTCGAGGCTGCGGGCGAGCGTCGAGCCGACGCGGCCGCACCCCATGATCACGACGTGCACGGGACAGACGCTATCCCAGAGCACCCGCGTGGGTGCGCGGTGCCGTAGCCTTGCCGCTCGTGGGTGTCGGTGATGTGTCCAAGCGCATCCTGCTCGGACGCAAGCTGCGCAGCTCCCAGCTGGGGGAGACGCTGCTTCCGAAGCGGATCGCGTTGCCCGTGTTCGCGAGCGACGCGCTCTCGTCGGTGGCCTATGCGCCGGACGAGGTCTTCATCATGCTCGCGATCGCCGGCGCGTCGGCCTACACCTGGTCGTGGAAGATCGGCCTCGCCGTCGCGCTGGTGATGCTGACGGTCGTGGCGTCCTACCGCCAGACCGTGCACGCCTACCCCTCGGGAGGCGGCGACTACGAGGTGGCCACCGTCAACCTGGGGCGCAACGCCGGCGTCACCGTGGCGAGCGCCCTGCTCGTCGACTACGTGCTCACGGTCGCGGTCTCGATCTCGAACGCCGCGCAGTATGCCGCCAGCGCGGTGCCCGGCCTGATCGGTCACGAGGTGACCGTGGCCGTGACCGCCGTGATGCTGCTGGCGGCCATCAACCTGCGCGGCGTGCGCGAGTCCGGCACGTTCTTCGCGGTCCCGACCTACCTGTTCATGGTGGCGATCCTGGGCATGTGCGGCTACGGCCTGATCCGGCTCCTCGCCGGCGATCTGCCCGACGCCGAGAGTGCCCGCCTCGACATCGCGCCGCAGGAGGGTTGGGAGGGGCCGCTGACCCAGGTCGCGCTCGTCTTCCTGTTGGCGCGGGCGTTCTCGTCCGGGTGTGCGGCGCTCACCGGCGTGGAGGCGATCTCCAACGGCGTCCCGGCGTTCCGGCGTCCCAAGTCCCGCAACGCCGCCACGACGCTGTTGATGCTCGGGCTGATCGCGATCACGATGATGATGAGCGTCATCGTGCTCGCCAAGCAGATGAGCATCCGCTACGTCGATCCGCACCGGCTCGACCAGCTCCGCACCGCGGCCGGTCAGATGGTGCCGGACCACTACGAGCAGCATCCGGTGATCTCCCAGATCGCCGCCGGCGTCTTCGACCACTTCACGCCGGGGTTCTACTTCGTCGTCACGGTCACCGGGGTGATCCTGGTGCTCGCGGCCAACACCGCCTTCAACGGCTTCCCCGTGCTCGGCTCCATCCTCGCCCAGGACGGGTTCGCACCCCGCGCCCTCGGCTCGCGTGGTGACCGGCTCGCCTACAGCAACGGGATCGTGTTCCTCGCCGTCATGGCGATCGTGCTGATCGCGGCCTTCGACGCGCAGACCACCAAGCTGATCCAGCTCTACATCGTCGGCGTCTTCGTGTCGTTCAACGTCAGCCAGCTCGGCATGATCCGGCACTGGACCCGTCACCTGGCCAGCGAGCGGGACCCGGTCGAGCGACGCCGGATGCAGCGATCCCGCGCCATCAACACCTTCGGCCTGTGCCTGACCGCTGTCGTGCTGCTGGTCGTGCTCGTCACCAAGTTCCTCGCCGGTGCGTGGATCACGATCCTGGCGATGGTGTCCTTCTACCTGATCATGCAGGGCGTCCGACGGCACTACGACATGGTCGAGGCCGAGCTGGAGGCCGGCGACGAGGACAAGGTGATGCCGACCCGCGTCCACGCGGTCGTGCTGGTGTCCAAGCTGCACAAGCCGACGTTGCGCGCGCTGGCGTTCGCCCAGGCGACGCGCCCCAACACTCTGGAGGCGGTCACCGTCTCCACCGACGACAAGGCGACCGCCCGGCTGCTGGAGGAGTGGGACGAGCGCAACATCGACATCCCGCTGAAGGTCCTGCACTCGCCGTACCGCGAGCTGGTCCGTCCGGTCGTCGACTACGCCTCGGCGATCAAGAAGGCCAACCCGCGCGGCGTCGTCGCCGTCTACATCCCGGAGTACGTCGTCGGCCGCTGGTGGGAGCAGGCGCTGCACAACCAGACCGCTCTGCGGCTCAAGGGACGGCTGCTGTTCACCCCGGGCGTCATGGTCATCTCCGTGCCCTACCAGCTGCGCTCCTCCGAGCTCGCCCGCGAGCGGGAGCCCTGGGTGCGCCCGGGGCTGCGCGGCCCGGCGGACTCCCGCCGCGGCCGCCAGGTCGGGCGATGAGCCGGCCCAGTGCCCGGCCCAGTGCCCGGCCGGGTGGGCAGCCCGGTGGCCGGCGGACCCGGCAACGCCAGAGCCGCGGCAGGTCGCGGGTCGGGGAGCGCTTCGAGGTCGTCGTCGGTCCGGTCGCCCACGGCGGCCACTGCGTGGCACGGGTTCCCACCGGCGGCATCCACGAGCCGACGGGCGAGCCGGAGCTGCGCGTCGTCTTCGTGCGGCACGCGATCCCGGGGGAGCGGGTCGTGCTGGAGATCACCGAGGGCACCGACGGCGACCGCTTCTGGCGAGGCGACGCGGTCACGGTGCTGGAGCGGTCGGCCGACCGGGTCGAGGCGCCGTGCCCGTACGCCGGACCCGGCAAGTGCGGCGGCTGCGACTTCCAGCACGTGGCGGTCCCCGCTCAGCGGGAGCTGAAGGCCGCGGTGGTCCGCGAGCAGCTGGTCCGGGTGGGGCGGCTGGCCGCCGACCACCCGCTCGTGGCGGGGCTGGCCGTGGAGGCCGTCCCCGGCGACGAGGACGGACTGCGCTGGCGCACCCGGCAGTCCTTCGCCCGCACCGCGGAGGGTCAGCGGGCCATGCGGCTGCACCGCTCCCATGACGTGATCCCCGTCGACGACTGCCTGATCGCGCGCTCTGACGCCCGCGAGCCGGCTCCCGGCACGGTGACCGAGACCGTGACGGCCGCGGGGGAGGAGCGGGTGTTCGCCGTCGCCGCCGACGGCTTCTGGCAGGTCCATCCCGGCGCGCCGGCCACGCTGGTCGAGACCGTCCTGGAGCAGCTGGACCCGCGGCCGGGCGAGAGCGTGCTCGACCTGTACGCCGGCGTCGGGCTGTTCGCCGCCTTCCTCGCCGATCGTGTCGGACCGTCCGGGCGCGTCGTCGCGATCGAGGGCGATCCCCGGGCCTCGGCGTACTCCGCCGACAACGTGCCCTCGGCCGAGGTGGCCGCGGGCGACGTGGCCACGGTGCTCGCCGGCGGGTTCCCCGGGGCGTTCGACCTCGTCGTCCTCGACCCGCCCCGCGAGGGCGCCCGCCGCCCGGTCGTCGAACAGGTCGTCGCGCGCTCGCCGCGCGCGGTCTCGTACGTCGCCTGCGACCCCGCGGCGCTCGCCCGCGACGTCGCCATCTTCGCCGAGCACGGCTACCGGCTCGCCGCGCTGCGGGCGTTCGACCTCTTCCCGATGACGCATCACGTGGAGTGCGTCGCGCTGCTGGTCCGCGCGGGCACCTGACATCCGCGACGCGCTTTCGGCGTGTCGCGGTCGGAAGGGTCAGGTGCCTGCGCGTTGACGGGGGCCGACCCAGGTCAGGCGCGTCGGTTGCCGAAGTCGCCTCGACATCATGTATCTTGACATCAAGACAACAGCGTTCCGCGCGGCCTGGGAGCAAGGCGAGCCTTACTTTTCCGGCCGAACGGGCACGCGGCAGGATGGATGATGGCGTCTGCCTGACGACCTGCACGACCCGACAGAGGAGATGACGGCGTTGGCCAGCAAGGACAGCTTCGGTGCCAAGAGCACCCTGGACGTCGACGGGAAGTCGTACGAGATCTTCCGGCTCGACAAGGTGGTGGGCGAGGGGCTCGACGTAGCGAGCCTGCCGTTCAGCCTCAAGGTGCTCCTGGAGAACCTGCTCCGCACCGAGGACGGCGCCGACATCACCGCCGACGACATCAAGGCGCTGGCCGGCTGGGACGAGACCGCCGAGCCGGACAAGGAGATCCAGTTCACGCCGGCGCGCGTGATCATGCAGGACTTCACCGGCGTCCCGTGCGTGGTCGACCTCGCCACGATGCGCGAGGCCATGGCCGAGCTGGGTGGCGACCCGAGCAAGATCAACCCGCTCGCGCCCGCCGAGATGGTCATCGACCACTCCGTGATCGCCGACGTCTTCGGCACGCCGGAGGCATTCGAGCGCAACGTCGAGATCGAGTACGAGCGCAACCGTGAGCGCTACCAGTTCCTGCGCTGGGGCCAGACCGCGTTCTCCGACTTCAAGGTCGTCCCGCCGGGCACGGGCATCGTCCACCAGGTCAACATCGAGCACCTGGCGCGCACCGTCTTCACCCGTGAGGTCGACGGTGAGCTGCTGGCGTACCCCGACACCTGCGTCGGCACCGACTCCCACACCACCATGGTCAACGGCCTCGGCGTCGTCGGCTGGGGCGTGGGCGGCATCGAGGCCGAGGCCGCGATGCTCGGCCAGCCGGTCTCGATGCTCATCCCGCGCGTCGTCGGCTTCAAGCTGTACGGCGACCTCCCCGAGGGCTCGACCGCGACCGACCTGGTCCTCACGATCACCGAGATGCTGCGCAAGCACGGTGTCGTCGGCAAGTTCGTCGAGTTCTACGGCCAGGGCGTCTCCGCGCTGCCGCTGGCCAACCGCGCCACGATCGGCAACATGAGCCCGGAGTTCGGCTCGACCATCGCGGTCTTCCCGATCGACGCCGAGACGATCAGCTACCTCAAGCTGACCGGCCGCTCCGAGGAGCAGCTGGCGCTCGTCGAGGCCTACGCCAAGGAGCAGGGTCTCTGGCTCGACCCGAGCGCCGAGCCCCGCTACTCCGAGAAGCTCGAGCTCGACCTGTCCACCGTCGTCCCGTCGATCGCCGGCCCCAAGCGCCCGCAGGACCGCGTGCTGGTCTCCAGCGCCAAGGAGTCCTTCCGCGGCGCGCTGGTCGACTACGCCGGCGAGCACCAGGACACCCAGGGCTACGACGAGGCCGTGGAGGAGAGCTTCCCCGGCTCCGACTCGCCCTCGCACGACCCCTCGCAGTCCAACGGCGAGGCCGCCCCGCGCGACTACCTCTCGGCCGCCCCGGCCGACGGCGGCCGGGCGTCGAACCCGATCGAGGTCACCCTCGAGGACGGCACCCGGTTCGAGCTCGACCACGGCGCCGTGACGATCGCCTCGATCACGTCGTGCACCAACACCTCCAACCCGTCGGTCATGATCGGCGCCGCGCTGCTGGCGAAGAAGGCCGTCGAGAAGGGCCTGCAGCGCAAGCCGTGGGTCAAGTCGACGCTCGCGCCCGGCTCGAAGGTGGTCAGCGACTACTACGAGAAGGCCGGCCTGACGCCGTACCTCGACAAGCTCGGCTTCAACCTCGTCGGCTACGGCTGCGTCACCTGCATCGGCAACTCCGGCCCGCTCATCCCCGAGGTGTCGGCCGCGGTGCAGGAGAACGACCTCGCCGTCGTCTCGGTCCTCTCCGGCAACCGCAACTTCGAGGGCCGCATCAACCCGGACATCAAGATGAACTACCTGGCGTCTCCGCCGCTGGTCGTCGCCTACGCGCTGGCCGGCTCCATGGACGTCGACCTGTTCAACGACCCGCTGGGTCAGGACTCCGACGGCAACGACGTCTTCCTCAAGGACATCTGGCCCTCGCCGGCCGAGGTCGAGGCGACCATCGCCCAGGCGATCACCGCCGACATGTTCGCCGAGTCCTACCAGGACGTCTTCGCCGGCGACGAGCGGTGGCAGACGCTGCCCACGCCCGAGGGCGACACGTTCGCGTGGGACCCGGAGTCCACCTACGTCCGCAAGCCCCCGTACTTCGAGGGCATGCCGGAGACGCCGGCCCCGGTCACCGACATCGAGGGCGCCCGGGTGCTGCTCAAGCTCGGCGACTCGGTCACCACCGACCACATCAGCCCGGCGGGCAACATCAAGGCCGACTCGCCGGCGGGCAAGTACCTCGCCGAGCACGGGGTCGCGCAGCGCGACTTCAACTCCTACGGCTCGCGCCGCGGCAACCACGAGGTCATGATCCGCGGCACGTTCGCCAACATCCGGCTGCGCAATAAGATTGCGACGCCCGGCGCTGCGTTGCCAGAGGGTGGCTTCACGCGCGACTTCACCGCGGGCGGCGAGGTCACCAGCGTGTACGACGCGAGCGTGAACTACCAGGCCGCCGGCATCCCGCTGGTCGTCCTGGCCGGCAAGGAGTACGGCTCCGGCTCCTCGCGCGACTGGGCCGCGAAGGGCACCTCGCTGCTCGGCGTCAAGGCGGTCATCGCCGAGAGCTACGAGCGCATCCACCGCTCCAACCTCATCGGCATGGGCGTCATCCCGCTGCAGTTCCCGGCGGGCCAGAACGCCGAGTCGCTGGGCCTGACCGGCGAGGAGACGTTCAGCTTCTCCGGCATCGCCGAGCTCAACGAGGGCCGCACGCCCAAGACGGTGAAGGTCAGCACCGACACCGGCGTGGAGTTCGACGCGGTCGTCCGCATCGACACGCCGGGCGAGGCGAACTACTACCGCAACGGCGGCATCATGCAGTTCGTGCTGCGGAATCTGCGCAACGCCTGACCCGCACGTACGATGCCCCGCACCCGGTCCCGGGTGCGGGGCATCTGCGTCTCATGACCCGGGAGCGGGCCCTCATAATCTCTCGGAAGGATGGGGACAGGCCCGACCATGAGCCTTCGACGATCGACCAGAGCCCTTGCGGCAGCGCTCCTCTCCATCGGGCTGTCGGCCACGATGGTGCCCACCGCGCCGTCCGCTCACGCAGCCCCGGGGAACCCGTTGGGAGGCCCGTGGGGCCACTACACCGGGCCGATCGACCGCACCTGGCCGGCGTACGTCAACGCCACCGGGCGGCAGAAGCAGCTGTTCGCGAAGGTGGCGCTGCACCCGCGGGTGTCGTGGTTCACCGAGACCACGTCGGTGGACCGTCTCCCGGAGGCGCTGGGCGGCTACATCCACAACATGCAGAAGGGCAACCCGGACGCGCTGGTCCAGTTCGCGCTGTTCCGGCAGTGGCCGCGCGGCGAGCTGAACCGGCACATCCCACTGACGGCCGAGGAGCAGGCGGCCTACCGTCACTGGATCGACACCGCGGTGGCGACCATCGGCAACGCCCGTGCGCTCATCGTGCTCGAGCCCGACCTCGCGCTGGACGCTCCCGGTCGCCGCGGCCTGAAGACGGCCGACCCGGCCGTCCGCCTCAGCCTGGTGCGGTACGCCGCCCAGCGGCTCGCCCAGCTGCCGCGGGCCACCGTCTACCTCGAGGCCGGTGCCCCCGACTGGCTCAAGCCGTGGCGGGCGACGCGGCTGCTCATCGACGCGGGCATCGCCTACACCGAGGGGTTCGCGCTCGGCGGCACCCACCACACCAGCGTGGGCGCCGACGTCGACTACGCGTGGAAGATCCGCAACCAGCTGGCCGCTCGCGGCTACCCGAACAAGCGGGTCGTCCTCGACACCGCCGACAACGGCCGCCCGTTCACCTTCCAGCAGTACCGCCGCAAGTACCCCCGCGCTCCGTTCATCACCCCGGTGATGTGCAAGACCAAGCGCGAGAAGCGGTGCAACACCCTCGGCGTTCCGCCCACGACGCGCGTCACCGCCTACCGTCGCAAGCTGGGCACGAACGCGCGCCAGCAGGCCCGCCTCGGCGCGATCGTCGACGCGTTCGTGTGGATGGGTCGCCCGTGGCGCGGCAACAACGGCGCCCACTTCTCGCCGACGCGGCTGCTGAAGGCGGCGCGCACCACGCCCTTCCAGTGACGTCCTGACGTTCGTGGGCCGCCTCAGGCGGAGCGGAGCTGGAGGTTGTCCAGCACCGCCTCCACGAGGCGGCCCGCGACGCCGGCGTTGCGCAGCAGCCACGACTGGACCGCCGGGTCGCCGAGCTCCCGGGAGCCCTTGAGCACATCGAGGTGCTCGTCGTCGAGGGCGAGGACCATCTGTACCAGCACCGGCGCGACGTCGAGCTCTCGGGCGTGCTGGACGACGCGGTCGATCAGGGCGACGTCCATGGTCGGCGCGACGTTGACCAGCCCGCCCAGGGTCTGCTGCTCCACGGTGTGCAGCGCCGGAAGGATCGCCGGCCAGACGTCGTGCTCGGCCACGGCCGCGACGAGCGCGTCACGTGCCTGCGGCGCCACGGCGTGCACCTGGGCCACCAGCCGCGAGCAGCTCTCGGTCGAGAGCGCGAGCAGCAGCGTCACCGCGGCGTCGTACGCGTCGGCGTCGGCCGCGGCGCGGATGATGTCGGCGAGCGTCTCGTCGCTGAGCCGGGCCACGATGCTGTCCAGGGCGGCCGGCTCGTCGGTGAAGAGCGCGACCTGCAGCAGGGCGTCGGGCGTCGCCGAGGCGACCACGGCCAGCGCGACGTCGGTGTCGACCACGGAGACGAAGCGGCTCAGCACGAGGTACTCGCCCTTGGCGAGCAGGCGGCGGCCGACGTCGACGACGAGCTTGTCGTCGATGCCCCGGACGATCGCGGCGACCCGCTTGGGGTCCAGCGACACCGCGAGCGTGGTGAGGAACCCGGCGTCGAGGTGGCCGGCCAGCCGGGCCGCCTCGCGGGGGTCGAGCGCCGCGGCGACCCGGGCGCTCAGCATGGGGCCGAGCGCCAGCTCGGCGATCTTGGCCGTCATCGGCACGGGCAAGAGCCGGCTGAGCGAGGCGAGCCGGGTGACCCGGTCCTCGTGGCGGGCGAACAGCGCGTCGGACACCTGGGCCCGCAGCTGGCGGATCTCGGTCGGGTCGCTGGCGACCAGGAACTCCAGGTCGGCCTCGGGAACCTGGACCTCGCGGGCGAGCTTGACGATCTCGAGACGGCTGAGCAGGTCACCCACGGCGGCCTCCCGGGAAGAGCAGCTTCTGGGCCGTGCCGCGCAACAGTCGCGGCACGAAGCGCAGCGCCTCCTCGAGGGCGGCGTCGAACGCCTTGTCCTCGGCCTCCATGGCACGGCCGACGATCGTGTCGAGCTGCTGGAGCTGCGCGTCGTCGTACCTCTCGAACGGTGCCAGCCCGCGCGGCTGCACCCCCAGCCGGCGAGCCAGCCGGCTCACGTCCGCACCCATCGGTTCTCCCTCCCGTGGTCATGTGACCGGGTGCACATTACCCAGGGGTAGGAGGCGTGTCTGCCACCAACCCGGCAAAACCGTGGGCGGCGCTCGATAGCGTGGCCCCATGCTCGTCGCGTTCTCTGTCGCCCCCAGTGGAACCGGCCGTGAGGACGGATCCGTCACCGAGGCCGTCGCCGCGGCGGTGAAGGTCGTCCGCGAGTCCGGACTCCCGAACCGGACCGATGCGATGTTCACGACCATCGAAGGTGACTGGGACGCCTGCTTCGACGTCGTCAAGCGAGCGACCGAGGCGGTCGCGCCCTTCGGGTCGCGCGTCTCGCTGGTGCTCAAGGCCGACATCCGGCCCGGCCACACCGGCCAGCTCACCGCCAAGGTGGAGCGGGTGGAGCGAGCGCTCGAGGGATGAGCGAGCAGCCGCCGCCGTACGCCGGGCCGAGCCATCCTCCGCCCGGCCACGCCCCGCCCACTCCTGCCCCGCAGGTGGTCTCGCTCGGTCCGACACCTCGTTCGCCGCGGCGCCGGACCGGCCTGGTCGTCGGGCTCGCCGTGGCGCTGGCGGTCGCGCTGCTGACCGCCTCGGCGCTGCTGCCGCGCTGGCTCCAGGAGCCGCCGCCCGACCTCTCCGAGGTCGTGGCGTACGACGAGCTCGGCATGGGTCACACCCCGGGGGACGTGGACTACCCGCAGTCACCGCCGGTCGGCGGCGAGCATGCTCCGGCGTGGCTGGAGTGCGGGGTCTACGCCACGCCGGTGCTCGAGGAGCTCGCGGTGCACGACCTCGAGCACGGCACGGTCTGGATCGCCTACGACCCGGGCCTGGACGAGGACCAGGTCGAGCAGCTGGCCGAGCAGCTCCCGCGCAACGGCATCATGGCGCCGTACCCCGGCCTGGACGCGCCGGCCGTGGTCACGGTGTGGGGCCGCCAGCTCCGGCTCGCCGGCGCCGACGACGCGCGGCTGGAGCTGTTCGTCGCGCGGTTCGGCCACGGTGAGACGGCGCCCGAGCCGAACGCCTCCTGTGCCGGCGGCGTGGCCGGGGACGGTGCGGGCGACGAGCCGGGCACGTCCGCCTGAGCCATCGATCTTTGACCGATCGGTGCTTGGCCCTGGTCTAGACAGCGTTTAGGGTTCGGGTCATGTCGAAGCAGATCACTCGGGCTGCCGCCGTCGCCGCGATCACCGCGCTGGCCGCCGGCCTGACCACCGCCCCCGCCGTTGCCGCCCCCAAGAAGCCGAAGGTCTCCGTGGCCGACATCGTCGTCTCGGAGGGCGACGGCACCGCGACGCTCACGCTCACGGTGAACAAGAAGTCCAAGAAGAAGGTCAAGCTCAACTGGTCGACGCAGGCGCGTCCGAAGTCCGCCAAGGCCGGCGAGGACTTCACCGCGGTCAAGAAGGGCCGCGTCGTGCTGGCGCCGGGCGAGACGACCGCCACGCTCACCGTGCCGATCCTCGACGACACCGTCGCCGAGGGCGAGGAGTTCTTCTTCGTCAAGTTCAACGGCAAGGCCGTCAAGGTGAAGCGCCCGATGGTGAAGGTCACCATCGCCGACGACGACGCCACCCCCACGCCGCCGCCGGCGGCCTGACGCCTGCCTCAACCACCGGTCATCTGACCAGTCATCTGACCAGCGACACCTGCAGCTGCGACTCGGTCCGGCGGAAGCCGACCCGCTCGTAGAGGCGGTACGCGTGATAGCTCGGGTCGGCCACGATCACCAACGTGGCCGACCCGAGTGCGTCGTAGGCGTGCCGGCTCGCGGCGTGCACCAGCGCGGTCGCCAGCCCGCGGCGCCGGTGGGCCGGATGCGTCTCCACGTCCTGGAAGCGGGCCAGGCCGGGGCCGGCCCGGAAGATCCCGAGCCCGGCCACCATCAGGTCTCCGTCGAAGACGCCGAACCAGTCGCCCAGCCCGACGTCGGTCAGCCGGCGCTCCGCCACGGCCCGGCGGCGGGCGAAGTCGGCGTACGCCGAGTCGTCGGTTCCGCCCCCATGGCAGGCGAGGCTCAACGCGACGCGCTGCCCCCAGTCGCCGTCGGACACCAGCGCTCGCACCCTGACCTGGGGACCACCCGACGGTGCGGGGCCGAGGCGGTCGGCCGTCATCACCGCCGAGAGGTCGGTCTCGAAGCCGCGCGCCGCCCACACCGCCACATCGGCCTCGCTGCCCTGCGGCGCGTCGATCCCGATCGCCACGTGTCCACTGCCAGGGAACGCCGTGTCGAACGCCGCGAGCCAGCCGTCGACCTCTTCGGCCGCGGGTGGGCGGGGGAGCAGCAGGAAGTTGCCCCAGTGGTACGTCGGATTGTCGGCGGTCCGCACCACGCAGTGCGTCCCGTGGTCCTCGACGGTGCTGCCGGACGCCTCCAGCAGCGCCAGGTCGGTCTGCCAGGCGCTGGACACGATCCTCATGGAGCGACTCTCTAGCATCGGGGCATGCGTTCGGAGACTCGCTCGTTCCGCACCGGGGACACCGAGATCGTCCTCGACATCACCGCCGAGTGCGAGCGGTTTGTCGCCGGCGAGGCCGACGGTCTGCTGCAGCTCTTCGTCCCGCACGCGACGGCCGGGATCGCGGTGCTGGAGACCGGTGCCGGCAGCGACGACGACCTGCTCGCGGCCCTCCGCGACCTGCTGCCTGCCGACGACCGGTGGCGGCACCGCCACGGCAGTCCCGGTCACGGCCGCTCGCACGTGATGCCGGCCCTGGTGCCGCCGTACGCCACCGTCCCGGTGCTCGGCGGGCGGCTCGCGCTCGGGACGTGGCAGAGCGTCTGCCTGGTCGACCTCAACGTCGACAACGAGGCGCGCGAGGTGCGGTTCAGCTTCCTGTCCGGCTGAGCGGGTGCTCGCGGACCGGGTCCGCGACGCCCTAGGTTGACCCCCATGGTGAGCACGCTCGAGGTCGTCCCCCTGCCCGCGGACGGCGCGGAGGACGTGGTCGTCGGGACCCGGGGCCGTGACGAGGGCGCGGTCTTCACCGGGACCGAGGACGGCAGCATCTGGCGGATCTCGCCGGACCGGCGCGGCATCGCGCGGACCGCCCACACCGGCGGCCGGCCGCTCGGGCTGGAGCTCGACGCGGACGGCCGGCTGCTCGTGTGTGACGCCCGCCGCGGCGTGCTGCGGGTCGACACCGGCACGGGTGCGGTCGAGACCGTCACCGCGACGGCCGCGGGCCGGCCGCTGGTGTTCTGCAACAACGCCGCGATCGCCGCCGACGGGACCGTGTGGTTCTCCGACTCCTCGGCCCACCACGGGATCGACCGGTGGAAGGACGAGATGGTCCAGGTCACCCGGACAGGCCGCCTGGTCCGGCTCGACCCGGACGGCACCACGACCACCGTGGTCACCGGTCTGTCGTTCGCCAACGGCGTGGCGCTCAGCGCCGACGAACGGTTCGTCGCGGTCGCCGAGACGGCCGGTCGCTCCGTGGTGCGCCACTGGCTCGACGGCCGGCCCGACGACCACCTGGTCGCGGACCTCCCCGGCTACCCCGACAACATCGCGCGCGGCAGCGACGGGTTGATCTGGGTGACGATCGCGAGTCCGACCGACCCGGTCGTGGAGCGGATCCAGCGCGGCCCGGGATGGTTGCGGCGGTCGGTCACCAAGATCCCGGAGCCGCTGCAGCCCAAGCCGAGGCGGACCGTGCGGGTGCAGGCCTACGACGACGCCGGGAGGCTCGTGCACGACGTCGACATCGCGACCCCGGCGTACCACATGGTCACCGGGGTCCGGGAGCACGACGGCGCCGTGTGGCTCGGCTCTCTCCACGAGCCCGCCGTCGCGGTGTTCGACATCGCCGGCCTGTAACCTCGCGGCTATGGGTGTTCTCGACCAGGTGTCCTCGCCGCGGGACCTTGCGGCCCTCTCGGACGCGGACCTCACGGGGCTGGCCGCGGAGATCCGCGACCTGCTCATCCGCACCGTCGCGACCAACACCGGTCACCTGGGACCCAACCTCGGCGTCGTCGAGCTCACCCTCGCCATCCACCGGGTCTTCGAGTCCCCGCGCGACAAGATCGTCTTCGACACCGGCCACCAGGCCTACGTGCACAAGCTGGTCACCGGCCGGGCCGGTGACTTCGGCACGCTGCGCCGCGAGGGCGGGCTGTCGGGCTACCCCAGCCAGACCGAGTCCGAGCACGATGTCGTCGAGAACTCCCACGCCTCCACGGCCCTGTCCTACGCCGACGGGCTGGCGAAGGCCTACGCCATCCGCGGCGAGGACCGTCACGTCGTCGCCGTCATCGGCGACGGCGCCCTGACGGGCGGCATGGCCTGGGAGGCGCTGAACAACATCGCGATCCAGCACAGCTCCAAGCTCGTGATCGTCGTCAACGACAACGGCCGCTCCTACACGCCCACCATCGGCGGCCTCGCCAACGCGCTCACCTCGCTGCGCACCAACCCCCGCTACGAGCAGGTGCTCGAGCTGGTCAAGCGCCGGCTCAACGCCGTGCCGGGGATCGGCGGGGCCACCTACGACGTCCTGCACGCCATGAAGAAGGGGCTCAAGGACGCGCTCGCGCCGCAGGGTCTCTTCGAGGACCTCGGGCTGAAGTACGTCGGACCGGTCGACGGCCACGACCGCGCCGCGATGGAGCAGGCGCTCGCGCAGGCCAAGCGGTTCGGCGGGCCGGTCATCGTCCACGCGATCACGCGCAAGGGCTTCGGCTACGACCCCGCCGAGCGGCACGAGGCCGACCAGTTCCACGCGCCCGGCCCGTTCGACGTCCAGACGGGCGCGGAGAAGCCCAAGGGCCGGATCTGGACCGACGTGTTCGCCGACGAGATCGTCCACATCGGCCAGCGGCGCAAGGACGTCGTCGCCATCACCGCGGCGATGATGCACCCGGTCGGCCTCGACAAGTTCCAGGCCCGCTTCCCCGATCGCACCTTCGACGTCGGCATCGCCGAGCAGCACGCCGCCACGTCGGCGGCCGGCCTCGCGATGGGCGGACTGCACCCGGTGGTCGCGGTCTACGCCACCTTCCTCAACCGCGCCTTCGACCAGGTCCTCCTGGACTGCGCGCTGCACCGCTGCGGCGTGACGTTCGTGCTCGACCGCGCCGGCGTGACCGGCGACGACGGCGCCTCCCACAACGGGATGTGGGACCTGTCGATGCTGCAGGTCGTCCCGGGTCTGCGCATCGCGGCGCCCCGCGACCCCGCCCGGCTGCGCGAGCAGCTCAACGAGGCCGTGGAGGTGGCCGACGCCCCGACCGTCGTCCGGTTCCCGAAGGGCCCGCCGCCCGAGGAGATCCCGGCCGTCGACCGGGTCGGCGGCTCGGACGTGCTGCTGCGCAGTGGGCGGCGCGACGTGCTGGTCGTCGCGGTGGGCGCCATGGCCGGCATGGGCCTGGAGGTGGGGGAGCGGCTCGTCGCCCAGGGCATCGGAGCGACGGTCGTGGACCCCCGCTGGGTCAAGCCGGTCGACCCGGCCCTGGTCACGCTGGCGGAGGAGCACCTGCTCGTGGTCACCATCGAGGACAACGGCGTCATCGGCGGCGTCGGGGCGGTGCTGCTCCAGACGCTGGCGGCGGCCGGCGTGAGCACGCCGGTGCGGATCCACGGGATCCCGCAGGATTTCCTCGACCACGCCAAGCGCGACCGCATCCTGGAGCGGGTCGGGCTCTCGGCACAGTCGATCGCCCGCGGTGTCGTCGAGGAGCTCGCCGAGCCTCAGGACGAGCCGGCCGGCGCCGCGAGCGAGGTCTAGGCCCGCACCGGTCCGGGATGGTTGCTCCGCGGAGGTCCGGGGAACCGTCCGCACATGGACCTCGCTCGCACCAAGTCGATCGAGCAGTCGATCGCGGACACCGACGACCCCGACCACCGGCTCCGCAAGGACCTCGGGGCGCTGGACCTGATCGTCTTCGGCGTCGGCGTGATCGTCGGCGCCGGCATCTTCGTGCTCACCGGCACCGTCGCCGCGTCGAACTCCGGTCCGGCGCTCGCCCTGAGCTTCCTCATCGCCGCGGTCGCGTGCGGCCTCGCCGCGCTGTGCTACGCCGAGTTCGCCTCCACGGTCCCGGTCGCCGGATCGGCGTACACCTTCAGCTATGCCACGCTGGGTGAGCTGGTCGCGTGGATCATCGGCTGGGACCTCGTGCTGGAGTTCACGATCGGCTCAGCGGCGCTGTCCGTCAGCTTCTCCGGCTACCTCCAGGAACTGCTGGCCGGTACGCCGTTCGAGGTGCCGACGCAGCTGTCCTCGGCCGCCGACGGCTTCATCGACCTGCCCGCCGTGGTCATCGCGCTGCTCGTCATGGGGCTGCTCGTGCGCGGCACCAAGCTCTCCAGCCGGGTCAACCAGGTGGTGGTCGCGATCAAGCTGCTCGTCGTCGCCACCGTCATCGTGGTGGGTATCGCCTACGTCGTCCCCTCGAACTGGGTGCCGTTCATCCCGGAGTCCCAGCCGGTGCCCGAGGGCGAGGGTGGGTTCCGCGACCTGCCGCTCATCACCTCGCTGCTCGGCATCGAGCCGGCCGTCTTCGGCGTGGGCGGAGTGGTGGCCGGCGCGGCGATCGTCTTCTTCGCGTTCATCGGCTTCGACGTCGTGGCCACCACGGCCGAGGAGGCCCGCAACCCGCAGCGCGACGTGCCGATCGGCATCCTCGGCTCGCTGGTCGTCGTCACGCTGCTCTACGCCGCCGTCAGCCTGATCGTCACCGGCATCCAGAGCTACGACGAGATCGACCCCGACGACGCGGCACCCCTCGCGACCGCCTTCTCCGCCGCCGGCGTGGACTGGATGGGCGACCTGATCTCGGTCGGCGCCTGCATCGGCCTGGTCGTGGTCGCGATGATCCTCATGCTCGGCCAGAGCCGCGTCGCCTTCGCCATGGGGCGCGACGGACTGTTGCCGCGGTGGCTGGCCAGGGTGCACCCGACGTACCGCACGCCGTACCGGGTCACGCTGATCACCGGCGTCGTCGTCGCCACCATCGCGGGCTTCGTCGACCTCACCACGCTGGCGAACCTGGTCAACATCGGGACGCTGTTCGCCTTCGTCCTGGTGAGCATCGGCGTGGTCGTGCTGCGGCGCACCCGACCGGACCTGCCGCGGTCCTTCCGCACGCCCCTGGTCACGGTCGTGGCGACGCTGTCGGTCCTGATGTGCGTCTACCTGATGCTCAACCTGACCGGCGAGACGTGGGAGCGGTTCCTGATCTGGATGGCGATCGGCATCGTCGTCTACTTCTCCTACGGCCGGCGCCACAGCCGGCTGCGCGCGCAGGAGGAGGCCCGGCAGCCGGTCGACTGAGCACACCGGGACAGACTCGGGACATCGCGGCGATGTGACCGGGACGGTGGGCGCGGGAGCGTGAGCGGCACACCACCGCGAAAGGAACCCCGATGTCCACGATCCCCACGCTCCACTCCGCTGCCGCCGAGCCCGGCGCCGCACCGACCGCGACCGCTCGTCCCGGCTGGTGGCGTCGCGGCCTGCTCGTGGCGGTCGGCGGGTTCGCCTGCATCCTGCCGACCAGCTTCGCGATCAACATGGTCCGGTTCCTCGTGACCGACACCCACCACGGTCACGAGTTCCACCAGCTCACCGGACAGGGCCTGGTGCTGTGCGCGCTGTGGCTCGGCGCGCTCGTGCCGCTGCTCGCCGCCGGCTGGCGCGGTCGCCGGCCGTCGTCGGCGGCCGGTTGGCTCCACGTCCTGCTGATTGCGGTCGGGCTGGCGCTGGCCGTGCCGGCCCCCGGCGGCGGCGCCCCGGTGCTGATGGGCATCATCGCCGTCCAGGGCGCACTGGTCTGGCTCGTGCTGCCCCAGCGGCCCCGTCTGCGCCTGCCGGTGCAGGTCCACCCGCTCGCGGCGCCGGTCGCCCTGGCTGCGGCAGCCGCCCTGACGCCGTACGTCATCGGCCAGCTCGAGCTGCAGAACGCCGCCACCGGGCACCACGCCAGCAACCCGCACTACTGGGACCAGGCCTGGATCGTGACGACGCTCCTCCTCGGCGGTGTCCTCGGCGCCGTGCTGCCGGCCGTCCGCCGCCTCGTCGTGGTCGCCGCTGCCGGTCTGGCGTACGTCGGAGCCGCGGGCGTCGTCCTGGGCGAGGATCTGCCCTGGACCGTGGTGGCCCTGGGCTCGGGCGTGGTGCTGGCCGCCACCTCGGCCGTCCGCAGGTGAACCCGATTAGGATCCGCGCCATGTCGAGCACCGCAGCGCGCCCGGTGACCGCCGGGCGCGCTGCGGTGCCCGCCGCTCTCGCCCTGCTGTGCGCCCTCGCGGCGGCCGGCGCGCTCGTGCTGGTGGGAACGGCCGGGCTGTGGCAGGTCGCCGCGGCCCGCGAGCTGCCGGTCGACACCGCGATCGCCGTGTCGTACTCGGCGGCCGGCGTGCTGGTGCTCCTGGGCCGCGGCGGCCGGCGGATGGGCTGGCTGCTGCTGGCGGTCGGCGTCGCCGGCGCGGGTGCGGCGCTCGGTGCCGCGCTCGGCGTGGTGGCCCACGGGCCGGCCCCCTGGGCGACCGCGGCGGTGTTCGTGCAGAGCTGGGTGTGGGTTCCCGGGTTCCTGCCGCTGATGACCCTCGTGCCGCTGCTCTACCCCGACGGCCGGCTGCCCGGATGGCGCTGGTGGCCCGTGGCGGCCGCCGCGGTCGTGGGGATGGTGCTCCTGGCGGTGGGTGCCGCGACCTATCCCGAGACGTTCGAGGGTCGGGTGGCCCTCGCCAAGCCGTGGACCAGTCAGGCGCTGTCCGCTGCGGTCTTCCCGGTCGGAGGCCTGCTCTCGGCTGTGGCGTGCGCCGGTGCGCTGGCGGCCGTGGCGGTCCGCTGGCGGCGTGCCGACGCGCTGGGACGCCGCCAGATCACCGTCCTGCTCGTCGTCGCGGCGGTGCTCGTGGCCGACACGGTGCTGCAGTCGCGGCTGCCGTGGCCGGTCGGCTCGCTCTCCCAGGCGGTCGCGGTCGCGCTGGTCCCGCTCGCGATCGGCGTCGCGGTCACCCGCCACCGCCTCTACGACCTGGACCTCGCGGTGTGCCGTGCCATCGGAGGCGCGAGCCTCGCGGTGTCCCTGGCCGGCATCTACCTCTCGCTGTTCCTGGTCGCCGCCGCACTCCTGCCCGGCAGCCCGGCGGTCGGCGCCGCCGCCGCGGCCGCGGTCTGCGGTGTGCTGCTGCACCCGCTCGGGGTGCGTCTGAACCGGGGCGTGGACCGGATGTTCTACGGCGACCGCGCCGAGCCGGCACGCGTCCTCGAGGCGGTCGCCGTCACGCTGCGCGCCGGTGTCGACGGACTGCCGGAGCGGGTCTGCGACGTGGTCGTGGACTCCCTGCGGCTGGGCTCGGCCGCGCTCCTCCTCGGCGACGGCGAGGCCGCGCACGAGGTCGCCCGCCGTAGCGGCCCGGCCGGCGCCCGGGACACCGACGAGGTGTCCTTCCCGATGCACCATCGCGGCGAGCCGGTCGGCGCGCTGCGGGTCTGCCAGCGGCCCGGGGAGAGCCGGCTGTCGGAGCGTGACGCCGCGCTGCTCGCGCTCGTGTGCGACCAGGTAGCGCCGGCCGTCGCCGCGCTGCGGCTCGCGGACCGGCTGCAGCAGAGCCGGGCCGCGCTGGTCACCGCCCGTGAGGAGGAGCGGCGCCGACTGCGCCGGGACCTGCACGACGGCGTCGGAGCGGCGCTGGCCGGCGTACGGCTGCAGGTGGAGACGGCGCAGGACCTGACTCGCGACGACGTCGTCGAGAGGCTGCTGCGTACGGCGGCCAGCGGCGTCGCCACCGCCGTGGACGATCTGCGCACCATCACCGACGACCTGCGGCCGGCCGCGCTCGACGACCTGGGTCTCGCGGCGGCGGTGCGGGGCCTGGCCGAGCGTACGGCGGCCCCCGGTCTGACGGTGGCGACCGACGTCCACCTGGACGCATCGCTGCCCGCGGCGGTGGAGGTCGCGGGCTACCGCATCGTCGCCGAGGCGCTGGCCAACGCCGTCAGGCACTCCGGGGCACGGCAGGTGACGGTCCGCGTGGCCGGCACCGCCCGCGGCCTCGACCTCGAGGTCGCCGACGACGGTCACGGGATGCCGGCGCTGCGGCGTGCGGGAGCGCTCGGGCTGGACTCGATGCGCCAGCGGGCGGAGGAGATCGGCGGCACACTGACCATCACCAGCGGGCCGGGCGGCACCCGGGTCGCCGCGGCACTACCCACGGAGGCCCGATGAGCCAGGCCAGGATCCTCGTGGTCGACGACCACCCGCTCTTCCTCGACGGGGTGAAGGCGGCGCTGACCGGTGCCGCCGACCTGGTCGTCGTGGGGGAGGCGCACGACGCGGCCGACGCGGTGGTGCAAGCCGGCGAGCTGGCGCCGGACGTGGTCCTGATGGACCTCAACCTGCCCGACGCCTCCGGCGTCGAGGCGACCGCACGGATCGTCGCGGCGGCCCCGTCGACCCGGGTGCTGATGATGACGATGAGCACCGACGACGACGCCGTGGTGGCTGCGATGCGGGCCGGTGCCCGGGGATACGTCGTCAAGGGTGCCGGGCGCGACGACCTGCTCCACGCCATTCGCACGGTCGCCGCTGGGGGCGCCGTCTTCAGCCCCGCCGTCGCGGACCGCCTGGGCCGGTTCTTCACCGGGATGGCCGCCGGCGCCGGCCGGGAGGCGTTCCCCCAGCTGACCGAGCGTGAGCGCGAGGTGCTCGACCTGATGGCCCGCGGACTGGAGAACCGGCTCATCGCGCGCGAGCTGTTCCTCTCCGACAAGACCGTCCGCAACCACGTCTCGAACGTGCTCGGCAAGCTCGGCGTCGAGAGCCGCTCCGAGGCGATCGCCCGCGCCCGGGCCGCCGGACTCGGCGACGCACCGTCGACCGTGTGAGAGCACACCGGCCCGCCTGCCGGAGTGGCAGGCGGGCCGGTGCGCGT
Source organism: Nocardioides sp. (assembly GCF_036405735.1). GTDB lineage: Bacteria > Actinomycetota > Actinomycetes > Propionibacteriales > Nocardioidaceae > Nocardioides. The sequence goes on from NZ_DASWXC010000002.1 coordinate 22,221, forward strand.
GATCGGCGGGAGCGCCGGATCAGTGGAACTTCGTGCCGGTGACCTTCTCGGAGATGCCCTCGCGGTCGAGGAGCTGGGTCAGGCCGCCGTTCCAGAACTGGAAGCCGGCACCGGTGATCATCGCCAGGTCGATGTCCTCGGGAGCCTGCGCGACGCCCTCGTCGAGCATCCGGCGCGCCTCGTCGGCGAGCGCCTCCAGCGTCTGCTGACGTACCTCCTCCGGCGACTTCTCGACGGAGCCGACCTGCAGCAGCGCCTCGACCTCGGGGTCGAGGGTGCGGCCGTCGGGGCCGTAGAACGAGCCCTTCTTGGCCTCCACGACGCGGCGCAGGTTCTCCGAGACGTAGAAGCGGTCGGGGAAGGCGCCGTACAGCGTCTCGTTGTTGTGGAGGGCGATCGCCGGGCCGACCAGCGCGAGCAGCTGGTACGGCGCCATGGGGACGAAGCCGGCGAAGGCGCTGTCGACGACCGGCACCGGGGTGCCCTCGTCCGCGATCCTCGCGACCTCGCCCATGAACCGGCCGAGCAGCCGGTTGACGATGAACGAGGGGCTGTCCTTGACCAGGATGGAGGTCTTGCCGAGCGCCCGCGAGGTCGCGAACGCGGTGGCCAGCGCGGCGTCGGAGGTGGTCTCGCCCTTGATGATCTCCAGCAGGGGCATGACCGCGACCGGGTTGAAGAAGTGGAAGCCCACGACCCGCTCGGGGTTCTTCAAGCCTGCGGCCATCTCGGTGATCGAGAGCGAGGAGGTGTTGGTCGCGAAGACCGCGGTCTGTGGCGCGACGGCCTCGGCGTTCGCGAAGACGGTCTTCTTGACGCCCATCTCCTCGAACACCGCCTCGATGATGAAGTCGGCGTCGGAGAACGCCTCGGCGTAGTCGACCGACGCGGTCACCAGCGCCTTGAGGCGGTTGGTCTTGTCCTGGTCCGAGCGGCCCTTCGCGAGCCGCTTGTCCAGTTCGGCGTGGACGTAGGCGACGCCCTTGTCCGCGCGCTCCTGGTCGAGGTCGACCATCACGACCGGCACCTTGAGCCGCTGCACGAACAGCAGCGCGAACTGCGAGGCCATCAGGCCCGCGCCGATGATCCCCACCTTGGTGACGGGCTGGGCCAGCGACTTGTCCGGGGCGCCGGCGGGACGCTTGGCCCGCTTCTGCACCAGGTCGAAGGAGTAGAGCGAGGCCAGCAGCTCCGGCGTGGTGGCGCAGAACTCCAGCGCGTCGTCCTCGGCGGCGAAGCCCTCGTCGCGCGACGCGGTCTTGGCGAGCGCGAGCAGCTCGACGGCCTTCTTCGCGGCCGGGGACTTGTCGCCGGTCTTGGCCCAGGCGAAGAAGCCGGCGTTCTTCACGGCCTCGTCCCAGCCTTCGCCGCGGTCGATCTCCGGGCGCGTCACCTCCACGGTGCCGTTGAGGACACCGTCGGCCCACAGCAGCGACTGCTCGAGGTAGTCGGCGCCGCTGAAGGACACGTCGGCGATGCCGAGCGCCACGACCTCGGCGCCGCTCTTGAGCACCTTGCCCTGGTTGAGCGGGTTCTCGATGAACACCTTGGCCGCGTTCGCCGGGCCGACGAGGTTCGGCAGCAGGTAGCCGCCGCCCCAGCCGGGGATCAGGCCGAGCATGACCTCGGGCAGGCCGACGGCGGGGACGCTGTCGATCACGGTGCGGTAGTCGGCGTGCAGCGCGACCTCGAGGCCGCCGCCCAGCGCGAGGCCGTTGATGAAGCCGAAGGACGGCTTCGCGGCGTGCGACTCATTGCCGTCGCGCAGCTTGCGGAAGACCGCGTGGCCGAGCTCCGCGATGGTGCGTACGCCGGCCACGCCGGCCGCCTGCAGCGAGGACAGGTCCGCGCCGGCCGCGAGGATGAACGGCTTGCCGGTCACCGCGATGGCGTCGATCGAGTCGTCGGCGAGCGCCGCGTCGTACGCCCGGTTGAGCTCGACGAGCGACTTGGGCCCGAACGTGTTCGGGCGGGTGTGGTCGTGGCCGTTGTCGAGGGTCACCAGGCCGAGCACCTTGCCCGAGGGCAGGGTGACCTTGCGCAGGTGGGCCGAGGTGACGACCTCGTCGTCGGAGAAGAGCTTCTCGACGTCGGCCAGCAGGTTCTCGATGGTGGACATCAGGCCTTCTCTCCGTTCCAGTGGGGGTTCTCCCAGATCACGGTGCCGCCCATGCCGAGGCCGATGCACATCGACGTGAGGCCGTAGCGGATTGACGGGTCCTCCTCGAACTGGCGCGCCAGCTGGATCATCAGGCGGACGCCCGAGGACGCCAGCGGGTGGCCGAACGCGATCGCGCCGCCGTAGGGGTTGACGCGCGGGTCGTCCTGGTCGATGCCGAAGTGGTCGAGGAAGGCGAGCACCTGGATCGCGAACGCCTCGTTGAGCTCGTAGGCGTCGATGTCGTCGATGGTGAGGCCCGCCTTGGCCAGCGCCTTCTCCGTCGACGGGATAGGACCGACGGCCATGACCTCCGGCGCGACGCCGGCGAAGGCGTAGCTGACCAGCCGCATCTTGACGGGGAGGCCGAGCTCGTTGGCGGTCTCCTCCGAGGCGAGCAGTGCGGCGGTCGCCCCGTCGTTGATGCCCGCGGCGTTGCCGGCGGTGACGCGGCCGTGGGGACGGAAGGGCGTCTTGAGGCCCGCCAGCGACTCCATGCTGGTGCCCGGGCGCATCGGCTCGTCGCTGGTCGCCAGGCCCCAGCCCTGCTCCGCGGAGCGGGTGGCGACGGGCGCCAGGTCGGGCTGGATCTTGCCGGCCTCGTAGGCCGCGGCCGCCTTGGCCTGGGAGGCGACGGCGTAGGCGTCGGCACGCTCCTTGGTGATGGCGGGGTAGCGGTCGTGGACGTTCTCGGCGGTGTTGCCCATGACGAGCGCGGAGGGGTCGACGAGCTTCTCCGAGACGATGCGCGGGTTCGGGTCGACGCCCTCACCCATCGGGTGGCGGCCCATGTGCTCGACACCGCCGGCGATGGCGACGTCGTAGGCGCCGAAGGAGATGCCGCCGGCGACGGTGGTCACCGCGGTCATCGCCCCGGCGCACATCCGGTCGATGGAGAAGCCGGGCACGCTCTGCGGCAGGCCCGCCAGCAGGCCCGCGGTGCGGCCGAGGGTCAGGCCCTGGTCGCCGATCTGGGTCGTCGCGGCGATGGCGACGTCGTCGATGCGCTCGGCGGGCAGGTTCGGGTTGCGGCGGACGAGCTCACGGATGAGCTTGACGACGAGGTCGTCCGCGCGGGTCTCGGCGTACTGGCCCTTGGCCTTGCCGAAGGGGGTGCGCACGCCGTCGACGAAGACGACTTCTCGCAGCTGTCGGGGCACGGGTGCTCCTGGTCTGGATCGGGGGGAGGGACGCGCGGTCGTGCGCGCCGGAGCCAACGTTACCCCTCGGTAACAACGGCGCGTCCGCCCGCGGCTGTGGCACTGCTCACGCGGGCCGGCGAGGCGGGCCCGCCGAGCCGTCCTCGCGTGCGGCCGGGGAATATCGTTGCCCCCGGGAGCGCTGGCCCAACGCCGGGTCCGAGGAAGGGAGCGAGCGCGATGGCGAAGTCCAAGCTGGTGCATATCGTCGACGAGGTGCCGGCGCTCGACGGCGCCGAGGACATCGAGGGTCCCCTCGTCCTGGTGGTGGTGCTCGACGGCTTCCTCGACGCCGGCAGCGCGGCGAACCGCGCCGCCCGCCATCTGGTCGAGGTGTCCACCGGCCCGGCGCCGGTGGTGGCGACCTTCGACGTCGACGCGTTCCACGACTACCGGGCGCGGCGGCCAGCGGTGACGTTCGCCCGCGACCACTACGAGGACTACGACGCCCCACGGCTGGTGGTCCGGATGCTGCGCGACGCCGGCGGGACGCCGTACCTGCTGCTGCACGGCCCCGAGCCCGACAACCGCTGGGAGGCGTTCGCCCGTGCCGTGCGCGCCGTCGTCGAGCGCTTCTCCGTTGACCTGGTCGTCAGCCTCGGCTCGGTGCCGATGGCGGTGCCGCACACCCGTCCGATGACGCTGACCCATCACGCGAACAACCCCGACCTGGTCACCGTCGAGAGCCCGTGGACCGGCGAGATCCGGGTGCCGTCGAGCGCGCAGGTGCTCGTCGAGCTGCGGCTCGGGGACTGGGGCCACGACGCGCGGGGGTTCGTCGCGCACATTCCGCACTACGTCGCGCAACTGGACTACCCCGCCGCGGCGGTCGCGCTGCTCGAGCAGCTCGAGCTCGCCGCCCGGCTGACCATCGACCTGACCCGGCTCCGTGAGGAGGCGGCGGAGCGGGACGGCGAGATCGCGCGCTACCTCGAGGAGAACGACGAGGTCGCCGACGTGGTGCGGGCGCTGGAGCGTCAGTACGACGCCTTCGCGCGGGCCGAGGAGAGCGGCTCCAACCTGCTCGCCACCGACCAGCCGCTGCCCACGGGCGAGGAGCTGGGCCGAGAGTTCGAGCGGTTCCTGGCCGGCCTCGAGGGTCCGGACGACGACGCGCCCGGAAGTTCACAAGGAGGATCCAAGGCGTGAGCAACGACACCACCGCGGCGATCGAGGCGCTGGTCGCGCTGCTCGACCTCGAGGTCGTCGACGACGACCTCTACCGCGGCCACTCGGTCGACAACGGCCGCGGTCGCTCGTTCGGCGGTCAGGTCGCCGCGCAGGCGCTGATGGCGGCGACGCGCTCGACGGAGGAGCCGTTCTTCGTGCACTCGCTGCACTCCTACTTCCTGCTGCCCGGCGACCCGACGATGCCGATCGTCTACGACGTGCAGCGGATCCGCGACGGCCGCTCGTTCCTCACCCGCCGGGTGTCGGCACGTCAGCACGGCCGGCCGATCTACTTCCTGACCGCCAACTTCCACAAGCCCGAGGACGGGTTCGAGCACCAGGACGCGATGCCGGAGGTGATCGCGCCGGAGCAGGGCATGGACATGATGGAGGTCTTCGCCAAGCGCGAGGACGCCGAGGGCCGCGCCTTCGCGAAGGAGTGGGCGGCGGTCGAGGTCCGCGCGGTCGGCAACTCGCTGCTCGGCCTGCCGAAGGACCCGGAGCGGCCCGCGAAGCAGCGGGTCTGGCTGCGGATCGCCGGGCGGCTGCCCGACGACGCCGCCATCCACCGGGGCGCCTTCACGTGGGCGAGCGACATCTCGCTGCTCGGTGCCTCGTTGGCCGCCCACACGCTCGAGCACGGCAAGGTGCAGATGGCCTCGCTGGACCACTCGATCTGGTTCCACCGGCCCTTCCGCGCCGACGAGTGGTGGCTCTACGACCAGATCTCGCCGTCGGCGCAGGGCGGCCGGGGCCTCTCGATCGGCCGGGTCTTCACGCAGGACGGCACCCTGGTCGCGACGGTGGCCCAGGAGGGCATCATCCGCCCGCCGCGTCCCTCGCTGGTCGAGTAGCCCGAGCGAGGAACGAGCGAGGGCGTATCGAGACCTAGAGCGTCGTCGCCCGGCCGACCAGGTGGACGGTGTCCGTGCCCTGCTTGGTCAGCGTGAAGGCGTACCCGTCGTCGAGCTCACGGGACCCGAAGGCCACGGTCGACGGAAGGAAGACGGGCTTGCGGAACGCCACGTCGACGCGTACGGCGGCCGGAAGCCGGTTCTCCAACGCGGCGACGCAGCGCGCGAGGGTCCACATGCCGTGCGCGATCTGCCGGTCGAAGCCGAGCGCCTTGGCCGTGAGCGGGTAGAGGTGGATCGGGTTGTAGTCGCCCGAGACGGCTGCGTAGGTGCGGCCCAGGTCGGCCGGCAGCCGCCACGCGGTGCCCCCGGGATCGACCTCGGGGAGCTGCAGGCCCCAGGGGGCGGAGTCGTCACCCTTGCCGCGGCGCAGGTAGGTCGAGGTCGACTCCCACACGAGCTCGGCGCCGGCATGGGCGGTGGTGACCAGCTCGAAGATCGTGCCCTTGGGATGCGGCGCGGCGGGGCCGACGGTGGTGGTGACGTCCAGGCTCTCGCCGACCGTGATGGCGCGGTGCCGGGTGATGGAGTTCTCCAGGTGCACGGTGCCGATGGCCGGCGCCGGGAAGGCCGGATCGGTGAGGATGGCCATGTGCAGCGGGAACGCCAGCATGTGCGGATAGGGCAGCGGCACCTCGTCCTTGACGGGGAAGCCGCACACCGTCGCGTAGGCGTCGGCGTGCGCGCGGTCGATGGCAACCGTCGGCCGGGTGACGGTGAGGCCACCGAACGGCGCGCCGCTCTTGCGCACGCCCGGCAGCCGCCCGACGAGCGGCAGCGACGGGAGCGCGGCGCGGGCCAGGAGTCCGATGCCCGCCTTGCCGCTCACGACGCGGGCGTCGCCGGTGTCGGTCCCGGGCGCCATCACGCCCCCAGCATCATCTGGCCGCAGACCCGCACCACGTTGCCGTTGACGGCCGTCGAGGCGGGGCTGGCGTACCACGCGATGGTCTCGGCGACGTCGACCGGCAGGCCGCCCTGGGCCATGGCGTTGAGCCGCTGCCCGACCTCGCGGGTGGCGAACGGGACGGCGGCCGTCATCTGCGTGATGATGAAGCCGGGCGCGACCGCATTGACCGTGATGCCGGCGGCGTCCTGGGCCAGCTCGCGGCTCAGCGCGTCGACCAGGCCGATCACGCCGGCCTTCGAGGCGGCGTAGCTGGTCTGGCCCACGTTGCCCGCGATGCCGGCGATCGACGCGACGCCGATGATGCGGCCGTTGGGGTTGACGACCTGCTGCGCGAGCAGCTCGGCGGTGATCAGCTCCGGCGCCTCGACGTTGATCGCCAGCACCTTGCCGAAGCGGTCCGGGGTCTGGTTGGCGAGCTTCTTGTCCAACGTGACGCCGGCGTTGTGCACGACGACGTCGACGCCGCCGTGCTTGTCCTTCAGGTGCTGGGCGATGCGCTGCGGGGCGTCGGGAGCGGTGATGTCGAGCGTCAGCCAGTCGCCGTCGAGCTCGGCCATCACCCGCTGCAGGTCGTCGGCGGCCTGGGGGACGTCGAGGCCGACGACGCTCGCGCCGTCACGGTGCAGGACCCGGGCGATCTCCTCGCCGATGCCACGGCTGGCGCCGGTGACGAAGGCGACCTTGCCCGCCAGCGGGGCCCTCCAGTCGGCCACGGCCGCGGCCTTCTGCTCCTGGTGGGCGCCGATGCGGACGACCTGCCCGGAGACGTACGCCGACTTCGGGCTGAGCAGGAAGCCGAGCGTCGAGAGCAGCGAGCCCTCGTACCCCTCGGCGACGTAGACCAGCTGCACGGTGCCGCCGTTGCCGATCTCCTTGCCGAGGCTGCGGGTGAAGCCCTCGAGCGCACGCTGCGCGACGCGCTCGCGACCCTGGACCAGCTCCGGCGGCGTGCCGACGACGACGACGCGCGGGCACCCGTCCAGGCTGCGCAGGACCGGGGTGAAGAACTCCTGCAGCTCGACGAGCTCGGCGACCGTGCTGAGGCCGGTGGCGTCGAAGACCAGGCCCTTGTAGCGCTGGCCGTCGACCTGGCCGGTCGCGGTGGTCACGTCGAGCTCGCCCAGGAGGCCGGGCAGCTCCTCGGCCAGGCGGCCGCGGCCGCCCACCAGCACGGTGCCGCGCACGAGCGGGTCGCCGGCGGCGTACCGCTCGAGCTTCGCAGGGCTGGGGAGGCCGAGGTTCTTGGCCAGCATCCTGCCGATCGAGGACTGCGTGAAGCTCTGGTACTTGTCGCTCATCGTGGTTCCTTCGTCGTCCGTCGGGCGCTGCGCGTCGATGGGAGGGGGTCGCCCAGGATGATGTAACTAGAGGTGTAACTCAGTGTCCACACTTCGTGGCCTGCCTCTCATACGCTTCTCTCACCGACCCTCGGAAGCAAGGATGGACGTCATGACTGAGCTGAACCAGGGCACCACCCGTCGCGTCGCGATCCTCGGCGGCAACCGGATCCCGTTCGCCCGCTCCAACACCGCCTACTCCCACGCCTCGAACCAGGACATGCTGACCGCTGCCCTGGACGGGCTGGTCGAGCGCTTCGGCCTCGAGGGCCAGCAGGTCGGCGAGGTCGTCGCCGGTGCCGTGCTCAAGCACAGCCGCGACTTCAACCTCGCCCGTGAGTCGGTGCTCGGCTCCAAGCTGTCGCCCTCGACGCCCGCGACCGACATCCAGCAGGCCTGCGGCACCGGCCTCCAGGCGGCGATCTACGTCGCGAACAAGATCGCCCTGGCGAGGATCGACTCCGGGATCGCCGGCGGCTCCGACACCACCTCCGACGCCCCCATCGCGGTCGGCGAGGGGCTGCGCAAGGCGCTGCTCGAGGCCAACCGTGCCAAGGACCTCAAGGGCCGGCTCAAGGCGCTCGCCGCGATCCGCCCGAGCGACCTGGTCCCCAACATCCCGCAGAACGGCGAGCCGCGCACCGGCCTGTCGATGGGTGAGCACCAGGCGCTGACCGCACTGGAGTGGCAGATCACCCGCGAGGAGCAGGACGAGCTCGCGGCCCGGTCGCACCAGAACCTCGCCCGCGCCTACGACGAGGGCTTCCTCGACGACCAGATCACGCCGTTCCGCGGCCTGGAGCGCGACAACAACCTCCGCCCGGAGTCGTCGGTGGAGAAGCTCGCCAAGCTCAAGCCCGTCTTCGGCAAGGGCGAGGCGGCCACGATGACGGCCGGCAACTCGACGCCGCTGACCGACGGCGCCTCGGTGGTGCTGCTCGGCTCGGAGGAGTGGGCGGCGGAGCGGGGCCTGAAGGTGCTCGCGTACTTCGCCGACTACGAGACCGCGGCGGTCGACTACGTCCACGGGGGCGAGGGGCTGCTGATGGCGCCGGCGTACGCCGTGCCGCGGATGCTCGCGCGCAACGGCCTGACGCTGCAGGACTTCGACTTCTACGAGATCCACGAGGCCTTCGCCTCCCAGGTGCTCTCGACGCTCAAGGCGTGGGAGGACCCGATCTTCTGCAAGGAGCGGCTGGGCCTGGACGCCCCGCTCGGGTCGATCGACCGCGCCAAGCTCAACGTCAACGGCTCCTCGCTCGCCGCCGGACACCCGTTCGCCGCCACCGGCGGTCGCATCGTCAACGTGCTGGCCAAGCTGCTCGACCAGAAGGCCGAGTCGACCGGCACGGGCGGGCGCGGCCTGATCTCGGTGTGCGCCGCGGGCGGCCAGGGCGTCACGGCGATCGTCGAGCGCTGAGCGCGGCGTCCCGCGCCTGACCGGGCCTGACCGGGGCCGCTGATTCAGCGGCCCCGGTCAGGGGTACCTGAGGCCGTGTGGTGGACCTCGTGGGGACAGTCGGTGCCGTGATCGCGGATCGGTACGTCCTCGGCGAGCAGCTCGGGTCGGGCGGGACCGGCACCGTCCACCGTGCCCACGACCTCGTGCTGGAGCGCGACGTCGCGATCAAGCGGCTGCGACCCGGCACCGACGAGAGCGCCCGCGCCCGGCTGCGCGCCGAGGCCCGGCTGTGCGGCTCGGTGTCGCACCCCGGCATCGCCCAGGTCTACGACTACGGCGAGGAGTCGGGCGTCGACGGGGAGGTGACGCCGTACCTCGTCATGGAGCTCGTCGAGGGGGTGCCGCTGCGTCAGGTGCTGCGCAGCTCCGGACCGCTGCCGCCCGAGCGCACCATGGCGATCGTCGCGCAGCTCGCCGACGCCCTCGCCGTGGCGCACGCCGCCGGCATCGTGCACCGCGACGTCAAGCCGGGGAACATCCTGCTGCGTCCCGACGGCGCCGCGGTGCTGGTCGACTTCGGGATCGCCCGCAGCCACGACCTCGAGCCGCTCACGCTGACCGGGACGATCATCGGGACGGTCGACTACATCAGCCCCGAGCAGGCAGCGGGGGAGGGCGCCACCGCCCGCTCGGACCTCTACTCGCTCGGCATGGTCGCCTACGAATGCCTCACGGGCGAGCGTCCGCTGCGCCGAGAGACGCAGGTCGGCACGCTGCTCGCGCACCTCAACGAGGACGCCCCTCCGCTGCCGGACACGGTCCCGGCGCCGGTGCGCTCGCTGGTGCAGGCCCTGGTCAGCCGTGATCCCGCCGCCCGTCCGGCCGACGCCGCCACCACCGCCGCGCTCGCTCGTGCGGTCGCCGGTGAGCCGGTCACCGTGACGCTGCCCGCCGCGACCGGGTCCGCGGTGTCGCGTCGGAGTCGCGCGTGGGCCGCGCTCGCGGTCGCCGCGGCGGTCATCGTGGCGCTGGGCGTGCTCCTGGGCCGCGGTGACCAGGTGCCCCGGGCCGCGGTCGGTGCCGAGGCGACGCCCTCGCTGGCCGTCCCGGTGACGGCGACGGTGCGGTCGGCGGCACTGGTCGGCCGGCCGTACGGCGAGGTCGCTCGTGAGCTGGACGCCGCCGGGCTGGTGGTGCGGCCGATGGTGGCCGACGGCGAGGGCCACGACAGCTGGCTGGTGACCAGGGTGGCGCCCCAGGGGACGGTGCCCCTCGGCTCGACGATCCAGCTGTGGGTCGAGCCCGCCCCGGTGCCGCTCGCCCCTACGGCCGAGCAGACCACGAAGGCGTCCGATGGGACGGCGGACCAGCCCGCTCGGACCACGAGGAAGACCGACGACAGGTCCGCGAGCAAGTCGGACGGCAAGGGCGGCGGCAAGGCCAAGGGCAAGAGCAAGGGCGCCCGGAAGTAGGGACCGGAACTCAGGACCGGGAGTAGCGCCCGAGACCGGCGGCCGGGTCAGCCGGCCGCGAGGGCGAGGGCGGCGGTGACGAGGTAGTCGCGCACCTGGTCCGGCGAGACCTGGCCGACCGTCGGGACGCCCGGGGCCGACTCGGTCACGAGGATGCCCACCCGCGCCAGCTGAAGTGCACCGAGACCGCTGGCGTAGAGCGTGTTGGCGAGCAGCTCTGGGTCCTCGACGCGGAACTCGCCGGCCTCGTTGCCGTCGCGCAGGATGCCGGTGAGGATCGTGAGGCAGCCGGTCATGCCCCGACCGAGGCGCAGCAGCGCGCTCTCCGAGATCTCGTCGAGCAGCTCGGGACCGCTGCGCCGCATCAGCGCCTGGGCGCAGTCGGAGAAGGCGGGGTGCGCGACGCCGTACTCCACGAAGGCACTGACCGTCGCCGCCAGCCGGTCCCTCGCGCTCCCGCCGCGCCCGTCGGCCTGCCGCAGGGCGTCACGCAGCTCGTCGAGGTAGCCGACGAGGGTGAGCGCGAAGAGCTCCTCCTTGCCGGTGAAGTGCCGGTAGACGATCGCCCGGTTGATCCCGACAGCCCGCGCGACGTCCTCGATCTGCGCGTCACGCACCCCCCGCTCGTCGAAGAGCCGGCGGGTGGCGGCGATGATCTCCGCCTCGCGGGCGCGTCGCCGCGCGGCCGCCGCCGAGCGGCGGCCGTCAGTCTCCGGGGCGCGCGTGGTCATGGTCCGATCGTACGGCGTGTGCCACCCGCAGTTGCGCTCGACGGGCTGGGTGGGACCCGGCCTCAGCTGTGGCAGGCCCGGGTCCGGAGCAGCACCTCGCAGGCGAGCGGCACGTCGTCGGTGGTGACGATGTCGGTGCCGAGGCCCGCCACGCGGGCGATGTCGCCGACGCTGTTGACCGTCCACGCGGCGGCCAGGACGGCCTCCCCGACGACGTCCACCGCGTCAGGCGTCCTCGGGCCCCACAGGCTCTCCTTGATGTGGATCTGGTTGGTCCAGGAGACCGTCCGCAGGTCCAGACCGGCGCGCTCCATGACGACAGCCACCTCGACGCCGTCGGGCCGCGCGTCGGCCAGCGCCTCGGTGGGCGCGGTGCCGCGCATGTCGTTGAGGTACCGCGCGGCGCCCTCGTCGAACGTCATGACGATGGCCTTGTCGTCCCGGTCGTCGTCCGAGACCCACTCCGGGTAACGCGCCTGCACCCGGTCGTAGAACTCCAGCAAGCGGCTCTGGTCGGCCTTGTCCGCGTTCGCACCCGAGAGCTCCTTGACCTCCAGGATGAGGCGGCCGGCGTAGCCCGAGACGCGGACCAGGTCCAGCGCCTCCTCCATGGTCGGGATCCGGCAGGGGTCGGTGGGGAGCGAGGCGATCGTGCAGGCGAACCGCGGGTGCTTCCAGGACCCGGCGTCGAGCGTCTTCACCTCGTCGATAGTGAACGTGTTGACGCCGTCGTTCTCGCGCCCTGGGAACTTCGTCTCGACGTCGGTGGTCTCCTTGAAGCTCCCGTTGTGCAGCAGGATCCAGGTTCCGTCGAGCGGCCCCTCGGGGCCATCAGGGTCCTTGGTCTTGCGGAAGTCCAGCTCGATGAAGTCGGCCTTCTGGTCGATCGCCTCCTGGATCGCCGGCAGGGTGTTCTCCGGGTGCGTCGCCGACGCGCCGCGGTGGGCGGCCACCAGGACCGTCGCGGCGCCCAGCGCCGCCGTGCGGGCGGTGCCGGTCACCATCGGCGCGGCGCCGCGGGCAGCGGCGGTGACCGCCCGGAAGCCCAGCCAGGCGCGGGTGGGGGAGACGTAGGAGAAGCGCGCCTGGCCGTTGCCGTCCTGGACACCCGTGGCGACCCGGCTCCAGGTGCCGGCGACGAGCGCCTGCAGCTCGACGGGACGCCCCGGCCGGGCGGGGCTGAACCGGGCGGTGACGGTGACCGGCGTACCGGCCCTGACCGTCGGCGGAACGCCGACGACACCGGACTGCGCCTGTCGGATGAGGGTCACGGCCCGGGTCGTCCGCTGCTTCCACGTGCGGCCCCTCTTGAACCGCGGCGCCACGACCCGCCACCGCGCCGTGGTCGTGGGCTGACGCACGCTGAACCGGTAGCGGCCGAGCTTGCCGGTGCCCCGGGTCTGGACGGTGCGCCACGCACCCCGGTGGAGACGCTGCAACCGGATCTTCCGCGGCGTGCTGCGGCCCAGCGAGCCGCTCAGCGTGAAGACCTCGTTGAGGATCGGCCGCGTCACGCTCGGCTTGGGCGCGGGAACGAACACGACAGCGTTGGCCGGGGCCACCCACACCAGGCCGGAGAGCAGTCCGACGCAGAGGGCGAGCCCGAGAGGCAGGATCCGGCGAGGCATGTCCAGCACCCTAGGCGGACCCTCGGAAGGTAAAGAAAACCTCGCGTGGCCGGCGTGTCCCCACCGCCGCTGCGGCGTCAGCTCCCGAGCATGGCCCGCAACGTCGCGATCGTGTCGGCCTCGTCGGGGCTCTTGTCGTCGCGGTAGCGCACGACCCGGGCGAACCGGAGCGCGACGCCGCCGGGGTACCGCGTCGAGCGCTGCACGCCGTCGAAGGCGATCTCGACCACCTGCTCGGGCCGGACGGTGACGACCCAGCCATCGCTCGGGCCGATGGCCAGCTTCGTGAACCGCTCGGTCTGCCAGCGCAGCATCTCGTCGGTCATCCCCTTGAAGGTCTTGCCGACCATCACGAGGTCGCCGGTCTCGGGGTCCCGCGCGCCGAGGTGGATGTTGGACAGCCAGCCGCGCCGCCGGCCGGAGCCGTGCTCGACGGCGAGCACCACCAGGTCGAGGGTGTGGACCGGCTTCACCTTGACCCACCCCGCGCCGCGTCGACCGGCCTCCCAGGGTGAGCCGAGACTCTTGACCACGACGCCCTCGTGTCCGGCCCGGATCGCCTGCGCCGCGAACTCCTCGGCCGCCTCGGCGTCGTCCGTGACCAGCCGCCCGACCCGGTGCTCGGGCGGGACCAGCGCGTCGAGCACCGCGAGCCGCTCCGCCAGCGGTTCGTCGATCAGGTCGCGGCCGTCGACGTGGAGCACGTCGAAGAAGTACGGCGAGAGCGCCGACTCCTTCGAGGCCGAGTCCTGGAACATCCGCGGCCTCCCGTCGTCACCCACCCACAGCGCCTCCCCGTCCAGCACGACCCGCGACACCGGCAGCGACCGCGCCACGGCCACCACCTGCGGCAGCCGCGCCGTCAGGTCGTCGAGGGTCCGCGACGCCACCACGACGTGGTCGCCGTCCCGGTGCACCTGGATCCGGATCCCGTCGAGCTTGGTGTCCACCGCGACCCGAGCGGCGGCCTTGGCCACCGCCTCGGTGACGGTCGACGCCGACGAGGCCAGCATCGGCAGCACCGGACGGCCGACCTCCAGGCCGACCTCACCCAGCGCGTCCGCCCCGGCGAACGCCCGGCCGGCGACCGCGACCGTCGAGCCGGCCAGCATGGCGGCCCGGCGTACGGCGGCCAGCGGCACCCCGGCCGCGACGGCGAGCGCCTCCTGCACCAGTGAGTCCAGTGCGCCCTGCCGCACCTCGCCGGTGACCAGGCCGCGCAGCCATGCCTGCTCGGTGGCCGTGGCCCGGCCGAAGAGGTCGACGACGGCGGCCGCCCGCGCGCCGGCCGAGCCGGGCCCCGACAGGGCCGCGATCCGGTCGAAGGCGGCGTGCACGTCGGCCACGGACAGGGTCGGGGCGTCCGCGGGCGGCGGCAAGGTCGCCAGCGAGCGCCAACCGAGGCCGGTGCGGCGCTGCAGCAGCGAACCGCCGAGGTAGGCGGTGACCACCTCGAGCTCCTCGGGGGCGGCCTGCGCGAGCCGCTCGGCGAGGGCCGCGACCTTCGCCTTCCGCGAGCGGGTGGCCGCGACCGCGGCCGAGGTGGCGACGACGTCGGCGAGGTGCATGTCCCCAGCATCACGTACCGTCGCAACGTGCCCGAGCCATCCCTCACGCAGACCTGGCGGTTCGGCCGCCCGGTCTCGCTGGGCAGGATGCTCCTCGGCCGCCGACGTGGACCCGGCGACCCGACGTACCGCCTCGAAGGGGCGGCGCACTGGCGCGGGATCCGCACCCCCGACGGACCCGCGACCCTGGCGCTGCGCGGCCCGGGCGGCCCCGGTGACCTTGGCGACCCTGGTGGCACCGTGCATGGCGAGGCGTGGGGCCCGGGTGCCCGTTGGGCGCTGGCGTCGGTGCCCGGCCTGCTGGGGGAGGACGACGACCCCGCCGCCTTCACCACCGACCACCCCGTGCTCACCGCGGCCCTGCGCAGGGTCGGCGAGGTGCGGATCGGCCGCAGCGGCCTGGTCATGGAGTCCCTCGTGCCCGCGGTCATCGAGCAGAAGGTCACCGGACAGGAGGCGTTCGCGGGCTTCCGCCGACTGGTCCGGCGCTTCGGAGAGCGCGCCCCCGGTCCCCACCCCGACCTCTGGGTCCAGCCGGACGCCGCGACGATCCGGGCCGTGCCCAGCTGGGAGTGGCTGCAGCTCCACGTCGACCCGGCCCGCTCCCGCGCGCTCGTCACCGCCGCGCGCGTGGCCGACAGCCTGGAGCGGACCGTCGGCCTGCCCGGCGACGAGGTCGAGCGTCGGCTCACCTCGCTGCCCGGCATCGGGGTGTGGACGGCGGCCGAGGTCCGCCAGCGGGCGCACGGCGACCCCGACGCGGTCAGCTTCGGCGACTACCATGTCGCGAAGGAGATCGGCTGGGCCGTCGAGCGTCGCGACTGGGACGACGCCCGGCTCGCGGAGTTCCTCGAGCCGTTCCGGCCGCATCGCGGCAGGGTCGCCACCCTGCTCCTGCTCGCCGGTCCGCGTCGGCCGCGCCGCGGGCCACGGATGGCACCGCGCACCCACCTTCCCGCGCGCTGACCTGCCCCGGTACCCCGTTCCGGGCGTAACCCCACGCTGTGAGCGCCGTTACAGGTGTGTCGGTGGAGACGCCCGGGGAAGAGGGAGCTGTCGTGCGCATCAAGGTGGTCGTTCGCACCCGGGTCACCGGGGCGGCCCAGTGACGTTGGTCGACCGGGCGCGGGCCGGCATCGTCACCAGCGGGCAGCTCGTCGTGCTCGGGACCGAGGCGTCGTACGCCGCGGTCACCGACATCGCCCGGCGCCGCTTCAGCTGGACGGAGTTCCTGCTGCAGGCGTGGTTCATGACGAAGGTGTCGCTGCTTCCCACGATCCTGGTGGCCATCCCGTTCGGCGTCATCACCTCGGTCCAGATCGGGGCGGTCGCCTCGCAGATCGGCGCGAACTCCTTCAGCGGCGCCGTCAACGGCATCGGCGTGCTGCGCCAGGGCGCGCCGCTGGTGACGTCCCTGATGATCGCGGGGGCGGTCGGCTCGGCGATCTGCTCCGACCTCGGCGCCCGGCAGGTGCGCGAGGAGATCGACGCCCTCAAGGTCATGGGCATCTCGCCGGTGCAGCGGCTGGTCGCGCCGCGAGTGGTGGCCGCCCTCGTGGTCGCCGTGCTGCTCACCGTCATCGTGGCGATGACCGCGATGGTCACCGCGTTCGTGATGAACGTCGGCAGCGGCAGCATCTCCGCCGGCACCTACATCGACTCGTTCGTCAGCTTCAGCCAGCCGATGGACCTGGTCCTCGCCGAGCTCAAGGCCCTGATCTTCGGCTTCATCGCCACGATCGTCGCGGCCCACAAGGGGCTCAGCGCGAGCGGCGGCCCCAAGGGCGTCGCCGACGCGGTCAACCAGGCGGTCGTGCTGAGCGTCATCCTGCTCGCCGTCGTCAACGTGGCGATCACCCAGGCGTACTCCATGCTCGTCCCGGCGGGGGCGGCCTGATGGCCCGCACCTGGCTCGTCGCCGGCGCCGCCGACGGCGTCGTCGACGCCTTCGCCACGCTCGGCGACTTCGCGTCCTTCGCGGCCCGGACGCTGCGCAGCGTCCCCTCGACCCTCCGGCTCTACCCCGCGGAGACGCTGCGCCAGCTCAAGGACATCGCGTGGGGCAGCGGTGCGCTGCTGGTGGGCGGCGGCACGGTCGGCGTCATGGTGCTGCTCTCGATCGCGGCCGGCACCTCCCTCGGCATCGAGGGGTTCAACGGCCTCGAGCTGGTCGGCCTGGCGCCGCTCACGGGCTTCATCTCCGCCAGCGCCAACACCCGCGAGCTCGCTCCTCTGATCGCGGCGCTCGCCCTCGCCGCGCAGGTCGGCTGCCGGTTCACCGCACAGCTCGGCTCGATGAAGATCCACGAGGAGGTCGACGCGCTCGAGGTGATGGCCGTGAGCCCGATGCGCTACCTGGTGGCCACCCGCGTCGTCGCCTGCATGGTGGCGATCCTGCCGCTCTACCTGATCGGGCTGATCGGCTCCTACGTCGCCTCGCAGTGGTCGGTGGTCTACCTGTTCGGCCAGTCGCCGGGGCAGTACGACCACTACTTCTCGACGTTCGTGCAGGGCCGCGACGTCTGGTACTCCGTCATCAAGATCCTGGTCTTCGCCCTCGTCATCACCCTCATCCACTGCTGGTACGGCCTGCGGGCCGGCGGTGGTCCGCAGGCGGTCGGCGAGGCGACCGGGGCGTCGATCCGCGCCAGCATCGTGGTCGTCATCTCGCTCAACATGCTGATGACGCTGGTGTTCTGGGGCGGCGACCCGGGCTTCCGGATCTCCGGGTAGGGGAGGAGCGCCGATGCTGATGCCCGTCAAGCGGCCCCGCGGCCCGGTGCGCAGGGACCCCACCCGCCACCAGTACGCCGCCCGCGGACTCGCCGTCGTGGCCTCGATGCTGCTCGTGCTGGCCGTCGTCCAGCTGCGCTCCAGCGGCGCCTGGGGCGGACCGCCGCAGGTGAGCGCCGAGCTCCGCAACGCCGGTGGCTCGCTCGCCAAGGGCTCCGACGTCAAGGCCCACGGCGTCATCGTCGGCCGCGTCGCGACGATCGGACGGGGTTCCGACGGCGGCGTACGCGTCGAGATGACCATGGACGAGGACCGGCTCGGTGAGGTGCCCGCCGACGTCGTCGCCAGGATCCTGCCGGCGACGGTCTTCGGCACCTCGTACGTCGACCTGCGGCCGCAGTCGACGCCGGCCGGCACGGCGAGCGTGACCGCGTTGCGTCCCGGCGCTGTGGTGCCGGCCGACAGCGCGCAGCAGACCCTCGAGCTGCAGCAGGCCCTCGACGACATCGACCGGCTCGTCAAGGCTCTGGGCCCGGCCGAGCTGGCGACCACGATCGGGGCCGCGTCGGTCGCGCTGCAGGGCCGGGGCGAGCAGCTGGGCGCCATGGCGGAGCGGCTCGACGGCTACCTCGCCAGGTTCACCCCCGAGCTAGCCACCGTGCGGGCCGACCTGGCGAAGCTCGCCGACGTCCTCGAGGTGGTCGACGAGATCGCGCCCGAGCTGCTGGACGCCACCGACGCCGGTCTCGTCGCACTCGACACCCTGGTCCGCCAGCGCGACGACCTCGAGGCGATGCTCGTCAACGCCACGAGCCTGGCCAAGGCGGGCAACGCGTTCCTGGCCCAGAACACCGAGCAGCTGACGCGCTTCATCCAGAACGGCTACCGCCTCATCGACGCCGTGCACGACAACCGCGCCTCCGGCATCACCGCGGCGATCCGCGCCAACCAACGCATCGCCGGCATCGTCGACCAGGCGGTCGACCAGGGCTATCTCAAGGTCGACAGCACGCTGCGGCTGACCGCGCCCGGCTACTACGGCGCCGGCGATCGCCCCCGCCACGGAGGTGCGCAGTGACCGGCATCCGCGTCGTCGCCCTCAAGTTCGCCGCCTTCGCCCTCGCCGCGGTCCTGCTGCTGGTGCTGCTGGTCAACACCATGACCAACGGGGTCGCCGGCGACACCACGACCTACCTGGCCCGTTTCACCGACGTCAGCGGGCTGCGGGTCGGCGACGACGTCAAGGTCGCCGGCGTGCGGGTGGGGCGGGTCGACGGCATCGCGGTCCGCGGCGACGGCGCCGAGGTGGCGCTCGAGCTCGACGCTGACCAGCCCCTGCTGGACAACACCCGTCTCGTCATGCGCTACCAGAACCTCGTGGGCCAGCGGTACCTCGCGATGGTGCAGCCCGAGGAGCGGGGCGGACGGCTCGAGGCAGGGGCCACCATCCCGGCCGAGCGCACCGACCCCGGCTTCGACCTGACCACGCTGCTCAACGGCTTCCGCCCGCTCTTCGAGGTGCTGCAGCCCGCCGACGTCAACCAGCTCGCGACGTCGATGGTCAAGGTGCTACAGGGCGAGGGCGGCACCGTGGAGCAGCTGCTGACGCAGACGACCTCGCTGACCCGCTTCGTGGCCGAGCGCGACGAGGTCATCGGGCAGGTGCTCACCAACCTCACGCCGGTGCTGCAGAACCTAGCCGGTCAGGGCGAGGAGCTGAGTGCCACCGTGGTCGAGCTGCGGCGGCTCATGCAGGGCCTGGCCGCCGATCGGGAGTCGATCGGCGCCTCCGTCGACGGCGTCAGCAAGCTCATCGGCTCCACCTCGCAGCTGTTGCGGGAGAGCCGGCAGCCGCTGGTCGGCTCCGTTCGGCAGCTGCGCACCGTGGCACGGATGCTCGACGCGACCCGGGCGAAGATCGTCGCCGCCCTGGACGCCTACCGGGTCGCGTTCGGCGGACTGGGTCGCGCGACGTCGTACGAGAACGCCGTCAACGTCTACCTGTGCACGCTCAAGGTCGCTCTCGGCAGCGGTGACGGCCTCAACCCCGCGGGCCCCGACCCCCGGCGCTCGGAGGTGTGTCGATGAAGCCGCTCGCGGAGCGCGACCCGTTCAGGATCGGGCTGGTGGCGCTGGTGGTCGTCGGGCTGCTCGGCGCGCTGGTCGTGGGGTTGTCCCGGGCCTCGTTCGGGACCCGCAGCTACACCGCCGTGCTCGAGCACACCGCGGGTCTGAGGGCGGGGGAGTCGGTCGAGGTCCACGGCGTCATCGTCGGCAAGGTGCGCGAGGTGCGTCTCGTCGACCGGTTGGTCGAGGTGACGTTCACCGTCGACCGTGGCCTCGAGCTCGGCGCCCTGTCGTCGGCCTCGGTCAAGGTCGCCACCCTGCTCGGCACCCACTACCTCGACGTCGACCCGGCGGGCGGTTGCTGCCTGGCCGGACCCATCCCGTTGGAGCGGACCACGGTGCCCTACAACCTCCAGGACGTGCTCGACGAGGGCGCCGGCAAGCTGCAGGAGCTCGACCCGGTGGTGCTGGCCCGGGCGCTCTCGGCGATGGCCGACACGCTCGGCACCTCCGCCGAGGAGATCGGGCCGGCGCTGCAGGGCGTCGCCGCCCTGTCCGAGGTGGTCACCCGCCGGGGCGCGCAGGTCAGCGCCCTGCTGGCCGCGGCGCGCAGCGTCAGTGACCAGCTCTCCGCGAGCAGCCCCGACCTGGTCGAGCTGATGCAGCAGTCGAACCTCGTCATCACCGAGCTGACCAGCCGCCGGGAGGCGATTCACACGCTGCTGGTGGAGACCACGGCCCTGTCCGAGGCACTCAGCGCCGTCGTCGACCAGACCAAGAACGATCTCAAGCCCGCGCTGACGCACCTCAACCGCGTGATCGCCACGCTCAACGACCAGGACGAGAAGCTCACCCGCACGCTCGACGCGATGGCGCCCTCGGTGCGTTACGTCGCCAACGCGCTCGGCAACGGCCCGTGGCTCAGCCTCCACCTGCCGGCGCCGGCCCTCCCGGCCGACGACAGCCGCTGCGGACTGGGGGACTGCCGATGAGGTCCCTGCTGACGCGGAAGCCGCCCCGGGCGGGGATCGCCGGGCTCGTCGCTGCGCTCGTGATCGCCGGCGCGGCTGCCGTGGGACTGCCCGGCGGGTCGGAACCGATGACGGTGACGGCGTACTTCCCGGACTCGGCCGGCCTGTTCGAGGGCAACGACGTCGGCATCCTCGGCGTCACCGTCGGAACGGTGACCGACATCGAGCCCGACGGCGGTCGGGTCAAGGTGACCCTGGAGGTCGAGCCCGGTCATGACGTGCCCGCCGACGCCGGCGCGGCGGTCGTCGCGCGGTCGGTCGCGACCGACCGGTACGTCGAGCTCACGCCGGTGTACTCCGAGGGACCGCGGATGAGCGACGGCGCCACCATCCCGGTCGAGCGGACCCGCACCCCGGTGGAGTTCGACGAGGTGCTCGAGACGCTCAACGAGTTCGCCACAGGCATCGCCGGGAGCGAGGAGTCCGCCCAGGCGGTGCGCCGCATCGTCGACTCGGGAGCGGCCGCGCTGGCCGGTCAGGGGCAGCAGCTGCACACCACGATCGACGCCCTGGGCAGCGCCGCCGACACCGTCGCCGGCCAGAAGGACGACATCGTGGGCACGCTGACCTCGCTGAACACCCTCGTCGGGCAGGTCAACGCCAACGAGACCACCGTGCGCACCTTCGTGCGGCAGGTCGCCGAGGCGAGCTCGCTCCTCGCGAGTCAGCGCCAGGAGTTCCGCGGCGCGCTGCGCTCCCTCGACCGGGCGGTCACGACGGTCGCCGACTTCTCGGCCAAGAACCGTGCCGACATCGTCAGCACCCTGGACCAGTCCTCGGCGCTGATGAAGACCCTCACCGACAAGCAGGCCGAGCTCGCCGAGCTGCTCGAGGTGATGCCGGTGGTGATGGAGAACCTGCAGCGGGCCGAGACCGGCGGCGCGCTGCCCGCCCGCGTCGACCCGCTCGTGCTGGCCCCTCTCGGCAACGAGCTGGCCCGGCTCTGCGAGCAGCTGCCCCTCAACCTGTGCGAGGTGCTCGACGGCACCAACGCGCTGTCGGACCTGGGTGAGCTGCTGGGGCTCTCGAACGCTCTCGGACGGGAGGCACCGCGATGATCCGCACGATCCTGCGGCGATGCGCGCGCGGCATCGCGGCCGCAGCGACCGCCCTCGCCCTGGCTGGTACGTCGGCCTGCTCGACCACCCTGCGCGACGTGCCGCTTCCCGGCAGCGGTGTCTCGGGGGACACCATCGAGGTCACCATGGAGTTCGCCGAGGCGCTCAACCTCGCCGAGGGCGCTCCGGTGAAGATCAACGGCGTGAACGCCGGCAAGGTCAAGGACGTCACCGCCCGGGACTTCCGCGCCCGGGCCCGCGTCGTGCTGCACAGCGACGCCGCGCTGCGGCGGGGCGCCACCGCCCGACTGCGCTACACGACGCCGCTGGGGGAGCTCTTCGTCGACGTCACCAACCCTGCGGAGGGCGCCGCGGTCCGCAACGGGGAGATGCTCACCCTCGCCGAGACGAGCACGGCCCCGACGGTCGAGGACGCCTTGGCGCAGGCCTCGCTGCTCATCAACGGCGGTGGGCTCGCGCAGCTGCAGACGGTGACCGAGGAGCTCAACGCCGCCCTCGGTGGGCGTGAGGGGTTGTTCAAGGAGCTGCTGCAGGACACGACGACGTTCCTCGAGCAGGCCAACGCCACGACCGCCGACATCGACCGTGCGCTCGACGCGCTGAGCTCGACGTCGCAGACGCTCGCGGCGCGCAAGGAGACCATCGACCGAGCGCTGCGGCAGATCCGGCCCGCCGCGCAGGTGCTGCGCGAGGAGACGCCGAACTTCACCGCGCTGCTCGCCGAGCTGCGCCGGTTCGCCGACCAGGCCAACACGACGGTCGGTGCCACGCGCGACGATCTGCTGCTCACCATCCGGGAGGTGGAGCCGGTGCTCGCCGAGCTCGCCGCCAACGAGGGCGGCTGGGAGGGCTCCCTGGACCAGCTCGCGCGGCTCGCCGAGCAGATCCAGCACGCCGTGCCCGGTGACTACCTCAACGTCCACCTCGACCTGCACGTCTCGGCGGCGGACCTGCTCGGCGCGGTCTCCGGCCCCGGCTCCAGCTCCGGTTCCGGCTCCGGCACGGGCTCCGATGGTGGCTCCGATAGTGGCACCGGCTCGGGTGGCCTCCTCGGGGGCGGCCTGCTTCCCGGCCTGCTGCGCACGCCCACCACCGACGCCGGGGAGGCGACCCGATGAACCTTCTTCGCGCCCTGCTGGCCAACCGGCTCTACCTCAGTGCGATCGGCGTCGGCCTGGTCTTCGTCGTCGCCGTCGCGTACCTGTTCGCCGCCGTGCTGGACCAGCCGCTGACGGCCCGGCCAGACCGGGTGACCGTCGAGCTGGCCGGCACCGGGGGACTCTACGAGGGCTCCTCGGCGACGTACCGCGGCGTCAAGGTCGGCAAGGTGACCGACATCGAGCTGACGCCGAGCGGCGTCGAGGCGACGGTCGCGCTCACCAGCGGCGTCCCCATCCCGGCCTCGGCGTTGGCGAAGGTCCGCAGCCTCTCACCGGTCGGGGAGCAGTACCTCGACCTGCAGCCGCAGGACGAGAGCGGGCCCTATCTCCACGACGGCAGCCGCATCAGGGCCGCCTCGACCGACCTTCCCAAGAGCCTCGGCTCCACGGTTGTGGCGGTCAACGACGTGCTGCGCCAGATCGACGACGCCAAGCTGCGCACCGTGCTCTCGGAGCTGGCTACCGGCCTTGACGGCAGCGGTGAGGAGATCGGGCAGATCGTCGACCAGGGAGAGCAGATCCTGCAGGCGCTGGACCAGGCCTGGCCGGAGACCAGGAGCCTGATCCGCGGCTCCGGGACCACCTTGGACATCCCGACGTCCCAGGCCGGCGACCTGCGCGAGCTGGCGACGTCGGCCAACGAGTTCGCGCAGTTTCTCGAGGAGTACGACCCCGAGCTCAGCCAGCAGCTGAGGAGCTCGCCGGCGCAGCTGAGGGAGATGAAGGCCCTGGTCGACGACTGGGCGACCGTGCTGCCGCGGTTCTTCCCGACCTTCACGCGGTTCGCGCGGATCATCACCACCCACGACCCGCAGTTCCGCTCGGTCCTCCGCAACTACGCGCCCGGGATCGACACCCTGGGCAAGCTGCTCAGCGGCGGCAGCCTCAGGCTGCAGCTGATCGCGGACAAGGACGCGCGCTGCCGTTACGGAACGACGGCTCAGGACCCGCGCTCCACCCAGCGTCGGGAGCTGCAGGGCGGTGGCCGGTGCGCCGCCGGGTTCGAGCGGCTGCAGCGGGGCGCGGCCCACGCGCCGGGGCCGGTGCCGGCGCCGTAGTCAGAGGAACGGGCGCAGCGGGGTCAGCACGAACTCGGTGAACTTCCGGTGGAGGTCGCGCGCCTCCCACTCGCTGCTGGTCAGCTCCAGGGCGTTGGACTCGTCGAGCTCGAAGATCTCCTCGAGCACCGTCGCGAAGGCCTCGTCGATCACCTCGACGTTGATCTCGAAGTTCCCGGTCAGGCTCATCCGGTCGATGTTCGCGGTGCCGACGGTGGTCCAGGCGCCGTCGATGGTGGCGGTCTTGGCGTGCACCATCGCGTCGCGGAAGCGGAAGATCCGGACGCCGGCCTCGAGCAGCTGGGAGTAGTAGCCGCGGGAGATCCAGTCGGCGACGATGTGGTTGGACTTCAGCGGCACCAGGATGCGTACGTCGACGCCGCGGTGGGCGGCGTCCCGCAGCGCGTCGACGAGATCCTGGTCGGGCAGGAAGTAGGCGTGGGTCAGCCAGACGTTCTTCGAGGCGCGGTTGATGGCCTCCAGGTACATCGCCCGGATGGGGAACATCAACAGCCGCGGGACGTTGCGGTGGAACCGGATCTGCGGCTCCCAGGTCGTGGACATCTCCAGCAGCAGCGGCCGCAGGCTCGGGCTGAAGAAGCGACGGCGGTGCAGGTTCCAGAAGTCGGCGAAGGCGCGCTTGAGGTCCCACACGCCCGGTCCGGTGATGCGCACGTGCGTGTCGCGCCATTCGGTGGCGTAGGCGGTGCCGATGTTGTAGCCGCCGACGAACCCGGCGTCCTCGTCGACGACGAGGATCTTGCGGTGGTTGCGGCCGTAGCGGCGCAGGTCGAAGAACCGCCAGCCGGCGCCGTACACGGGGTAGCGCAGCACCCTGACCTGCGGTGGGAAACGCTTGAACCTCGGGGAGACGACCAGGTTGGCGAACGCGTCGTAGATGACGTAGACGTCGACGCCGCGGTCCGCTGCGGCGATGAGCGCCCGCTTGAACCGCTCGCCGATGGCATCGCCCTTCCAGATGTAGGTCTCGAAGAGGATCTGTCGCTGCGCGCCCTCGATCGCGGCCAGCATGTCGTCGTACAGGTCGGCACCGAAGGTGTACGTCGTGATGGTGCCGTCGCCGACCGGTGTGCTCTTGGGCGGCAGGGTCGGGAAGGGCTTGGACCGGCGGCCGCGGCTGCGGTAGGCGTCCACGATGCTCATCACGACGGCCAGCGCCGCCGGCACGCCGAAGACCACCAGCAGGGTCCGGCGCACGAACAGAGCCAGGTGATCGACCGAGAGCAGGGATCGTCGGCGCACGGGGTCAATGTAGTGGGCGCTCGTTAGGGTCGGCCCATGAGTGCACCCAGGCAGCCCGTGCCGTTCGAGGTCTACGCCGAGGGTGTCTACCTGCATGGCACGAAGGCCGACCTCGTCGCCGGCGACCTGCTCGTGGCGGGCCGGGAGTCGAACTACGAGGCCGGCCGGCTGATGAACTACGTCTACTTCACCGAGACGCTCGATGCCGCCGTCTGGGGCGCCGAGTTCGCACTCGGCGACGGCCCCGGCCGGATCTACCTGGTCGAGCCGACGGGGGAGTTCGAGGACGACCCGAACGTCACCGACAAGAAGCTGCCGGGCAACCCGACCCGGTCCTTCCGCAGCCGCCACCCGCTGCGGGTCGTCGGCGAGGTGACGGACTGGGTCGGGCACTCGCCCGAGCAGCTGCAGGCGATGCGCGAGGGGCTCGCGGCGCTGCGGGCGCGCGGCGAAGCGGTCATCTACGACTGATCGGGGCGCGAACGCCGGGCGGGGTCGGTTCAGCCCGTGTCGTGGAGGTCGGGCGAGACGTCGCGGGTGGTGTGGCGGTCTGTGAGGAACTGGTGGCCGTGGGGGCTGGTCCAGAGGTGTTCGGCTGGGCCGAGTCTGGTGTAGGTCCAGGTGGTGTGGGTCTTGGTGCGGTGGTGGCGTCGGCACAGGGGTGCGAGGTTGTCGCTGGCGGTGGCGCCGCCGGTGGCGTGGGGGTGGATGTGGTCGAGGTCGAGGTTGTCGGCGGGGCGGTCGCAGTGGGGGAAGGCGCAGGTGCGGTGCAGGGCCACGGTCTGCTCGCGCAGGGTGGTCGAGGGCTGGTAGCCGGTGCTGGTCACCAGTGCGAGCAGGTCGATGACCGGTTTGACGGTGATCTCGGCGTCGGGGGTGGCGCACCATTGCTGGACCTGTTCGACGGTGACCGGGCCCAGCGGCCGGCCGGTGGGGGTGGCCAGGGTGGCGATGCCGTCGCCGCAGCCGTGCAGGGCGGTGTCGGTGAGGCTGACGTGCAGCACCACCTGCCGGCGCCGTCCGCTGCTGGTCGCGCGAGGCTGGTCGGGCTGGTCGGGCTGGTGGGGTAGTTCGCCGCGGGCCAGCAGGCCCAGGGCCTTGGCGCGGCGGATGTCGAGGGGGTCGGTGTCGCCCGCGGTGGCCAGGCTGGCGGCGATCTGGGCCAGGATCGTGTTGAGCTCGAGGGCGTCGGCGGCGTCGACGACCGCGTCGAGGCGGCCGGTGGCCAGAATGCCGTCGGGGACGTGGTTGAGGGTGACGCGGGCGTGGCGGGTCTCGAGGTCCTCCAGCGCGCGTTGGGCGGCGGTCTCGGGGTCGAACCGGACGATCGCGTCGGCCACCAGCCGGTCCAGGGTG
>NZ_DASWXC010000003.1:0-28602 GCF_036405735.1 Nocardioides sp.
TGCGGGGTGCCGGTCACGACGTGCGCGCCGCCGCGCTGCTACGGACCCGTCCGGGCCTGGTGGACCAGGCCGGTCTGGACGCGGGCGCCCGCGCCGCGAACCTGGCCGGGTCGATGACCTGCCCGTCGGTCGGACTGGCCCGGCTGGCCCGGCACCTGCCGCGGGCCGGCGTCGTGGTGTGCGACGACGTCGTCACCACCGGGGCGACCGCACGTGAGGCCCAGCGGGCGCTGGCCGCGGTGGGCGTCCCGGTGGCGGCCATCGCCGCGGTCGCCGCCACTCGCCGTCGATCGGGCGTGGGTCCAGGCTGTGAACCGGAACGAGATCGGGGACGGGGATCGGGACCGGAGGGCCAGGGATCGGGACCTTCCCTTTGTTCGGGCAGGGGAGGGGACTAACGTCTCTGTATGGAGTCCGTCCGGGTCCGTGGTTGCGTCGTCCAGGCGCCCCTCGACCGGGCGCGCGGGCGGCTAGCCGATGCCAGTCGCAGGCGAAGCGGTCCACGTAACCCAGGCAACTGGGGATCACGGTGCGGCTTAGACGTAAGTCCTGCCTCGGCACCGCCGTCAGATACGGCGGAGCGTCGGGAGAAGGCCGGTAGTGGCGATGAGCTGCGGAAGCCTCAGCAGGCGATTGTGGGGTCGAAGACCAGGTCGGCCGGACGGACTCCATCTCAGCCTCGAAGGATCGAGGCTCCGTCGGCGGGCAAGAAGAGCCCCGCCGCTCCACCCGACCGAGCGGCGTCGATCGCCGCGCGTCTAGTGCTGGGAGGCCCACATGGAAGTCGTCGTCACCGGGCGTAACTGCGACATCTCCGACCGCTACCGAAGCCACGTCAACGACAAGCTGCTGCGACTCGAGAAGCATGACCACCGCATCATGCGCGTCCATGTGGAAGTCGACTGCGAGCCGAATGGTCGGCAGCACAAGGGAGCGGTCCACGTCCAGCTGACCGGCTTCTCCAAGGGCCCGGTGATCCGGGCCGAGGCGGCCGGCGAGGACAAGATGGCGGCGCTCGACCTGGCGCTCGACAAGATGGCCGCGCAGATGCGCCGCGCCGCCGACCGGCGACGCGTCCACCGCGGCCGACGTACGCCGGTCTCGGTCGGCCAGGCGCTGGCCGACCTGCCCGTCGACGGGCTGCTGGAGGAGTCGACCGCCACCGACACCGAGGCGCCGGTCGAACGGCAGGTCGGACCGATCACGGTCACCGGCGACGGCCCGCTGGTGGTGCGTGAGAAGGTTCACGCCGCGGCGCCGATGACCCTGGACCAGGCGCTCTACGAGATGGAGCTGGTCGGCCACGACTTCTACCTGTTCGTGGACAAGGAGACCGAGCGGCCCAGCGTCGTCTACCGCCGCAGGGGCTACGACTACGGCGTCATCGGCCTGGATCTGGACACCGGGGACTGAGTCGACACGTTTCCGCAATGCGGGAATGGTCCGGGTGGGCTGGCCCGAAAGGGCCAGTCCGCCCGGTCAGATCCGTCAAGGAGGATGGGACCTACATGACCCGGACGTGCCATGATTCTGCTGTGTCCAGCCCTCACGCCACGGCGGCCGAGCCGATCCGGGTCCTCGTTGTCGACGATCAGGAGCTCTTCCGGCGGGGCTTGACGATGCTGTTGGCCGCCGAGACCGGCATCGAGGTCGTCGGCGAGGCCAGCGACGGCGACGAGGGCACCAAGATCGCGGCCACCGTCGCCCCCGACGTGGTGCTGCTCGACATCCGCATGCCGCGCCGTACCGGCCTGGAGGCGTGCGGCGCCATCAAGGAGGCCGTCCCCACGGCCCGGATCATCATGCTGACCGTCTCCGACGAGGAGGCCGACCTCTACGAGGCGGTCAAGAGCGGCGCCTCCGGCTACCTGCTCAAGGACTCCTCGATCGACGAGGTGGCGCAGGCCGTCCGCGTCGTCGCCGACGGCCAGTCGCTCATCAGCCCGTCGATGGCGGCCAAGCTCATCGACGAGTTCAAGCAGATGTCGCGTCCCGAGCGCGACCACGTGCCCGGCCTGCGGCTGACCGAGCGCGAGCTCGAGGTGCTGCGGCTGGTGGCCAAGGGGCTGAACAACCGCGAGATCGCCAAGCAGCTGTTCATCTCCGAGAACACCGTCAAGAACCACGTGCGCAACATGCTGGAGAAGCTGCAGCTGCACTCCCGCATGGAGGCGGTCATGTACGCCGTGCGCGAGAAGCTGCTTGACTTGCCGTAGGCCGACCGAGGAACGAGGTCGGGCTACGAACAGCGAGGCAGGTTGAGGAGCGTCGACGCAGACCTGAGCTTGCGAAGGGCTGCGTGACGCGTCTCGAAACCCAGTCGGCCGTCGAGAACGATTGTCGGCGGCTGCGCCTAGGCTGCTCGCCGTGCAGTCGCTGTCGCTCGCCCAGGCTCGTCGCGTCGCGCTCGCGGCGCAGGGATTCCTCGACCCGGCCCACGCAGTGCCGACGATGCGCACCTTCCAGCGCACGCTGGAGCGCACGGGCGTGCTGCAGATCGACAGCGTCAACGTGCTGCAGCGGGCCCACTACATGCCGCTCTACTCCCGGATGGGCCCCTACGACGTCGGGTTGCTGCACCGCGCCGCCGAGCGCGCGCCGCGACGGGTGGTGGAGTACTGGGCACACGTGCAGGCGTTCATGCCCGTCGAGCTGTGGCCCCACATGCAGCACCGGATGGACCACTACCGCCAGCGGCAGTTCAAGTGGTGGAAGGAGGTGCCGACCGACCTGCACGACGGGCTGATCGCCGAGATCCGCGACCGTGGCGCGCTGACCGCCCGCGACCTCGACACCGGCGCTCCGCGCACCAAGGAGCACTGGGGCTGGAACTGGTCCCAGGCCCGGATCGCGCTCGACTACCTCTACATGACCGGCGAGCTGGCCGTCGCCGGCCGCAACGGCCAGTTCGAGGTGCGCTACGACCTGCCCGAGCGGGTCATCCCGCGTGCCGTCCTCGAGCAGCCCACGCCCACGAAGGCGGAGGCCGAGCTGGAGCTGGTGCGCCGGGCGGCGCGCTCGCACGGCGTCGGCACGGCCAAGGACATCGCCGACTACTACCGGATGTCGGTGGCCGCCACGGCCGGCGCGCTGGCGACGCTGGTCGAGGCCGGGGAGGTCGAGCAGGTCGCCGTCGAGGGATGGCGCCGGCCGGCGTACCTCCACCGTGACGCGCGCCTGCCACGCCGGATCGCGGCCCGCGCCCTGCTCAGCCCGTTCGACCCGGTGGTGTGGGAGCGGGCACGCACCGAGGCGCTGTTCGACTTCCACTACCGCATCGAGATCTACACGCCCGCCCACAAGCGCGTGCACGGCTACTACGTGCTGCCCTTCCTGCTCGGCGACCGCATCGTCGCCCGCGTCGACCTCAAGGCCGACCGGCAGGCGTCGGTGCTGCTCGTCAAGGCGGCGTACGCCGAGCCGGGCGCACCGCCGGAGACCGCTTCCGAGCTCGCCGCCGAGCTGCTCCGGCTCGCCGGGTGGCTGGGGCTGAGCGGCATCAGGGTTGAACCGGTCGGCGACCTTGCACCCCCCTTGCTGGGCCTCGCTGGGTAGAGTGGCGCCGCTCAGCCCTCTTCTCTGCTCGGTCCTTCCTAGGAGTCAGACCATCGTGGCCATTCTCGACAAGCTTCTCCGCATCGGCGAGGGCAAGATCCTGCGCCAGCTCGAAGCGATCGCGAAGGCGGTCAACGCCATCGAGGACGACTTCGTCAAGATGAGCGACGACGAGCTGCGCGGGATGACCGACGAGTTCAAGCAGCGGCTGGAGAAGGGCGAGACCCTCGACGACCTGATGCCGGAGGCGTTCGCCACGGTCCGGGAGGCTGCCAAGCGCGTCATCGGGCAGCGGCACTACGACGTCCAGGTCATGGGTGGCGCGGCGCTGCATCTGGGCAACATCGCCGAGATGAAGACCGGTGAGGGCAAGACGCTGGTCGCCACGCTGCCGTCGTACCTCAACGCGCTGGCGGGCAAGGGCGTCCATGTCGTCACGGTCAACGACTACCTGGCCCAGTACCAGTCCGAGATGATGGGCCGCATCCACCACTTCCTCGGCCTGACCGTCGGGGTGATCCTGCCGGAGATGACGCCCGCGGAGCGCCGCGAGGCCTACAACTGCGACATCACCTACGCCACCAACAACGAGCTGGGCTTCGACTACCTGCGCGACAACATGGCCTCCTCGATCGAGGAGTGCGTGCAGCGCGGCCACTTCTTCTCGATCGTCGACGAGGTCGACTCGATCCTCATCGACGAGGCCCGGACCCCGCTCATCATCTCCGGTCCGACCCAGGACGAGGTGAAGTGGTACGGCGAGTTCGCCAAGATCGTCGCCAAGATGGAGCGCGACGTCGACTACGAGGTCGACGAGAAGAAGCGCACGATCTCCGTGCTCGAGGGCGGCATCACCAAGGTGGAGGACCACCTCGGCATCGACAACCTCTACGACTCCGTCAACACGCCGCTGATCTCGTTCATGAACAACGCGATCAAGGCCAAGGAGCTGTTCCGCCGGGACAAGGAGTACGTCGTCATCAACGGCGAGGTGCTCATCGTCGACGAGCACACCGGCCGCATCCTCTCGGGCCGGCGCTACAACGACGGCCTGCACCAGGCCATCGAGGCCAAGGAGAAGGTGCAGGTCCGCGAGGAGTACCAGACCCTCGCCACGATCACGCTGCAGAACTACTTCCGGCTCTACGAGAAGCTCTCCGGCATGACCGGCACGGCCATGACCGAGGCCTCGGAGTTCGACAAGATCTACAAGCTCGGCGTCGTGCCGATCCCGACCAACAAGCCGATGGCCCGCGTCGACCAGCCCGACCTGGTCTACCGCACCGAGGTCGCGAAGTACGAAGCCGTCGCCGCCGACATCGCCGAGCGCCACGCCAAGGGCCAGCCCGTGCTCGTCGGCACCGTGTCGGTCGAGAAGTCGGAGTACCTCTCCGGGCTGCTGAAGAAGAAGGGCATCCCGCACAGCGTCCTCAACGCCAAGGTCCACGCCGACGAGGCCAAGATCGTCGCCATGGCCGGCCACAAGGGTGCGGTCACGGTCGCGACCAACATGGCCGGCCGCGGCACCGACATCATGCTCGGCGGCTCGGTGGAGTTCCTGGCCGACCTCGAGCTGCGCAAGCAGGGACTCGAGCCCACCGGCGAGACGGCCGAGGCCTACGACGCCGCCTGGCCCGCGACACTCGAGCAGCTGCGCGACCGGGTCAAGGCCGAGCACGAGGAGGTCACCTCCCTCGGCGGTCTGTACGTCGTCGGCACCGAGCGGCACGAGTCCCGCCGCATCGACAACCAGCTGCGTGGTCGTTCCGGCCGTCAGGGCGACCCGGGCGAGTCCCGGTTCTACCTCTCGCTCGAGGACGAGCTCATGCGGCTGTTCAAGTCCGAGTGGGTCGACCGGGTGCTGCAGGTGCTCCGCATCCCGGACGACGTCCCGATCGAGGCGAAGCGGGTCACCAACGCGATCGCCAACGCGCAGGGGCAGGTGGAGTCGCAGAACTTCGAGTCCCGCAAGAACGTCCTCAAGTACGACGACGTCATGGACCGCCAGCGCAAGGTCATCTACGCCGAGCGCCGGCAGGTGCTTGAGGGCGCCGACCTCGAGTCGCAGATCCGCGAGTTCATCGACGACGTCGTCACCTCGGTCGTGCTCGCCGGCACCCAGGAGTTCGCCGAGGTCTGGGACCTCGACCAGCTCTGGACCGACCTCAAGCAGCTGTGGCCGGTGTCGTTCAGCCACGAGTCGCTCGCCGACGAGGTCGGCGGCAAGGCGAACCTCGACCGCGACGAGCTCGTCGCCCGGCTCAAGGCGGACGCCCAGGCGGCGTACGACGCCCGTGAGCAGGAGGTCGGCGAGGAGGTGATGCGCGAGCTCGAGCGTCGCGTCGTCCTCTCGGTGCTGGACCGCAAGTGGCGCGAGCACCTCTACGAGATGGACTACCTGCGCGAGGGCATCTACCTGCGCGCCTACAGCCAGCGCGACCCGCTCGTCGAGTACCAGCGCGAGGGCTTCGACATGTTCTCCGCGATGATGGAGGGCATCAAGGAGGAGACCGTCGGCTACCTCTTCAACCTCGAGGTGCAGGTCGAGGAGGAGCCCGAGCTCGAGCTCGAGATCGACGAGAACGGTCTGGCCGACATCTCCGCGGCGCTGCAGGCGGCCTCGCAGCCGCAGATCAAGGCCAAGGGCCTCGACCGGCCGCGCACCCCGCAGGCGCTGGCCTACTCGGCTCCCGACGAGCAGGGTGAGCAGGCCGTCAAGGCCGCCGTGCCGACCGCCGACCCGTACGCCGGCGTCGGCCGCAACGAGGCCTGCCCGTGTGGCTCCGGGAAGAAGTTCAAGCAGTGCCACGGGCGTCCGGGTGGCCCCACGGGGCTGAAGACGGGCAGCAACGGCTGACGCTGGCCGAGTAGCGAGCGCCAGCGAGCGTATCGAGACCTGGTCGGTCCTCTGGATCGACTGGGTCTCGACGCGCTGTCGCGACCTCGCAGGCTCGGTCGCGACGCTTGCTCGACCTGCCTGAGCCCACGCCGTCCGCTCGTCCCTCGCGGACGGCTGCTCAGGCAAACTCCAGGGCGGTGCACAGCCAGCGGTCCTGACGGCGTTCGAAGCGGGCGGCGACCGCGCGCGAGCGGTGACCGTAGCGAATGTGCACACCGGCCTCGACGGTGCCGGGAGCGACGAAGCAGGTGCGGATGCCCACGACCTTGGGCCGCACCGGCTGCACCCGCGCCTGGCCGGGCTGGTGCCCGCCGGCCAGCGCGACCAGCTGCGCCCGCCTGACCAGGTCGGCGTAGACCTCCGAGGTCGTCCAGCGGACCAGCTGCGTCGCAGGGCGGTCCCCACCGACGATCTCGACGGCTGCCTGGACGAACCGACACGACCAGGCCTCCGCGTCCCGGCGTACGCCGCGGTCGATGCACACCACGTCGGACCCGGCGCCCGGACGGTCCACCCGCGGACGGGGCGGCTCGGTGCGGGGCTGGAGCTCCAGCGCGAGCGTCCCCTGCACGACGGCGATGGGCGCGGGACGGAGAGGGACGACGGCCGTCGCCGGGAGCGAGTCGGTCACGAGGGCCTCCTGAGGGTTCGGTCGGGCAGGCGCAGGCGCTGCCCGGGATGGATGAGATCCGGGTCGTCGCCGATGACGTCCCGGTTGAGCCGGTGGAGCAGAGCGCTCGTGCGGGCGACGGCGGCATCGCTGGCACCCCGGGGCAGTCGGCGGGCCGCGATCGACCACAGCGAGTCACCGGGGCGCACCGTGACGGTCGCGCCGGTCGCGCCGAGGGCTGTCGCGCCGGGGGCTGTCGCGGCGGGCGCCGTCGCGTCGTGGGCGCGTGCGGGGTAGGGCAGGCCGGCGAGAAGCACCTCGGCCGGTGCGTCATACGAGGCGTCATACGAGGCGTCGCGCGGGGCGTCCTGCGGGGTGTCGGCGATAGCCGTTCCGCTCGTCGTGAGCGCCACCCCGCAGGCCAGGAGTACCGCGCGCCGCAGCGGTCGGGGGACGGCCCTGCTGCGGCGCGCGGCGTTCGGGTGGCCGCGGAGCACCTCGACGACGACGGCGGTCACCGCCAGCCAGGCCCAGCCGGCGCAGCCCAACAGCGCGAGCTGGCAGCCCGCGACGAGCGTGTCGGCGAACGTCGCGCCGGTCCCGACGCCGGTCAGCAGCCGCGGCGTCCCGCCCAGCAGCAGTGCGGAGGCGGCCAGCCAGAGCGCGAGCGTGCGTAACCAGATCATCCCGAGAGCCCCTATGAGCGTGTGTTTGCGTCCGTTTGACCATGGGACACCGCATTTGACGCCGCTGTCAACGAGCGCGCCTGCCGGCTGTGGAGGGCTGGCGTGGTCAGGGCCGGAGGTGCCACGCTCGGCCCATGGGCTGGGAAGAGGAGCTCTTCGCCTTCCTCGACGACCTGGAGGGCCAGGCGGAGGCGGCGTTCGCTCGCGATCGCGAGGCCGAGCTCGCCGACCGGATGCGGGCGGAGTACCAGCAGGTCACGCTCGCCGCGCGCCTGATGGCCTCGGTCGGCGCCGAGGTCGCGGTCGACCTCCTGGGCGTTGGAACCGTGGCGGGCGTCCTCGAGAGGGTGGCGACCGGGTGGCTGCTGGTCAGCGGGGCCGGGCAGGACTGGGTGGTGCGGCAGGCAGCGGTCACGGCGGTACGGGGCGCCAGCGAGCGCGGCGTACCGGATGTGGCCTGGCCCGTGGTCGCGAGGCTGGGGCTCGGTTCGGCCTTGCGTCGGCTCGCCGACGGCGAGGAGCGGTGCCTGCTCCACCTGGTGGACGGACGTCGCCACGAGGGCGTGCTGCGGAGGGTCGGCGGCGACTTCGTGGAGGTGGTGAGCGGCGAGCCGGCGCGCGTCGTGCTGGTGCCCTTCGACAACCTGGCGGCGGTGCAGAGCCGTCCCTGACCCACGGGAACCCGGGGCTCAACCCACGGGAACCCGGGTCTCAACGGGTCAGGTGGCGTCGGGGTCGTAGGGCGGGATCTCTCCGGCGGCGAGGACCGTCACGGCGCGGCGCGGGCGGGGGTAGGTCCAGTCGGCATCGGTCCCGGGCGAGCCGGCGTCGGGCGCGGTGGTGGCGTCGCGGTCGTCGGGATCGTCCTCGAGCGCCGTGGCGAGCTGCTTGCGGACGAAGGCGCGGGGGTCGAGGTCGCTCAGCTCCAGGTCGGCGTACTCGGGACCGAGCTCCTCGCGGATCTGGTCCCGCGCGCCGTCGGCCAGCGCCTTGAGGCGACGGACGAACTGGCCGGCCTGGCGGGCGAGCTCGGGCAGCCGGTCAGGCCCGAACACCATGACGGCGACGAACGCGATGACCGCGAGCTCCGCCAGCCCGATGCCGAACACGACGCGGCCCTGGACTCAGAGCTTGCTGGTGGGAGTGAGGCCGAGCTGCAGTCCGGCGAGCCCACGAGAGCGCCCGGCGAGCTTCTCGGCCACCTGGGTGAGGATGGCCGCAGCCGGTGCGGTGGGGTCGGCCGCGACGACCGGCTTGCCGGCGTCACCGCCCTCGCGCAGCGACATCTCCAGCGGCACCTGGCCCAGCAGGGGCACGTCGGTGCCGAAGCGCTGCGACAGCGTCTGCGCGACCCGGGCGCCGCCGCCCGACCCGAAGATCTCGAGCCGGTGCACTGGGCCATCGGGCGCCTCCGAGGTGCAGTGCGGGCAGGGCAGGTAGCTCATGTTCTCGACCACGCCGACGACGCGCTGGTGCATCATCTCGGCCATCGTGCCGGCCCGCTCCGCCACCTCGGCGGCGGCCTCCTGCGGGGTCGTGACGACGACGATCTCGGCGTTGGGGAGGTGCTGCCCGAGCGAGATCGCGACGTCACCGGTGCCCGGCGGAAGGTCGAGCAGCAGGACGTCGAGGTCGCCCCAGTAGACGTCGGCGAGCATCTGCACCAGGGCGCGGTCCAGCATCGGGCCGCGCCAGGCGACGACCTGGTCGCGACGGGGCTTGAGCATCCCGATGGAGATGACCGAGACGCCCGAGGCGGTGGGTACCGGCATGATCAGGTCGTCGACCTGGGTCGGCCGGGAGTCGGCGATGCCGAGCATGGCCGGGACCGAGTGGCCGTAGATGTCGGCGTCGACGATGCCGACCTTGAGGCCCTGGCCTGCCATCGCGACGGCGAGGTTGACGGTGACCGACGACTTGCCGACGCCGCCCTTGCCGCTGGCGATGGCGAAGACCTTGGTCAGCGAGCCCGGCTTGGCGAACGGGATCTCGCGCTGTGCGGCACCGCCGGTGAGCGACTCCCGCATCGCGGAGCGCTGCTCGGGCGTCATCACGCCCAGCTGCAGGTCCACACCGGTGACGCCCTCGACACTGTCGAGTGCCGCGGTCACGTCGCGGTTGATGGTGTCCTTGAGCGGGCAGCCGGCGACGGTGAGCAGCACCTTGGCGTGCACGACGCCCGCGGGGTCGACCTCGACCGACTCCACCATGCCCAGATCGGTGATCGGGCGCTTGATCTCGGGGTCGTTGACGGTCGCGAGCGCGGCGTTGACCGCGTCCAACAGGGTGCTCATGATCCTCAAGCCTAACGGGGGGCGGCCGGTTCGCCCTCGTCGGGAGCACCCTCGCCGTCCGGCTCGCGGCCGGCGGTCCGCTCCTCGAGGTCCGCGAGCAGGGAGCGCAGCTCCGAGCGCAGCTCGGACCGGATCCAGTCGCGGGTGGCCACCTCGCCGAGCGTCATCCGCAGCGAGGCGATCTCCCGCGCCAGGAACTCCATGTCGGCGCGGGCCTGCCCGGCGACCTGGCGGTCCTGTGTGGCGATGACGCGGTCGCGGTCCTCCTGCCGGTTCTGGGCGAGCAGGATGAGCGGCGCGGCGTACGACGCCTGCAGGCTGAGCGCGAGGGTCAGGAAGATGAACGGGAACTTGTCGAAGCGCAGGTCGGCGGGGGCCAGCGAGTTCCAGGCGACCCAGGCCAGCACCACGCCGGTCATCCAGATCAGGAACCGGGCCGTGCCCATGTAGCGGGCGAACTTCTCGGCGAACCTGCCGAACGCGTCGCGCTCGAAGGCGGGCCGGCGCACGAGCTGCCGGCGGGTGTCGCGCGGGGTGTCGAGCCGCACGCGGGGCTCGGTGCGGTCAGCCACGGCGCACCGCCCGGTCCCGCCAGTTCTCCGGCAGCATGTGGTCGAGCAGGTCGTCCACGGAGACCGCGCCGACCAGGCGGCCGTCCTCGTCGACGACGGGCGCCGCCACGAGGTTGTACGTCGCCAGGTGGGCCGCCACCTCGTCGAGGGTGTCCTCGGGGCGCAGCGTCTCCAGGTCGGTGTCGAGCGCACCGGCCACCAGCGAGGACGGTGGCTCGCGCAGCAGTCGCTGGATGTGGGCGACGCCGAGGAACTTGCCGGTCGGTGCCTCCAGCGGCGGGCGACAGACGTAGACGAGCGCGGCGAGTGCGGGGGTGAGCTCGGGGTTGCGGACGTGCGCGAGCGCGTCGGCGACGGTTGCGTCGGGACCGAGGATGACCGGCTCGGGCGTCATCATCGCGCCGGCGGTGTTCTCGGCGTACGACATCAGCCGCTTGACGTCCTCGGCCTCCTCGGGCTCCATCAGGTCCAGCAGCGTGGCGGCGGTCTCCGGCGGCAGCTCCGCGATCAGGTCCGCGGCGTCCTCGGGCGACATCTCCTCGAGCACGTCCGCGGCCCGCTCCGAGTCGAGCGCCGCGAGGATCTCGACCTGGTCGTCCTCGGGCAGCTCCTCCAGGACCTCGGCGAGCCGCTCGTCGTCCAGTCCGGCGACGACCTGGCGGCGGCGCTCGGCCGGCAGTCCGTGGATCATGTGGGCGGCGTCGGCGGGCCGCAGCTCGTTGATCGCCTGCAGCAGGTGCGTGGCCGGCTGCGTGGGGGAGCGGTGGGCCAGTCCCACCACGTCGTTCCACTCCACGACGTGGGTCTGGCCGCGGCGACGCAGCGCCTTGGCGGGCTCCTGCACGGCGACCCGGGAGAGGACCCAGTCGCGGTTGCGGGCCTGCTCCATCCCGACGTCGTAGACGGTGCCCGTGACGCCGGTGGAGGTGATGGTGACCTGCCGGTCCAGCATCTGCCCGATGACCAGCGTCTCGGTGGAGCGCTGCTCGAAGCGGCGCATGTTGAGCAGGCCGGTGGTGTAGACGCTGCCGCTGTCGATGGTGGTGACGCGGGTCATCGGCACGAAGATCCGCCTCCGCCCGAACACCTCCACGACCATGCCGAGCACTCGGGGCTGGCTTCCCTCCGAGCGCAGCGAGACCACGAGGTCACGCACCTTGCCCACCTGGTCGCCCTGCGGATCGAAGATCGGCAGGCCGACCAGGCGGGCGGCGTAGACGCGCGAGGGGGCAGTGCTCACGGGCGAACGCTATCGCCCGATCAGGGCTGCACGAGCACGTTGAAGTCCTGGGACCTGTTCAGCACCGACCGTGGGACGGTCGGAAGGCCCAGCATGGCGGTCACGAGGTTGGCCACGACCCCCGGGCGGATGGGCTGCGGGCCGGTCAGGCCGAGCTGCCCGGCGCCGGGGTTCTGGTAGGCGGGGTTGAGGGCGTACAGGTCCTGTCCACCCGGGATGCCGTGACCCCACACGACGAACGGGACGGTGTAGTTGGACGCGGCCCGGCCCCGGGCACGCTTCCCGTGACCCCCGGAGTCGCCGGTGACGACCAGCATCGTCGAGCGGGCCAGCCGCGGCGAGCCGAGGATCGTGCGGCGGATCTGCCCGACCTGCCGGTCCAGTCGCCGCAGCGCCGCGAGGTAGCGCTTGCTGAGGAAGCCGTACTTCGTGCCGGCGGTGCGCGGGCCGGTGAAGTGCGCGACCGACAGCGTGCGCGGCGCGCGCTTGAGCTGCGCCTTGAGCACCTTGGTCATCGCGGCGTCGTCGCGGCGCAGGCTGGCGACCGTCAGCTTGCTCCTGCCGTAGCTAACGCCCTGGTTGTCCGGCGCGCCGGAGGTCCTCCAGGAGCGGATCACGATGCCGGCGGCGCGGTCGGTGGACATGAAGCTCGTCGAGCGACCCCAGTCGTGGACCACGTCGAAGACCGACTTCACGTAGCGCCCGGCGGCCTTCCCGACGGTGCGGGGCTTGCCGCCGAGCGTGCCGTGGCCGCCGTACCGCCGGTCGACGGGACGACCGCTCAGCAGCGAGACCAGGTTCGGCAGCGACGCCGTCGCCTCCGGCGTCGTGCGCGCGTTGAGGGTGGCCGAGCCGGCCGCGAGCAGGTGGCGCAGATTGGGGATGTGCCGGGCGTACCGCGTCGACAGCGCGGCGGAGGGCAGTCCGGCGATGTCGAGCACCACCGCGCGCTGCAGGCCCGAGGCCTGGAACGCCGGCGACCGCATGGTCGCGTCGGCCCAGATCAGCGGGTGGTCGGTGACCTGCTTGATGTACGGCGTGCGCAGCTGCTGGTAGTTGTCGAAGGCCAGGTCCTTGGTGCCCATGATCCAGTCGATGAACCGGGTCCGCGGCAGCGTGCACGACGACGGGCCGACGACCCCGCCGTTGGCCGCCTGGAAGGCGTAGCCGGTCTTGCGGACGAACGGGCAGAAGAACCGCTGGGTGTCGTTCATGTCGCCGGTGAACAGGATCGGCACGCCGGGGTTCTCGGCGCGCAGCGCGTTGAAGGTCGCGGCCTGGATCGCGACCGCCTGGTTCCGCAGCGCCTGCGCGTCGCCGAACGAGTTCGCGGGATTGTGCGTGTTGCTCACGATGATGCGCTGGCCGGTGACGTTGTGCTGCAGCATCACGATCGGGCGGTCGTAGAGGGCGCCCTTGAAGTACGGCGCCTTGTAGAACCGGGTCCACACCAGGCTCCAGATGTCCTTGCGCCACGCGATGCTGTTGCCGTCGACGTTGGGGTGGTAGCCCTGCCGGGAGTCGGTCCGGCCCGGCCAGATCTCGTAGCTGGCGCCGAGCTCAGCCTTGAACTGCGCGATCTGCGGCGACTCGATCTCCTGGAACCCGATGATCTCCAGTCCCTGGGCTCGGATCAGCTGGTTGGCCATCGACTGACGGGTCCGGCCGTCGGCGTACCCCTTGCGGCCGCCCGGCATGGTGTGCCCGTAGCCGAGCACGTTGAACGTGCTGATCCGGAACCGGGTCGGCCCGGGCGGCTGCACGCCCCCGGCGGTCAGCCGCAGCGACTCCGGCGCCCGCTCGGCCGCGCGGTCCGGAGCGCCGGCGACCAGCAGCGCGCCGGCGAGCGCGAGCGTCGTGGTGACGCCCGTCAGCAGGCGGACGGCACGGCGGGCCTGGCGCAGAAGAGGGGCCGCGGCGGGCGTCGTCGTCGGGGTGCGGTCCGGCATCGGTGCTCCAGTCGGGGAAGACGGCACGGGCGCTGTTGATACTAATGTGGCAGTTGGGATTTCTGGTATAGACCAGCAGTCCTGCCGGTGATCTGGTGGAATTCTCCGCATGACCCGGACGTCGTCGGCCTCCCGGCGGCCACCGCTGCTCGACCTGCTGGTCGCCGTCCTCATCGTGGCGCTCCTCGGCGGACTGGTCGCCCTGCAGGCGCTGCTGGGCGACGACGGCGCCGAGCGTGCCCAGGAGGAGCCAGGCGGCAGCGGCGGCCCGGTCGTCCACTCCTCGCTCGGTCCCTCACCGAGCCAGAGCGTGACGCCGGCGGCCCCGGAATCGCCGTCGGGGTCGTCGTCGGGGTCGCCCACCGCGACCGCGGCGCCGGCGCCTACGGCCACGCTGCCGACCGCCACCCCGGGTCAGCGGCTGGCGCCCGACGCGTCCGCGCTGGCCTCAGCCGCGCAGAGCGCCGCCGCCCGCCCGACGATGTTCCGGGTGGCCACCTTCAACCTCCTCGGCGCCTCGCACACCCGCCGGGGTGGTGACTCCCGGCTCAAGCGGTCCTACGCCGAGCGGCTGCCCCACGCCGTACGCCTCCTCGAGCACCACCAGGTGGAGGTGGTCGGCTTCCAGGAGTTCGAGCCGCCGCAGCGTGACCTCTTCGACCGGCTGGTCGGCGGCCGCTGGGCGCGGTTCCCGGCGGGTGGGGACGAGACCGCCGATGGCCGGCGCGCCATCGCCTGGCGCACCGACGTGTGGGAGCTGGTCGACACCGGCTCGGTGCCGGTGCCCTACTTCGGCGGCAGCACGGTCCGGACACCGGTGGTGCTGCTGCAGTACCGCGCCACCGGGCGCCGGGTGTGGTTCCTCAACGTCCACAACCCGGCCAGCGGGTGCGCGGTGTGCGGTGGCAGCAACGACCGTTGGCGCGCGGCGGCCCTGCAACGCGAGATCGAGGCCATCGGGAAGCTCAACGCGGACGGGACGCCCGTGGTCTTCACCGGTGACATGAACGCCAAGGCGGCGTTCTTCTGCACGATCGCCGCCGCCCTCCCGGTGCGGTTCGCCAACGGGGGCGCGTACGGCCCGGAGGGCTGCGCGCCGCCGCGACCGACCCCGATCGACTGGATCGTCGGCACCCGGGAGGTGTCGTTCTCCGGCTACGTCAGCGACCGTGGGCCGCTCAACCGGCTGGCGTCGGACCACGCCCTGTACGCCGCGACCGCGATGGTCCTCGACTGAGGGTCAGTCCTCGTCGGCCGTCGGATCGGGGCAGAAGTAGTAGGCCTTGCCGTCGCGGACGTGCTTGGCGCACTTCTCGTTGTCCTTGGCCGGCTCGATCGTCGCCGTCGCGGTGATGATCGGGTGGTCGGAGATGCGCGGGCCGTTGCGCGGGGAGTAGTCGCGCTCGTAGTCGTCGAAGGTGACCGCGGCCGAGCCCCAGATCCAGTCGATCCACAGGTTGCCGACCAGCTGGCAGGCGCCGTCGACCGTGCGGACCCCGTCGGCGGAGTGCATGCCGGCGGCCGAGAACCGGCAGGCGTAGCTGCCGCGCTCGTTCATGTCGCCGGTGGTGAACATCGGCGTGCCGTCGGCGGTGAGCTCGCGGACGAGGGCCGCCTCCTTGGCCGTCGCCGCCTCCCGCCACCGCTGCGCCGGGCCGTGCACGTCGGCGGCGTTGTGGTAGTTCGAGAACCACGCCATCCGCCCGGTGTGCAGGTTGCGGAGCAGCACGTAGGGCATGTTGCGGCCCTTGCCCCCGAAGTACGGGATCGAGTGTGTGTGCGCCCGGACCAGCTCCCAGTCGCCGGGGTCCCAGGCGATGGAGTTCTCCGCGTCGAGGTTGCCCTGGCTGCTGCCCGGGTAGGCCTGGAAGCCACCGGCGGCCGAGAGGAACGGCCGGATCTGGTTGGACTGGAACTCCTGGAGCCCCACGACGCTGACGCCCTTGCGGCGCACCAGTGCGCCGGCCCGTGCCGCCCGGGCCGGCCCGGCGGCCGCGCCCTTCTTGCCGGTGTGGCTGGAGCCGAGGATGTTGAACGACGAGATGACGAAGGTGGTCGGCTGCATCGGGTCGCCGTCGACCAGCGTCATGTCGCGCTTGGCGTACTTCCGCGTCAGCTCCGCGACCGTCAGGATGCGCTGGTCGAAGACCACCCCGGGCACCACGACGGTCGGGACCGGCGCCGCGCTCGTCTCCGATCCGGAATCCGACCCGGAATCCGATCCGGGGGCCGACGAGGAGCTGCTGGCGTCGGGCTCGAACAGCGACAAGGTGGTGCGGTCGGTCCCCAGCTCGACGCCGAGCAGCGTGCCGAGGACCAGCAGGGCGGCGGCGACGCCGACGGCGCCGATCCGCTTGGCGACGTTCTCGGTCGTCGACTGCGGGGGCTTGCGGTGGCTGTGGCTGCCGCTGGGACCGTGCTGGGGGCCACGATGCGGGCCGTGGGTGCGGGCACGCTTCGGCGCGCGACGTGCGCCCGCTCGCCGTGCCATGCGACCTCCCGGTGCCCGGGCGGGACCCCGGGTGCTGGGATGGTAGCGACTGGGTACGTGCGGGACCGAATCGCACTATCACGCCCACGCCGACTTCCCGGCACCAGGGGAGCGGGAGCAGTGTGAACGAGGACACAAGGGCGCTGGGCCTACCAACGGGTAACCTCGGCGCGACCACTACCAGCCTGACGAGGAGCATCATGGGTCGCCTGTGCCAGACCGACGGACTCACGGAGGACCAGACCGAGATCCTGAAGGCGGTCCGCGTCTTCGTGGACGAGCAGATCATCCCGGTCGCCCAGGAGCTCGAGCACTCTGACACCTACCCGCAGGAGATCGTGGACGGGCTCAAGGAGCTCGGCGTCTTCGGCCTCACCATCCCCGAGGAGTTCGGCGGCCTGGGCGAGTCCCTGCTGACCTACGCGCTCGTGGTCGAGGAGATCGCGCGCGGCTGGATGTCGGTCAGCGGGGTCATCAACACCCACTTCATCGTGGCCTACCTGCTGATGCAGCACGGCACCGAGGAGCAGAAGCAGAAGTACCTCCCGCGCATGGCCACCGGTGAGGTCCGCGGCGCCTTCTCGATGTCCGAGCCCGGCCTCGGCTCCGACGTCTCCGCGGTCTCCACGAAGGCCACCAGGCTCGAGGACGGCTCGTACTCCATCACCGGCCAGAAGATGTGGCTCACCAACGGCGCCAGCTCGACCCTGGTCGCGCTGCTGACCAAGACCGACGAGGGTGCCGACTCGGTCTACAAGAACATGACGACCTTCCTCGTCGAGAAGGAGGCCGGCTTCGGCGAGACGGCCCAGGGCGTCACCGTGCCGGGCAAGATCGACAAGATGGGCTACAAGGGCGTCGAGACGACCGAGCTCATCCTCGAGGACCACAAGATCGGCGCCGACCAGATCCTGGGAGGTACGCCGGGCAAGGGCTTCTTCCAGATGATGGACGGCGTCGAGGTCGGTCGCGTCAACGTCGCGGCCCGTGCGTGCGGCCTGGCCTGGCGCGGCTTCGAGCTGGGGGTCGCCTACGCCCAGCAGCGCAAGACCTTCGGCAAGCCGATCGCCGAGCACCAGGCCATCCTGTTCCGCCTCGCGGAGATGGCGACCAAGGTCGAGACCATCCACACGATGATGGTCCGGGCGGCGCGCCTGAAGGACACCGGCAAGCGCATGGACGTCGAGGCCGGCATGGCCAAGATGCTCGCCTCGGAGTACGCCAACGAGGTCGTGGAGGACTCCTTCCGCATCCACGGCGGGTACGGCTACTCCAAGGAGTACGAGATCGAGCGCCTGATGCGCGAGGTCAAGTTCATGCTCATCGGCGAGGGCACCTCCGACATCCAGAAGATGATCATCGGCCGCAGCCTGCTCAAGGACTACGCGCTGAAGGGCTGAGGCCCGTTCGGCCCGGGCGACCCGGTCCGGCTGCGAGCACAGGCAGGGGTAGCCTGCGTCCTCGTGGCTGACCGGGTCGTCCTGCACGTGGGGCTGATGAAGTCCGGGACGAGCTATGTCCAGGACCGGATGGTCGCCGCGCCCGAGGAGCTGGCCCGCCACGACGTGCTGTTCCCCGGCACCACCTGGCGCGACCAGGTGGTCGCCGTCAGCGACGCGATCGGGGTCCAGAAGCGCGCCCAGGGCCAGTTCGACGGCGCCTGGGAGCGCATGGCCGACCAGGTCCGCGCCTGGTCCGGCACCGCGGTGATCTCGATGGAGTTCCTCGGCCCGGCGTCCGAGCCCGGCATCGCCGCCGTCGTCGGAGCCTTCCCGGCCGGCACCGTGGAGGTGGTCGTCACCGTCCGTGACCTGGGCCGCACCCTGCCGGCGATGTGGCAGGAGAGCCTCAAGAACGGCAAGTCCTGGTCGTGGCGCGAGTACCTCGCCGGCGTACGGCGGGGGGAGGGGCCGGGGACCAACTTCTGGCGGCAGCAGGACGCCGGCGCGGTCGTGCGCCGCTGGAGCGACGCCGTCGGCGCCGCCCGCACCACGATCGTCACCCTGCCGCCGCCGGGGGCCGCGCCCGAGACGCTGTGGGAGCGGTTCTGCGAGGCGGCCGGGGTCCCGGTCGACTGCTGCCCGCCGGTGCCGGCCAGCAACGAGTCGCTCGGCGCCGCCTCCGCGGCGCTGATGCGGCGCGTCAACGACGCGGTGGGCGACCTGCCCTGGCCGGAGTACTCCGACCGCGTGAAGTTCGGACTGGCCA
This sequence comes from Nocardioides sp., assembly GCF_036405735.1. GTDB lineage: Bacteria > Actinomycetota > Actinomycetes > Propionibacteriales > Nocardioidaceae > Nocardioides. Next base: position 18,505 of record NZ_DASWXC010000003.1, read on the forward strand.
AGACCGTGCTGGCCGGTCACCGGTCCGCGGAGGAGACCATCGGCGTCCGCGTCCCGCGGTGGGTACGCCGGCGCGCCGCCGCGCTGCGTGCGGAGCTGTCGCGACTCGTCGACGCGGGGGTGCGCGTCGTGGGCGACCTCGACGACCTGACCCCGGTGTCGGTGCGGGGCGTCGACGCCGACCGGGTGGCCGAGCAGGCCCAGCTCGACGCCGCGGTGCATGCGCTCGCCGAGCTGCTGCGCCGCGACACCGCGCGGTGAGTCCCGTGACGACCACCGTGAGCCGCCGCGCCTTCCTCCACATCGGCCCCCCGAAGACGGGCACGACGTTCCTGCAGCAGGTGCTGTGGCGGCAGCGGGAGCTCGCCGTGCAGCACGGACTGCTGCTGCCGCTGGGCTCGGTGCGCGACCACTTCCGGGCCTCCCTCGACCTGCGAGGCATCGAGACCGCACCCGAGGGCGCCCCGGTCACCGGCAGCTGGGACCGGCTGCTGGCGGCCCTGACCGCCTGGGACGGCGACGTGCTGGTGTCGCACGAGATGTTCGCCGCGCTCGACGACGCCGCGGCGGCACGGGCGCTCGCGGACCTCGCCGGCTCGGACCGCGAGGTCCACGTCGTGGTGACCGCCCGCGACCTGGGCCGCCAGCTGCCCGCGGTGTGGCAGGAGGCGGTCAAGGGGCGGCGGTCCTTCACGTTCGCCGAGTTCATGGCGCAGCTGGAGCAGCCCGGCAGCGAGTTCGCCGGCTACCTCCAGGACCGTCAGGACTACGCCGGGCTGCTGCGCCGGTGGAGCGGTCCGGGCGTGCGCCGGCACCTCGTCACCGTGCCGCCGCCGGGTGCGCCCCGAGACCTGCTCTGGCGCCGGTTCGCCGGCGTGCTCGGACTTCCGGCCGACGCCTTCGAGCTGGACGTGCGGGCCAACGACGCGCTCGGCGCCGAGCAGCTCGAGCTGCTGCGACGCCTCAACGAGCGGCTCGGGGAGCGGCTGCCGTGGCCGGGCAGCTACGCGCCCGTCGTACGCGGGCTGTTCGCGCGCCGCGTCCTCGCCCGGCAGGCCGGCCGCCGGATCGCGGCGGGCGGCGCGGACCTGGCCTTCGCGCGGGACCGGGCCCGCCAGCAGGTCGCCGCGCTGGAGGACCTCGTCGGCGCCGACGGCGTGGAGCTGGCGGGAGCGCTGACGGATCTGCTCGTGGCCGACGACGTGGGATCGGCCGGCGACGCGCGGCAGCAGGTGGCCGACGAGCGGCTGCTCGCCGAGGCGGTCGAGGCCACCGTCGGACTGCTCGAGACGCTCGCGGAGGAGCGGGCCCGCCACCACGCCGAGCTGGCCAGGTTGCGCGAGCGGATCCGGGCGTTGGAGCAGGGCTGACGCGGTGCCCTAGGGTCGCGGCCATGGCGCGCGTGTTCCTCCACATCGGTGCCCCCAAGACGGGCACGACGTTCCTGCAGCAGGTGCTGTGGCGTCACCGCGGCCTGGTCGCCGACCAGGGCCTGACCCTGCCGCTGGGATCGGTGAAGGACCACTTCTACGCCGCCCTCGACCTGCGCCACGCCGCCGCGCCGGCCCCCGACGGCACCGACGCCAGCGGGGCGTGGGACCGACTGGTCGCGGCGGCCGGGCGCGCCGAGGGCGACGTGCTGGTCTCCCACGAGCTGTTCTGCCTGGTGGGCGACGACGACGCGCGGCGGGCCGTGGCCGCGTTCGCCGACCAGGGCCGTGAGGTCCACGTCGTGCTCACCGCCCGTGACATCGGCCGCCAGCTCACCGCCCACTGGCAGGAGACGGTCAAGATCCGCGGGTCGCTCGGCTTCGCGGAGTTCATGGCGCAGGCCGGCGACCCCGAGAGCTCGGTCGGCCGCTACCTGCGCAACGTCGAGGACTACGGCGCCCAGGTGCGTCGCTGGGCCGGCGACCTCCCCTCCGAGCAGGTCCACGTGGTGACGGTGCCGCCACCGGGCGCCGCGCGGGACCTGCTGTGGCAGCGGTTCGCGAGCCTGCTCGGGCTCACGGCGGACCGGTTCGACCTGGCCGTGCGCGCCAACCAGTCGCTCGGCGTGGAGCAGGTCGAGCTGCTGCGTCGCGTCAACGTCGCGCTCGGCGAGGACCGGCTGACCCGCCCGGGTCCCTACCCGCAGATCGTCAAGGGCCTCTACGCGCACCAGATCCTCACCCAGCGCCCGGGCCGCAGCCTCACCCTGGCCGGCGCGGACCTCGCCTTCGCCCAGGAATGGGCGACCCGCGGCGTCGCCGACCTGCGCCGGCTGGGCGTCGACGTGGTGGGCGACCTCGACGAGCTGCTGGTGGCCGACGGCGACCCGGCCGGGATCTCCTCGGCGCGCGAGCCGGTCCCCGCCGGCGTGCTGCTCGAGGAGGCCCTCGAGGCCACCATCGCCCTGCTCGAGGAGGTGCCGGCCCGGCGCAGGCGGCAGCAGGAGAAGGTCGCTGCGCTGCAGGAGCGGCTCCGGGAGCTGGAGACCGCCGAGTCGGCGACCAGCCGAATCGGCCGGCTGTGGGTTCGGCTGAGGTGCCTTCGCTAGGGTTCCTGGCCATGGTCCGGCGGGCGTTCCTCCACATCGGCAGCCCCAAGACCGGCAGCACGTTCGTGCAGCGGGTGCTGTGGAGCCAGCGTGACCGTGGCGAGGCGCACGGGCTGCTGCTGCCGCTCGGATCGGCCCGCGAGCAGCGGTACGCCGCCCTGGACCTGCACCAGACCGGAGGCGTCGCCTTCGACGGCACGCCGGTCACCGGCTGGTGGTCGCGGGCCCTCGCCGCGGCTGCGGGCTGGGACGGCGACGTGCTGTTCTCCGACGAGCACCTCTGCCTGGCCGAGGACGATCAGGCGGCCCGCGCCGTCGCCGGCTTCGCCGACCTCGGCGCCGAGGTGCACGTCGTCATCACGGCCCGCGACCACGGCCGCCAGCTGCCCAGCCTGTGGCAGGAGTCGGTCAAGGGCCGCTCGACGGTGACGCTGGCGGACTTCCTCGACGAGGCGGCCGACCCGGAGCGCGGCTACGGCCGCTTCGTGCAGCGGGTCCAGGGGTACGCCGACCTCGCCCGCCGCTGGGGCGCCGGGCTGCCGGCCGGACGCGTCCATCTGGTCACCGTCCCACCGCCCGGTGCTCCGCGCGACCTGCTGTGGCAACGCTTCGCCGGCGTGCTCGGGCTGCCCCACGGCGACTTCGCGCTCGAGGTCCGCGGCAACGAGTCGCTCGCACTGGAGCAGGTCGAGCTGCTGCGCCGCCTCAACGCGGCCCTCGGGGACCGGCTGGCGCGGCCGGGCCCGTACCCGGCCGCCGTACGCCGGGGCTACGTCCGCGACGTGCTCGCCGGGCGGCCGGGCACACCGCTGGTCCTCACCGGCACCGACCGCCGCCGTGCCGCCGAGCAGGCCGCCGCGGTGGTGGCCGACCTGCGGACGGTCGCCGGGCTCGAGGTCGTCGGCGACCTGGCGGACCTGCTGGTCGGCGAGCACCCGGACGGCCAGGACGCCCAGGAGGACAGCGGGGACGCGGTGCGGCCCGCGGTCGCGGAGGAGGTCCTGCTCGACGAGGCGCTCGAGGCGACCGTCGCGCTGCTCGCCGGCATCGCCGAGCGGCGTGACCAGCACCGCGCCCGGGTCGCGGACCTCGAGCGGCGCATCGCCGAGCTCGAGGCGCGACGGCCGTCCGGGCGGCGATCGCGGTGGCGCCGTACCACGACTTAGTTACCCGCGGGTATGACTTATCCCACCGCGCACGCCGTTCCCCTCGGGCGCCGGTTCTCGGGATCATGGTCCCGCTCTGTCGCACCGATGAAGGGGATCCAGTTGAGCGCCGCGTCGAAGACCAACCCCGGCAACTTCTTCGAGGACTTCACCGTCGGCCAGGTCATCGAGCACGCCACCCCCCGCACCGTCACCGAGGGTGACCGCGCGCTCTACGGCGCGATCTACCCCACCCGCTTCGCGCTGCCGTCCTCGGCGGCCTTCGCGTCCGCCGTCGGTCTGGCGGCCCACCCGGTGGAGGAGCTGGTCGCCTTCCACATCGCCTTCGGCAAGACGGTGCCCGACATCTCGCTCAACGCGGTCGCCAACCTCGGCTATGCCGAGTGCCGCTTCCACCAGCCGGTCGTGCCGGGGGACACCCTGCGCACCCGCTCCGAGGTCATCGGCCTGAAGCAGAACTCCAACGGGAAGTCAGGCGTCGTCTACGTCCGCTCCACCGCCACCAACCAGCGTGGCGAGGTCGCGCTGGAGTGGGCCCGCTGGGTGATGGTGCACAAGCGGGTCCCGGCAGGCTCGGCCACCGAAGCAGCCCCCGAGACCGTGCTGCCCGACCTGGCGCCGGTCGTCCCGGCCGCCGACCTGGTGGTGCCACGCGGGCTCGACTTCACCTCCTACGACTTCGCCGCGGCGGGAGAGCCGCACCGCTTCGGCGACTACGCCGTCGGCGAGCGGATCGACCACGTCGACGGCGTCACGCTGACCGACGCCGAGCACATGATGGCCACCCGGTTGTGGCAGAACACCGCGAAGGTGCACTTCAACACCGAGGCCCGTCCCGACGGCAAGCGCCTGGTGTACGGCGGCCACGTGATCTCGCTGGCCCGGGCGCTGTCCTTCAACGGCCTCGCCAACGCCCAGCTGATCGCCGCCATCAACGCCGGCTCGCACGTCGCCCCAGCCTTCGCCGGCGACACCGTCTACGCCTGGTCGGAGGTGCTCGACCGCGCGGAGCTGGACGCCCCCGGCGTTGGCGCGCTCCGGCTGCGCCTGGTGGCCACGAAGGGCCGCGACGAGTCGATGACGCTGCGACAGACCGGAGGCGAGAACGACGGGAAGTACGCCACCGGCGTGCTGCTCGACCTGGACTACTGGGCGCTCGTCCCCCGCTGACCCGCTCTCGGACCGACCCGCATCACGAGGAGATCACCCCATGACCAAGCCCGCCGTGTTCATCTCCGGTGCCGCCGCCGGCATCGGCAAGGCCACCGCCGAGCGGTTCGCCGCCGAGGGCTGGTTCGTCGGCGTCTACGACGTCGACGTCGCCGGCGCCACCGCGCTCGTCGAGCAGCTGGGCAGCGACTGCGCTGCGGGCGGCCGGCTCGACGTCACGAAGCCGGAGGAGTGGGAGCAGGCGCTCGCCGACTTCGCCGCCGCGTCGGGGGGTCGGCTCGACCTGCTCATCAACAACGCCGGCATCCTGCGCGCCGGCCGGCTGACCGAGGTCCCGCTCGCGCAGCACCAGCTCACCATCGACATCAACGTCGGCGGCGTCATCAACGGCTGCTGGTCGGCGTACCCCTACCTCAAGGCGACCCCCGGCTCGGGCGTGATCAACATCTGCTCGGCGTCGGCGATCTACGGCCAGCCGGAGATCACGTCGTACTCCGCCTCCAAGTTCGCGGTCCGCGGGTTCACCGAGGGCCTGGAGCTGGAGTGGCGCAAGGAGGGCATCCGCGTGCAGGCGGTGTGGCCGCTGTGGGTCAACACGGGCCTGCTCGACGGCAACGACACCACGAGCCACGAGACCCTGGGCGTCAACCTCACCGTCGAGGACGTCGCCGACCAGCTGGTCGCCATGGCGCGCAAGCCCAGCCTGCTCGACAAGGTGAAGCCGACCAAGGTCCACACGGCGGTCGGCATGCCGGCCAAGACGCTGGCCACCCTCGCCGACCTGGTGCCGTCGTTCCTCACCCGCGAGGTCAACCGCTTCATCGCCAAGGCCTGACCGGCTCCGCCGGGACGGCGCGATACCTGGTCGACGCGGACCGGGTCCTGGTGTGAGGCTGGACCCATGACCGGATCCGCGAACGACGACCTCAAGGCCAAGATGCGCGAAGCGCTGGACCGCAAGAAGTCCCACGACGCCGGGGTGGAGCACCAGAGCCACGACAAGGGTCGTGCCGAGGAGCACGGTCCGGCGTCGGCCAAGCGCGTCTTCCGGCGCAAGTCGGGCTGAGCCGCCCTGGGCCGCCCTGGGCCGCCCTGGGCCTGCCAGACTCGACGGGTGAGCGAGGATCGCAGGGAGGTCGTGCTGGTGCGGCACGGCGCGACGGCGTGGAGCACCACCGGACGGCACACCTCGACGACCGACCTGCCGCTGCTGCCCGAGGGGGAGGCGACGGCCCGGACGCTGGCGCCGCTGCTGGGGACCGAGCCGTTCGACCTGGTGCTCACCTCGCCCCGGCAGCGGGCGCGGCGCACCGCCGACCTGGCCGGCTTCCCCGACGCGGTGGTCGACGAGGACCTCGTGGAGTGGGGCTACGGCGACTACGAGGGCGTCACGACCCGCGAGATCCGCGAGACCGATCCCGGGTGGACGGTGTGGACCCACCCCTCGCCGGGCGGGGAGACGGCCGCGGAGGTCGGTGAGCGCCTGGACCGCGTCGTCACCCGGGCGCGGGCGGTCCACGGCCGCGTGCTCGTCTTCGGCCACGGGCACGCGCTGCGGGCGCTCACGGCCCGCTGGCTTGGGTTGCCGGTCTCCGAGGGGCGGCTGTTCCGGCTCGACACGGCGACGGTCTCGGTGCTCGGCTTCGAGCGGGAGCAGCCGGTCGTGCTGCGCTGGAACAGCCCGGGCGCTTGACGCGGCCCCCCGGACCTCAGCACGTTAGGGGCATGGGTCGCATCCCGGGGTGCCCGCGCTGTGCGACGCCGGTCGCCGGTGCCGGTGGGGCCTGGTCGTGCCCCGAGCACGGCCCCGTCCCGCCGCTGTGGCACGCCGAGGAGGCGTCGTACGACGGCTTCGTGGCCCACCTCGAGCGGACGGCCGGCTTCCCGACGTACCTGCCGTGGCCGCTCAGCCCCGGCTGGCACGTCACGGACTTCGCCGCCGTCGGTGGCGACCGTCCGGCCGCCACGATGACGTGCGTCTCGGGTCCCAGCGAGCTGGACGGTCCGGTCGACCTGCTGGTGGTCGCCGAGGAGCCGGGCACCGGCCTGGGCGCCCGGTGTGCCGGCATGCCGCACGCCGACCCGGGCCACGACCTGGCCGACGGGCCGGCGACGCTGCGGCTCCGGCTCGACGCCCAGCAGGTGTCGCTGTGGCCGGTCTCGACCAGCCGCAGTCACGGGGAGTGGGACCGCTCGGTGCTCGCCGGCGAGGGCGGCGGCCGCTGGCTGTGGCTGGTGCTGCGGCCGGCCTCCGCGCTGTTGCTGCTGCATGAGGAGTGGACGCTCCGCGACGTCTCCCGGCTCGGTCCGGCGCTGCTGGACCTGCCCTTCGGGGGTCCCGCACCGGCGTGGTGAGGCCCCGCCCCGGCCGACGGCGCTGAATCGTCCGCCGAGGCTCGCACCACATATCCTCGGCGCGTGCGCATCGACCTCCACACTCACTCCCGGGTGAGTGACGGGACCGAGTCGCCGGCCGAGCTGGTCCGCGCCGCGGTCGCGGCGGGGCTCGACGTCGTCGCCCTCACCGACCACGACACCGCCGACGGGTGGGAGGAGGCCGCCGCGGCCGCCCGCGACGCCGGCATCGAGCTGGTGCCCGGCATCGAGGTCAGCACGCGGCACGACGGGTCCTGGGGCACCGCGGGGGTGCACCTGCTGGCCTACCTCGTCGACCCGACCTACCAGCCGCTCGCGGACGAGCTGCGGCACGTCCTGGAGGGCCGGCAGGCACGGGTGCCGACGATGGTGAGCCGGCTCAACGAGCTCGGCGTCTCGATCACGCTCGCCGACGTGGCGGCGGCCTCGGCGGACGCCAGCGCCACCGGGCGGCCCCACGTCGCGGACGCGCTGGTCACCCTCGGCGTGGTCGCCGACCGGACCGAGGCGTTCGACCGGTACCTCGGGTGGAGCCGGCCGGCGTACGTCGACCGGTACGCCGCCCCGCTGGTCGACACGATCCGCCACGTCGCGGCCGCGGGTGGTGTCAGCGTCATCGCCCACCCGTGGGGTCGCAGCCGTCGGCAGCGGCCCGATGAGGCCGACCTGGCGGAGCTGCGGGAGGCGGGGCTGACCGGCATCGAGGTGGACCACCAGGGCCATGCTCCCGAGGCCCGTGACCGCCTGCGAGCGATCGCCCGCAACCTCGACCTGGTCGTCACCGGCTCGAGCGACTACCACGGTGCCGGGAAGACCGACCACGACCTGGGGTGCAACACCACCGATCCCGAGCAGTACGCCCGCCTGCTCGACCGCGCGGCTGACGCGGCGCGATCGAGCAGCCGCCCGACCCCCGAGGTGGTCCGACCCTGAACACCACGCTGGCGATCGAGGTCTTCGTGACCCTGTTCGTGATCATGGACCCGCCCGGCACCGTGCCGATCTTCCTGTCGCTCACCAGCGGCCGGTCGGTCGCGACCGCCCGGAAGGCGGCCTGGCAGGCCGTCGCGGTGGCGTTCCTGGTCATCGTGCTGTTCGCGTTCTTCGGCGAGCGGATCCTGCACTACATGCACATCTCGCTCCCGGCGCTGCAGTGCGCCGGCGGCCTGCTGCTCCTGCTCGTCGCGCTCGAGCTGCTCACCGGCAACGAGCAGGAGGCGTCGGCGGCGGCCGACACCAACATCGCGCTGGTGCCGCTCGGGACGCCGCTTCTGGCCGGCCCGGGCGCGATCGTCGCCACCATGGTCTTCACCCGGCAGGTCGACAGCGTGCCCGACTTCACCGCGGTCGCGGTCGGCATCGTCGCGGTCCACATCGTGCTGTGGCTCTCGATGCGCTACTCGCTGCCGATCCTCCGCCTGATCCGCGAGAGCGGCATCCTGCTCGTCACCCGGATCGCCGGTCTGCTGCTCTCCGCGATCGCCGTGCAGATGGTGGCCGACGCCGTCCGGGCCTTCATCGCCGGCGAGGGCTGATCCCGCCCGCCCGAGCCCGCGCCTCAGCGATGGCCGGCGGCTACTTGCGGCCGATGAGCTGGAACCGCTGCAGCAGCCGGGTCGGCGCGACCCGGGCGACGGTGGCCAGCGCCTTGTAGCGCGCACTCGGGATCGAGAAGGCCCGGCCCTTGTCGAAGTCCTCCAGCGCCTCCCGGACCAGGTCGTCCACGTCGAGCCACATCCACGCCGGCGCGGAGTCGCGACCCACGCCCATCCGCTCGTGGAACTCGGTGCGGGTGAAGCCGGGCAGCAACGCCATCACGGTGACGCCCTGCGGGCGGTACTCGTTGTGGGCCCACTCGGTGAAGCTGTTGATCCACGCCTTCGCGGCGGAGTACGTCCCACGGGGCAGGTACGACGCGACCGAGCCGACGTTGATGACGCCGCCGTGGCCGCGCGCCGCCTGAGCGCCGAGCGCCGCGTGGGAGAGCCGCAGGGGAGCGACGACCAGCACCTCGGTCATGGCGGTCTCCTCGTCGGCGGTGTTGTGCAGGAACCGCTTCTTCAGCCCGAAGCCGGCGTTGTTGACGAGCAGGTCGACCGGACGGTCGGCGTCCGCGAGCCGCGCCTCGACCGTGGCGAGCTGCTCACGGTCCACGAGGTCGGCCGGCAGCACCTCCACCGCCACGCCGTGGGCCGTCGTGAGCTCCTCGGCCACGGCCTTGAGCCGGTCGGCATCGCGGGCGACGAGGACGAGGTTCGTGCCGCGGGCCGCGAGCTGTCGGGCGAAGGCGAGGCCGATGCCGGCCGTCGCGCCGGTGACGAGGGCGGTCCCGAGACGAGCAGTTGTGTGCGACATGTGTCCCAGTCTCGCCTACTGGCCGGTCGGTTCGGGCATGATGGCCCCGATGACCACCACGCTCGCCGTCGCCAACCAGAAGGGTGGCGTCGCCAAGACGACCTCGGTCGCCTCGCTGGGCGCCGCGTTCGCCGAGCTCGGCAAGCGCGTGCTCCTCGTCGACCTCGACGCGCAGGCGTGCCTGACCTTCAGCCTCGGCGTCGACCCCGACGAGGTCGAGGAGTCGGTCCACCACGTCCTGCTCGGCCAGGTGGAGGTCGGCGACGTCGTCGTCGAGTGCGAGGACGGCGTGCACCTCGTGCCGAGCTCGATCGACCTCGCCGGCACCGAGGCGGTGCTCCTCGGACGCCCGGCCCGCGAGTACGTCCTCCAGACCGCGCTCGACCCGGTGCGCAAGGACTACGACGTCATCCTCGTCGACTGCTCGCCGAGCCTGGGCGTGCTGACGCTCAACGCGCTCACCGCGGCGAACGGCCTCATCATCCCGATGCCG
>NZ_DASWXC010000004.1:0-44896 GCF_036405735.1 Nocardioides sp.
CGGCCACGAAGCGACGGTCGACGCCGGGCGTCGGCGCGCGGCGGGCCGCGATGCCGAGCCGCTCGCACGTGGCCAGCGCCTCCGTGTCGAGGTCGTAGACGACCTCCATGTGGTCGGAGACGAAGCCGACCGGCACCAGCACCACCGCGCGGACCCCGTCGGCGGCGAGCTCCTCGAGCCGGTCGTTGACGTCGGGCTCGAGCCACGGCACGTGCGGGGCACCGGACCGGCTGCAGAAGACCAGCTCATGGGCGCGGTCGAGACCGGTCGCGGCGGCGACCTGCGCGGCCACCTCCCCGGCGACGTCCAGGTGCTGGGCGAGGTAGGCGCCGCCTCCCTGCTCGGGCGGTCCGCTGCCGTCGTTCATCGCTGTCGGGATGGAGTGCGTGACGAAGACGATCCGCGCCTCCGGGCGCAGCTCCTCGGGCAGGTCGTGGAGGGCGGCCAGCACGCCGTCGACCACCGGCGCGACGAATCCGGGGTGGTTGAAGTAGTTGCGCAGCTTGTCGATCACCGGCGCGTCCGGGAGGTCGACCACCGCGTCCCAGAGGTTCTCGCGGTACTGCCGGCACGAGGAGTAGGACGCGTAGGCGCTCGTCGTGAAGGCGGCCACCCGGGTCACGCCGTCGGCGGCCATCTGGCGCACCGTGTCGCCGAGGTACGGCTCCCAGTTGCGGTTGCCCCAGTAGACGGGCAGGTCGAGGCCGTGCTCGGCCAGCTCGGCGCGCAGCGCCGCGAGGAACGCCCGGTTCTGGTCGTTGATGGGCGAGCGGCCGCCGAATCCGAAGTAGTGCTGGCCGACCTCCTCCAGCCGCTCGCGCGGGATCCCCCGTCCGCGGGTGACGTTCTCGAGGAACGGCACGACGTCCTCAGGGCCCTCCGGACCGCCGAAGGAGAGCAGCAGGACGGCGTCGTACGGGCTCACGTCGGGGGCCATACCCCCAGCCTATTTGGACCGGAACGCTCCGCTAGGGTCGGGGTGTGGCCGACCGCATCGTCCTTCACATCGGGACCATGAAGACCGGCACGAGCTTCGTGCAGAACGTGATGGTGCGCAACGCGGACGCCTACGAGCGGGCCGGCTACCTCTACGTCGCCAAGGACTTCTCCGCGCAGGCCCGTGCCACGCGCAAGGTGCTCGCCGCCCCGAACCACCCCGAGCGGCACGGCGAGTGGCAGGCCCTCGCGCAGGAGGCGCGCGCCTTCCAGGGCGAGACCGCGATCATCTCGATGGAGTTCCTCAGCTTCGCCCGCCCGCACCAGATCGCCGCCTACCTCGCGCCGTTCGAGGGCATGGAGGTCCGCGTCATCGTGAGCCTGCGCGACCAGGCCCGCGTGATCCCGGCGCAGTGGCAGTCCTACGCCCGGCTGCTGGGGACCGACGCCTGGCCGACGTACCTGCGCCGCATCGACCCGCAGCGCCAGCGCGGCGACGACGCCCAGAGCCACGCGGCGCGCACGTTCTGGCGCGCCCAGTCCGTCGTGCCGATGATCGAGCGGTGGGGGGACCACCCGGGCGTGAGCCGGCTCGACGTGGTCACCGTCCCAGCGCCGCCTGCTCCCGACCACGTGCTGTGGGAGCGGTTCTGCGCCGCGGTCGGGATGCCGGCCGACCTGGCGGACCTGAGCGCCTACCACGGCAACACCTCGCTGGGCTACGCCTCGTGTGAGGTCGTCCGGCGGCTCAACCCCCTGCTCGCGGGCGTCCCGGGGCACATCTACCGCCCCGGACTGCGCCCGATCGTGCGGGACTCGCTCAAGCCCCGCAAGGGGATCGACGGCAAGCCGGTCCTCGACGCGGGCGCCGCCGACTTCGCGCTGCGCTCCAACGCGGCGATCCGCGAGGCGGTCGCCGGCCTGCCGCTGTACGGCGACCTGGCGGACCTGCCGGTGGCCGGCAACCTCGCCGACGCCCCCCGCCGGGCGCCGGGGCCGGACCGTGGCCTCGTGCACGACGCCGCCGTCGCGATGTGGGAGCGGTGCGCCGCCGAGCCGGGGGTCGGCGCCGGCCGCCGGCCCCGCCGGCTGTCCCGGATCCTCGCCGACATCGCCCGGATGCTGCCCGAGAGCGAGGGCTGGCAGGAGGCGGTCCGCACGCGGGGCTGGACGCGCAGCTAGCCTCTCGCCCCATGAGCAACGGCTGGCGCAACTGGTCCGGTCTCGAGACCGCCACCCCGACCGAGGTCAGGACCCCGCAGGACGCCGACGACGTCGTCACCGCGGTGGGCGACGCCGCCGCGGCCGGCACCACGGTCAAGATGGTCGGCACCGGCCACAGCTTCACGGGGATCGCCGCGCCGACCGGGGTGATGCTCTCCCCCGCCGGGCTCACCGGCATCCTCGCCGTCGACCGCGACCCGGACGGCGGGGCGACCGTCACGGCGTACGCCGGCACGCAGCTCAAGCACCTCAACACCGCCCTGGAGCGGCTCGGCCTCTCGCTGCACAACATGGGCGACATCGCCGAGCAGACCCTGGCCGGCGCCATCTCGACCGGCACCCACGGCACCGGTGGCGCGGTGGCCGGCCTGGCTGCGCAGGTCGTCGGCCTGACGCTGGTGACCGGCACCGGCGAGCTGCTGAGTGCCACGGCGACCGAGAACGCCGACGTGCTCGACCTGGCACGCGTCGGACTGGGCGCCCTGGGCGTGATCGTGACCGTGACGTTCCGCGTCGAGCCGCTCTTCGCGCTGGAGGCCGTCGAGCAGCCGATGAGCTGGTCGGAGTTCCACGGCGGGTTCGACGACCTGACCGAGGCTGCCCACCACGTCGACGCGTACTGGTTCCCGCACACGGACCGGATGCTCACCAAGCGCAACACCCGGCTCGCGGGCCTCGACGAGGTCGAGCCGCTGCCCCGCTGGCGCGCCTGGCTCGACGACGACTTCCTGCAGAACACCGCCTTCGGCGCGCTGTGCGCGGCCGCCAACCGCGCCCCCGGCGTGATCCCTCGCATGAACCGGATGAACGCCCGGCTGCTGTCGGCACGCACCTACTCCGACATCGCTCACCGGGTCTTCACCACCGAGCGGCGCGTGGTCTTCCGTGAGATGGAGTACGCCGTGCCACGCGCCGACGGGCTCGCGGTGCTCGAGGAGTGCCGCCGGGTGCTGGAGCGCTCCGCGGAGCGGATCTCGTTCCCGGTCGAGATCCGGGTGGCTGCCTCCGACGACGTGCCGCTCTCGACCGCCTACGGCCGCGACTCGTTCTACCTCGCGTTCCACACCCACCGCGACGCGGACCACCGGGGCTACTTCGCGCTCATGGAGCCGGTGCTGCGCGCCGCCGGCGGACGCCCGCACTGGGGCAAGCTGCACACCGGCACGGCGGACGACCTCGGCCCGGCCTACCCGCGGTTCGGCGACTTCCTCGCCCTGCGGGACCGGCTCGACCCGCACCGGGTGTTCGCCAATCCGTATCTCGAGCGCGTCCTCGGCGACTGAGCCCCTGAGGTCCGCCGGTCAGGCCGGCCCCAGCCCGTGCGGCATCGGCGCCTGCCAGTTGCGCCACAGCGCCAGCAGCCGCCACACCCCGCAGACCAGGCCGCCCACGGTCGCCGCGACGACCGTGCTCACGCCGAGCTCGTGCCCGAAGGCCGTGACGGCCGCGCCGGCGGCCGCCGGTGTCGCGTAGAGACCGCCGCGCAGGACCACCGGCACCAGCCCGGCGAGCAGGTCACGGACGATCCCGCCGCCGACGCCGGTGACGAGTCCCATCAGCGTCGCCGGCAGCGGCCCCAGCCCGTGCTCGGTCGCCTTGAGCGCCCCGGCCACGACGAAAAGCGAGAGGCCCGCCGCGTCGACGATGTTGATCATGCGCTCGGCGCGCACCATCGCCGGGTGGTAGACCGAGACCAGCAGACCTGCGGCGACCGGGACGAGCAGGTAGCGCCAGTCCTGCAGCGCGGCGGGCGGCGCCGCCCCGATGAGGACGTCGCGGATGAACCCCCCGCCCAGGCCGGTCGTGACCGCGAGCACCTGGACCCCGAACACGTCGAGGGACTTGCGGACCGCGACCAGCGCGCCCGAGACGGCGAAGACGAAGATGCCGAGCAGGTCGGTGACGACGAGCGCGGTGGACGGGTCGGAGGCCACCCGGCGAGGTTAGCGACGGACGGGTTCGAGCACTTCGGCGGCACACCGCGTGTACGGTCCGGTTCGGGCGTCACCCTGGCGTAGGGTGGGGCGCACCGGACGAGCAAGAGACGAAGAGGATGTCGGCCGAAGAACTGCCCCAGCTGCCCGACGTCGCAGCCCGCGCCACGGGCGCCGACGAGGCGGGTCACCATGAGGACACCCGTCCTCAGCAGCTGACCGTCGCGTCGGTCAGCCGCGACGGCCGGCGCGTGCTCCTCATCGACGCGTCCGGCAACGAGTTCAGCGTGGCCGTCGACGACAGCCTCCGCGCGGCACTGCCGGCCGCCCCGTCTCGGCGAACGGAGAAGCCCATGACCGAGAACTCCCGAGAGATCGCCCTGCGCCCGCGCGACATCCAGGCCCGGATCCGGGCCGGCGAGAGCGCCGAGTCGGTGGCCGACGCCGCCGGCACCACGGTCGAGAAGATCATGCCGTTCGCCGCCCCCGTGCTCGCCGAGCGCGAGCACGTCGCCCAGCGCGCCCAGCGCTCGTCGGTACGCCGGCGGGCCGGTGAGCCGGGCCAGACGGGCCAGCCGGGCGCGACCGCCCGGACGCTCGGCGAGGCCGTTGCCGCGCAGCTGGACCGGTTCGAGCTCTCCCCCGACGCGGTCGAGTGGGACGCCTGGCGGCGCCACGACGGCCGGTGGTCGCTGGTCGGCCGCTACCGCACGCCGGTCCGCTCCGGGGCCGCCGAGCTGACCTTCGACCCGCCGGGCAACTTCGTCTCCCTCGACAACGACGACGCCCGCTGGCTGGTCGGCGACCTGCCCGACGCGCCGGTGACGGCCGCGGAGCGGCAGCCCGACGAGCTGGCGCAGGTGCGCGAGCGTCGGCTCGCCCCGGTCGAGGAGCCGCTGCCGGTCGAGGAGCCGATCGAGGCGTTCCTCGAGCCGGCCCCGCAGCCGGTCGCCGAGCCGAGCTCCCCGCCGGAGCCCCCGGCGCAGCCGCCGGTGGCCGACAAGCCCGCCGCAGCGCCGGCCAAGAAGCCGGCCGCCAAGAAGCGCGGTCGGGCCTCGGTCCCGAGCTGGGACGAGATCATGTTCGGCGGCGGGTCCGACAAGGACTGACCGCGGGCACCTGACCTCACCCACCGCGACACGCGGGATCGGTGCTGGAAGGGTCAGGTGCCGGAGAGACCGTCAGCCGAACGGCAGCGGTTCGGGAGCCAGCGAGACGGCCTGGGCCCGGGCTGCGGTGAGCGTACGCCGGTGGTGCTGGCGGCAGAGCACCTCGTAGGCCACCTCGGCGGGCTCGCCGACCGGAGCCGGACCGGCGCCCTCGACATCGCCGACCACGATCACCTCACCCTCGGTGACCATGACGCCGTCCTCGGTGCGGGCGTTGTGGGTGGCCCGCTTGCCGCACCAGCACAGCGCCTCGACCTGCAGCACCTCGGTGCGGTCGGCGAGCTCCACCAGCCGCGCCGATCCCGGGAACAGCCGGGTCCGGAAGTCGGTGAGGATGCCGAAGCAGAAGACGTCGAGCTGCAGCTCGTCGACGATCTTGGCCAGCTGCTCGATCTGCTCCGGGGTGTAGAACTGCGCCTCGTCGCAGATGAAGTAGTCGATCCGCGCACCGTGGGTGAGGGCGTCGACGGTATGCCGCCAGAAGTCCAGGTCGGGCGTGACCTCGATGGCCTCGTGGACCAGGCCCAGCCGCGAGGAGAGCACGGCGTCGCCGGCCCGGTCGTGGGAGGTGAAGATCCGGCCGGTGCGGCCACGCGCGGCGTGGTTGTGGTTGGTCTGCAGGGCGAGCGTCGACTTTCCCGCGTCCATCGTCCCGGTGAAGAAGATCAGCTCAGCCACGCCGCGGATTCTCCCACGTCCGGAGCGGCTCTCAGTCCACCAGGATCGGGATCAGCATCTCGTCGGCGGTCAGCGAGCCGTGCAGGCCCACGAGCATCGCCTCATAGGGGAACACACCGCTCGCCATCACCGCGAAGTCGCCGTGCGCGGCCACGATCACGTCGCCCAGCCGCGGCCGGACCGCGGGCGTCACCTCGCCGAACCAGCCGCGGGCGACGGCCTGGTCCCGGGTGAGCACGGTGGCCCGGTCGCCGAGCACCTCCGCCCAGGTGTCCGCGACCGAGGCGACGGCGCCGCGCTGGCAGTACAGGTGGCGGAACCGCGCCTCCCCGCCCAGCAGGGCGAGGCCGTCACGCAGCGAGCTGCTCTCGGCATGGTCGTCCACGTCGATCCGCGACTCCGGCGGGGAGTCGATCATGCCGTGGTCGGCCACGACGACCAGACGCACCGACGGCGGGAGCGCGTCGCGCAGCTGCTCGGCCTCGGCGTCGATCATCGACAGCTGCTGCAGCCACGGGCTGGAGGCGACGCCGTGGCGGTGCCCGGTCCAGTCCAGGTCGCCGTCGTAGAGGTAGGTGATGGAGCCGGGCTCGGCCGAGGCGACCAGCGCCCCGGCGATCCGCTCGCCGACCTTGTCGGCGCCGACGTACTCCGCCCCTCGCTGCGCGGCCTCGGTGAGCCCGGTGCCCTGGAACTCGCGCTTGTTGACGACCGTGACGGTCACGCCGCGCTCGCGGAGCCGCTGGAAGGCGGTCGGGTGCGGCTGCCACTCGTGCGGGTCGACGTCCTTGCTCCACTGCAGCGCGTTGAGCAGCGCGTCGGTGCCCGGGATCCGGCTGGTGTAGCCCACCAGGCCGTGCCCGCCCGGCGTCATGCCGGTGCCGAACGAGGTGAGACTGGTCGCCGTGGTCGACGGCACGCCGGAGGTGCCCGGCTCCTGGCCGGCGAGCAGGGAGGAGAGGTACGGCGCCGCGTGGGCGTAGCGGCGCAGCAGCTGCGCCCCCAGTCCGTCGACGAGGAACACGACGTAGGACGCCGCGTCCGGAAGCACGAGCCCGCTCGGGGTCTGCTCCAGCGGTCGCCCGAGCGCCGCCGCGATCGCGGGGACGACATCGCCGAGCGACCGGCGGGCGTACGCCGGCTCGACGAACCCGGAGGCCGCGACGGCGTCCGTGCTCACGCGACGTGGGTGCGCGCCGACAGCGCCTCGGCGAAGGCCAGCAGGCTGCCGACCGCGTCGGAGCCGTCAGCCGCGGCGGAGACCCGCAGGGAGAAGTCGTCGGAGGAGAGCACGCCGGTGTAGCCGTGGTCGGCCTCGCACTGCGGGTCGGAGCAGCCGGCCGGCTCGAGGTCGACGCGGGACACCCCGCCCCAGCCGATCGTGAGGACGGCCTCGGCGGCGCGGGAGGGCCCCTCGCTCGGGTTGGCGATCATCCGCGTGACGACCACCGACTTGACCGCGTCCAGGCGCACCGCCTCGGTCGAGGTCGAGGTGTAGGGCTCGGGCAGCAGGTCGTCGCCGGGGTGCTCGTCGGTGTGGGCCAGCACCAGCCGGGTCGGGGTCAGCACCAGCACGGAGAGGTGGCGGCGTACCTCGTCGTGTTCGAAGGTCGGCTCGTGGTGCACGAAGAACGACACGACCTGCTCGCCACCCACGGCGGCGGTCACGCCGTCGGCGACCACCTCGGGGTAGTAGCCGGTCAGGTCGATGGCCTGACGCAGCTGCGGGGCGCGGTCGGACTGGGTGCGGGTGGAGCTCATGGGTCCATCCTGTCACGGCCGCTCAGTCGGGGATGGTGTCCCCGGGCAGCGACGGCATCCGGCGGACGTACCAGTCCGAGCGCGCGTCGGCGACCGGCTCCACGCGCCCGGAGGCGGTGAGCACGTTCGCACCCGAGGGGCCGGCCAGCACGAGCGAGAGCTCCAGCGCGCTGACCTGCGGCAGGTCGTTCTGCAGCTGGGCCACGAGCCGGATCAGCCGCTCGATCTCGTCGACCTTGACGACCTCCGCCCCGCGGTAGCCGAACAGCATCGGTGAGGCGCGCACCTCCCGGACCATGGCGGCGGCGTCGCGCTGGCTGATCGGCGGGATCCGGTAGGAGCGGTCGGCCAGCAGCTCGCTCATCGGGCCGCCGAGGCCGAAGGAGACCACCGGGCCGAACAACGGGTCCTCGATGCTGCGGATGAGCACGGGCACCCCGGGCGGGGCCACCTTCTGCACCACGAAGCCCGCACCCTCGACGTCGCCGAGGAAGCCGGCGATCCCGTGCCAGGCCTCCCGCATCTCGTCGGGGTCGGCGATGTTGCGCCAGACGTGGGCGAGGTCCGGGCGCTCGCGGACGTGCTCGGCGGTCGCCTTCAGCACCACGTCCCAGCCGAGCGCCTCCGCGGCCTGCTGCGCCTCGTCGAGGGTCGTGACCGGCAGCGTGCGCCACAGGCTGATGCCGTAGCAGCCGAGCAGCTCGGCCAGCTCCTCGCGCTCCAGCTCGCCGCCCTCGGGACGGCGCGCCAGGGCGCGGTTGACGAGCTTCTTGGCGCGCACGACGTCGACGGCGTCCGGGCCGAACGCCCCGCCGTCGGGGGTGCGCAGCCACACGGCGTACTCGACCACCTTGGCCAGGGCACGCACGGCGCTCTCCACCGAGGAGTACGACGGCACCGAGCCGCGACCCGCGGTGGACCCGGCCACGTCGGGGACCCGCAGCAGCTCCGGGACACCCTCGGCACCGAGGAAGGACGCCAGCAGCGGCTTGTCGGACTGCTCCCCCACCGCGGCGAGCACGTTGGCGATGTCCTCGCCGCTCACCGTCAGCGGCGGGATGTAGACCGCGACCACGGCGTCGACCTCGGGGTCGTCGATCGCGGAGTCCAGGGCGTCCTCGAAGTCCTCCGCGGTGGGCTCGGTCGACAGCGCGATCTGCTTGTTGACGACCAGGCCGACGCTCGCGGCGGCGTCGGCCGCGAGCAGGCCGAGCGCGTCGGAGTTGCCGACGATGGCGACCCGGCGTCCGCGCGGCAGCGGCTGGTGCGCGAGCAGCTGGGCGACGTCGAACATGTCCTCGAGCGTGTCGACCTGGATCACGCCGGCCTGGCGGAACATCGCGTCCACCGCCTGCGGCGGCGCGGCGATCTTGCGGACCGCGTGGCCCATGGGCACGCCCTGGGTCGTGCGCCCGGAGCGGACGGCCACGATCGGCTTGCGGAGGCTGACCCGGCGCGCGATCCGGGAGAACTTGCGCGGGTTGCCGAGCGACTCGAGGTACATCATCACGACCTCGGTGGAGTCGTCCTCCTCCCAGTACTGCAGCAGGTCGTTGCCGGAGACGTCGGCGCGGTTGCCCGCGCTGACGAAGGTCGAGAGGCCGAGTCCCCGCTTCTCGACCTTCTCCAAGATGGCCGAGCCCAGCGCGCCGGACTGGCAGAAGAACCCGGCCCGGCCGCGCGGCGGCATCACGCGCGAGAGCGAGGCGTTGATCCGCACCGACGGCTCGGTGTTGATCACGCCCAGCGCGTTCGGGCCGATCAGGCGCAGGCCGTAGGAGCGGGAGAGCCCGACCAGCCGGCGCTGCCGCTGGCGGCCCTCCTCGCCGGTCTCGGCGAAGCCGCTGGAGATGACCACCAGGCCGTGCACGCCCTTGGCGGCGCAGTCGAGCACGACGTCCTGCACCGCCTCGGCGGGCACGGCGACCACGGCGACGTCGACCTCGTCCGGCACGTCCTGCACCGACCGGTAGGCGGGCATGCCGCTGACGGCGTCGGCGTTCGGGTTGACGACGTACACGCGGCCGGAGAAGTCGGCGTTGACCATGTTGCGCACCAGCACCTGGCCGATGGTCTCCTGGCGCCGGGAGGCACCGATGATCGCGACCGAGCGAGGGTTGAGGAACCGGCTGATGGAGGCAGCCTCGGCCTCGTGCTCGCGGTCGAGCATCACGCCCATCGCGGTCTCGGTCGGCTCGATCGAGAACTCCAGGCTGATGACGCCGTCCTCGTAGCCGCTGGCGACGCGGTAGCCCGCGTCACGGAAGGTGTTGATCATCCGGGCGTTGTCGGGCAGCACCTCGGCGAAGAACTTCTCCACGCCGCGCTCGCGGCCGGCCTGCGCGAGGTGCTCGAGCAGCAGCTGCGCGATGCCGCGGCCCTGCTGGCGGTCCTCGACCAGGAAGGCCACCTCCGCCTCGCCGGGGTGCACGAGGTCGTAGCGGCCGATGGCGATCATCCGGCCCTGCAGGGTGAGCACGAAGGCGACCCGGGTGACGTAGTCCACCTGGGTGAAGCGCTGCACGTCGCGGGCCGACAGGTGCGGCATCGGCGAGAAGAAGCGGTAGTACTTCGACTCGTCGGAGACCCGGTTGTCGTAGAAGTCGACCAGCAGGTCGGCGTCCGCGGGCGTCACCGGCCGGATGTGCGCGGTCCGGCCGTCCCGCAGCAGCACGTCGGCCTCCCAGTGGGAGGGATAGGCGGGAGCGTCGGCCTCGGTCACGGGGGAAATCTATCCGGCGAACCGGCACCGGCGCGCCCTGCACCCGATCCGTCGGTGGCAACGGGGAGAATGCACCCCATGGCACGGCGCAACGCCCCTGAGCTCCCCGCGGACGACTTCGAGGAGCACATCCTCGACACCGACATCACCCAGGAGATGGAGACCTCGTTCCTGGAGTACGCCTACTCGGTGATCTACTCCCGGGCACTCCCGGACGCCCGCGACGGCCTCAAGCCGGTCCAGCGCCGGATCCTGCACACGATGAACGACATGCGGCTCTTCCCCGACCGCGGTCACGTCAAGAGCGCCCGCGTCGTCGGCGAGGTGATGGGTCGCCTCCACCCGCACGGCGACGGCGCGATCTACGACGCCCTGGTGCGGCTGGCGCAGCCGTGGTCGATGCGGCTGCCGATGGTCGACGGGCACGGCAACTTCGGCTCGCCGGACGACGGTCCGGCGGCCATGCGCTACACCGAGGCCCGGATGGCGCCGCCGGCGGTCGCGATGACCGCCACGATCGACGAGGACACCGTCGACTTCAAGCCGTCGTACGACGGCAGCGAGCTCGAGCCGGTCGTGCTGCCCGCCGCGATCCCGAACCTCGTGGTCAACGGCACCACCGGCATCGCGGTCGGCATGGCGACCAACATGGCACCGCACAACCTGGTCGAAGTGGTCGCGGCGCTGCGTGAGCTCATCAAGCGGCCGGGCATGAGCACCGACGACCTGATGAAGTTCGTCCCCGGTCCGGACCTGCCGACCGGCGGCACGATCGTCGGGCTCGACGGCATCAGGGACGCCTACGAGACCGGCCGCGGCTCGTTCAAGATCCGCGCGACCGCGCGCATCGAGCCGGTGGGCCGCCGCAAGGGCATCGTGGTGACCGAGCTGCCCTACGGCGTCGGCATCGAAAAGGTCGTCGAGCGGATCAAGACGCTGGTGCAGACCAAGAAGCTGCAGGGCATCAGCGACCTCAAGGACCTCACCGACATGGCCAACGGCACCCGCCTGGTCATCGAGCTCAAGAACGGCTTCGTGCCGGAGGTGCTGCTCGAGCAGCTCTACAAACTGACCCCGATGGAGGACTCCTTCGGCATCAACAACGTCTGCCTCGTCGACGGCCAGCCGCGCACGCTGGGTCTCAAGCAGCTGCTCGAGGTCTTCCTCGGACACCGCTACGACGTGGTGCGCCGGCGCAGCCAGTTCCGCCGCGACCGGGCCGCCGCCCGGCTGCACTTGGTCGAGGGCCTGCTCGTGGCGATCCTCGACATCGACGAGGTCATCCAGCTCATCCGCTCCTCCGAGAACGGCGCCGAGGCCAAGGAGCGGCTGATGACGGTCTTCGACCTGTCGGACCTGCAGGCCGACTACATCCTCGACATGGCGCTGCGCCGGCTCACGAAGTTCTCCCGCATCGAGCTGGAGAAGGAGCAGTCCGAGCTGCAGCGCACCATCGAGGAGCTCGACGCGATCCTGGCCGACGACGGGTTGCTCCGCAAGGTCGTCTCCGACGAGCTGGCCGAGGTCGCCAAGACCTACGGCACGCCGCGCCGCACCGTGCTGCTGGCCAGCGCCGGCACCGCGGCCATCGAGGCGCTGAAGATGTCGGCCGAGGTGCCCGACGAGCCCTGCTTCGCGCTGCTCTCCTCCACCGGGCTGCTGGCGCGCACCAACGACGACGACCCGCTGGCCACCGGTGGCGGGCGGGCCAACCACGACGTCGTCACCTCCGTGGTCCGCGCCACGACCCGCGGCGAGATCGGCGTGGTGACCTCCCGCGGGCGGCTGCTGCGGCTCAGCATGCTCGACCTGCCGGCGATCCCGCCGACCGCCGGCGACCCGAACCTGCAGGGCGGCGTACCCCTCTCCGCGCTGCTCTCCCTCGACGGCGGCGAGCGAGCGCTGACGCTCTGCACGCTGGCCACCGAGGGGCCGGGGCTCGCGCTCGGCACGAAGCTCGGCGTCGTCAAGCGGGTCAACCCCGAGGTCCTGAACAAGGACGAGTGGGATGTCATCAACCTCGCGCCCGGCGACGAGGTGGTCGGAGCCGTCGAGCTCACCACGGGCGCCGAGGAGCTCTGCTTCGTCACCTCCGACGCCCAGCTGCTGCACTTCGCCGCCGACGCGGTGCGGCCGCAGGGCCGCAACGCCGGCGGCATGGCCGGCGTGCGGGTGGCGCAGGGCGCCCGGGTGGTGTTCTTCGGCGCCTTCGACCCGACCGTGGGTGAGGGCGCCGTGCTGGTGACCTCCTCCGGTGCCTCCACCGCGCTGCCCGGCACCGAGCCGGGGTCGGTGAAGGTCGCGCCCTTCAGCGAGTACCCCGGCAAGGGCCGTGCCACCGGCGGCGTCCGCTGCCACCGCTTCCTCAAGGGCGAGGACACCCTGGTGTTCGCGTGGGCCGGCCCCGCGCCCGCCCGGGCCGCCGCCAACAGCGGTGCCCCGATCGAGCTTCCGGAGCCCTCCGGCAGGCGCGACGGCTCCGGCGTCCCGGGCAGCCAGCCCATCGACGCGTGCGCGGGTCCGGTCGCCGTCCTGGCCGGCGGCGCCGCTGTGGAAGGCTGACGCCCATGCGCTCGCTGCCTCTCGCCCTGGCCTCCGGCCTGCTGCTCACCGGACTGCTCGCCGGCTGCACCGACGACGGCGACGGTGCTGACGGGCAGGCCGACCCCACCCCCGCTGAGGTGCTGGCCCAGGCCAAGCAGAAGCTCGACGAGACCAGCGGCGTGCGGCTCGAGGTCACCTCCGAGGAACTGCCCGAGGACGTCACCGGACTGGTCTCGGCCACCGGCGTGCTGACCAGCGCGCCGGGGTTCGACGGCTCGATCGTGGTGCAGTACGCCGGGTTCACCCCCGAGGTGCCCGTTGTCGCCGTCGACGGCAAGGTCTACGCCCAGCTGCCCCTGACGACGGGGTGGCAGGAGATCGACCCGGCCGAGTACGGCGCCCCCGACCCGGCCGCGCTGATGGACCCGGCCACCGGACTGTCGTCCTTCCTCACCGCCACGACCGGCGTCACCGAGGGTGACTCGGTGCGCGGCGGCGCCAACAACAGCGAGGTCCTGACCTCCTACTCCGGCACGCTGCCCGCCGCGACGGCCGCGGTGATCGTGCCCAGCGTCGCCGGCAACGTCGCCGCGACCTACGCCGTCAACGACGGGGGCGAGCTCCGGTCCGCCCAGCTGGTCGGCGACTTCTACGGCACGGGTGCGGCGTCGACGTACGTGCTCACGGTCGACGACTACGGCACCGAGCAGGACATCACCGCTCCGTGACGCCGACGCGCCGTCCCGCCGGCTCCGCGCTGCTGGCGCTGGCCGCGACCGCGGTCTGCTTCGCCGCCGCCGACACCTACGTCGTCGTGCTCGCGCTGCCCGACATCATGCGCGGCGTCGGACTCTCGGTCGAGGAGCTGCAGCGGGCGGCGCCGATCATCTCCGCGTTCCTGCTGGGCTACGTCGCGATGCTGCCGCTGATCGGCCGGATCGCCGATGTGCGGGGCCGACCGCCGGTGCTCGTCGCCGGGCTGGTCGTCTTCGCGTTCGGCTCGCTGGTCACGGCGCTCGCCGTCGACCTCCCCATGATGGTCACCGGCCGGTTCCTGCAGGGCCTGGGCGGCGGCGCGCTCGTGCCGGCGACGCTCGCCCTGGTAGCCGACCTCTACCCCGTGGAGCGCCGCGGCGTACCGCTAGGCGTCGTCTCGGCCGTCCAGGAGCTCGGCTCCGTCCTCGGCCCGCTGCTCGGCGCCGCTGTCCTCGCCGTCGCCGACTGGCGGGTGATCTTCCTGCTCAACCTGGTGGTCGGCGCCGTCCTCGCGGTGCTGGTCCATCGCGCCGCCGCGTCGGACGCCATTCGCTGGTCGAGCAGCGAGCGCCAGCCGTCCCCCCGCTGGTCGAGCAGCGACCACCAGCCGTCCCCCCGCTGGTCGAGCAGCGAGCGCCAGCGAGCGTCGTCGAGACCCCCCGACCTCGTCGGCATCCTGCTTCTCGCGGTCACCCTCGCGGCCGGGACGCTGATGTCGGCCCGCCCCACCGCGATCGTCACCGACGTGGAGTGGGGCCGGCTCTACGTCCCCGCCGCCGGCAGCAGCCTGTGGACCACGCCGCTCGGCCTCCTCACGGCACTCGCCGGCGTGCTGTTCCTGGCCTGGTGCTGGCTGGCGCGCCGCCCGCTCGTCGATCTGCGCGGCTGGGCGGCCAGCGCCCGGCAGGCCGACCTGACCGGCGCCACCTACCTCGCCGTCGCGTTGGGGGGTGTCGTGCTCGCCTTCGCGACGGCCGACCCGAAGGTCCAGGTCATCTCGGCCCAGGGCGGCTGGTACCTCCTCGCCGCCGCCGTGGCCGCCCTGGCCTTCGCCGTCCACCTGCGCCGCGCCGAGCACCCGCTCGTGCCGGTCGGGGCGCTGCGGCGTACGCCGGCCTGGGGCTCGGTCGTCGTCAGCTTCCTCGTCGGCGCCGCCCTGGTCGCCGCGCTCATCGACATCCCGCTGTTCGCGCGCACGACGGTGCACTCCGAGAGCCAGCTGCAGGCGGCGCTGGTGCTGGTGCGCTTCCTGGTCGCGCTGCCGGTCGGCGCGGTCCTGGGCGGCGTCCTCATCCGCCGGCTGCCCGCGGGCCCGGTGGCGGCCGTCGGCATGGCGTGCGCCGCTGTCGCCTTCTGGCAGATGAGCGGCTGGGACCTCACGACCCTGGAGCACTGGAGCGCCAACGGTCCCCTGCTGCTCGGCGGGCTCGGCTTCGGACTCGCGCTCGCGCCGGTCAACGCCGCCGTCCTGGCCACCACCGACGCCGCGGTGCACGGGCTGGCCGGTGCGATGGTCGTCGTCGCCCGCATGGTGGGGATGCTCGTGGGGATCGCCGCGCTCACGACGATCGGCCTGCGGCGCTACTACGCCGAGCAGGCCGACCTCCCGCCCGCCCGCGAAGTCTGCGACGGCCTGACCCGGTGCGACGCCTTCACCGAGCTGATCCGGACCGCGGGCATCGCCCAGGAGCAGGCTGTGTTCTCCGGTGCGGCCGTCGTCGCGCTGCTGGCCGCCGTACTCGCCGTGATGCTGCTGCGCGGCGCTCCCACCCGCGACGTGGACACCCGCGAGGCCCTGGGTGCGCTGGGGGGCTAGATTGCTGGGCATGTCTGATGCTTCCGGATTCACCGACCTTCTGGCCGCGAACGACAACTACGCGGCCCGCTTCGAGTACGCCGGCTTCGACGGCGTCGCACGCGCCGGCGTCGCCATCGTCACCTGCATGGACAGTCGACTCGACCCGCTCGGGATGGTCGGCCTCAAGCCGGGTGACGCGAAGATCTTCCGCAACCCGGGCGGCAGGATCACGCCTGAGGCGCTCGAGGCGCTCGTGCTCGGCGTGCACCTGCTCAACGTGAACCGCGTCCTGATCGTCCCTCACACCCGCTGCGCCGTGGCCAGCAACAGCGAGACCGAGCTGCGTGCCCGCGTCGCCGAGTCGGCCGGCGTCGACGCCTCATGGCAGCCGTTCCACGTCATCGACGACCAGGTGCGCGCGCTCGCCGAGGACGTCGCCAAGGTGCGTTCGCACCCGCTCGTGCCCGACACCGTCGAGGTCGGCGGCTTCATCTACGACGTCGACACCGGCCGGCTGACCCAGAAGGTCTGACGCTCCCGTTCCCTTGCCTGGGTTGGCCGACGCCTCGTTGGTCGAGCCGGCGAGCCGCTAGGCGAGCCGTGTCGAGACCACCGGTGGTGCCGCTGCCAGCCTCGCTGCGGGGGTCTGGACACGTTCGGCCGCGGGCGGCCTCCCTGCTCGACCAACGGGACTGGCTTCTCGTTGGTCGAGCCGCGAGCCGCCGCCTCTCGTTGGTCGAGCCGGCGAGCCGCTAGGCGAGCCGTGTCGAGACCACCGGTGATGCCGCTGGAAGGCGGGTGTCGGACCCGTGATCGGGCCGTCCACAGGCGCGGCGGCGGGTTCGCGGGGACTGTCGGTGGCGGGTGCTTGAGTGGGCTCATGACCAGCTCGCGGATCGATCTCGACACCACGCCGGACTCCCCGGCCGGGGTGTTGGCCGACCTGCGCAGCCACCGGGAGGCCGCCCGGGCCGCGGAGGTGGCGGTGATGGTGGACGCGATCGGGTGGGCGGCGATGCACTCGGTCGACTCCCTGGACCGGGCCGCGACGCTGCCGGGCACCGAAGGCGCTGTGGCGATCGCGGGTGAGGGGGCGCCGTTGGTGGCGGAGTTCGCCATCGCCGAGCTGGCCGCGGTGCTGGGGCGCTCCACCGACTCCGGCCGGATCTGGCTGGGGCAGGTCATGGAGTGCCGCTACCGGCTCCCGAAGACCTGGGCCGGGTTGACCGGTGGTCGGGTGCAGCCCTGGCAGGTCCGCCGTATCGCCGAGGCCACCCTCGGCCTGTCGTTCGAGGCCGCGGGCTGGGTGGACCGACAGCTGGCGCCGGTGGCGCACAAGATCGGGCCCGCCCAACTGGACCGCACCATCACCGAGGCCCTCACCCGCTTCGACCCCGACCGGGCTGAAGCCGAGGCCCGGGCCGCGCGGGAGTCGCGGTACGTGACCGTGGAGACCCGGCACGTCACCACCGATGGTTGTGTCCAGCTCCACGGCACCCTGGACCTGGCCGACGCCCTCGACCTCGACGACGCCCTCCACGCGGTCGCCACCACCCTGGCGCAACTGGGTTCGGCCGACTCCCTCGACGTGCGCCGCGCCAAAGCACTCGGTGAGATCGCCCGCAACGACCACACCCTCGACCTGCCCGTCGGCGACGAGGTTGGCGCCGAACCCATGGCCTCGGCTGAGAAGGTGCCGGTGCCGCGGCGCCAGGTGATGCTCTACGCCCACCTGACGGTCAACAGCCACGGGCTGGATCCGTTCGTGCGGGTGGAGAACACCCGCAGCCTGATCACCCTGGACCAACTGCGGGAGTGGCTCACCATCCAGGACACGACCGTGACGGTGCGGCCGGTGCTCGACCTCGACGAGCACCTCGAGACCACCGGCTACCAGCCCACCCACCGACTCCGGGAGCAGGTGGCGTTGGTCAACCGGAGGTGCGTGTTCCCGCACTGCACCCGCCCCGCCCGCGGCTGCGACACCGACCACATCACCGCCCACACCAGTGGTGGGCCGACCTGCTCCTGCAACCTCGCACCCCTGTGCCGACGCCACCACCGCATCAAGACCCACACCGCCTGGACCTACGACCTCCTCGACCCCGGCGTCTATGTCTGGCGCAGCCCCCACGGCCTGATGTTCCACGTCGACCCCGACGGCACCACCAGCATCGACACCACTCGACATCCGTCCCGCTCCTGACCCCGCCACCCCCACGGGTAGCGGGGCCACCGGCACGCCCCGGGTGGTCTCGACACGGCTCGCTGGCGCTCGCCGGCTCGACCAACGAGGTGGTGCGGTGGTCTCGACACGGCTCGCCTAGCGGCTCGCCGGCTCGACCAACGAGAAACGCCGGCTCGACCAACGAGGAACGCCGGCTCGGACAACGAGGAACGCCGGCTCGACCAACGAGATAGCGGCTCCTCGACCGACGAAGAACGCCGGCGGGGTCGCGGGTCCTTACGGGATCCAGACGGCGGCATCGTGGGCGAACACAACCCGCTTCGGGTCGAGGGCGAGCAGCCGCGCCATCCAGGGGCTGCTCAGCGGTAGTGGCGCCTCGTGACCGAGGTCGCCGGCCTGCGCGGCGAGAGCGTCGGCGGACCACTGGGACGCGTTGTCGTGGGACTGTCCCGCCAGGATGACCGTCCCGTCGTCGCAGCGGAGCACTACCGACTGGTGGCCGTCCACGTGCCCCGGCGTCGGAACGACGTGGACGCCGGGGGCCAGCTCGGCCTCGCCGTCGAGCAGGTCGTACCTGGCGCGCGGGAAGTCCACGAGCTCCGGCACGGTGTACTCCGTCGTCCGCGCGATCTCCAGCTCCCGGCGCTGGCAGTAGATGGGCGTGCGGGGGAAGGACGGGTTGCCACCGATGTGGTCGAAGTGGAGGTGGCAGTTGACCACCATGTCGATGTCGCCGGTGCTCAGCCCCACCGTGGCGAGCGCCTCCTCGATCGGGACCCGCCGCGGCCGGTACCACGCCTCGGTCTCCGGACCCGCGTCGCCGAGGCCGGTGTCGAGGAGCAGCACGCCCGCCGACGTACGCACCACGTAGCCGAGCACCGGTTCGACCCGCGGGCTCCCGGTCCCGGTCTCCTCGGGCGGCCGCACGAAGCTGCCGAACCGGATCCGTGCGACGTCGTCCATCCGCATGCGGGCAGCCTAGGAGGTCGTACGACGACCGGCCGGCGCCTCAGCGCGGGCGCCACCGTTTCCACACGGCGTCGGCCTCGGCCCGCACCTTGCCGTCCCACTCCAGGGCGACGTGGCAGGTGATCTCGGGCTCGGTGGCCGAGACGACGCTGGCGATCAGCGAGACCGGCTGGTCCAGCGGCGCCGGGCGCCGATAGCCCACGGCGAGCCCGGCGGTGACGTAGGGCAGGGGGACGCCGGGCAGCGCCGGCCAACCATGCTCGTAGGCCGCGTGCGTGACCGTGATGCCGCTGTGGCAGTCCAGCAGCGTGGCGATGATGCCGCCGTTGAGGTAGCCGAGTCCGTTGTCGTGCTGCGGCCAGGGGACGAAGGTGGCCACGACCGTCCCGTCGGGCGCGAGGTGCGACTTCAGCTGCAGCCCGTCGGGGTTCGCCGGGCCGCACCCGAAGCAGGTCATGCCCGCGAAGTAGCGGTCCTGCAGCGCGTCGCTCACGACACCAGCTCCTCTCCGGCGTACAGGTTGAAGGAGCCGTTGCGCACCATCCCGGCCAGCAGCAGACCGTGCTCGCGGGCGAGGTCGACCGCGAGCGAGGACGGCGCGGAGACCGCCACGATGCCGGCCACGGAGGCTGCGACGGCCTTCTGGACGATCTCGAACGACACCCGGCCGCTGACGACCAGCAGCCTCCCGGACGCAGGGATCCCACCGTGGAGCAGGGCGTGCCCGACGACCTTGTCGACGGCGTTGTGCCGGCCGACGTCCTCGCGGACGACGGCGAGCGAGCCGTCGGTGCCGGCAAGGGCGGCCGCGTGCACTCCCCCCGTCTTGTCGAAGGCCCGCTGCTCGGCGCGCAGTGCGGTCGGCAGCCCGGCGAGGACGTCGCTGGTGACGGACCAGCCGTCGGGTTGCGGGTCGGCGCGGCGCAGCGGCGCCAGGTCGAGCACGTCCGCGGAGCAGACACCGCACGCCGCGCTCGTCACGAACGCGCGGGGACGCGGCGGCGTGACGCCGGGCGCGAGGCTGATGTGGACCCGGTCGGTGTCGTCCTCGCGGCAGAAGCGCAGCTGTGCGATGTCGGCCTGCTGCGCGACCCCCGACTCGACGCACAGCCAGCCCGCGGCCAGCTCCAGGTCGTGGCCGGGCGTTCGCATGAGGGTAGCGACGACGGCTCCGTCCACGGCGAGCACCAGCGGCGCCTCGACCGCGAGGTCGTCGGGCCCGCTCACCCCGCGGCGCCGGATCGCCCGGCGCGTGGTCATGACCGCCATGTCTCGCACTCTAACCGCGGCGCCGAAGGACGCGGCGCGGCCCTCACCACGACGACCGGCGGGCAGGGCGTAGACAGCGATCCCCTGATCCGGGTAATTCCTGCGGGCGCAGGGTCCGGCAGCGCGTCTGCGGCCTACCGTTCCCCCATGCCTCTCTACATGGACGTCCACCACGTCGACGGGGTAGCCGCCGCCGATGTCGCGAAGGCGCACGATGCCGACCTGGCCATCCAGGACGAGCACGGCGTCAACTACCTGAACTACTGGGTCGACGAGGACAAGGGCACGATCTTCTGCCTCGTTGACGCACCCAACGCCGAGGCGGCCAACGAGGTGCATCGCAAGGCCCACGGCCTGGTCGCCGACGAGATCCACGAGGTCAAGGCCGGCCACTGACCCTGCGGCGCTCAGAGGCCCAGGTGCTCCCGCAGGACCCGGTCCACGTGGGCACCGGGGAAGGCGTCCGAGCGCACGGCGTCGGCCAGCGCGGCCGGATCGGAGATCGCCTGCAGCCGGTCGACGACCGCGTCGACCCGCGCGGCCACGTCGCCCGGGCTGTCGAGCGAGCCGTCCAGGGGTACGTCGGCCAGCAGCGAGCAGTCGATCGCGCCGCCCTCCGGCTCGGTGGTCAGCGCCGGAAGCCAGGCCCCGACCTCGAAGCGCAGCGCCGCGTCGCGACCGGGACCGTCCGAGCGCAGGTCGACGAACCAGGTGAGCTCGTTGTGGGCCAGCCGCCAGTGTCCCTTGCGCAGCGGTACGCCCCGCGCCTTGAATGCCTTGGCGGCCGCCGTCCGCGCGGCCTTGGGGTCCATCAGGCTCCTCAGGCGTCGATCGCGTCGGCGTCGACCTCATAGGCCCCGGCCACGATGAACTCCTTGCGTGGCGCCACCTCCGAGCCCATCAGCAGCTCGAAGACCCGGGAGGCGGCGTCGGCGTCGTCGACGGTGAGGCGGCGCAGGGTGCGGCGGCGCGGGTCCATCGTCGTCTCGGCCAGCTGGTCGGCGTCCATCTCACCGAGGCCCTTGTAGCGCTGCGGGGTGCCCTTGACCGCGATGTTCCGCTTCTTCAGCTCGGCCAGCTTCCGCTGCAGCTCGGCGTCGGAGTAGGTGTAGAGGTACTTGTCCATCCCCTTCTTCGGGTTGGACAGCTCGATGCGGTGCAACGGCGGCACGGCGGAGTAGACGCGGCCGGCCTTGACCAGGTCGGGCATGTACTTGAAGAACAGCGTGGCCAGCAGCGTGCGGATGTGGGCGCCGTCGGAGTCAGCGTCGGCCATGAAGATGATCTTCCCGTAGCGCGCCGCCTCGATGTCGAAGGTGCGCCCCGAGCCCGCGCCGACCACCTGGATGATCGAGGCGCACTCGGCGTTCTTGAGCATGTCGCCGACCGACGCCTTCTGGACGTTGAGGATCTTGCCGCGGATCGGCAGCAGCGCCTGGAACTCGCTGTTGCGCGCGAGCTTGGCGGTGCCCAGCGCGGAGTCGCCCTCGACGATGAACAGCTCGGTGCGCTCGTTGTCCGCGGCCCGGCAGTCGGCGAGCTTGGCGGGCAGCGCCGAGGACTCCAGCGCGTTCTTCCGGCGCTGGGTCTCCTTGTGCTGCCGGGCGGCGATCCGGGTCTTGGCGGCCCCGAGCACCTTCTCCATGACGAGCTTGGCCTGAGCCTTGTCCTTGGCCTTGGTCGAGGTCAGGAACGACCTCAGCTCGCCCGCGACGACCTTCGCGACGACGGTGCGGGCAGCGGACGTGCCGAGGATCTCCTTGGTCTGTCCCTCGAACTGCGGCTCGGCCAGTCGCACCGTGACGACGGCGGTCAGGCCCTCGAGCACGTCGTCCTTGGTCACCGGGGCGTCGTTGACCTTGAGGACCTTGGCGGTCTTCATGACGTCGTTGAAGGTCTTGGTCAGGGCACTCTCGAACCCGGTGACGTGCGTGCCGCCCTTGGGGGTGGCGATGACGTTGACGAAGGAGCGCAGCTCGGTGTCGTAGCCGTTGACCCAGCGCACCGCGACGTCGACGCTCAGCTCCCGCTCGACGTCCTGGGGCGTCATGTGACCCTTGTCGTCGAGCATCGGCACGGTCTCGGTGAAGACGTCCGAGCCCTGCAGCCGCAGCACGTCGGTGACCGGCTCGCCGTGGGAGAGGAAGTCGACGAACTCCGCGATGCCGCCGTCGTGGCGGAACTTCTCCTCCACCGGGACCTCGCCCCGCAGGTCCCGGATGACCAGCTCGAGCCCCGGCACGATGAAGGACGTCTGCCGCGCGCGCCCGACCAGCTCGTCCCACAGGTAGGTCGCGTCCTTGGTGAAGATCTGCCGGTCCGGCCAGAACCGGATCAGGGTCCCCGAGCGCCCCTTGGCGACCTTCGCTCCCTTGCGGGACAGCCCGCTGCCCGGCGTGAACGACGCCGTCGGACCCTCGCCGGCGAAGACGCCGGGCACGCCGCGCTGGAAGCTGATGCCCTGGCGCGCCGGCGCGCGGTCGACGTCGATGTCCATGCGCGAGGACAGCGCGTTGACGACCGAGAGGCCGACGCCGTGCAGACCGCCGGTGGCGGCGTACGACGACCCGCCGAACTTCCCGCCCGCGTGGAGCTTGGTCGCGACGACCTCGACTCCGGGCAGCCCCGTCTTGGGCTCCTTGTCGGTGGGGATGCCGCGGCCGTCGTCGTAGACCTCGACCGAGCCGTCGTCGTGCAGCGTCACCTCGACGCGGCCGGCGTGCCCGGCCAGCGCCTCGTCGACGCCGTTGTCGATGATCTCCCACACGCAGTGCATGAGGCCGCGGGTGTCGGTCGAGCCGATGTACATGCCGGGACGCTTGCGGACCGCCTCGAGGCCTTCGAGGACCAGGAGGTGGGCGGCGTTGTAGGTGTTGTCGATCGGGGTGCTCCTAGCGGGCGGTGCGGACACCCGAAATCTACCCGCGACACGCCGCACGGCCCTGCAGGCTCGCGTGGGAGCGCCGGGACTACCGTGAGCCAACCGGGGGCTCACCGGAGGGCGGGAGTTCACGGCGATGGAAAACCGGGAACAGGACGTGCGTGTCCGTGATTGGATTGAGGTGACCGACGCCGCAGTCGATGGGGAACATTGACCCCCTCGGCTACGTTGCAACAGTCACCAACGATCGAGAAATGAGGCCGATGTGACCACTGCCGTTGCCCCCAGCGCTCCGCTGACCGCTGCGGACCGCTGTGACCGTTGCGGAGCCCAGGCCTACCTTCGCGTCGAGCTCCAGTCCGGAGGCGAGCTTCTCTTCTGCGCCCACCACGCTCGCGAGCACGGTGACAAGCTCAAGGAGATCGCGGTCAACGTCGTCGACGAGACCCACAAGCTCACCCAGACCCCTGCCGTCGCGCCGGACGGCGAGCGCTGACCCGAACCCAGCTTCAAACCAGCTAGACCCGAGCTGAACGAAGGCCCCGGAGGTGTGTCCGGGGCCTTCGTCATTTCCCGCTATGGGAGGGTGAGGACCGTGTCACCGACCGAGATCCTCGTCGCCCTCGCCATCGCCGTCGGCCTCGTCGGCGTGCTCGTCCCGGTGCTTCCGGGCACGCTGCTGATCGGCGCGGCCGTGCTGGTCTGGGCCGCCGCGACCGGCGGTACGACGGCCTGGCTGGTCTTCTCGGTCGCCGCCGTCCTGCTGGCCGCCGGGGCGGTGGTGAAGCTGCTCGTCCCGGGGCGGCGGCTCAAGGGTGCCGGCGTGCCCACGAGCACGCTGCTGGCCGGCGCCGCGCTGGGCGTGCTGGGGTTCTTCGTGGTGCCGGTGGTCGGACTGCTGCTCGGCTTCGTGCTGGGTGTCTTCCTCGCCGAGTGGCACCGCGTCGGCCGCTCGTCGGCCTGGCCCTCGACCGTGCACGCCCTCAAGGCCGTCGGGCTCTCCATCGTGATCGAGCTGGCGGCCGGTGTGCTGGCCGCCGCCACCTGGGTGGCCGGCGTCGTGCTGACCTGACGCCGGCCGGCCGGGCTCAGGCCAGCTCTCAGTCCAGGTAGTCGCGCAGGACCTGCGAGCGCGACGGGTGCCGCAGCTTCGACATGGTCTTGGACTCGATTTGGCGGATCCGCTCGCGGGTGACGCCGTAGACCTTGCCGATCTCGTCCAGCGTCTTGGGCTGGCCGTCGGTGAGGCCGAAGCGCATGCTGACGACGCCCGCCTCGCGCTCGGAGAGCGTGTCGAGCACGGCGTGCAGCTGCTCCTGCAGCAGCGTGAAGCTGACGGCGTCGGCGGGGACGATCGCCTCGGAGTCCTCGATCAGGTCGCCGAACTCGGAGTCGCCGTCCTCCCCCAGCGGGGTGTGGAGCGAGATCGGCTCGCGGCCGTACTTCTGGACCTCGATGACCTTCTCGGGGGTCATGTCGAGCTCCTTGGCGAGCTCCTCCGGGGTGGGCTCGCGGCCCAGGTCCTGCAGCATCTGCCGCTGCACCCGGGCGAGCTTGTTGATGACCTCGACCATGTGGACCGGGATGCGGATGGTGCGGGCCTGGTCGGCCATCGCACGGGTGATCGCCTGCCGGATCCACCAGGTGGCGTAGGTCGAGAACTTGTAGCCCTTGGTGTAGTCGAACTTCTCCACCGCGCGGATCAGACCCAGGTTGCCCTCCTGGATCAGGTCCAGGAAGAGCATGCCGCGGCCGGTGTAGCGCTTGGCCAGCGAGACCACGAGACGCAGGTTGGCCTCGAGCAGGTGGTTCTTGGCGCGACGGCCGTCCTCGGCGATCCACTCCAGCTCCTCGCGCACCTTCTCGGTGAGCTTCCCGCCCTTGCCGAGCTTCTCCTCGGCGAAGAGGCCGGCCTCGATCCGCTTGGCGAGCTCGACCTCCATCTCGGCGTTGAGGAGCGGGACCTTGCCGATCTGCTTGAGGTAGTCCTTGACCGGGTCGGCGGTCGCGCCGGCGACCATGACCTGCTGCTCGGGCTCGTCAGTGTCGTCGGCGGCCGAGACGACGAAGGAGGCCTCCTTCTCGTCCTCCTTGATGGAGGGGTCGGACGCGACGTCCTTCTCGAACTGCTCGTCGGAGAGGTCGGGCAGGACCTTCTTGCCGTCGGGACCGATCTTGGGCTCGGCCACCTCGCTGACGTCGTCGTCGATGGCGAGGTCCTCGAGGTCGACCTCCTCCAGCTCCTCCTCGTCAGCACCCGTCGGCTCGGCCGCCTTCGCCGCCGGCTCGGCGGCCTTCTTCGCGGCCGCCTTCTTGGCCGGCGCCTTGGCGGTGGTGGTCTTCTTCCCCGGCGATGCGGCCGCGGCCGCCTTGCCCGAGGAGACGCCGATGTCCACGGAGATGCCCAGCGAGCTCAGGTGTGCGAGCAGCGCCTTGAGGTGCCGCGGCTCGACCGAGGCCTCCTCGCTGGCGCGGCGCACCTCCTCCGGCGAGACGCTTCCGGCGGGCTTCCCGGCGGCGATGAGCGACACGACGGCGGGGTGAGCGAGCACCTCAGCGGGGATCTTGCGTGCGTTCGAGGACACGAACACCTCTCGTGTGACTGGCTTATGGGCGCGGCCGGGCCCGGTGACGTCAAGAGCCGCTCGGCCATTCTGCCACGAGTCCCCAGATCGTCCGACACCGGCTCAGCGCGACGCCTTGGCCTCCGCCTTCTAAGCCTGCTTCTTCTGGGCCTGCTTCTGGGCCTTCTTGTAGTCGCGCACCTTCTGCAGCGAGATGGCGTCCACCACGTCGGCGACGGAGCGGTAGCCCTCCTCGGCGTACGTCCCCGCGGCCTTCTCCCAGCCGTCGGGACGAACACCGAGCTGCTTGGCCAGCAGAGCCACGAAGATCTGCGCCTTCTGCTTGCCGAAGCCGGGCAGTGCCATCACCCGCTTGAGCAGGTCGGCACCGCTGGCCGCCTCGGTCCACAGCCGGGTCACGTCGCCGCCGTAGGTCTCGGTGACGACACCGGCCAGCTCCTGCAGTCGGGTCGCCATGGCGCCGCCGTAGCGATGGATGGCGGGCGGCTGCCGGCACAGCTCCGAGAACGCCTCCGGGTCCGCGGCGGCGATGGCCCCCGGCTCGAGCGTCCCGAACCGCTCCAGCACCTTGGCCGGCCCCGCGAAGGCCCGCTCCATCGGGAACTGCTGGTCGAGCATCATGCCGACGAGCAGCGCGAAGGGGTCCTCGGTGAGGACCTTGTCGGCGGCGGGGTCCTGGGCGATCTGGATGGGCATGGGGCCATCGTGCCGCAACTACGCTGGCGCCCGTGAGCCAACCGTGGTCGACAGCGCTCGTGGTCCTCGGCGGCCTCCTCCTGGTGTGGCTGCTGCTGGTCGCGGCGCTGGTCGTCGCGGGCCGACGCGACGAGCGCAGCGGGCGGCTCGCGGAGGCGCTGCGACTGCTGCCCGACGTGGTGCGGCTGCTGCGCCGGCTGGCCGGCGACCGCGATCTTCCCCGGGGCGTGCGGGTGCGGCTGTGGCTGCTGCTGGCCTACCTCGCGATGCCGCTCGACCTGGTGCCGGACGTCATACCGGTCGCGGGCTACGCCGACGACGCGATCGTGGTGGCGCTCACCCTGCGCTCCGTGGTGCGTCACGCGGGTCCGCAGGCACTGGAGCGACACTGGCCGGGCACGCCGGACGGACTGGCCGCCGTACGCCGGCTCGCCGGGCTGCGCGAGTGACCGGTCGGCTCAGTCGCCGGCCTTGACCGCCAGCACCGGGCAGTGGGCGTCGAGCAGGATCCGCTGGGCGTTGCTGCCCAGGATCAGCTTGCCCACGGGCGAGCGCCGGCGCAGGCCGATCACGATCAGCTCGGCGGCGTTGGCCTCGGCGATGCTGATGAGGTCGTCGGCCGGGTCGAAGCCGCGGACCAGCTGGCGCACGACGTACGGCACGCCGCTGTCGTCGAGCCGCTTGCCGACGTCCTCCAGGGTCCGCTCGTAGTCGGCGGCCGTGTCCGCGTCGAAGTCCGGCCCACCCCGGTGGGAGCTGACCACGACGAGCTTGAGCCCTCGCAGCCGCGCCTCCTCCACGGCCTTGTCCAGCGCCGCTTCCCCCTCCGGCTTGGGCACGTAGCCCACGACCACCGATGCCATGGCGACCCCTCTCTGCTGAGCGTGTGATCCACGTTACTCGATCCTGAGCGCGCCGACCCGCCCTGTGGAGGAGAGTCTGCGCACCGGCGCCCGGCACGGCAGGGTGGCGCCATGGCCGCCACGCCCCGACCCGGACCGGGCCTCCACGAGCCGGTGCCGCCGCCGCTCCTGCGGCTGCTGCGCCGGGCCGTGCTCGACCACGCATTGTCCGAGCACCGGCGGCGCCACGTCGCCATCGTCCACGTCGGGACGCCCGGCGGTCCGACCGCCGTGCTGCCGGTACGGCCCGAGGAGCCCACCGACCACGCCTTGCGCGCGGACCTGATCGCGGCCCTGGTCCGGCGCGCGGGTACGACGGCGCCGCTGGTGTGGCTGACCCGTCCCGGCGAGCTCGTGGAGCAGGACGCCGACGTCGCCTGGGCGGCCGCTGCGGGACAGGCGTTCGCGGAGGCCGGCCGCCGTCTGGTGTTCGTCGCGGTCACCCGCCACGGCTGGCTGGACCCGCTCACCGGCCTGAGCCGGCGCTGGGTCCGGATCCGGGCGCGCCAGTAGCGGCCCGTCACGGCCCCGGACTCAGTCCCAGGTGTGCACGGGCTCGTTGGTGGCCATCCGCTCGCGGTACTCCTGCAGCGTCGCCCGCAGCGCCGTCATCCGGTCCTCACCCGACCGGGCCCGCATCCGGCCCACCAGCCACTCGGCGCCGTTGGTGCGCAGCACGCACCGCTGCTCGATGATGCCGAGCAGCCGGTCGCTCTCGGACGGGTCCGCGCCCCACGCCGCCAGGCCCTCCCGGGCGAGGGGGAGCAGCCGCCGCAGCACCAGCTCGGTGACGCTCACCGCGCCCACCCCGGGCCAGTAGATCTCGGCACCGATCCCGTCGCGGGCGGCGGTGTGGAAGTTGTCGTCGGCAGCGCTGAACGACATCTGCGACCACAGCGGCCGGGCGCTCTCGGCCAGGCTCCGCACCAGCCCGAAGTAGAACGCGGCGTTGGCGACCACGTCGGTGACGGTCGGGCCGGCCGCCAGCACGCGGTTCTCCACCCGCAGGTGCGGGACGCCGTCGTCGGCGGTCCCGACCACGTCGTACACCGGCCGGTTCCAGCGGTAGATGGTGCCGTTGTGCAGCTTGAGCTCGGCGAGCGAGGGCGTGCCGCCGGCGTCGAGCACGGCGAGCGGGTCCTCGTCGTCGAGCACCGGCAGCAGCGGGGGAAAGTAGCGGGCGTTCTCCTCGAACAGGTCGAACACCGAGGTGATCCACCGCTCACCGAACCACACCCGCGGCCGCACGCCCTGCGCCTTCAGCTCTTCGCTGCGGGTGTCGGTGGACTGCTCGAAGAGCGGGATCCGGGTCTCACGCCACAGCTCGCGCCCGAGCAGATAGGGCGAGTTGGCCCCGACGGCGACCTGCACCGCCGAGATCGCCTGGGAGGCGTTCCAGTACGCGGCGAACTCCTCAGGCCGGACCTGCACGTGGAACTGGGTGCTCGTGCAGGCCGCCTCGGGCATCACCGAGTCGGCGGCGGTACGCAGGCGCTCGCGTCGACCGATGGCGATCGAGATGTCCTCGCCGCGCTCGGCGAGGACCTGCTCGTTGAGCACGGAGTAGCGCGGGTTGGCGCTGATGCTGTCGATCCCGAGGTGGCGCTCGGTGACCGTCGGCAGGATCCCGATCAGCACGAGGTGCGCGCCCACCTCGGCGGCCCGCTCCTCGGCCGCGGAGATCGCGCCGCCGAGGTGCTCCTCGAAGGCCGTCAGCCCGCCGTCGTGCAGCGGTCGCGGCGGCACGTTGAGCTCGATGTTGAACT
Organism: Nocardioides sp.; assembly: GCF_036405735.1. Taxonomy (GTDB): domain Bacteria; phylum Actinomycetota; class Actinomycetes; order Propionibacteriales; family Nocardioidaceae; genus Nocardioides. The sequence goes on from NZ_DASWXC010000004.1 coordinate 28,779, forward strand.
GCGCCAGCTCGGTCTGGAAGTCGGGGTCGCCGATCGCGGCGAGCACCTCGTCGTTCTTCAGCGCCGGCTCACCCTGGTCGTCGACCAGGTTCAGCTCCACCTCCAGCCCGGTCATCGGGTCGTCGGCCTCGAACCGGTGCTCGCGCAGCAGCCGCGCGAGCGCCTCGAGGCAGCGGCGCAGCTTGACCCGGTGCCGGGTGCGGTCGCTGCCGCCGAACTCCTGCTGGTCGATCTCCTCGCCCATGTCCTGATCCTCGCTCAGGCGGCCCAGCTCGCGCGCGTCCGCTCGAGCAGGTCGTCGACGACCCCCTCGACCGACCCCGTCCGCTCGTACGCCGCACGCTGCCGGGTCGCGCCGCCGGCCTGCAGCACCCGCTTGACGCCGTCGCGCACGAGGTCGAGGTCGCCGGCGGCCTCCAGCCGGTCGCGGACATGGTCGACGAGGGCCTCGAGCACCTCCCGGGCCGGCCGCAGCTCACGCTCACGCGGGTGCACGAGGGTGGAGGACAGACCCATCCGCGCCGCGCGCCAGTGCGCGGCGCGCAGCACCTCGGCGCGCCAGCGGGCCAACGGCTCCTCGCGCGCCCACTCCTCGGCGGCGGTCTCGACCAGGCCTCGGACCAGTGCGGTCGCGAGCACCACGTCGTCGGGATCGGTGCAGGCGTCGAGCACGCGCACCTCGACCGTCGGCTGGCCGGCTGAGAGCCGGGCGTCGTAGTAGAGCATCCCCTCGTCGCGGGCCGCGCCCGTCATCAGCAGCTGCCGGGACGCCTCCCGGTAGCCCTCGAGCGACTCGAACGCCTCCGTCGAGCCGGCGCTCGGCCAGCGCGACCACGCCTGGGAGCGCCACGAGGCGTAGCGGGTGTCACGGCCTTCGGCGAACGGCGAGTTGGCGCCGATCGCCACGAGGACGGGCAGCCACGGGACGATCCGGTCGATGATGCCTACCCCTTCCTCGGGTGACGCGACCGCGACGTGGACGTGGGTCCCGCAGGTGCTGCCGGTGCGCGCGGTCTCGCCGAAGATCTCGACCATCGCGCGGTAGCGGTCGTTGGCCGAGACCTGAGGCCCCTCGCCCTCGAGCGGCACGATGCCGCAGGCCACCACGGCCAGGCCGGCCGCCTCCGCGGCCTCGCCTGCGGTACGCCGGGCGGCGACCAGCTGAGAGCGGATGTCGGCGAGCTCGGTGCTCGGGTCGGTGCGGGTCTCGATCTGGTGGAGGAACAGCTCCTGGTCGAGCTCGTCGCTGGCGGCCATGGGATCACGGCCGCCACCGTGCTCGCGGTGCTGCTTGAGGACCTCGGCGGAGCGGGCGCTCACAGCACGGGTCGTGGGGTCGACCAGGAGGAGCTCCTCCTCCACGCCGACGGTGCGGGTCGCTGATGCGGACATGGGCACCAGTTACCCAGCGGCGTCCTCCGGCATGGCTCCCAGCCCGCCACGCCATGCCTCCGGCGGCACCGCCTCCTCCAACAGACCGGCGACCAGATCGGCGAGCGGGTGGCTGTCGCACTCGCGGGACCGGTCGACCGCGCACCACGCGAGCGCACCGTCACCGGCCAGCCAGGCGACGAAGGCCAGCACGGCCGCGGGCTCGGCGACCAGCCAGCGGGGCGCGCGCCGGACGACGGCACGCCAGAAGTCCACGCGGGCCCGCGCGGCGTCGGCCTCGGCGTCGGACTCGGCCACGTGAACGGCCCCCATCCGGCCGCAGGCGGCCAGCATCACCTGGTCGTCGGTGAGACCGAGCAGCAGCGCGGCCACCTCGCGGTCGTCGGGCGTCGACCGGCGCTCCAGCCAGCCCGACACCAGTCGCTCGACCGCCCCGGCGTCGAGCGGCTCGACCTCGGCGGTGGCCGCCGCGACGCGAGCGCCGCCCGCGACGTCGGGGGCGAGACTGGCGACCAGCTCCTCGCGGGACCCCAACGTCACCTTCCCCAGCAGCACCGCTCTCGCCCGGAACGGGTGCGCGCTGACGTCGTAGGGGACGCCCTGATCGACGCCCCCTCCTCGCAACGGGGTGAACCAGCAACCGGCGTCGACACGGAGCACGTCGATCAGCGTGATCCGCGCCGTCTGGAACGCCTGCCGGGCCGCGCGCCCCACCCGCCGGGCCCGGCGGTGGTCGTCGGTGTAGATCAGCAGGGCGGCGCGGGCGACCCGGTGCCGGCGGGCCGGTCGCAGCAGCTGTGCGACGCACCGGTCCACCCCGTTGGGCGGCGGCAGGTCGAGGCGGGCGTGGAAGGGCCGTCCGCCACCGAAGGTGAGCAGGACGACGGAGTCCCGGGGCTCGAAGCCGAGGGCGACCGGCACGAAGGCGATGAGGTCCTCGGGACACTTGACGACGAAGGGTGGCTCGGTGGCGGTGGTCATGGCGCCGACGCTGCTCCTCGGTGGGGACACCGGCCGCCGGCCGGCGTACGGCCTGTGGAGAGCCGCTGCGGCCGCGGCCGCTGTGGACAGGAACCGGCCCGCCCGGTGCCTCGGGCAGGGGTGGCGCGGGATAGGTTTCGGGCCGTGCGCCCGCACGCCAGCGTCCTCCACCTCGACCTCGACGCGTTCTACGCGTCGGTCGAGCAGCGCGACAAGCCCTCCCTGCGCGGCAAGCCGGTGGTCGTCGGCGGCGTCGGTGGCCGCGGCGTCGTGGCGACGGCGTCCTACGAGGCCCGGCGGTACGGCGTCCGCTCGGCGATGTCGACCCGGGAGGCCCGCTCCCGGTGTCCCCACGCCGCCTTCCTCAACCCGCGCTTCCCCGCCTACCGGGCGGTCAGCGACGTGGTCATGGGGCTGCTGCGTGAGGTCTCCCCGCTCGTCGAGCCGCTGTCGCTCGACGAGGCCTTCGTCGACCTGGCCGCCGCGGACGGCCTGGCCGACCTGGACGTGGCGACCGTGAGCGTTCTGGCCGAGAAGCTCCGGGAGCGGGTCCGGGAGCTGACCGGCGGTCTGACCGCCAGCGTGGGCGTGGGCAGCAGCAAGTTCGTGGCCAAGGTGGCCAGCGACCTGGAGAAGCCCGACGGGCTGGTCGTGGTGGCGCCGGGCACCGAGCTGGACCTGCTGCGGCCGATGCACGTGCAGGTCATCCCCGGCGTCGGACCAGCCACCGCCGAGCGGCTCCGACGGGCCGGCATCCACACGGTGGCGGAGCTCGAGACCGTCAGCCTCGACGAGCTGGTCCGGCTGGTCGGCAAGGCGCACGGCACCGGCCTGTTCCAGCTCGCGCGGGCCCAGGACGACCGGCCGGTGGTGGCCGAGCAGGAGGCCAAGTCGGTCAGCGTCGAGAGCACGTACGCCACCGACCTCACCGACCGCGTGCTGATGGCACAGCTGGTGGGCCGGCAGGCGCGCGAGGTCGCCGGCCGGTTGCGCAAGCATGGCCTGTCGGGTCGCACGGTGACCATCAAGGTCCGGCTGCACGACTTCACCACCCTCAACCGCTCCACCACGCTGCCCTCGCCGACCGACAGCGTCGCGACCGTCGCTCGCCTGGCGCAGGCGCTGCTCGCGGAGCTGGTCGAGAGCGGCGCGACCAGCGGCGGCGTCCGACTCCTGGGCGTCGGCGTCTCCGGCCTCGCCGACTGGATCCAGGAGGACCTGTTCGGGGAGAGCGAGGAGGAGCCGGAGGACGACGCGCCACAGGCTCCGGTGCCCGGGCTGCGGGACCAGCCGGGCTGGACACCGGGCATGGACGTCGTCCACGCCGACATGGGTCGCGGCTGGGTGTGGGGCGCGGGGCGCGGCGTGGTGACGGTGCGCTTCGAGACCGCCGACACGCCGCCCGGACCGGTGCGGTCCTATCCCGCCGACGACCCCGACCTCAGCCCCTGGGCGCCACCGGAGCCCGCCGGAGCCTGACCGCGTCCCCCGGTCGCCGCTGCGCACACCACCACAGGTCCGCGGGATGCACGACGCCGAGCACCGGGTAGCCGCCGGTTGGCGGGTGGTCGGCCAGGAACACCACCGGCTGCCCGTCGGGCGGGACCTGGACCGCGCCCAGCACCATGCCCTCGCTGGGCAGCTCGCCCGAGCGGGCGCGCTCCAGGGGCGGGCCCGCCAGCCGCAGTCCGACGCGGTCGGAGTCGGCCTGCACGGTCCACGTCGTCGCACACAGCCGGTCGAGCGCGTCGGGCGCGAACCAGTCGGCCCGTGGCCCGGCCACGATCCGCAGTGCTTCGAGCCGGGGGGTCCGCGGCACGTCCAGCGGCGACGGCTCCCCCACCGGGGCCCCTAGCGGCAGCAGTGCGCCGTCGACCACCCGGGACGGACCCACCCACGCGAGCGTGTCGGTCGAGCGGGATCCGAGCACCGGCTCGACCGCGACGCCGCCCGCGACGGCGAGATAGGTCCGGACACCGGTGGCCGGCGCCGCCACCCTCAGCTCCCCGCCGCTCGGCCACCACCGCACCTCCGGGCCGCTCGCCCCGGTCAGCGCCGCCCAGCGGCCCGGGCCCCTGTTGCGCAGGACCAGCCCGCCCAGCACGGTCTCCAGCACGGCCGCTCCCGGCGGGTTCCCCACCAGCCGGTTGGCCAGGTCCGCGGCCGGCCGGTCGAGCGCGCCGGCCCGGGGCACCCCCAGATGCGCCCAGCCGACCCGACCGTGGTCCTGGACGGTCGTGAGGACGCCCGCCGTGAGCACCTCAAGCACGGCGGAACCTGACCCTGGTGCCGGGCGCCAGCAGCGCCGGCGGGTCCGCGAGCGGATCCCACAGCGCCGCGTCGGTGGTCCCGAGCAGCAGCCAGCCGCCGGGCGACGCGGTCGGGTAGACGCCGCACCACTCCCCGGCGATCGCCACCGATCCCGCCGGCACGCGGGTCCGCGGCGTGGCCAGCCGTGGCACCTGCAGCTCGCGCGGCAGACCCGCGAGGTAGGCGAACCCCGGCGCGAAGCCGCAGAAGGCCGACGTCAGCTCGAGCGCCGTATGACGCGCGATCACACCCTCGGCGTCGGTGCCCCACCGCTCGGCCACCTGGCCCAGGTCGGCACCGTCGTAGCGGACCGGGAGCTCGACGACCCGTCCCGGAGGCGGTACGTCGCCCGGCGACCACTCGCGCAGCGCGGCCGCCACGCCGGCGGGATCGGTCACGCCGTCGAACAGCACCGTGCAGGCACCCGGCACGATCTCGGTGGCCGGCACTCCCCTGGCCCGGGCCCACTCCGCGAGGCCCGTGGCCGCGACCGCGTCGGCCACCTCGGCCAGCAGCGCGGCCGTCCCGACGGGGACCACCCGGACGCTCACAGCCCCACCAGCCGCCAGCCGCCCGACTCCAGGGCCGCACGCACGGCCCGGGCGTGCGCCACGGCACCGGGAGTGTCGCCGTGCAGGCACAGCGAGCGGACCGCGGGCGCGAGCCGGAGGGCGTTGCGCGTGATCAGACCGGTGTCGGTCAGCACCGCGTCGGGCTCGTCCCGCGGCCGCAGCCGGTCGCCGTCGTACGTGCGGTCCGGGAAGCCCTCCAACAGGGTCGCGCGGCCGACGGCGGCCGCCTGCCGCAGCAGCTCCCCCGGCATGCCGAGCACCGGCAGGTCGCCCGAGCCGGCGAGCACGGCGGCCGCCTGCTCCGCGTCGTCCCTGGTGCGGTGGTAGAGCGCGCCGTGCGGCTTGAGGTAGCGCACTGTGAGGCCCTGACGGGCCGCGATCTCCGACAGCGTGCCGACCTGGTCGCGGACCTGCTCGCGCAGCACCTCGGGGTCGACGTCGAGCGGGACCCGGCCGAAGCCCGGCCGGTCGTCGTACGAGACCTGCGCGCCCACCGAGACGCCGAGCCGCGCGGCCTCCGCGCACACCGCCCTCATGATCGCGGGCGAGCCGGCGTGGTAGCCGCAGGCGACGTTCGCCGAGGTGACGACAGCGAGCAGCGCCGCGTCGTCGGTGACCTCCTCGCCCAGATCGGCGTTGAGGTCCACCGTCAGGTCGGCACGGGCGCTCACAGGCCCGAGGATAGGGTCACCGGCATGCCGCAGCCCGCCCTCCCGCCCGTCCCACCTGTTGCCCCACCTGTGGCCCAGAAGCGCCCACTCACCCGCGAGCACCACGGCCGGGTCCGCGTCGACGACTACGAGTGGCTGCGCGCCAAGGAGGACCCGGCGGTCATCGCCCACCTCGAGGCGGAGAACGCCTACACCGAGGCGCGCACCGCACACCTGGCCGACCTGCGCCAGACGCTCTTCGACGAGATCAAGGAGCGCACGCTGGAGACCGACCTCTCGGTCCCGACCCGCAACCGCGGCTTCTGGTACTACGGGCGTTCCTTCGAGGGCAAGGAGTACGGCGCGAGCTGTCGCGTCCCCGTCGCCGACCCCGACGACTGGACGCCGCCGGCGCCCGCCGACGTCTCCCCCGACCAGCCGGCCCTCCCGGGCGAGCAGGTGCTGCTCGACCTCAACGAGCTGGCCGAGGGCCACGACTTCTTCTCCCTCGGCGGCTCGGCGGTCTCCCCCGACACGACGCTGCTGGCCTACGCCACCGACGTCGTGGGCGACGAGCGCTACACGGTCAGGGTCAAGGACCTGACCACCGGCGAGCTGTTATCGGACGTCATCGAGGGCGTCATGGGCGGCGTCACCTGGGACCGCGACGGCACGTCGTTCTACTACTCCACCGTCGACGAGTCGTGGCGTCCCGACAAGGTCTGGCGCCACGCCCTCGGCACCGCGCAGTCCGACGACGAGCTCGTGCACCACGAGACCGACGAGCGGTTCTGGACCGGGGTGGGTCGCAGTCGCAGCGACCGGTTCCTCGTCATCGAGTCCGGCGCCAAGACGACCACCGAGTACCGCTTCCTCGACCTCGACGCTCCTGAGCAGGGCTGGCGGGTGTTCGCGGAGCGCGAGGAGGGCGTCGAGTACAGCCTCGAGCACGCCGTGATCGCGGGACGCGACGTCTTCCTGGTGCTGCACAACGGCAACGGCCCCGACTTCGAGATCGCCACGGCGCCCATCGCGCCGACCCCGCGCAGCGAGTGGGTGGCGCTGATCGCCCACGACCCCGCCGTACGGCTGGAGTCGGTGGACGCGTTCGCCGGTCACCTCGTCGTCCACCAGCGCAGCGGGGGCCTGACCCAGCTGCGCATCCTCGAGCTCGGCGACGACGGCGTCGGCGACGACTACCTCGTGAGGTTCGACGACGAGCTCTACACGATCGGCTCCGGCGGGAACCCTGCCTTCGACCAGCCCGTCGTGCGGCTGGGCTACACGACGATGCGGGTGCCGGGATCGGTCTACGACTACGACGTCCGCACCCGCGAGCTCAGCCTGCGCAAGCAGAGCCCCGTGCTGCCGCTCGACGGCCGTGCCTACGACCCCGACGACTACGAGGAGCACCGCCTGTGGGCGCCCAGTGACGCGGGCGAGGAGGCAGTCCTGATCCCGATCTCGATCGTCGTGCGCAAGGACGCCCGCGCGGCGGGCCCGGTGCCCGTGCACCTCTACGGCTACGGCTCCTACGAGCACTCGCTGGACCCGTGGTTCTCCGTCGCCCGGCTCTCCGTCCTCGACCGAGGCGCGGCCTTCGCCGTCGCCCACGTGCGCGGCGGGGGCGAGATGGGCCGACGGTGGTACGACGACGGCAAGGTCTTGAACAAGAAGAACACCTTCACCGACTTCGTCGCCTGTGCCCGCCATCTCGTCGACTCCGGCTGGGCGCAGCCGGGACGGATCGTCGCCGAGGGCGGCAGCGCCGGAGGCCTGCTCATGGGCGCGGTCGCCAACCTGGCGCCGGACCTGTTCGCCGGCATCGTGGCGTCGGTGCCGTTCGTCGACAACCTGACCACGATGCTCGACGCGAGCCTGCCGCTGACGGTCGTGGAGTACGACGAGTGGGGCAACCCGGAGGGCGATCCGGAGGTGTTCGACTACATCGCGTCCTACGCCCCCTACGACAACCTCCGGCCGGTCCGCTACCCGCCGATCCTGGCCGAGACCAGCCTCAACGACACCCGGGTGCTCTATGTCGAGCCGGCCAAGTGGGTGGCGCGGCTGCGGGAGGTCGCCGAGAACGGTGAGGACGTGCTGCTGAAGACCGAGATGTCGGCCGGGCACGGCGGGGTGTCGGGCCGCTACCAGGCCTGGCACGACCGCGCCTTCAGCCTCGCGTGGCTGCTCGACCGGCTCGGGCTCGCGTCGGGGCCTGCGTCAGGGCTGGCGTCAGGTCCGGCCTGAGGATTCCCTGAGAACTGCCGGACCACGCAACTTCCGAGCGTGCTCGCGCGTCGAAACCTGATGAGAGCGCATGCATGGCCCGGGAATCCAGGGGTCACCTGATGCGTTGAAACCCTGCAGGGACTCCCCACACCCTGCTCGCGTTAGGAGGGTCCACCCATGGCGACTGTGACCAAGACTCGTGAGATCGAGGGCCGCGACAGTGTCGGCCTCTACCTCGACGAGATCGCCCGCAACGAACTGCTCGACGCCGCCAAGGAGGTCGAGCTCTCCAAGGCGATCGAGGCCGGCCTCATGGCCGAGCACCTCCTGGCGAAGGGGTTGGTCGGCCGCAAGGCACCCGGCAACGCCACCCGCGCGGAGCTGGAGTGGCTGGCCGAGCAGGGTCGCCAGGCGGTGGACACCTTCATCACCGCCAACCTGCGGCTCGTGGTCTCGATCGCGCGCAAGTACGGCCGCGCTCAGATGCCGATGCTCGACCTGATCCAGGAGGGCAACACCGGCCTGATCCGGGCGGTCGAGAAGTTCGACTACACCAAGGGCTACAAGTTCTCGACCTACGCGACCTGGTGGGTGCGGCAGGCCATCACGCGCGGCATCGCCCAGCAGGCCCGCGTGGTCCGGCTGCCGGTGCACGTCGTCGAGGAGCTGAACCAGGTCGGCGGCGCCCGGCGTACGCTCGAGCGGCAGCTGGGGCGGGACCCGGAGCCGGCCGAGATCGCCGCCGAGCTCGGCATGGAGCTGGAGCGCGTGCTTGACCTGATGGCGTGGGGCCGGGAGCACGTCTCGCTGGACACCCCCGTCGACGAGGACGGCGACACCTCGCTGGGTGACCTGATGGCCCAGGAGACCTCCCCCGGTCCGGACCTCACGGTGCTCGACACCGAGTCCCGCGACCGGCTCAACGCGCTGGTCAGCCAGCTCGACGACCGCGCCGCCGACATCATCCGCTCCCGCTACGGCCTGCTCGACGGCCGGCAGCACAAGCTCGCCGACATCGGGCAGAAGCACGGCATCTCGGCCGAGCGGGTCCGCCAGCTCGAGCGGGAGGCGCTCCAGAAGCTCCGTCGCCTCGGCGACCCCGATCTCGCAGCCTGACGACGCGTCAGCTGCGCGATCGCTCAGCCAGCCGGTCGAAGACCTCCGCCACCCTCCGGCGGAGGTCTTCGCGCGTCCCGGTGTTCTCGATGACGTAGGTCGCGGCGGCGAGCCGCTGCTCGCGAGTGGCCTGGGCGGCGATGCGGGCCCGCGCCTCGGCCTCGGTCCAGCCCCGGTCGCGGACCATCCGCTCGACCTGGACCTCGACGGGTACGTCGACCACGACGACCGCGTCGAACGAGGACTGCTGGCCGGTCTCGACCAGCAGCGGGATGTCGTGTACGACGACGTCGCCGGGTCCGGCGGCCGCCGCGAGCGCCTGGCCGGCCTCGTGCACGAGGGGCCAGATCACCGCCTCCAGCCGCTGCCGCTGCTCGGGGTCGGCGAACACGATCGCACCGACCTTCGCCCGATCCATCTCACCGTCGGCGGTGAGGATCTCGGGACCGAAGGCCGCAACCACCTGTGCCAGGCCGGGCGTCCCGGGACGGACGACCTCCCTCGCCAGCAGGTCGGCGTCGACGACGATGGCGCCCAGCTCGCGCAGCATGGCGGACACGGTGCTCTTGCCCGACGCGATGCCGCCGGTCAGCCCAACTCTCACGCCCGCACCCTAGCGAGGCACCGCGCGCTCGGACTCAGCAGGCGAAGCGCCGGCGATACGCCTGCGGGCTCAGCCCGCGCACCCGGGTGAAGTGGTGCCGCAGCGTGGCGGCGTTGCCGAAGCCGACCTCGGTGGCGATCCACTCGACCGGACGGTCGGTCTGCTCGAGCAGCTGCTCGGCCCGCAGCACCCGCTGGCTGGTGACCCAGGCGTGCGGCGTCGTCCCTGTCTCGGCCCGGAAACGCCGCGCGAAGGTGCGCGGCGACATCAGGGAGCGGCGCGCCAGCGAGTCGACGTCGAGTTCCTCGTGGAGGTTCTCGGCGATCCATGCCAAAAGCGGGGCGAGCGTGTCGGCGTCGCACTCCGGCACGGCACGGGCGATGAACTGCGCCTGCCCGCCGTCGCGCTGGGGCGGCACCACCATCCGGCGGGCGACCATGCTGGCGACCGCGGCGCCGTACTCCTGGCGCCAGATGTGGAGGCACGCGTCGAGACCAGCGGCGGTTCCCGCGCTTGTCACGATCTGGCCGGCGTCGACGTAGAGCACCTCGGGGACCACCTTGGCCTCCGGGTAGCGGGCGGCGAGCTCGTCGGTGTACTTCCAGTGCGTGGTGCACTCGCGTCCGTCGAGCAGGCCGACCTCGCCCAGGGCGAAGGCGCCCGAGCAGACCGTGAGGATGCGAGCGCCGCGCTCGAAGGCGCGCAGCAACGCCGCCTCCACGCCGGCCGGGAGTCCGTCGCTGCGGCGCATCGCGGGGATGCCGATCAGGTCGGCCTCCTCGAGGCGCTCCAGCCCGTGCTCCACGTTGAGGCTGAAGCCGAGCGAGAACTCCACCGGCCCCGGCCGGGGCGCACAGACGGCGAACTCCAGCAGCGGGACGCCGTCGTCGCGCCGGTCCAGCCCGAAAGCCTCGCACAGCACACCGAACTCGAAGGGGGCGACACCGTCCCACACCAGGGCGGCCACGTTCGTCAGCGTCACGGACCCAGCCTGACACACTTCTGGCAGCATTTCGACGTACGTCGGCACAACTGCCACTCGTGACCGGATCACATCGGGCGCATGATTACTGCCATGACCCTCGTACTGACCCTCCTGGCGCTGGCAGCGACCTTCGTCGCGCTGGCCGCCTACGCCCGTCACGACCGGTTCGCCGGCCCCGGCAACGTCACGCAGGTGCTCGACGACCTCGGCGCCGTCGGCGACCCCCACCTGGTCCGGCTCTGACCCCACCGAAGCAAGCCGAGATACGCCGAAGGGCGCCCACCGCGAACGGTGGGCGCCCTTCAGTTGTGTTGCAGCGTCAGTTGCCGCCGGTGAGCTTCTCGCGCAGCGCCTGCAGCGCCTCGTCGGAAGCCAGCGAGCCGCCGGTCTCCTCCTGCGCCGGAGCCGACGAGTAGGAGTTGGCCTCGCCGGCCTCGGCCGCAGCGACCTTGGCCTCCTGCTGCTGCTTGACGTGGGCCTCCCAGCGGGCGTGCGCCTTGGCGTACTGCTCCTCCCAGGCGGCGCGCTGCTCGTCGAAGCCCTCGAGCCACTCGCCGGTCTCGGAGTCGAAGCCCTCGGGGTAGAGGTAGTTGCCCTGCTCGTCGTAGCTGGCCGGCATGCCGTACAGCGTCGGGTCGAACTCCTCGACGTCCGCGGCGGCAGAGGTCTCGTTGGCCTGCTTGAGGGACAGCGAGATCCGGCGACGCTCGAGGTCGATGTCGATGATCTTGACCATGACGTCGTCGTTGACCTGAACGACCTGCTCCGGGATCTCGACGTGGCGCTCGGCCAGCTCGGAGATGTGGACCAGGCCCTCGATGCCCTCCTCGACGCGGACGAACGAGCCGAACGGCACCAGCTTGGTGACCTTGCCCGGGACGATCTGACCGATCTGGTGGGTGCGGGCGAAGTGCTGCCACGGGTCCTCCTGCGTCGCCTTCAGCGACAGGGAGACACGCTCGCGGTCCATGTCGACGTCGAGCACCTCGACGGTGACCTCGTCACCGACGGCGACGACCTCGGACGGGTGGTCGATGTGCTTCCAGGACAGCTCCGAGACGTGGACGAGACCGTCGACGCCGCCGAGGTCCACGAACGCACCGAAGTTGACGATCGACGAGACGACACCCTTGCGGATCTGACCCTTCTGGAGCTGGGTCAGGAAGCCGTGGCGAACCTCGGACTGGGTCTGCTCGAGCCAGGCACGGCGGGAGAGGACCACGTTGTTGCGGTTCTTGTCGAGCTCGATGATCTTCGCCTCGAGCGTCTGGCCGACGTACGGCTGCAGGTCGCGGACGCGACGCATCTCCACCAGCGAGGCGGGGAGGAAGCCGCGCAGGCCGATGTCGAGGATGAGGCCGCCCTTGACGACCTCGATGACGGTGCCCTCGACGACGCCGTCCTCCTCCTTGACCTGCTCGATCGTGCCCCAGGCGCGCTCGTACTGGGCGCGCTTCTTGGACAGGATCAGGCGGCCTTCCTTGTCCTCCTTCTGGAGCACCAGGGCCTCGACCTTGTCGCCGACGGCGACGACCTCGGAGGGGTCGACGTCGTGCTTGATCGACAGCTCGCGCGAGGGGATGACGCCCTCGGTCTTGTAGCCGATGTCCAGCAGGACCTCGTCGCGGTCCACCTTGACGATGGTGCCGTCGACGATGTCACCGTCGTTGAAGTACTTGATGGTCGCGTCGATCGCGGCGAGGAAGTCGGCCTCGGACCCGATGTCGTTGACCGCAACCTGCGGCGCGTCGTAGTCCGGGAGAATGGTGCTCGTCATAAGAAGGGGTATGTCCTTGGTGGGCAGAAATCGTGCGGGCACGCCTGAAGCCGGGTTTCACCACGACGGAGATCGACAGTGAGCCAGCGTCCGCTCGGTCTGGGACGCCGACGGACTCCACACGTCCTCCCAGGGTACGCCGCCTCGCGCGGCGGCGTCCAACCGGCGGATGGGGCCGAGCCGCGCAGCGAGTAGGGTTGCGCGCCGTGGAGGCTGTCGATCCGACCGGCGCACCGTCCCCGGTCCCGCCGCACCGCCCGGTCCAGGTCGAGCGGCGGCCGGTCAGCGAGGAGGAGTCGCGCCGCGCCAACGGACCGGACTGGGACCGCTACGCCGACGAGTACCAGGCCACGCACGGCAGCTTCCTCGGCGACATCGGCTTCGTGTGGGGGCCGGAGGGCCATACCGAGGCCGAGCTCCGGGTGCTGCGCGAGGTCTCCGGCCGGGACGTGCTCGAGCTCGGCTCGGGCGCGGGCCAGTGCTCGCGGTGGGTGCGCTCCCGCGGCGGACGGGTCATCGGGCTCGACCTGTCGCACCGGCAGCTGCAGCACTCCCGTCGCATCGACGAGGCCACGGGCGTCGCGGTGCCGTCGGTGCAGGCCACCGCGACGGCGCTCCCGTTCCGTGCCGCCTCCTTCGACGTGGTGTTCTGCTCGTTCGGCGCGCTGCAGTTCGTCAGCGACATCGAGGTCACGGTCGCGGAGGTGGCCCGAGTGCTGCGCCCGGGCGGCCGGTTCGCGTTCTCGATCACCCACCCCACCCGCTGGATGTTCCCCGACGACCCCGGGCGCGAAGGACTGGTCGCGAGCCAGTCCTACTGGGACCGTACGCCGTACGTCGAGGTCGACGACGCGACCGGCGAGGTGTCGTACGTCGAGCACCACCGCACCCTGGGCGACTGGGTCGCCCTGCTGGCCGGTGCCGGCTTCCGGATCACCGACCTGGTCGAGCCCGAGTGGCCGGCCGACAACGACCGGGTGTGGGGCGGCTGGTCACGGACCCGCGGCGTCGTGACCCCCGGCACCGCCATCTTCGCGGCCGACCTGGCCTGACCAGGCTGACTCAGGAACGACGACGGGGCGACCGGTCCTCTCGGACCGGCCGCCCCGTCGTGCGGTCGAGCGTCAGATGAACCGGCGCCGCAGGAACACCGCACCGCTGCCGAGAGCCAGCAGGCCACCGGCCAGCAGGCCACGGGTCAGGTTCCGGGCGCCGGCGCCGTCCTCACCCTGGAGGACGAAGCTGTACGCCGTCAGGCCCATGGCTCCCTCGGGAGCGCCGTAGATCATGCGCTCCTCGTCGGCACGGGTCGCACCGGCCTGGATGACGGCCGCCATCTGGCCGTAGCTCTGCGCGGTGTCCACACCGGCCGCCGCGAGCTTCTGGGTGCCCTCGGCCGAGAGCCGCTCGGCGCCGTCGACCAGCTGCGGAGCGCCGGCCGAGGCCTCGCCCAGGCCGTCCTCGAGCCGCCCGATGCCGTCGGCCGCGTCCCCCAGACCACCGGCGAGCTCGCGCGCACCGTCGTCGAGCTGGCCGAGGCCGTCGTTGAGGTCGCCCGCGCCGGCACTCAGGGCCCTGCCGCCGTCACGCAGCTTCTTGGTTCCGCCGACCAGTTGGTCGGTACCGTCCACGATCTGGCCGGTACCAGCGAGGAGCGCGTTGGCACCGCACTGAAGCGATGCCTTGGCGTCGCAGCCAGCAGCACCCGAGCCGATGCCGGCACGCGCCTTCTCTGCACCGCCCTTGGCCACCATCAGGCCCTCGAGAAGGCCACACGCACCACCTGCAGCACACGCGGCGACGTTGCCCGTCGAGATCTTGCTCCGCAGCAAGGTGAAGCCGTCAGTAAGCTTGCCCGGAGCAGTTGCACCGCTCTTGATCCTCTGCAACCCGGCGACGATGCTGTCGCGGTTAGCGGTCAGGATCCCTGTCAGCTGGGCACCGAGACCGGTGGTGCCGTTGAATGCGTCGACACATGCCACCGGAGCAGTACTTGCCGCACAAACAGTGCCGGCGGTCGTAGCGAGAGCGGTGCCGACTGCGGTCGCAGTGGCTGTGCTCGACTGGATCGTCTGAATCGTCGCGTCGATGCCGTCAAGAACACCGCAGCGACCAGCGTCTGCACCGGCGGACGAGCAGTCCGCCGTGCCGGCGGGCATCTGAACGCCATAGCTCAACATCTTGATGGCGCCAAGAAGATTGGTCGTGCTCGGCGCGCTATCCAGGGTCCCGACCTTGTCGATCATCGTCTGGAGTCCGGCCGGCAGCGCCGCGAGCCCGTCGTTGAGCTGCTTCAGTCCACCGGCGAGCGACCTCTGGCCCGCGTTCAACTCCGAGGCTCCCGACTGCAGCTTCTTCGCACCGCTGTCGGCGTCACCGAGGCCCGCCGCGAGCTTGCCGGCGCCGTCGGCCAGCTTCTTGCCGCCGTCCCGGGCCTTGCCGAGGCCGTCGGAGAGCTTCTGGGCACCGGGAGCGGCCTTGCTCAGGCCCTCGTTGAGCTGACCGGCGCCGTCGTGGAGCTGGATCAGCCCGGCGAGCAGGTCGGCCGCGCCGTCGCGCAGCTTGAGCAGGTTGGCGTCGATCTCGGTCGCACCGGCGGCGAGCTGGGCGCCGGTGTCGGCACCGCCCTGGTAGCTGGAGGCCGCGGTCTTGAAGGTCGGGCTGTCCAGCGGGTTGACCGGCAGCGCGGAGATGTCCGCGCGCGGCACGACGCCGTCGGTGATGTCGGCGGTGTAGCCGAACTCGGCGGTGGTCGAGCCGATCGGCGGGAAGAGCGTCATCGTGAACGAGAGCTTGGTGCCGCCCTTGCCGTCACCCGCGAGGTTGGCCTCGCCCGAGGAGACGTTGCGGTAGTTCGGCGGCGTGTTGACGGTGAGGCTGCCCACCATCGGCACGGGGACGTCGACGGTCTCGGTGACCGTGCCGCCCTGGCCGTCGGGGTAGCTGACCTCGGTCGGCTTCGCGCTGACGTTCTCGACCCGGTAGCGGACCTCGAGCCGGCCCGACTCGCCGACGACGTCGGCAGCGGAGACCTTCTTGCCGTCGAGCAGGTAGGTCACGCCGACCTTCAGGGGCAGCGCGCCGCTGTAGCTGCTGACCGCACGCATCGCCTTCTCGCCGTCGACCGTGGTCTCGACGTGCTGCAGCCCGCTGCGGACGTCGAAGCCACCGAAGCCGTCCAGGTTGCGCAGGCCGCCCTTGTCGACCGGGTTGGTGAGCCGGACCTCGCCGTCGCCGGACAGGACCAGCTGCTCGTAGAGGCGCTTGCTCTTCACCTTGCCGTCGGCGTCGGTGTAGATCTGGACGGTCTCGGTGTTGACGATGTCCACACCGGAGCTCTCGTCGGCTCCCCAGGCGGGGAGCACGCTGGCGCTGACGGCGAGCGCCGTCACGGCCATCACGCCGGCCAGCCGCAGCGGGCGGCCGGAGGCCGGCGGCCGGAGGTGGGTCATGAGCTTCACTGGGCGATCTCCTCGAGCGTGCGGTTCGCGGTCGGCGT
>NZ_DASWXC010000005.1:0-30048 GCF_036405735.1 Nocardioides sp.
ATGTCCCCCGGGGCAGGCGGTTCGCGGGCCACTTCAGACCTGGACACAAGGTCGTGAGGACCGTCCGTTGTGGGGACCGACGGCTTCTTCCTCGTGCACAATCATGCAACCCACGCTCAGAGACGGCTATGGAACGAACGCCTCAACTCTCTGCATTGCATAAAAGTGCAACGATCAGCGCCACCTGGCCAGGATCTGCGGGATGTCGGAGAGCCGGTGGGCGACAGCGTCGGGCACGCCGACGGCCCGTCCCAGCTGCTCCGGCGGGATCGTGCTGTGCGGGACGTGGATCGCGCGCAGGCCCGCCTGCTGAGCACCCCACACGTCGTCGTAGAGCCGGTCGCCGACGTACACGCAGCGCGAGGGGTCGGTCGCGCCGACGGCCGCCATCGCGGCCTGGAAGGCGTGCGGCGACGGCTTCGTCCAGGGGATCTCGGAGGTGTACACGTCGCCGTCGACCAGCTCGTAGACGCCGTCACGCTCGAAGTAGCCGACGTGCCACTCCCGCGGCCAGATCGTGTTGGACAGCACGCCGACCGAGATGCCGTCGGCACGCAGCGCCTCCCACAGTGGCCTGACGTCGGGATCGGTCTCGGTGTGCGGCAGCCAGAACTCGTAGTACGCCGTGAGCAGCTCCGGGTCGTGTTCGAGCCCCGCGACGTCGAAGAGGTCGCCGATGGTCGCGCTGCGCTGCTCGTCGCGGGACCAGCCCCACACTGTCGCGCCGGCCTCGTGGAGGCGCCCAGCGTGGAGCTGGCGGTCGTCGTCGGT
The DNA here is from genome assembly GCF_036405735.1 of Nocardioides sp. Lineage (GTDB taxonomy): Bacteria > Actinomycetota > Actinomycetes > Propionibacteriales > Nocardioidaceae > Nocardioides. The sequence goes on from NZ_DASWXC010000005.1 coordinate 772, forward strand.
CGACGGCGTCGCCACCACCGCGGCGGCCAGCGCGAGCGACTCCGCATGGAAGTCGACGTCGTGCCAGCGCGTGAGCGTCCCGCCCCAGTCGAAGATGACCGCGTCGATCGCGCCCGCCACCGTCAGCCCCGGACGAGCTCGGTCAGCCGTTCGACGGCGCCGTCGAGGGCCAGCTGGGCGACCTCGCCGGTGCGGCGGTCCTTGATCTCGATGACACCGTCGGCGACACCGCGGCCGACCGTCACGATCGTCGGGACCCCGATCAGCTCGGCGTCCTTGAACTTCACTCCCGGGCTGACCTTGCCCTCGCGGTCGTCGTAGAGCACCTCGACGCCCGCGGCCACGAGGCCCGCGACCAGCTGCTCGGCGGCGGCGAAGACGGCCGGGTCCTTGCCGGCCGCGACGACGTGGACGTCGGCGGGCGCGACCTGCCGGGGCCAGCACAGCCCGATCTCGTCGAGGGTGTTCTCCGCGATCGCGGCGACCGCACGCGTCACACCGATGCCGTAGGAGCCCATCGTGACGGTGACGAGCTTCCCGTTGACGTCGAGGACCTGCAGGCCGAGCGCGTCGGCGTACTTGCGCCCCAGCTGGAAGACGTGGCCCATCTCGATGCCGCGTGCCGACTCCAGGACGCCCTCGTCGCAGTGCGGGCAGGCGTCCCCGTCGCGGACCTCGGCCGCCTCGATGGTGCCGTCGGCGGTGAAGTCGCGGCCGGCGACCAGGTCGATGACGTGCTGGCCGGCGACGTTGGCGCCGGTCACCCAGCGCGTGCCCTCGGCGACGCGCGGGTCGAGCAGGTAGCGGATCGCGGACTCGCTCTCCTCCCCCAGCACGGCCGGGCCGATGTAGCCCTTGACCAGGCTCGGGTGCTTCCTGAGCTCGCTCTCGTCCATCGGCTCGACCTCGATCGGCTCGAGCTGGCCCTCGAGCCGCTTCTGGTCGACCTCACGGTCGCCGGGGAGACCGATGGCGAGCGGCTCGCGGGTGCCGTCCGGGTGCTTGAGCACGACCAGGACGTTCTTGAGGGTGTCACCGGCGTGCCAGGGCCGGTCCTCGCGCGGGAACCGCTCGTTGAGGTGGTTGACGAGCGACTCGATCGTCGGGGTGTCGGGAGTGTCCTCGGCGTGGGCGGCCGGGATCGCCTCGACGACCTCGGCGGCCACGGGGGCCGGCGCCCGCACCTGGACCGCCTCGACGTTCGCGGCGTAGTCGCACTTCGTGCAGCGCACGTAGGTGTCCTCGCCGACCTCGGCGGTCGCGAGGAACTCCTCCGACGCGGAGCCGCCCATGGCACCCGAGGTGGCCTTCACGATGACGTAGTCGAAGCCGAGCCGGTCGAAGATGCGGACGTAGGCCTCGCGGTGACGCTGGTAGCTCGCCTCCAGCCCCGCGTCGTCGACGTCGAAGGAGTAGGAGTCCTTCATCGTGAACTCGCGACCGCGCAGCAGCCCGGCGCGCGGCCGCGCCTCGTCGCGGTACTTGGTCTGGATCTGGTAGAGGCTGAGCGGCAGGTCCTTGTAGGAGCCGTAGAGGTCCTTGACCAGCAGCGTGAACATCTCCTCGTGCGTGGGGCCGAGGAGGTAGTCGGCGTCCTTGCGGTCCTGGAGCCGGAAGATGCCGTCGCCGTACTCCGTCCAGCGGTTGGTCGCCTCGTAGGGCTCCTTGGGCAGCAGCGCCGGGAAGCTGACCTCCTGGGCGCCGATCGCGTCCATCTCCTCGCGGATGATGCCCTCGATCTTGCGCAGCACCTTCAGCCCGAGCGGCAGCCAGGTGTAGATGCCCGGGGCGGCACGGCGGATGTAGCCGGCCCGCACGAGCAGCCGGTGGCTCGCCACCTCGGCGTCCGCGGGGTCCTCTCGCAGGGTCCGCACGAACAGGGTCGACATCCGCAGCAACATGACGGCAAGGGTACGGCGGCGCGTCGGCCGCCCGCGAACCACATGCCCGCCTCGTCGTACGCCTCCGTTACCCAGACCGGGGTAGCGCGGAAACAGCCTCTACCCCCGGAAGCGTTGCGGTGGTTCACTGACCCCACTCGTCGTCCTCGCTCGGGAGGACGCTGGCAGAGGGGAATTTCTCGGTGAACCATCTGTTGCGCCGGACATCCGGCACCATCGCCTGTGGCACTGCCGCCATCGCCCTGACACTCGCGGGCGCCGCCCTGGGGCCGGTGCCCCTCGCAGCCGCCGCGCCGGGTGACCCGACCATGACGCTGCCGATCAACGACAGCGCCGCGGGCGGGACCTACGACCAGGACTTCACCCGTGCCTACTCCGGCACGACGCCGGACGGCACGCCGGTCTACATCTACGTTCCGGAGGGCACCCCGCTCGACGGCTCGGCACCGACCGGTGTCGACAGCCTGGACCCGGCGTTCGACCATGATCCGGCCGACGAGTTCACGCCGTGCGCGGAGCGCAGCGTCGACGACTTCGCGCTGAGCCAGGCGCAGATCGACTACCTCGGCGACGAGCTGTCGAGCCAGATCGTCGCGGTCGACGAGGAGCACTTCGGCCCGATGGACGCGGCGAACCCGACGGACCCGGCCAGCGACTCGTTGGTGATGGTGGTCTACAACGTCCAGGACGAGAACTACTACGACTGCGCCGAGACGACGTACACCGCCGGCTACTTCGCTCCCGACTTCATCCAGTCCGTGGGCGCCAACGTGATCGTGATCGACGCCTTCGACTGGGCCAACCGGATCGGGGACGCCGACTCGCCGTGGAACGACGACGACCCCGAGAACGACCAGCCCGAGCTCTACGAGGGCGTGATCGCGCACGAGCTGGAGCACCTGCTGCACAACTACAGCGACCCGGGCGAGCTCTCGTGGGTCGACGAGGGCCTGGCCGACTTCGCGGTCTTCCTCAACGGCTACAACGTCGGCGGCTCGCACCTGACCTACCACCAGGTGTTCTACGCCGAGACGTCGCTGACCCGGTGGGGCGGCGGGCTGGAGAACTACGGCGCGGCGTACACCTTCTTCCAGTACCTGTGGGAGCAGGCCGGCGGCAACGGCGACGGCACCTACGAGCCGGACCTGGAGTACGACGGCGCGGGTGGTGACCTGCTGATCAAGATGATCTTCGAGAACCAGGCCGACGGGGTCGAGGGCGTGCAGGCCGCGATCGACGCCTTCAACGCCCAGACCGGTGCCGACGTGCCCGACTTCGCGACCGTCTACCAGAACTGGGCCGTCGCGGTGTACCTCGACGACGAGGACAGCGAGCTGTTCGACATCAAGGCCGTCGACTTCGGCGACCCGGCCTACACCAGCTGGACGATGGACATCGCGGACCAGAACTTCTGGGAGGGTCGGGGCAGCAACCAGGGCGCCCAGCCGGACGCCAAGTGGAACAAGCGTCCCAACGGCCAGGCCCCGACCGCGCTGCCGTACGGCATCCAGATCGAGCGCTTCCGCAACCCCGGCCCGACGGTGACCGCGACGCTGACCGGCGAGCCCGTGACGGTCGTGGCGCCGCACACCGGTGACACCCACTGGTACGGCGGCTACGAGAGCCAGTCCGACAACATCCTCGACGTCGACACTGCTGGAGCGGTGACCTCGCTGGACTTCTGGACCTGGCACTTCATCGAGGAGGGCTGGGACTACGGCTTCGTCGAGGCGCTGGTCGGCGGCGAGTGGGTCACGGTCCCGCTCGTCGACGACAGCGGCGCCACCGTCACCACGAACGACGACCCGCACGGCAACAACACCGAGGGCAACGGCCTGACCGGCACCTCGGGCGGGGAGTACTTCGTCGACGAGCCGACCTACGTCCACCTGACGGCGCAGCTGCCCGCCGGTGCGACCGACGTGCGGTTCCGCTACTCGACCGACGCGGCCTACCTCGACACCGGCTGGTTCGTGGACGACGTGATGGTCAACGGCGCCGAGGCGACGCTCAGCTCGACGGACTGGACGCAGACGACCGGCACCCAGGACAACAACTGGGCGCTCCAGGTCGTGGCCACCTGCGACCTCACCCCCGGCACCACGTCGACGGGCGAGATCGTGGACGAGGCCGGCAACCACGTCTACCGCGGTCTCGGCGACACCGTGACGTTCACGGGGCTCGACACCAAGTGCGCCAACGGCCGCAACCAGGACATGGCGACGATCGTGTCCAACCTGCCGACCGGGGACCTGACGTTCCTGGACGCTGACTACACACTCACGGTGACCAACACCGCCAACGGCAAGAGGCAGTAGCGAGACCGTCTCGGCCGGGCCCTCTCAGCGGGGGCCCGGCCGAGGCGCGTTCGCGGCTAGAACATGACGGTGGAGAAGCGCGCGGTCTCGACGAAGCCGACCCGCTCGTAGGCCCGCCGAGCGGCGGCGTTCCAGTCGTTGACGTAGAGGGAGACCACGGGCGCGACCTCGCGGCGCACCAGGTCGGCCACGGCGGCCATGCCGTGCGAGGCCAGTCCCTGGCCCCGGCGGTCGGGGGCGACGTACACCCCTTGGATCTGGGCGGCGTACGGCGTCGCGCACGCCACCTCGGCCTTGAACAGCAGCCGCCCGTCGTCGTCGAAGCGCGCGAAGGACCAGCCCTTGCTCATCAGTTGCAGGATCCGGGCGCGGTAGAGCTCCGCACCGCCGCCGACCTCCGGGGAGACGCCGACCTCCTCGGTGTACATCGCCACGCAGGCCGGGTAGACCGCGTCCAGGTCGGCTCGCGTCGTCCGCCGGACCAGCGGGTCCGGCTCCAGGCGGGGCGCGCCGACCAGCTCCAGGTGCGGCTGCTGCCAGCGGATGTCCCGCGCCTGGCCCCAGGCGCCCTGCACCTGGTCCCAGAATGCCTTCACCGGCAGGTGCGGACCGACGATCGTCGACACCGTCCGGCCACGGGCCTGCGCCCGCTCGGCGAAGGCCCGGGCGTCGTCCTCGTCGGCCTCGATGGGAACGAGGTTGGCGCCGACGTGGCACGCCGCGACGAGGTCGCCGCCGAGCCACCGTCCCCACACCTCGCCGCCGAGCCAGCGCGGCTCGAGCCGGGTCGTGCGGGCGCGGTAGTCCGCGAAGACGTTGACGACCGGGCGGCGGCCGGTCAGCTCCAGGAACGCAGCCAGGTCCGCCGGCCCGAGGGGGCGGATGCCGTGACGCGTCGTGAGCACGCCACGAGCCTAGTGCGCACGGCCACGGGCCGCGCAGCCGGAACCGCCGTACGGCGCACGATCCGCCGACCCAGCCGCCTCAGCCGACTCAGCCGACTCTGACCTCGGCGCCGGCGCCCTCCACGGGATCCATGGTCTCGGCGATCTTCATCGCCTCCTCGATGAGCGTCTCGACGATCTTCGACTCGGGCACGGTCGCGATGACCTCGCCCTTGACGAAGATCTGACCCTTGCCGTTGCCCGAGGCCACGCCGAGGTCGGCCTCGCGGGCCTCCCCCGGTCCGTTGACGACGCAGCCCATGACGGCGACGCGCAGCGGCACCTCCAGCCCGTCGAGGCCGGCGGTGACCTCCTCGGCCAGCTTGTAGACGTCGACCTGGGCGCGCCCGCAGGACGGGCACGAGACGATCTCGAGCTTGCGCGGACGCAGGTTGAGCGACTGCAGGATCTGGATGCCGACCTTGACCTCCTCGACCGGCGGGGCCGACAGGGAGACCCGGATGGTGTCGCCGATGCCCTTGCTCAGCAGCGCACCGAAGGCGGTCGCGGACTTGATGGTGCCCTGGAAGGCCGGGCCGGCCTCGGTGACACCGAGGTGGAGCGGCCAGTCGCCGCGCTCGGCGAGCAGCTCGTAGGCGCGCACCATCACGACGGGGTCGTTGTGCTTGACCGAGATCTTGAAGTCGCGGAAGCCGTGCTCCTCGAACAGGCTCGCCTCCCACACCGCCGACTCGACCAGCGCCTCAGGCGTGGCCTTGCCGTACTTCTCCAGCAGCCGCTTGTCGAGCGAGCCGGCGTTGACGCCGATGCGGATCGAGGTGCCATGGTCCGAGGCCGCCTGGGCGATCTCCTTGACCTGGTCGTCGAACTTCTTGATGTTGCCGGGGTTCACGCGGACGGCGGCACAGCCGGCCTCGATGGCGGCGAAGACGTACTTCGGCTGGAAGTGGATGTCGGCGATGACAGGGATGTTCGCCTTCTGCGCGATCGCCGGCAGCGCGTCGGCGTCGTCCTGGCTGGGGCAGGCGACCCGCACGATGTCGCAGCCGGCGGCGGTGAGCTCGGCGATCTGCTGCAGCGTGCTGTTGACGTCGGAGGTCAGGGTCGTGGTCATCGACTGCACCGAGATCGGGTGGTCGCTGCCGACGCCGACCTTGCCCACCTGGATCTGGCGGGTCGGTCGGCGGGGAGCGAGCACCGGCGGCGGCGCCGCCGGCATGCCCAGGGAGATCGGGCCCTGCGAGATGGCAGTCATGCTTCCATTCTGCGCGATCACTCGGTCGGAAGGTGAACTGGCACGACCAGGTCACCGACGATCAGGACCGCGCCCATGACGGTGATGCAGACGGCGACGACGTACGCCACCGGCAGCAGCTTCGCGGCGTCGACGTAACCCGGGTCGGGCCGACGTGTCAGCGTGGCCGCGCCGCGGCGGACGGCCTCCCACAGCGCGCTGGCGATGTGGCCGCCGTCCAGGGGCAGCAACGGCACGAAGTTGAACAGGCCGATGAAGAGGTTGAAGCCACCCACCAGGAAGGCGAGCCCGGCCAGCTTCTCGGTGGTCTCGAACCGCTCGCTCGAGACGGTCTCGCCGGCGATGCGGCCGCCGCCGACGATGCTCATCGGCCCGTTGGGGTCGCGCTCCTCGAGGCCGACGATCGCCTGGGCGACGTCCCAGACCTTCACGGGCAGGTGGACCATCGCGGTGACGCTGTCGACGGTCATCCGGCCCATCTCGCGCAGCGTGAACACCGGGCCGCCGGTGGTGGTCTCGACGTGGGTGGTCGGGCTGACGCCCAGGAAGCCGACCTGGCGCAGTGTCGTGTCCTCGGCCGAGACCGGGCGCGCCTCGACGGTGGTGCTGGTCGCGCCGGTGAACGAGCGGCCGTCACGCTCGTAGCCGATCACGGCGGTGCCGTCGGCGTTGCGCTGCACCAGGCCCTTGAGCTGGTCCCAGCTGGTGATCGGGGTGCCGTTGAAGGAGGTGATCGTGTCGCCCGGCCGCAGCCCGGCCTCGTACGCCGGCGCCATCGGATCGGCGTCGGTGCACTCGCGCCCGGTCTCCTCGAACGGCACGACGCACGTGGCGACGGTCTCGAGCACGGGCGGGCCGTCGTCGGCGACGAGCTCCTTGATGCCGTAGGTGGCGAACAGGATCGCGAACGCGACGAAGGCGATGAGGAGGTTGACCGTCGGGCCGCCGGCCATCACGACGACCTTCTTCCACCACGGCATCCGGTAGAACAGCCGGTCGGCGTCCTCGGTGCCGACCAGCTCCCACTCGGCGGCTCGGGCCTCGGAGACCAGCTGGGTGAACAGGCCGGTGTTGGAGCGGCGGACCTTGAGGGCCCCGTCGGGAGTGCGCTCGCCGAGCTCGTCCGCACCGGGCGGGAGCATGCCGACGATCTTGACGTAGCCGCCGAGCGGGATGGCCTTGAGGCCGTACTCCGTCTCGCCGCGCTGACGGGACCAGACGGTGGGCCCGAACCCGATGAAGTACTGCGTCACCTTCCCGCCGAAGGCCTTGGCCGGCACCAGGTGGCCGAGCTCGTGCAGGCCGATGGAGGCCAAGATGGCGAGGACGAACACCACCACGCCGGCGGCGTAGAGGAGCATGCTCATGGGGTTCCGATCAGGTCCGCGGCAGCCGCACGCGCCCACCGGTCGGCTGCCAGCACGTCATCGACGGTGAGCGCAGCCGAGCCTACGCCCGCGGTGGTCGCCGCGAGCACTTCCGCGACGGTATCCACGATTCCGGTGAAGGCCAGCCGGCCGGCGTGGAACGCGTCGACGCAGACCTCGTTGGCGGCGTTGTAGACCGCGGGGGCGGTGCCGCCTCGCGTGCCGGCCTCGCGGGCCAGCGCGACGGCCGGGAACGCCTCGTCGTCCAGCGGCTCGAAGCGCCAGTCCGCCGCCTTCGTCCAGTCCACGGGCGTCTCGGCGTCCGGAACGCGCGCCGGCCACGCCATCCCCATCGCGATCGGGACCATCATCGTCGGGAGCCCGATCTGGGCGACCACGGCGCCGTCGACGAACTCGACCATCGAGTGGATCATCTGCTGGGGATGGACCACGACGTCGATGCGCTCGAACGGCACGTCGAAGAGCAGGTGCGCCTCGATCACCTCCAGGCCCTTGTTGACCAGCGTCGCCGAGTTGGTCGTGATCACCCGGCCCATGGCGAAGTTCGGGTGGGCCAGCGCCTGCTCGGGCGTCACGTCGGCGAGCTCGCCGCGGGTCCGCCCGCGGAACGGTCCGCCACTCGCGGTGAGCACGAGCCGTCGTACCTCCTCCGGCGTGCCGCCGCGCAGCGACTGCGCGATCGCACTGTGCTCGCTGTCGACCGGCACGATCTGGCCGGGCTTGGCGCGCTCCTTGACCAGCGGGCCGCCGATGATCAGCGACTCCTTGTTGGCGAGCGCCAGGGTGGTGCCGGCGTCGAGCGCCGCCAGCGTCGGCCGTAGCCCCACGGCGCCGGTGATGCCGTTGAGGACGACGTCGGACGCCATGCCGGCCGCCTCGACGCTCGCCGCCTCGCCGAGGCCGGAGTACGCCGGCGCGAACTCGGCCACCTGCTGCTCGAAGAGCTCGAGGTTGGCGCCACCGGCCGTCAACCCGACGACGCGGAACCGGTCCGGGTTGGCGCGCACCAGGTCCAGCGCCTGGGTGCCGATGGATCCGGTTGAGCCGAGGATGACGACGTCGCGACGGTCTTGCACGTGCTCATCCTCCCAGTCGCACTCCACGCTGCCGAAACGCATGACAGGGTACGGCTGCGACGACTGACGCCGGTCGGCCCCGCCCAAGCCGCGAGGAAAAGTGGAGCCTTCTGCCACCCTGCTGGAGCAGGACGTGGCAGAAGGCTCCACTTTTGGGGTGCTCAGCGGGTGCTCAGCCGATGTAGCTCATCACGTGCTTGATCCGGGTGTAGTCCTCCAGGCCGTACATCGACAGGTCCTTGCCGTAGCCGGAGTGCTTGAACCCACCGTGCGGCATCTCGGACACGAACGGGATGTGGGTGTTGATCCACACCACGCCGAAGTCGAGCTTCCGGCTCATCCGGAGGGCGCGGGCGTGGTCCTTGGTCCACACGCTGGAGGACAGGCCGTACTGCACGCCGTTGGCCCAGCGCAGCGCCTCCCCTTCGTCGGTGAACCGCTGCACCGTGATGACCGGGCCGAAGATCTCCGTCTGCACCTGCTCGTCGTCCTGCTTCAGGCCCGAGAGCACGGTCGGCTCGTAGAAGTAGCCGGCGTCCCCGATCGTGCGGCCGCCGGCGTCGACGCGGGCGTGGTCGGGCAGCCGGTCGACCATCCCGGCGACCCGGGCGAGCTGGTCGGCGTTGTTGAGCGCGCCGTAGAGGACGTCCTCGTCGTCGGGCATGCCGGTCTTGGTGTTGCGGGCCTGCTCGGTGAGCGCGGCGACGAACTCGTCATGTACGCCGGGGCCGGCCAGCACCCGTGTGGCGGCGGTGCAGTCCTGGCCGGCGTTGAAGTAGCCCGCACCCGCGATCGCCTCAGCGGCCGACTCGATGTCGGCGTCGTCGAAGACGATGACGGGCGCCTTGCCGCCGAGCTCGAGGTGGACCCGCTTGACGTCGGCGGCCGCCGCGCCGGCGACCTCCATGCCGGCACGCACCGACCCGGTGATCGACACCATCTGCGGCGTCTTGTGGGCCACCAGCGCGCGGCCGGTGTCGCGGTCGCCGGTGACGACGTTCAGCACCCCGGGCGGGAGGAACTCCTGGCAGATCTCGGCCAGCAGGGTGCTCGAGGCCGGCGTGGTGTCGCTGGGCTTGAGCACGATCGTGTTGCCGGCGGCCAGCGCCGGCGCGATCTTCCAGATCATCATCATGAGCGGGTAGTTCCACGGCGTGACCTGGCCGACGACGCCGACCGGCTCGCGACGGATCCAGGACGTGTGGTCCTTGAGGTACTCCCCCGCCGAGCGGCCCTCCAGGACGCGCGCGGCGCCGGCGAAGAAGCGGAAGTGGTCCGCGCTCGGCGGCAGCTCCTCCGCCATCGTGAGCGCGACGGGCTTGCCGGTGTCGCGGACCTCGACGGCACAGATCTCCTCGGCGCGCGCGTCGATGGCGTCCGCGATCTTGAGCAGTGCCTCGGAGCGCTCACGCGGGGTCGTGTCTCCCCAGCTCTCGAAGGCCGCCTCCGCCGCGGCGTAGGCACGGTCGACGTCCTCGGCCCCCGACATGGGCGCCCGGGCGTAGACCTCTCCGGTGGATGGGTCGATCACGTCGTACGTCTCGCCTGAGAGGGCGTCGACGAGCTCACCGTTGATGACGTTCTTGAAGGTCTGGTCGGCCATGACGGGAGCCTAGTGACCGGACAACGGAATCTGTAGAGCCTGCGGCCTTCCGACGCGGATTTCGTCGGCGACGCGCCTCTGCGCGGACGTGCCCGACAGTCGTGCCCGACCGCCTGGGCCAGTCAGGACAGGTGGACGAGCTGCCCGGCAACCCAGGTGGACACGGTCCGCGTCGCGGCGATCTCCTCGACCGGAGCGAGGAACGGGTCGCGGTCGACGACCACGAGGTCCGCCGTCTTGCCGGGGGCGATCACGCCGGCGTCGTCGCGGTGGTTCACCCACGCGCTCCCCGAGGTGTACGACGCCAGCGCGGTCTCCAGCGTCAGCGCCTGCTCGGGCAGGAACGCCTCCGCGCTCGTCCCGAACTCGACCCGGTTGACCGCGACATGGATCGCCGCCCACGGATCCGGCGTGCTCACCGGCCAGTCGCTGCCCGCCACGAGTCGGGCGCCGGCCCGCTGCAGGTCGCGCCACGGGTACTGCCAGCGGGAGCGCTCCGGACCGAGAAACGGGATCGTCAGCTCCACCATCTGGTCGTCGTAGCACGCCCACAGCGACTGCAGGTTGGCCGCGATCCCCAGCTCGCCGAAGCGGCGTACGTCGTCGGGGTGGACCACCTGCAGGTGGGCGAGGTGGTGACGGCCGGCGGCCGGATCGGGAATCGCCGCGAGTGCGTCGAGGGACTCGCGCACGGCGGCGTCGCCGATGGCGTGGATGTGGAGCTGGAAGCCCTCGGCCGCCAGGGCCGGCGCGGCCCGGGCAAGGAGCGCGGGGTCGACGAAGGAGTGCCCGGCGTTCCCGGTCGGATGCCCGCAGCGGTCGAGGTAGGGGGTCGAGAGGGAGGCGGTGCCGTTCTCGGCCACGCCGTCCTGCATCACCTTCACGCTCGTGGCGCGGAACCGGCCGTGGCTGAGCTCCGCCCGGCGCGCGACCAGCTCCGGGATCTGCTCGAGGCCGCGGTCGCGGTCCCACCACAGCGCGCCGACGACACCGGCCGTCAGCTCACCGGCCCGCGCGGCGGCCAGATAGGTCGGGCCGGGATCCTGCATGCCGGCGTACGCGCCGACGATCGCGTCCTGCCAGCCCGTGATGCCCAGCGCGTGGAGGTAGGCCTGTCCGGCCAGCAGCCCCTCCCTCAGCTCGACTGCGGTCGTCGGTGGCAGGTGGCGGGCGACCAGGTCCATGGCGCCCTCGTGGAGGGTGCCGGTCGGCTCGCCGGCGGGGTCGCGCTCGAGGCGGCCGTCGACCGGGTCGGGCGTCGCGCGGGTGATGCCGGCCAGCCGGAGAGCCGCGGTGTTCACCCACGCGCCGTGGTGGTCGCGGTTGGGCAGGAAGACGGGCCGATCGGCCACCACGGTGTCGAGGTCGGCGGCGGTCGGCGCGCCGCCGGGGAAGGCCGACATCGCCCAGCCGCCGCCGACGATCCAGGGCAGGTCGGGGTGCGCGACGGCGTACTCTCCCACCGCGGCGAGGTAGTCCTCGCGGGTGTCGAGCGCGGACAGGTCGCAGCGGATGCGCTCCAGCCCGCCCTGCACGGCGTGCACGTGGGCGTCGGTGAAGCCGGGCAGCAGCATCCCGCCTGCCAGGTCGACGTGCCGGACGCCTCGGCCGACCGGCACCGGCTCGTCGGTCACGGCGGCGATGACGCCGTCCTCGACGACCACGGCACCGAGCCGGGCGACGTGGCGCCGGCCGTCGAAGAGCGCGCCTCCGGTGAACACCGTCGTGACCATGGTGCGTTCCTACCATCTCTTCTGCACGTCTTCTGCACACTGGAGCCGACGCTGGCAACTGATTCCGTTGCCTCGTGCCGGATCGGACGACGGAATCACTTGCAATCGATGAAGGCCGCGACGACCATGGGGCCATGGACCCGGACTACAGCGCCGACTGGACCCATCTGCAACAGGCCGCCAAGGATCATCTGTGGCTGCACTTCACCCGCCACTCCTCCTACGACGCCGGTGACGTGCCGGTCATCGTCAAGGGCGAGGGTGCCTACATCTGGGACGCCCAGGGCAAGCGCTACCTCGACGGGCTCGCGGGCCTCTTCGTCAGCCAGGTCGGCCACGGCCGCACCGAGCTGGCCGAGGCGGCAGCGGCGCAGGCCCGGCAGCTGGCCTTCATGCCGCTGTGGTCCTACGCCCACCCCAAGGCGATCGAGCTGGCCGAGCGGGTCGCCGGCCACGCGCCCGGGTCGCTCAACCGAGTCTTCTTCACCAGCGGCGGCGGCGAGGCGGTCGAGACCGCGTGGAAGCTGGCGAAGAACTACTTCAAGCTCACCGGACGCCCACTGAAGCACAAGGTGATCAGCCGGGCCATCGCCTACCACGGGACCACCCAGGGTGCGCTGTCGATCACGGGGCTCCCGACGCTCAAGCAGCAGTTCGAGCCGCTCGTGCCCTCCACCTTCCGGGTCCCGAACACGAACTCCTACCGCGCCGCCGAGATCACCGCCGGCTACATCGACGTCACGGACGCCGCCTCCAACGAGGCCTTCGGTCGCTGGGCCGCGGACCAGATCGCGGTCGCCATCGAGAACGAGGGTCCTGACACGGTCGCCGCCGTCTTCCTGGAGCCGGTTCAGAACGCCGGCGGCTGCTTCCCGCCGCCGCCGGGCTACTGGCAGCGGGTGCGCGAGATCTGCGACGCGTACGACGTGCTGCTGGTCTCCGACGAGGTGATCTGCGCCTTCGGCCGGCTCGGCCACATGTTCGGCGCCGAGCGCTACGACTACGAGCCCGACATCATCACCTGCGCCAAGGGACTCACCTCCGGCTACTCCCCGCTCGGCGCGATGATCGCCTCGGACCGGCTGATGGAGCCGTTCCTGGCCGACGGCAACATGTTCGCCCACGGCTACACCTTCGGCGGTCACCCGGTCTCCACCGCGGTGGCGCTCGCGAACCTGGACATCTTCGAGCGCGAGCGGCTGCTGGAGAACGTCCGCGACAACGAGGGCGCCTTCCTCACCACCCTCGAGAAGCTGAAGGACCTCCCGATCGTCGGCGACGTGCGCGGTGCCGGCTACTTCTACGGCATCGAGCTGGTCAAGGACCGCGCCACCAAGGAGACGTTCAGCGAGGAGGAGTGCGAGCGCATCCTGTTCGGCTACGTCTCCAAGGCGCTCTACGACGAGGGGCTCTACTGCCGCGCCGACGACCGCGGCGACCCGGTCATCCAGCTCTCTCCCCCGCTCATCTGCGACCAGACGCACTTCGACGAGATGGAGCAGATCCTGCGCGTCGTGCTGGAGAAGGCCTCGACGATGCTCTAGGCGGCTCGCGGAGCCCGCCCCACCTGCGCCGCCGCCGCGCAGAGTGTCACCGTGACACTGTGCGCGGGAAGTGACACTTCGAACTGTCACTCTCGACGCCAACTGTCACGGTGACAGTTTGGACCGCCGGCCGGGCGCCGGGCCTCAGGAGTCGAAGCCGAGGCCGAGCCGGTCCAGGGTCGCCAACCAGGGGCCGCGCCGGCCGCCGCGGGCGTCGGAGCGGGCCAGCGCGCGACGCGTGAGCCCGATGCCGGCGTAGCGCAACGGCTCGGGCGGGAACGGCACCGGCTTGCGGCGCACCATCGCCAGCCGGGTCCGCTCGGTCTCCTCGCCGGCGAGCAGGTCGAGCATCACCTGCGCGCCGAAGCGCGTGGCAGCCACCCCGAGGCCGGTGTAGCCGGCGGCATAGGCCACGCGGCCGTCGTACGCCGTGCCGAAGAACGCCGCGAACCTGGTGCAGGTGTCGATCACCCCGGCCCAGCGGTGCGTGAAGGAGAGTCCCTCCAGCTGCGGGAAGGTCTCGAAGAAGTGCCGGGCCAGCAGCTCGTGCGTGGCGCCCTGCTCGTACGCCGGCGCGATCCGCGACCCGTAGTGGTAGATCGCGTCGTAGCCACCCCACAGGATCCGGTCGTCGCGGGTCAGCCGGTAGTAGTGGAAGAGGTTCGCCGCGTCACCGATCCCCTGCCGGCCCTCCCACCCGATCGACGCCCGCTGGGCCGCGGAGAGCGGCTCGGTCATCAGCACGTAGTCGTAGACCGGCACCGTCATGAGGCGCAGCCGTCGCAGCAGCGGCGGGAAGGCGTTCGTGGCCAGCGCGACCCGGCCGGCGCGGACGGCGGCGCCGCCGTCGGTCGTCAGCCGGACGCCGGCGCCGGCCCGCTCCAGGCCCGTGACCCGGGTGCCCTCGTGGATCACGACGCCGGCGTCGAGACAGGCCTGGCGCAGTCCCCAGGCGAGCCGCCCCGGCTCGACCAGCGCGGTCTCGTCGGGCAGGTGGAGTCCGGCGAGGTACGTCGGCGAGTCGACCAGCCCGCGGACGGCGGACGCGTCGAGCAGCTCGGCGCGGTGGCCGTGGGCGCGCAGCTGTTCGGCGGCCTCCTCGAGCTCGTCGACCTGGTGCGGCTGGGTCGCGACGCCGAGCTCGCCGGTCCGCCGCCAGTCGCAGTCGATGCCGTGCTCGGCGACGGTGCGCCCGATCTCGGCGAGGTTCTCCGCGCCCATCCGGTCGAGCATGTCGAGCTCGTCGGGCCAGCGGGCCAGGCCGTTGCCGAACCCGTGGGTCAGGCTGGCCGATGCGAAGCCGCCGTTGCGCCCGCTGGCCTGGTCGCCGCACCGGGTCGCCTCCAGCAGGACCACCGACCAGGACGGATGACGCTCGCGGGCCAGCAGCGCGGTCCACAGCCCGCTGTAGCCGCCGCCGACGACGACCAGGTCGGCCTCGACCGCACCGGTGGCGGGTGGCAGCGGCTCGGGCGCCCGGTCGTCGTCGAGCCAGAAGACGGCCGGCTCGGCGGTAGCCAGGGCGCGCACGGACCGGTCGGCCGAGCTGGTCACCGGCGCTCAGCCCCGCGAGCGGCGACGGCTGCCGAGCTCGCCCACGACGACGACGAGGAGCGCGACCAGGAACATGATCGTGCCGATCACGTTGACCTGCATCGGCACGCCGCGCTGGGCCGCGCCCCACACGAACATCGGGAACGTGACGGTCTGGCCGGAGTTGAGGTTGGTGATGATGAAGTCGTCGAACGAGAGCGAGAACGACAGCAGCGCCGCGGCCAGGATCCCCGGGAAGACCAGCGGCAGGCTGACCCGCCAGAACGTCTGCCACTCGTTGGCGTACAGGTCGGCGGCAGCCTGCTCGAGCCGCGGGTCGAGGCCCGCCAGCCGCGCCTTCACCGTGACCACCACGAAGGAGAGGCAGAAGAGCACGTGGGCGACGAAGATCGTCCAGAAGCCCAGCAGCGACGCCATGCCGGCGCTGACGAACAACGCCAGCAGCGAGGAGCCCATCACGATCTCGGGAGTGGCCATCGGCAGGAAGATGAGCACGTTGGCGGTGCCGCGCCCGCGGAAACGGTGCCGCACCATGGCGAAGGCCATGAGGGTGCCGAGCAGCGTCGCGACGACCGTGGCGAGCAGCCCGAGCCGCAGCGACACCCCGACCGACGAGCACAGCTGGTAGGGCCGGCACAGGTCGGTCCAGTTGGCGAGCGTGAACCCGTCGAAGGTGTAGGAGTTCCGTGCCGCGGGGTCGTTGAACGACATCAGCACCACGACCAGCACCGGCGCGACCATGTAGAGCAGCACCAGCAGGCCGAGGATCAGCACGAGGTGGTCCGCTAGCCACTGCAGCGGGCGCGTGCGTCGGACCGCCGGCGTACTCCCGCCGCCCGTGTCGCGGTCCGGCCGTGCGGTGACCGTCGTGCTCACAGCAGCTCCTCCGTCCCGGCCTTGCGGACGTACCCGGCGACCATCACCACGATGCCGACCATGAGGACCACCGAGAGCGCCGAGGCGATCGGGTAGTCGCCGGCCGCGAAGAGGCCTTCGATCTCGTTGCCGAGCATGCGGGTGTTCGGGCTGCCGAGCAGCTCGGCGTTGATGTAGTCGCCCGCCGCCGGGATGAAGGTCAGCAGCGTGCCGGCGACCAGGCCCGGCATCGACAGCTTCAAGGTGACCTGGCGGAAGGCGGTGAACGGCGAGGCGTAGAGGTCCTGGGCGGCCTCGATGAGTCGGTGGTCGATCTTCTCCAGGGACGCGTAGAGCGGCAGCACCGTGAAGGGCAGGAAGTTGTACGTCAACCCGGTGATCACCGCGAGCGGCGTGTTCAGCAGCCGTCCGTCCTCGCTGAGCAGGTGGACGGTCTGCAGGCCGTCCACGATCCACTGGTGGTCGCCGAGGAGGTACTTCCACGACAGCGTCCGGACCAGGAAGCTGGTGAAGAACGGCGCGATGACCGCCACCAGCATCAGGTTCTTCCAGCGACCCGCCTTGAACGCGATGGCGTAGGCCAGCGGGTAGCCGAGCAGGACGCAGGCACCGGTCGCCAGCAGCGCGTAGACGAGCGAGCGGACGATCTGCTCGCGGTAGTCGCCGATCGCGTCGAGGTAGTTCGCGACGTGCCCGGTCATGGCGTAGCCGGTCTGCAGCGAGCCGGCCGGGTCGTAGAGGCTGGTCGCCACCAGCGTCACGGCCGGGACCAGGAAGAACAGCCCCAGCCACACCGATCCGGGCAGGAGCAGCAGGTAGCCGGTGCGGCCCGAGCGGCGCTGCTCGGGCGGCGGGGCGTCGAGCGGCACCTCGGCCGGCGGCAGGTGTCCGCCGGCGGCGCTCATGCGGGGTCCCCGCGTCGTTGTGTGCGCAGCGAGCGCAGCGAACGGAGCGCAGAACGCCGTGGGGTGTTCATTCGTCCTCCGGCTCGGCGCCGGCCGTGGCGTCCTGGGCGGCGTCGAGGGTGAAGGTGTGCTCGGGCCGCCAGCGCAGGTCGACCTGGTCGCCGGGAACGAACCGCCGCACGCTGGTGTGGTTCTGCTCGAAGACGGTCAGCTCCTGCTCCCACGGCATCCGCACGAGGTACTGCGTGCTCACGCCCACGAAGCTGACGTCGGTCACCACGCCGCCGGTCAGGACGCTGTCACCGTCGCTGGGCTCGCCGGGCAGGGTCAGGAAGACCTTCTCGGGACGGATGCCGATCCAGGCCCGGCCGTCCTTGACGCCGGCGCGGGCCACCGGTGCCACCAGCCGGGAGCCATGCACGTCGAGCAGCAGGTCGTTGCCGCTCATCCCGCTGACCGTGGCACCGACGAGGTTGGACTGGCCCAGGAAGTTGGCCACGAACGTCGTCGCCGGCAGGTCGTAGAGCTCCTCGGGAGCCCCCAGCTGCTCGATGCGGCCGTTGTTCATCACCGCGACGGTGTCGGCCATCGTCATGGCCTCCTCCTGGTCGTGGGTGACATGGACGAAGGTCAGACCCACCTCGGTCTGGATCCGCTTGAGCTCGATCTGCATCGCGCGACGCAGCTTGAGGTCGAGGGCGCCGAGCGGCTCGTCGAGCAACAGCACCCGCGGCTGGTTGATGAGCGCCCGGGCAAGCGCGACCCGCTGTTGCTGGCCGCCGGAGAGCTGGGCGGGCTTGCGTCCTGCCAGATGGCCGAGCTCGACGAGGTCGAGCATCGCGCTCACCTCGGCGTCGACCTTCTTGCGACCGCGCCGCTTCAGGCCGAAGGCGACGTTGTCCGCGACCGACATGTGCGGGAAGAGGGCATAGCTCTGGAAGACCGTGTTGACCGGGCGCCGGTAGGGCTTGAGGTCGGTGATGTCCTGCTCGCCGAGGAGGATCGACCCCGCGGTCGGCTCCTCGAGCCCTGCGACCATCCGCAGCGTCGTGGTCTTGCCGCAGCCCGACGGGCCGAGCAGCGCGAAGAACGACCCTTCCGGAACCGTGAGGTCGAGCTCGTCGACCGCGGTGAAGGCACCGAACCTCTTGACGACCCCCCGGAGCTGGAGGTCGGCCCGGACCGGAGCCATCTCAGGCACCGATCGCCCTCGCGAAGTCCTTGTCGTACTGCTGCCTGGTCTTCTCGTCGAGCTGCATGAACTCGAAGGCACCCGCGAGGAAGTCCTCGGTCGGGAAGATGAGCGGGTTGTCGACCAGGGACGGGTCGATCTTCTCCATCGCCTTCTGCGCACCCTCGACGGGGCAGATGTAGTTCACCCACGCCGCGAGCATCGCCGCGGCGTTCGGGTCGTAGTAGAAGTTCATCAGCTGCTCGGCGTTCGCCTTGTGCTCGGCCCGGTTGGGAACCAGCATGTTGTCCGACCACAGCGACAGTCCCTCCTCGGGCACGACCCACTTGATGTCGGGGTTGTCGTACTGCATCGCGATGACATCGCCCGACCATGCCTCGCAGGCGACCAGGTTGCCGGCGTTGAGGTCGTCGACGTAGTCGTTGCCGGTGAACCGCCGGATCTGGCCCGACGCCACGACCTCCTCCATCCGGCCCAGGGCGGCGTCCCACTCCTCCTGCGTGAAGTCGCTGGGGTCGGAGCCCTCGAGCTTGAGCATGAAGCCCATCGTGTCGCCCATCTCAGTGAGCAGGCTGACCTTGCCCTTCAGGTCGGGACGGGTGAGGAGCTCCTCGAAGGTCCTCACCTCCCCGGTGTACTTGGCGTTGTAGGCGATGCCGGTCAGGCCGCTCTGCCACGGCACGCTGTAGTCGCGGTTCTCGTCCCAGGAGGGCGACCTGAGCGACGCCTTGAGGTTGGCCTCGACGTTGGGCAGGTTCGCCTTGTCGAGCTTCTGCAGCCAGTTCAGGCCGACCATCCGGGCGGCCATCCAGTCGGTGAGGACGATGATGTCGCGCCCGATCGGCTCACAGCCGCCGAGCTGGTCCTTGATCTTGCCGAAGAACTCGTTGTTGTCGTTGACGTCGGCGTTGTAGGTGACGGCGATGCCGCTCTGCTTCTGGAACCGCTGCAACGTCGGCATGTTGCCGTTGTCGTCGACGTCGATGTACTCCGGCCAGTTGGAGAAGACCACGGTCTTCTCCTTCTCGGAGATGTCGGTGCTCTTGCAGGACTCGGTGTCCTGGACCTGCGAGTCGGTGCCGCAGGCCGAGAGCAGCGTCGGGACGCCGAGGGCCAGTGCCGACAGCGAGGCGCCCCGCATCAGGGAGCGCCGGCTGAGGCCGGTGCCGGCCACCATCGCTCGCAGCTGCTCGAGTTCACGAAGGCTCGTCATCGCCTACCTCCAGATCAACGCCACACCAGGACGGTCCGGCGGACGATCGTCCCCCGTGTCGGGATCGTTGCAGAGCATCGGGCCGAGGACAAGCGATTCCGTAGGCACGAAACAAGACTGCAACGAACTGCGTCGTGATCGGAGCGCCTCACCAGCGAAAGCGTCGGTCTCGACCCGGGCAACCCTTTGACCCACGCGCCGCCGTACCGGGACACTGACCCCCATGAAGCGCAACCCGGCCCGGCCAGCGGCGAACCTCGACGAGGTGAGCAAGGCGATCATCGAGCAGCTGCAGCAGGACGGTCGCCGTTCCTACGCCGCCATCGGCAAGGTCGTCGGCTTGTCCGAGGCCGCGGTCCGCCAACGCGTGCAGCGCCTGATCGAGAGCGGCGTCATGCAGGTCGTCGCGGTGACCGACCCCGTCGAGATGGGGTTCGCGCGGCAGGCGATGATCGGGATCAAGGTGACCGGGCCGCTGGAGCCGGTGGCCGACGAGCTCGCCGGGCTCGACGACGTCGACTACGTCGTGGTGACCGCGGGTGCCTACGACCTCCTCGTGGAGGTGGTGTGCGAGAGCGACGAGCACCTGCTCGAGCTGATCTCAGGCCGGATCCGCACCATCGCCGGCGTCGTCGCCACGGAGACCTTCATGTACCTCCATCTGCGCAAGCAGACCTACTCGTGGGGGGTGCGCTGATCTCACCCCCGCCTCCTGTCCGGTCCTCTGCAGGCGTCTACGACGGCCTGTCGCTGTGGCACGCCACGGCGGGTGGGTCGTGGGCGCCGCGCGCCGCCCTCGACGGCGACCTGAGCGTCGACGTGGCGATCGTGGGTGCCGGCTTCACCGGGCTGTGGACGGCCTACTACCTGGCCGGCGCCCGGCCCGACCTCCGGATCGCGGTCGTGGAGCGCGAGGTGGCCGGGTTCGGGGCCTCGGGCCGCAACGGCGGCTGGGCCTCCGCGCTCTTCCCCGCCTCGCTCGACGCGCTGGCACGGTACGGCGGCCGGGGGGCCGCCCTCGCCCAGCACGCCGCGATGCGGGCGAGCATCGACGAGCTGGCGGCCGTCGTCCGCGCCGAGGGCATCGACGCCCATCTCGCCAAGGGCGGGACGATCGTGCTGGCCCGCACGCCGGCCCAGCTGGAGCGCGCTCGGGCCGAGGTCGTCGCCGCGCGGTCCTGGGGCCGCGACGAGGAGGAGCTGCGCCTGCTCGACGCCGTCGCCGCGCGCCGCGTCCTCAACGCGACCGGGACGCTCGGCGCCACCTACACGCCGGACTGCGCGGCCGTGCACCCGGCGCGTCTCGTGCGCGGGCTCGCACGGGCGGTCGAGCGCCGTGGCGTCCGGATCTACGAGCGCACGCCGGCGCTGGCGCTCGAGCCGCACCTGGTGCGCACCCCCGGCGGCACGGTGAGCGCCGACGTCGTGGTGCGGGCCACCGAGGGCTACACCCCCACGCTCCCCGGCCACCGGCGGGTGGTGGTGCCGGTGCACTCCCTCGTGATCGCCACCGCTCCCCTGCCCCCGCACGTGTGGGA
The DNA here is from genome assembly GCF_036405735.1 of Nocardioides sp. Lineage (GTDB taxonomy): Bacteria > Actinomycetota > Actinomycetes > Propionibacteriales > Nocardioidaceae > Nocardioides. The sequence goes on from NZ_DASWXC010000005.1 coordinate 21,773, forward strand.
CGAGATCGGGCTCGCACGACGGGAGACGTTCAGCGACCACCGGCACCTGATCGTCTACGGCCAGCGCACCGCCGACGACCGGCTCGTCTTCGGCGGCCGCGGGGCGCCGTACCACTTCGGGTCCCGGGTGCGCGCCGAGGACAGCGACGACGCCCACGTCCACCGGCGGCTGTGGGCGACCCTGGTCGAGATGTTCCCGGTCCTGCGCCGCTCCGGAACGAAGGTCACCCACGCCTGGGGCGGAGTGCTGGGCGTGCCGCGGGACTGGTGCGCCTCGGTGGGCCTGGACGAGGCGACCGGGCTGGCCTGGGCCGGCGGGTACGTCGGCGACGGGGTCACCACCACGAACCTGGCCGGCCGCACCCTGCGCGACCTCGTGCTCGGCGCGCCGACGCCGCTGACGGCCCTGCCCTGGGTCGGCCACCGCTCGACCGCCTGGGAGCCGGAGCCGCTGCGCTGGCTCGGGATCAACGCCGGGCTGCGTGCAATGACGCTCGCCGACGCCGAGGAGCAGCTCACCGGCCGGCCGTCGCTCGCCGCCCGCGCGATGGCGCCCCTGCTCGGCGGCCACTGAGCGCGATCAAATCGGTTGCGCCCGGATCACGAGTCGGTCAGAGTGCTGCTCGATCGGGTGACCTGACCCGGTGACACGAGAGGAGGCGAGGACCCATGACGACTGTCGTTGTCGGCCTGCCCGCCGTCCGTTCCTCTCACACTCACCGGAGCACCGTTGTCTTCCGACTTCTTCACCTCTGATCAGAATCCCGACCCCTCCTTCGTCTTCGACTTCGTCGCCTACGACGACCTCGACCCCGACGAGGACGGCGACTTCGACGACACTGGCCGACGCTGGTCGACCTGGCTGAGCGTCGAGCCGCTGTGCCGCGGCCCGGAGCCACGCCCCGACTGGGTCGTCACCTCGCAGGCCGCCATCGACACCGACCTCGGCGTCCTCAAGACCGGCAAGGAGGCCGACGCCCACCTGCTGGAGCGCGCGGTTCCGGGCAGCGACGCGCTCGGCGAGGCGGTCGTCATGGTCGCCAAGCGCTACCGCGGCGAGGAGCACCGCAGCTTCCACCGCTCCGCGGCCTACACGGAGGGCCGGCGGACCCGGAACTCCCGCGATACCCGGGCACTGGCCAAGGGCACCGCCTACGGCCGGTCGGTCGCCGCGGGCCAGTGGGCCCGTGCCGAGTGGGACGCCCTGGTGCGCTGCCACGGGCTGGGCCTGCCGGTCCCCTACCCGGTCCAGATCGACGGCACCGAGATCCTCATGGAGTGGATCAGCGTCGACGGCCCCGACGGCGTGCCCGAGACCGCGCCGCGGCTCGCCCAGACGCGTCCCGGACCCGAGCTGCTCGCCGACTACTTCGCGCAGCTGCGCGAGGTGCTGGTCACGCTGACCGAGCAGGGCCTGGTGCACGGCGACCTGTCGCCGTACAACGTCCTGGCCGCCGGCGAGCGGCTGGTCGTCATCGATCTGCCCCAGATGGTCGACCTGGTCGCCAACCCCACCGGGGCCGACTTCCTGCTGCGCGACTGCACGAACGTCTGCACCTGGTTCCGGCAGCGCGGACTTGATCCCGCCGTCGCCGACGAGCATGCGCTGTTCGGGGAGCTGATGACCGTGGCGTTCTGACGGGCGCCACGCGCCACGTCCTACAGTCGCAGCCGTGAAGCACCGTCACGGCCGCGTCGTCCACGTCGAGTCGCTGGCCGACTTCGACCACCGCGTCGCCGCCGGCGCCACCTCCATGCGGGGGTGGCGCCTGCGGGGGCTGGACCTGACCGGGCGGTCCGGCGCCCTGGCCCGCCTGGACCCGGCCGACGCCACCTTCCTGGGGTGCGAGCTCGCTCCGGGTGACGCCGACCGCGTCGACGCGGGTGGCGCGCTGGTGCTGCCCACCATCCCCGAGGTGCCGGTCGAGGTGTACCGCTCCACGCTGTACACGCCCGAGGAGCTCTACGACGCCGTCAGCTACGCCGACTCCCTCGACGCCCGTGCCTATGCCTGGTCCCAGCAGCCGGGCGGCGGCGACCACGGGGCGACCCTCGCGCGCGCTCTGCACGACCACGCTGTCGACGAGGCCCTCGAGGCCTGGCTCGCCGGCCGGCGGGTGGTGGGCGTCATGGGCGGCCACGCGGTGCCGCGCGGCAGCGAGGAGTACGCCGCAGCGGCCCGGCTCGGCCAGGCGCTGGGCGGTGCCGGGCTCACGGTCGCCACCGGCGGCGGACCGGGCGCCATGGAGGCAGCCAATCTGGGCGGCTACCTCGCCGGGTACGACGCTGCCGCCGTCGCCGACGCGACCGGCCGGCTGGCCGGCGTACCGTCCTTCCGGCCGTCGGTGCAGGCGTGGGCCGACGCGGCCTTCGCCATCCGGGAGGCCTACCCGGACGGGCGGGAATCGCTCGGCATCCCCACCTGGCACTACGGCCATGAGCCGCCGAACGTCTTCGCCGGCGCCATCGCGAAGTACTTCCGCAACTCGCTGCGCGAGGCGACCCTGCTGGAGGTGTGCTCGGCCGGCATCGTCTTCCTGCCCGGCGCGGCGGGCACGGTGCAGGAGGTGTTCCAGGACGCCTGCGAGAACTACTACGCCGACGAGTCCTCGATCGCTCCGATGGTGCTCGTCGGGCGACGGCACTGGACCGAGGAGCTGCCGGTGTGGCCCCTGCTCGAACGGCTGGCGCGCCAGCGCCCCATGGCCGGGCACGTGCACCTCGCGGAGAGCACCGACGAGGCGGCCGCCCTCATCGCGCACGGCGCCTGAGGCGTCAGGACTCCGTGGCGGCCAGCTGGCCGCAGGCGGCGTCGATCTCGTCGCCGCGGGTGTCGCGCACGGTCGTGGAGATGCCCTTGGCCTCGAGCCGGCGCACGAACTCGCGCTCGTCAGCCGGGTCCGACGCGGTCCACTTCGACCCCGGAGTCGGGTTGAGCGGGATCAGGTTGACGTGCACCCACCCGCGGCCGCGCTCGTTGAGCACGTCGGCGAGGAGGTCGGCGCGCCACGCCTGGTCGTTGATGTCGCGCATCATGGCGTACTCGATCGAGACCCGGCGCCCGGTCTTGTCGAAGTACTCCTTCGCGGCGTCCACGGTCTCCGCGACGGAGAAGTGCGTGTTGATCGGCACCAGCTCGTTGCGCAGCTCGTCGTCGGGCGCGTGCAGGCTCAGCGCCAGCGTGACCGGGATGCCCTCGTCGGCGAGCTGCTTGATGCGTGGCACGAGACCGACCGTGGAGACCGTGACGTGGCGGGCGCTGAGCCCGAGCCCGTGCGGAGCCGGGTCGGTGAGCCGGCGTACGGCGCCGATGACGGCCTTGTAGTTGGCCAGCGGCTCGCCCATGCCCATGAAGACCACGTTGGAGAGCCGGCCGGGACCACCGGCGACCTCGCCGCGTGCCATGGCGCGGGCACCGACGACGACCTGGTGGACGATCTCGGCGGTGGACATGTTGCGCTGAAGGCCGCCCTGGCCCGTCGCGCAGAACGGGCACGCCATCGCGCACCCGGCCTGGGAGGAGATGCAGATCGTCGCCCGGTCGGTGTAGCGCATCAGGACCGACTCGACGAGGGCTCCGTCGAACAGCTTCCACAGCGTCTTGACGGTGGTGCCGCGGTCGGCCTGCATCGTGCGCAGCGACGTCATCAGACCGGGCAGGAAGCCCTGGACGATCTCGACGCGCTGGCCGGCCGGCAGGTCGGTCATCTGCTCGGCGTCGTCGGTGAGCCGCTCGAAGTAGTGGGCCGAGACCTGCTTGGCGCGGAACGCCGGCAGGCCGAGCTCCGCGGCACGCTCCTGGCGCTCCTCGAGGGTGAGGTCGGCCAAGTGCCGCGGCGGCTTCTCGCGGCGCCGCGGCGGGCTGATCACCAGGGGAAGGGGCTTGGGCTGCTCGCTCATGACGGCTCCAGTGTCCCACCCGGGACGGTCCCGGTCCTATTCGCGAGCCTGCCGCTCAGCCGTCCCCGGACATCAGCGCCCACAGCACCAGGGCCCCGACGCCGAGCACGACGATCGCGGTCGCTGCCATGCCGAGCAGGAAGTAGAGGCCGTAGCGGCGGCTGTGCCGGCGGGCGACCAGCACGATCGGGACGACGAGGGTGACCAGCACGAGCGGGAACAGCTGCCGCACGGTGTCCTGGTCGAAGAACGCCTCGAGGACGGCGGCGAACAGGCCCGGGACGAGCACGAGATAGGCCAGCCCGGAGAAGAACCCGGCCAGCGGCGTGAAGGTCGGATGGTCCCGATGCCACCAGTCGGGCTGGCGCGCCTCGGGGGCGTCGCCGGTGGCGCCGGCCGAGAGATCCGCGGAGGACTCCATCTGCTGCTGCTCCCCTCGCCGTTGAGGACGTCGTGGCGCCACCGTAGCCCGTCGCGGTCAGAACACGGCGTAATGCAGCAGCAGCCAGACCGGGGCGATGGTCGCCAGCAGCGAGTCGAGCCGGTCCATGAGCCCGCCGTGGCCCGGGATGACCTGACTCATGTCCTTCACGCCCAGGTCGCGCTTGATGACGGACTCGCACAGGTCCCCGAGCGTCGCCATGACGACGGCGATCAGGCCGAGCGCGACGCCGACCCACCAGTCGCCCTCGAGCAGCAGCACGACCAGCAGCACGCCGGCGGTGACCGTGAACAGGGTCGAGCCGGCGAAGCCCTCCCAGGACTTCTTCGGCGAGATGACCGGGGCCATCGGGTGCCGGCCGAACAGTACGCCGGCGACGTACCCGCCGATGTCGGAGGCGATCGTGACCAGCACGAAGGTGATGATGCCCTTGACGCCCTCGTCGACGCCGGTCTGCCGCCAGTCGCCGCCCTCGGCGAGCATCAGGGCGACGAACGAGCCGAGGAACGGCACGTAGACCACGGTGAACACGGCCGCGGTCGCGTTGCGGACGTAGCCGTCGACACCGCGGCGCAGCAGCCACAGCATGATGACGAGCGCCGTCACGGCGGTCGCGGTCACCAGCGCGTCGGAGCCCCAGAAGTAGGCGACGGCGACCATCACGACGCCACCCACCATCAGTGGCTGCTCGGGAAGGTCGACGCCCTTGGCGAGCAGTCCCTTGCGCAGCTCCCACACCGCCACGACCACCGCCGCCGCCACGATCAGCATGAAGGCGGTCTTCCACAGGAAGAGCGAGAGGGCGATGGCACCCAGCAGCACCACCGCCGACCCGACCGCGGCCTTGAGGTCGCGGCCGGCGCGGCCGTGCGGGTTCTGCGGGGCGCTGCCCTGGTCGGGCGCGGGCGCGGTCATGTCGGTCATGGGGCGAGGTCCCGTGGCAGGTCCGTCAGACCTCGAGGAGCTCGGCTTCCTTGTGCTTGAGCAGCTCGTCGATGGCGTCGGTGTGCTTCTTGGTGAGGCCGTCGAGCCGCTTCTCCGCGCCGGTGAGGTCGTCCTTGCCGATCTCGCCGTCCTTCTCGAGCCGCTCGAGGCTCTGCTTGGCCTTCTGGCGCACCTGACGCACGGCCACCCGGCCGCCCTCGGCCTTCTCGCGGGCCTGCTTGATGTACTCCTTGCGGCGCTCCTCGGTCAGCTCGGGGAAGACCGCCCGCAGCACGCGGCCGTCGTTGGACGGGTTGACGCCGAGGTCGCTGTCGCGGATCGCCTTCTCGATGTTCGCCATCGCGGAGATGTCGAAGGGCGCGATCATGATGACCCGCGGCTCGGGGCTGGTGAAGGTCGCGAGCTGCTGGATGGGCGTCGGAGTGCCGTAGTACTCGACCATGAGCTTGTTGAACACCGACGGGGTCACCCGGCCGGCGCGGAGGGTCGCGAAGTCCTCGCGGGTCGCCTCGACCGACTTGCCCATCTTGTCGTCGGCCTCGTTGAGGATGTCGTTGGTCACCGCTGGCTCCTACTGGTCTGGTGCATGGTCTGTCTGCTCGTCGGGGCGGACCCGGCGTCGGCGTCCTCAGCCCGCGCTGACGAGCGTGCCAATCTTCTCACCCTGCACGACCCGCAGGATGTTGCCCTCCGGCGCCATCCCGAACACGACCATCGGGAGCTTGTTCTCGCCGCACAGGGCGAACGCCGTCTGGTCCATGATCCGCAGGCCCTGCGCGATGGCCTGGTCGTAGGTGAGCTCGTCGTACTTCACCGCACTCGGGTCGTGCTTGGGGTCCGCGGAGTAGACGCCGTCGACGCCGCTCTTGGCGACCAGGACGACGTCGCACTTGCTCTCCAGCGCCCGCTGGACCGCCACGGTGTCGGTGGAGAAGAACGGCATGCCCATGCCGGCGGCGAAGATGACGACGCGTCCCTTCTCCATGTGCCGGATGGCCCGGCGCGGGATGTAGGGCTCGGCGACCTGTCCCATCGTGATCGCGGTCTGCACCCGGGTCTCGACGCCCTGCTTCTCCAGGAAGTCCTGCAGCGCGAGGCAGTTCATCACGATGCCGAGCATGCCCATGTAGTCGGCGCGGGCGCGGTCCATGCCGCGCTGCTGCAGCTCGGCGCCGCGGAAGAAGTTGCCGCCGCCGGTGACGACGGCGACCTGCACGCCGGCGTCGACGACGGCCTTGATCTCGCGCGCGATGGCCTGCACGACGTCGGGGTCGACGCCGACTTGGCCGCCGCCGAACACCTCACCCGAGAGCTTGAGGAGAACCCGCTTGTACGCCGTCACGCGCTGACCCTTCCGTGGTCGGTGTGGTGCTGCAGATGCGAGGAGGCCGGCCCGATGAACAACTCGTGTGTCATCGAACCGGCCTCCTCGTCGTACGTCAGATGAAACCTAGTCCATCAAGCCGACGCTTCGTCAGGCGCCGACCTCGAAGCGGGCGAACCGCGTCACCGTCGTGTTGGCGGCCTCGAGCACCTGCTTGACCGACTTCTTGGCCTCGAAGACCGACTCCTGGTCGAGCAGGACGATCTCCTTGAAGAACGCGCCGATGCGACCCTCGACGATCTTGGCGACGGCAGCCTCGGGCTTGCCCTCCTCCAGCGTCTTCTTGGTCAGCACGTCCTTCTCGGCGGCGACGACGTCCGCCGGGACCTCGTCGCTGGTGAGGTACTGCGCCTTGAGGGCAGCGGCCTGCTGGGCGGCCTGCTTCGCGGCAGCCTCGTCACCTTCGAACTGGACCAGCACGCCCAGGGTGGGGGGCAGGTCGGACGCCTTCTTGTGGAGGTAGACCGTGGTGGTCCCCTCGAAGTAGGCGACCTCGCCCAGCTCGATCTTCTCGCCGATGGTGCGGGCGAGCTCCTCGACGGTCTCGCCGACCGTCTTGTCGCCGAGCGAGACGGCCTTGAGGGCCTCGGCGTCCCCGACCTTGTTGGCGTCCGCCGCGTCGGCGATCGCCTGGGCGGCGTTGACGAAGGCCTCGTTCTTGGCGACGAAGTCCGTCTCGGCCTTGAGGCTGATCAGGGCGTTGCCCGACGCGGCCACGAGGCCGGCCGACGCCTCGCGCTCGGCGGCACGGGCGGCAGCCTTGGCGGCGCCCTTGACGCGGAGCAGCTCGACGGCCTTGTCGAAGTCGCCGTCGGTCTCGTCGAGCGCCTTCTTGCAGTCCATCATGCCGGCCTGCGTCAGCTCACGGAGCTTCTTGACGTCCGCAGCGGTGTAAGCCATGTCGTGTCTTTCTCTCGTCTCGTACGTCGGAGTGGGGCTCAGGCCTCGGCCGGGGCCTCGGGCGCCTCGGCGGGCTCGGTGCCCTCGGCGGCCGGAGCCTCCGCGGCGGGCGCCTCGGCAGCCGGAGCCTCGGCGGGGGCCTCGAGCAGCTCGCGCTCCCACTCGGCCAGCGGCTCGGCCTCGGTGGCCGCACCCTCGGTCGTCTTCGCACCCGAGCGGGCGATGAGGCCCTCGGCGACGGCGTCGGCGACGACCCGGGTCAGCAGGCCGACCGCGCGGATCGCGTCGTCGTTGCCCGGGATCGGGAAGTCGACGACATCCGGGTCGCAGTTGGAGTCCAGGATGCCGATGATCGGGATGCGCAGCTTGCGCGCCTCCTCGACGGCGAGGTGCTCCTTGTTGGTGTCGACGATCCAGACCGCGGACGGCGTCCGGGTCATCTCGCGGATGCCGCCGAGCGACTTGTTGAGCTTGTCGCGCTCGCGGCGCATCTGCAGCAGCTCCTTCTTGGTGCGGCTGCTGCCGGCGACGTCGTCGAAGTCGATCTCGTCGAGCTCCTTGAGACGGTTGATCCGCTGGTGCACGGTCGAGAAGTTGGTGAGCATGCCGCCGAGCCAGCGCTGGTTGACGTAGGGCATGCCGACGCGGGTCGCCTGCTCGGCGATCGCCTCCTGGGCCTGCTTCTTCGTGCCGACGAACATGATG
>NZ_DASWXC010000006.1:0-1658 GCF_036405735.1 Nocardioides sp.
TCAACAAGGCCACCAAGGCCGCCGGCGCGTCGGGCACCAAGGGCTCGAACGACCCGGCCACCGGCCAGGAGCTGCTCGACTACATCGCCCAGATCGACAAGATCTTCTGGGAGACCAAGCAGGCTGCCTGATCACAGGCCCCGAGACGGCGCTGACCAGCGGGGATCTTTCCCCGTGGTCAGCGCCGTCGTCGTTTCCGGGTCGTGGCACGTATATGCCTTGACCGGCATATACCTGTCGTGGCATGTTCAGCGGGTGCGTGACTCCTTCGACGTCCTGGCGGACCCGACGAGACGAGCCATCCTGGACCGGCTGCGGACGCCGCAGGGCTGCGTCGTCGGCGAGCTCGTGACCGCGCTCGAGCTGAACCAGACCGCGGTGTCGAAACACCTGCGCGTGCTGCGTCACATGGGCATGGTCGACGTCGTCGTCGAGTCCCAGCGCCGACGCTACGTCCTCCGGGCGGACGCGCTGGCCGAGATCGAGACCTGGCTCGCGCCGCATCGCGCCTTCTGGGAGGAACGGCTCGACGCCCTGGGCGCACACCTCGACTCCCTCGACAGCCCCCACGGAGAGGATCCGTCATGAGCATCCAGGTCACCGTCGATCCCGACGGCCCGGTCCTGCGCTTCGCGCGCCGCTACCCGCATCCGATCGAGAAGGTCTGGGCCGCGCTGACCGAACCCGCCCAGATGAGCCGCTGGTTCCCCTGCGAGGTGCAGGCGGAGATGCGCGTCGGGGGAACGATCACGCTGACCTTCGAGGGCGGCGAGCAGGACCACGCCGAGATCACCGAGCTCGAGCCACCGACGGCGTTCGGGTTCACCTGGGCCGACGAGAAGCTGCGCTGGACCCTCGAACCCGACGGCGACGGCTGCGTGCTGCGTCTCAGCAACACCGTGCTCGACCCCCGCTGGTCGGCGAACACCGCCGCCGGGTGGGACCGCTGCTTCGAGACACTCGCCGCACACCTCGGCGGGAGCGACCTCGTCACCACGACGGGCCCCGACGAGGCCCTCATCGCGCACTACCGTGCAGTGCTCGCCGACCGCCCGTCGTGACCCGCGGGGTCGGACCGGCTCGTCGTCGACCTGCGCGGTGCGGTCGGCCACCATCCGCCGAGCAGCCGGGTGCTGCGCGAGCCGGTGGGCCTCACCGGCGACCGCATCCGCGAGGCCGCCTCGCCCTTCACCCTCCCGGCCGCTGCGTGGACACGGCACCATTCCCGGCGTGCGTACCCACGTCGCGCTGTTGCGCGGGATCAACGTCGGCGGCCACGGCACGGTCCCGATGGCCGACCTGCGTCGGGCACTCGGCGGGCGCGGCTGCGCCGACGTCGTCACCCACATCCAGTCCGGCAACGTCGCCCTGACCAGCCCCGCGGGCGACGACGAGGTCGCCGCGACGGTCGCCGCGGCGCTGGTCGAGGAGTTCGGGGTCGAGCGCCCGGTGGTCGTGTTCGGCCGCGACGACTACCTCGCCGCGGTGGCCGCGAACCCGTACCCGGAGGTCACCGCCCCGAAGCAGCTGCACGCCCTGTTCCGGGCCGGCCCGGTGTCCGACGACGACCGCGAGCGGATCGTGGCCGCGCTGGCGGCCGAGCGGGCGAAGGGCGGACGGGGCGACGCCGTCGCCCGCGGGCGGGTGGTCTGGCTGCA
>NZ_DASWXC010000007.1:0-25779 GCF_036405735.1 Nocardioides sp.
GACGCCGGCTTCGTCATCGACGAGGCCGAGGTGACCTATTGGGGCACCTGCCCTGCGTGCGCCGCCTCGCCCGCACCAGCTCCCTGACCATCCGCCCGATCCCGTCCCGACACCCTTCTGGAAGGAACACGATGACCGACAAGGACCACCCCGAGAGCCCGCAGGGTCTTGACCGCAAGGCGGAGGCCGGCTGCCCCGTCATGCACGACTCGGTCACCGCCGAGGGTAGCGAGAGCGAGAACCCGGCGATCGACTCACCCACGCCGGTCACCAGTGGTCGTCCGCGGACCAACCAGGACTGGTGGCCCGACATGCTCGACCTCGACATCCTCCACTCCAACCCGGCCGTCGGGAACCCGCTGGGCGCCGACTTCGACTACCGCGCGGCGTTCGAGGGACTCGACCTCGACGGTCTCAAGTCCGACATCAAGGACGTCCTCCACACCTCCCAGGACTGGTGGCCGGCCGACTTCGGCCACTACGGCGGCCTCTTCGTCCGGATGAGCTGGCACGCCGCGGGCACCTACCGCGTCTTCGATGGTCGCGGGGGCGCCGGCGACGGCGGCCAGCGCTTCGCCCCGCTCAACAGCTGGCCCGACAACGCCAACCTCGACAAGGCCCGCCGCCTGCTGTGGCCGGTCAAGAAGAAGTACGGCCAGAAGGTCTCGTGGGCCGACCTGCTCGTGCTCGCCGGCAACGTCGCGCTCGAGGACATGGGCTTCGAGACCTTCGGCTTCGCCTTCGGTCGCGAGGACGTCTGGGAGCCCGAGGAGATCTTCTGGGGCCCTGAGGACACCTGGCTGGGCGACGAGCGCTACAGCGGCGACCGTGAGCTCGCCGACCCGCTCGGCGCGGTCCAGATGGGTCTCATCTACGTCAACCCCGAGGGTCCGAACGGCAACCCCGACCCGCTCGCGTCGGCGCGCGACATCCGCGAGACGTTCGCCCGGATGGCGATGAACGACGAGGAGACCGTCGCCCTCATCGCCGGCGGCCACACCTTCGGCAAGACCCACGGCGCCGGTGACGCCGCGCTGGTCGGCCCCGAGCCCGAGGCCGCACCGCTGGAGGACCAGGGCCTGGGATGGAAGTCGTCCTACGGCTCCGGCAAGGGTGCCGACACCATCACCTCCGGCCTGGAGGTCACCTGGACCGACCGGCCGACCGAGTGGAGCAACCGCTTCTTCGAGATCCTCTTCGGCTACGAGTGGGAGCTCACGAAGAGCCCCGCGGGCGCTCATCAGTGGGTGGCCAAGGACGCCGAGGCGATCGTCCCCGGCCCGACGCCCGACTCGCCGAAGCGCAAGCCGACCATGCTGACCAGCGACCTGGCGCTGCGGTTCGACCCGACGTACGAGAAGATCTCGCGCCGCTTCCTGGAGAACCCGGACCAGTTCGCGGAGGCCTTCGCCAAGGCCTGGTACAAGCTGCTACACCGCGACATGGGTCCGGTCAGCCGCTACCTCGGCCCGTGGGTGCCTGAGGCCCAGCTCTGGCAGGACCCGGTGCCGGCCGTGGACCACGAGCTGGTCGACGAGTCCGACATCGCGGCCCTCAAGGCCACCGTGCTCGACTCCGGCCTGACGGTCTCGCAGCTGGTCAAGACGGCGTGGGCGTCGGCGGCGAGCTTCCGCTCGACCGACAAGCGCGGCGGCGCGAACGGCGCCCGCATCCGCTTCGAGCCGCAGCGCAGCTGGGCGGTCAACGAGCCCGAGCAGCTCCAGACCGTCCTGGCCCGGCTCGAGCAGATCCAGGCCGACTTCAACGCCGCCCAGACCGGTGGCAAGAGGATCTCGCTGGCCGACCTGATCGTCCTCGCCGGCTCGGCGGGCGTCGAGAAGGCCGCCAAGGACGCGGGCGTCGACATCACGGTGCCGTTCCGCCCCGGGCGCACCGACGCCACGCTGGAGCAGACCGACGTCGACTCCTTCAAGGTGCTCGAGCCCCGCGGCGACGGGTTCCGCAACTACATCCGTCCGGGTGAGAAGCTCCCTGTCGAGACGCTCCTGGTCGAGCGTGCCTACTTCCTCGACCTCACCGCCCCGGAGATGACCGCGCTGGTCGGCGGCATGCGCGCCCTCGGCGCCACCGTGGCCGACAGCAAGCACGGCGTCCTGACCGACCGGGTCGGCGTCCTGAGCAACGACTTCTTCGTCAACCTGCTGGCGCCCGGCACCGAGGTCAAGGCCACGCAGAGCGAGGAGAACGTCTACGAGATCCGCGACCGGGCCACCGGCGAGGTCAAGTGGACCGCGACGGCGAACGACCTGATCTTCGGCTCCAACTCGCAGCTGCGGGCGCTGGCCGAGGTCTACGCCACCGATGACGCGGCGCCGAAGTTCGTCAACGACTTCGTCGCCGCCTGGGTCAAGGTCATGGAGCTCGACCGCTTCGACCTGCACCAGTGAGCCGGCCGGGTCCCGGCGCGCCGGGACCCGCTCGACGTACGGCATGAACGAGGGCCGGTCTCCCCAGCGGGGAGACCGGCCCTCGGCTGTTGCCGGCTGTTGCGGCACTTGGCCCTCCAAAGGGTCACCGTGACCTTCTGAAGGTCGAGTGACCCTTGCGAACGGTCACTCGAGCGGCGAAGGGTCACGGTGACCTTTTGGGCAGGCAAGCCGAGGGGACGCGACGAGCAGAGGCGGCGTCAGCGGGATCCGGGTTGCACGCCCGCGAGCGCGAGGACCCTGCCGAGCCGTTCCCTCGACATCGCGGTGTCCCAGTCCCATCTGGCGCAGTGTGGGCGATGGCGGCGGACACGGTCCTCCCGGAGCTTCTCCTCCCACAGCACCTGCTCGGGCGGCCTCCCACCGGTCAGCCTGGCATCGAAGTACTTCAGCTTCCCATCACACTCGCCGAACGCATCCAGCTCGGGCCAGTCGAAGTCGACCACGTCCTCCCCGGGCTGATCCCCTCGGGGGAATCTGGCCTGGAGATCGGGCTTCGGGACGCGCAACAGTTCCATCTGCCCACGGCTCAACGACTCCGCGGCGGATCCGGCGCGCGCGTCAGCGAGTCTCAGATTGCGCTCGGCCAGCGCTCCACCCTTCATCTGTGGCGGAATGAGCGAGATGAGGTATTCGACGACCGCCCGACCGGCAGGGTCGCCGAGCGCGTCCTGATTCAGGAGGCGGACGAGGTGGTCGAGCGGCAGTAGTGAGTTCGGCAGACGCAGTGTTGCCGCGATCTGGATCGCGGTCCACGCCTCGCTGGTGGCGAACAGGCCGTCAGCAAGCTCGACGACATGTTCGTCGGGGATCGCGCCACGGTGCGTCTGTACGCCGGCGGCCGTCCGCCGGGCCTTGCCCGGGCGGGTCGTATGGACCAGTTTCGTATCCACGGCGAGCTGCGGGCAGCCCCAGAGCTCGGCGGCGGACCCGTGCGAGAAGACCATCTCTTCGGTGCGCGCCTCGAGCGTGGCGTGGATGCGCAGCCGGTAGTGCTCCGACGGGGTCAGATCGGCTGCGGCGTCGACGTAGTAGCCGCGGCGGATCCGCGCCAGACCTGGGTCGAGGTGAGGTGGCTCGGCCCCTTCGAGCCGCCGTTGGCGCGCGGAGACGATCGGGAGGCGTGGGTCGGTGGTGGACATGGCGCCAGCCTCGGCCGACGTACGACAGCGCGCAGCGGGTGCTCGGGCTGGCTGTGGATGACTGTGCCGCCATGCTCACCTGTGGACAGTAGGGCGACGCCGAACGAACCCTGGCGCGCCGGCGCAAAGGGTCAACGTGACCGCTGGGGTCACGAGTGACCCTTCGCAGGGGTCACCGAACTGTCGAAGGGTCACGGTGACCGTTTGGACAGGACAGGGCGGGGTGGACCGGCCCGTGAGTCAGTCAGTCAGCCGGAGGTCAGGTGCCGGGAGGCCTCACCAGGGGGAGGGCTCGTAGTCCTTCAGGAAGCAGCCGAACAGGTCCTCGCCGGCCTCGCCCCGGACGATCGGGTCGTAGACGCGGGCGGCGCCGTCGACCAGGTCCAGCGGTGCGTGCCAGCCCTCGGCGGCGATCCGCAGCTTCTCGTGGTGGGGCCGCTCGTCGGTGATCCAGCCGGTGTCGACGGCCGTCATCAGGATCTTGTCGGTCTCGAAGAGCTCACCGGCGGCCGTGCGGGTCATCATGTTGAGCGCCGCCTTGGCCATGTTGGTGTGCGGGTGGCCCGGCCCCTTGTAGCGGCGGCTGAACTGTCCCTCCATGGCGGACACGTTGACGACGTACGCGCGGCGGGCGCCGTTCTGCACCGCGGCCCGCATCGCCGGGCGGAGCCGGGAGTTGATGAGGAACGGGGCGATGGAGTTGCAGAACTGCACCTCGAGCAGCTCCAGCGGGTCCACCTCGTCGAGCACCTGGGTCCAGGAGTTGTTCGTCTGGATGTCGGGGATGAGGCCACCGGCATCGACGGCCGTGCCGGCCAGGTGCGCCTCCAGGGACGCACCGCCGGCCTTGAGCGCCAGCGCCGTCATCGTGGCGGCGTTGTGGGCGGCGACCGCGGCCGACTCCGACTCGCCCTCGTGGTGGGCGACCGGCTGGGGGCTGAGTGCGCCGGCGATGGCGGCGGGGTGCGCCTCGGAGATGCGGTCGAAGGTGACCATCTCGGGCAGCTCGCGCACGCCGTACGTGCCGGGATCGGGCAGAGGAGCGCTCTCGCCGTCGATGAGGTGGGTGTAGGCACCCGGCAGGCGGCGTACGGTCTGGCAGGCGTTGTTGATGATGATGTCGAGGGGGCCGTCGGCCGCGACGTCGTCGGTGAGCGCGATGACCTGCGTGGGGTCGCGCAGGTCGATGCCGACGATCTTGAGCCGGTGCAGCCAGTCGGCGCTGTCCTCCATCGCGGCGAAGCGCCGCACCGCGTCCTTGGGGAAACGGGTGGTGATGGTGGTGTGGGCGCCGTCGCGCAGCAGCCGCAGAGCGATGTACATCCCGATCTTGGCGCGACCGCCGGTCAGCAGGGCGCGCTTGCCGGTCAGGTCGGTGCGCTGGTCCCGCTTCGCGTGGCTCATCGCCGCGCACGAGGGGCACAGCCAGTGGTAGAAGGCGTCGACGAGCGTGAAGTCCTGCTTGCAGATGTAGCAGCCGCGAGCGGTGATCAGCTCGCCGGCGAAGGCTCCCGGCACCGAGGAGACCAGCGGGATGCCGGCGGTCTCGTCGTCGATCCGCATCGGCGAGCCGGTCGCGGTCCTCTCGATGACCGCCTGGTCATGGGCCAGCTTCTCCAGCCGGATCTCCGCGCGCCGGGCCTTCTTGAGCAGCTTCCACATGTACGACGTCGCCCGCTTCACGGTGCGGACGTCCTCGTGGTCCGGCGGGAGATGGTGCAGCTCGGCCAGCACCTCGAGGGTGATGGCGAGCTTGTGCGGATCGATACCGGAGGCGGTCACGGCCGTCACCCTAGGTGGCGGCCGCGTCTCGGCGGAAAACCGCTCGGGTCAGCTCTCGGGGTGCTCGCCGGCCTCCGCCTGCGCGATGGCGGCGTCGACGTCGAGCGCCACGACGGCGTCGATCACCTGCTGCAGCGCCGGGGCGGGCAGGGCACCGGGCTGCGAGAAGACGAGGTGACCCTTCTTGAACGCCATCAGCGTCGGGATCGAGGTGATCTGGGCGGCACCGGCGAGCGCCTGCTCGGCCTCGGTGTCGACCTTCCCGAACACGATCTCGGGGTGCTCCGCGGAGGCGGCGTCGAAGACGGGGGCGAACTGGCGGCACGGTCCGCACCAGGCGGCCCAGAAGTCCACGAGCACGATGTCGTTGGAGAGCACGGTCTGCTCGAAGGTCTCGGCGGTCAGGTCTGTGGTGGCCATATGGTGCCCAACGCGGTCGAGTCGCCCAGTGTTCCCGGCCCCGCGCGGGAGCCCGAAACAGGCACCGCCGACCCGAGGTGCCAGGGAACGAAATGGGGGGGGTCTCCGCTCCCGCGGCACACCCGGGCCGGCGGGCGGGAAGAAGCATCGCATGGGTGCATCCGGGTGCCAAATCACACGGTGTCATATTTGCACGCCGTCGAGGCACCGCCAGCGGGGGCGAGCCCCGCGGGTGGAGTAGGCTGGCGCCGTGCAGTCGACGATTCTGCTTCTTGCCCAGCCGCGCTGACCCTCCTGACCACCAGGAACAGCGCGGCCGCCCCTCCCCGAGCGAGGGGCTTTTTCATGTCGGCAGCCACGACCCACCAGCGGAGAAGAGCCATGACCGAGCAGATCCAGGACGAGACCCACCAGGCGAGCGACGGGCCGTCGTACGACGCCCATGCGCTGCAGGAGAAGTGGCAGCCGGTCTGGGAGGAGCTCGACCAGTTCCGCGCGGGGGAGCGCGAGGTTCGACCCGGACAGCCGGCGCCGAAGCGCTACGCGCTGACGATGTTCCCCTATCCCTCCGGCGACCTGCACATGGGCCACGCCGAGGTGATGGCGCTGCACGACGTGATCGCGCGCTACTGGTGGCACCGCGGCTACGACGTGCTCAACCCGATGGGCTGGGACTCCTTCGGCCTGCCCGCCGAGAACGCCGCCATCCGCAACGACGAGCACCCGGCGACCTACACCTACGGCAACATCGACACGCAGTACCAGTCGTTCAAGAAGTACGGCGTCTCCTTCGACTGGTCGCGCCGGCTGCACACCTCCGACCCGGAGTACTACCGCTGGACGCAGTGGCTGTTCCTGAAGTTCCGCGAGCATGGTCTGGCCTACCGCAAGAACTCGCCGGTCAACTGGTGCCCCAACGACCAGACCGTCCTGGCCAACGAGCAGGTGCTGGCCGACGGCACCTGTGAGCGGTGCGGGGCGGTGGTGACCAAGAAGGAGCTGACGCAGTGGTACTTCAAGATCACCGACTACGCCCAGCGGCTGCTGGACGGGCTGGACGGCCTGGAGCGCCACTGGCCTGAGCGGGTCATCCACTCCCAGCGCAACTGGATCGGCCGCTCGGAGGGCGCGCACGTCGACTTCGACCTGCACCTGGCCTCCGGTGAGACCCGGCGCGTCACCGTCTTCACCACCCGTCCGGACACGCTCTACGGCGCGACGTTCATGGTCGTCGCGGCCGACGCGGCGCTGGCGGGCGAGGTCGTCGCGCCCGAGCGGGCCGAGGCGCTGGCGTCCTACCTCGAGGAGGTGCGGAAGGCCTCCGACATCGACCGGCTGGCCACCGACCGGCCCAAGACCGGCGTCGACCTGGGCATCACCGCGACCAACCCGGTGACCGGCGAGCAGATCCCGGTGTGGGCGTCGGACTACGTGCTGGCCGACTACGGCACCGGCGCGATCATGGCCGTGCCCGCGCACGACCAGCGCGACCTGGACTTCGCGAAGGCGATGGGGCTGCCGGTGCGGCGGGTGATCGACGTCCCGGGCGCCGACAACCCGGAGGAGACGTACGTCGCCACCACCGCCGACGGCGCCTACGTCAACAGCCCGGCGCTGGAGGGCGTGAGCGGCAAGGCCGAGGGCATCGCGACGATCATCGCCAAGCTGGAGGCCGACGGCCGCGGCACCGGCACCGTCAACTTCCGGCTGCGGGACTGGCTGCTGTCGCGGCAGCGGTTCTGGGGTGCGCCGATCCCGGTCATCCACTGCGAGAAGTGCGGCGAGGTGGCGGTCCCCGAGGACCAGCTGCCGGTGCGGCTGCCCGACAACGTCCGCGGCGCCGACCTCAAGCCCAAGGGCGTCTCCCCGTTGGCCGCGGTCGCCGACTGGGTCAACGTCGACTGCCCCTCGTGTGGCGGCCCGGCGCAGCGCGACAGCGACACCATGGACACCTTCGTGGACTCGTCGTGGTACTTCCTGCGCTACTGCTCGCCGGACTACACCGACGGCCCGTTCGACGTCGCGGCGGTGCGCGAGTGGGGTCCGGTCGACCAGTACGTCGGCGGGCTGGAGCATGCCGTGCTGCACCTGCTCTACAGCCGCTTCTTCACCTACGTCCTGCATGACCTGGGAATGCTCGACTTCGAGGAGCCGTTCACGCGGCTGCTGGGCCAGGGCGTCGTCATCAACCAGGGCAAGAAGATGTCGAAGTCCCTGGGCAACGGGGTCAGCCTCGGCGAGCAGATCGACAGGTACGGCGTCGACGCGGTCCGGCTCACGCTGGTCTTCGCCTCCCCGCCGGAGGACAACATCGACTGGGCCGACGTGTCGCCGAGCGGCTCGGTGCGGTTCCTGCAGCGCGCCTGGCGGCTGTCGGGCGACGTCACCTCCGAGCCCGGCGTCTCCTTCGCCGAGGGCGATGTCGCGCTGCGACGGATCACCCACAAGACGGTGCACGAGGTCGAGCAGCTGATGGAGGCCTACCGCTTCAACGTGGTGGTCGCGCGCACCATGGAGCTGGTCAACGCCACCCGGAAGGCGGTCGACGGCGGGTGCGGCCCGGCCGACCCGGCCGTGCGCGAGGCGGTCGAGGCCGTGGCGATCCTGCTCTCGCTGGTCGCCCCCTACACCGCCGAGGAGATGTGGGAGCGGCTCGGTCACGAGCCGTCCGTGGCGCGCGCCGGCTGGCCGAGCGTCGACCCGGCACTGCTGGTCGAGGACGCCGTGACCGCGGTCGTCCAGATCGCCGGCAAGGTGAAGGCGCGGCTGGAGGTCCCGCCGTCGATCAGCGAGGCGGAGCTCGAGACGCTCGCACTGGCCGACCCGGCCGTCGTACGCGCGATCGACGGCCGCGAGGTGCGCAAGGTGGTCGTGCGGGTGCCGAAGCTGGTCAACATCGTAGTCTGAGGCAGCGGCCCGCGCGCCTGCGAGCGGGCGTGACGGGCGTGTCGAGATCCGAGGCAGCGGGAGCTTGCGAACGGCCTCAGACGAAGACGACCACCAGCGCCGACAGCACGGCGAGCAGGCCGAGCAGGAAGACGACGCCGGGGACTTCGGACGGCGTGGACTGGTCCGGACGCGGGTGCAGGTCGGCGGTCATACGCCCTCGGTGACCAGTTCGCCGCGTCGGCACGCGTCGCGCGGCCGGTAGGGTGACGCGCCATGGGGCAGCGTGTCGTGGTCGTCACCGATTCGGCTGCCATGCTCTCGGCCGAGGAGGCCGAGGCGAACCGCATCGTCGTGGCGCCGTTGACCATCATCGTCGCGGGGGAGGCGCTGCGCGAGGGTGAGGCCGGCACCGAGCCCGCCGAGGTCGCGGCGGCCCTCGCGGCCAAGCGCCCGGTCAGCACCTCACGCCCCGCGCCCGCCGAGCTCGGCCTGCTCTACCAGCGGCTCGCCGACGAGGGAGCGACGGCGGTCGTCTCGGTGCACCTGTCCGCGGAGATGAGCGGGACCGTGGAGTCGGCCCAGCTGGCGGCGCGGGACGCGCCGCTGGAGGTGGTGCCGGTCGACACCCGGGTGGTCGGCCCGGGGCTCGGACTTGCCGCACTCGCCGCGGCCCAGGTCGCAGCTGCCGGAGGGAGCGCCGAGGAGGCGGCGGCCGCCGCGCTGGCGCGGGCGGGCGCGGCCACGACGTACTTCTACGTCGACACCCTGGAGTACCTGCGCCGGGGCGGTCGGATCGGGCCGGCTGCGGCCCTCCTCGGGTCGGCGCTCGCCGTCAAGCCGCTGCTCGCGATCGACGAGGGCCGGGTCGTCGCGCGCGAGCGCGTGCGCACCAGCGTGCGGGCGATCGCCCGGCTGGAGGAGCTGGCTGTCGAGGCGGCCGGCTCGGGGCCGGTCGAGGCATGGGTGGCCCATCTGACCAGCCCGGAGCGTGCCGCGGAGCTGCGCGACCATCTGGCGGCCCGGTTCGGGGACCGGCTGCGCGGCGAGGTCCGGAGCGGTGAGCTGCCGGCGGCGCTGGCCGCCCACGTGGGTCCGGGCATGCTGGCGGTCTGCGTGGCCCCGGCCGTCGACGACGCCTGACGGGCCGCTCGCCGCCCACAGGCGTACGCCGTGCGCCGCCCGTTCACAGCCCCTCCCGCGCGGGCCGGTGACCGTCGGGCGCACTGCCTAGCGTCGCCGGCATGCGCACCCGACCCGACCACCGTGAGGCCGTCGCCCGCCGCCTCGAGCTGCTCCGGGCCGAGCTCGAGCCTGGCCCTGTCCCTGAGCCCCCGAGCGAGCCGCCGTTGCCGCGCTACCTGGAGCTCGTGCCGGACGGACCGGAGCCCGAGCCCACGCCGCCCGTGACGCAGGAGACGGGCCGTCTGCCGGTCCCGGGGCGCCACGCCGCCCGGCGATCCCGGATGGCGGCCTGGCTTCCGGACACCGTGCGCGGCCGGGTCGCGATCGCACCGTGGCACCTGACGGTCGTGGCGCTGCTCGTCGCGGCCGGCTTGGCCGTCACCTGCTGGCTCGTCGTGCGTGCCGACGCCCGGATCGACGCGCCGAGCGTTCCACAGCCGGTGGGATCGACGTCGCCGCTGGTGGCGCTCACGGCGGCTCCGTCGGGAGTCGCGGCGTCCGCCCCCGCTGCCTCGCCCAGCGTGACGGTCGACGTCGCCGGGAAGGTCCGCACGCCCGGCGTTCGCGTGCTGCCGGCCGGGTCCCGGGTCATCGATGCCGTTCGGGCGGCCGGTGGGCCGCGACCGGGCGTGGACCTCACCGGGCTGAACCAGGCGCGCGTGCTCGTCGACGGCGAGCAGATCGTGGTCGGCGGACCGCCGGGCGCGGTTGCCACCGGCCCGAGCGCCGGCGCGGCCGGGGGCGGGCTGGTCAACCTCAACAGCGCGAGCGTGGAACAGCTCGAAGGACTGCCCGAGATCGGCCCGGTGACCGCCCAGGCGATCCTCGACTGGCGGACCGCCCACGGCGGCTTCGGCGCGGTCGACGAGCTGCTCGAGGTCGACGGCATCGGGGAGAAGACCCTGGAGCGCCTGCTCCCGCTGGTCACGGTCTGAGCGGTGCCGGACCTGCGCCTGATCGTGCTGGCGGCTGCGGCCTGGGCCGGTGCGCTGCTGGGCGCCTGGGTCGGCGCCGACCCACGACCCGCGCTGGTCGCGGCCGCCGCCTTGCTGGCACTCGCGGTCCTGGCCCTGGCGCTCGGTCCGCGCCGACTGCGGGGCACCATCGCCGCCGGCGCGCTCCTGGCAGCGGCGGTCGGCGGCTCGGCGGTGCTACGCGGCCAGCAGGTGGCCGAGAACCCGGTGACGGGTCTGGCCGAGCGGCGAGCGGCCGTGGCGACGGTCGCGGTCGTGACGTCGGACCCTCGGGTCCTGCAGGGGCGGTACGGCGACCGGGTGCTGCTCCGGTTGAGCCTGCGCGAGGTGAGGACGCGGAGCCACACCGTGCGGCTGCGGACACCGATCCTGGTCTTCGCCGATCCTTCGTGGCGCCGGCTGCCGCTCGGCGCGACGGTCCGCGTGGCGCTGCGACTCGGCCCCGCCACCGACCGGGAGGTCGCGGCGACGGCGTCCCCGCGAGCATCGCCGACCGTCCTCAGCGCGCCCGACCTGTGGTGGCGCGCGGCCGCAGCGGTCCGGGCGTCCGTGCGGACGGCCGTGGCGCACCGGCCCGTCGAGCAGGCCGCCTTGGTGCCCGCCCTCGTCGACGGCGACGACACCCGCGTCCCGGAGCAGCTCGCGGAGGACTTCCGCACCACCGGGCTGACCCACCTGCTGGCGGTCTCGGGCACGAACCTCACCCTGGTCGTCGGCTTCCTGCTCGCGCTCGCGCGGTGGTGCCGGGTGCGCGGACGGTGGCTGACGGTGGTGGCGGGGGTCGGTGTCGTCGGGTTCGTGCTGCTCGCCCGCACCGAGCCGAGCGTCGTACGGGCGGCCGCCATGGGGACCGTCGGACTGCTCGCCATGTCGGTCGGCGGCCGGCAACGGGCGGTGCGTGGCCTGGGTGCGGCAGTGGTGGCGCTGCTCCTGTTGCAACCGGCGCTCGGCCTGACACCGGGCTTCGCGCTCTCCGTGCTCGCGACGGCCGGCATCCTGCTGCTGGGGCCGCCCTGGCGCGACGCGCTCGCCCGCTGGCTGCCGCGCTGGCTCGCCGAGGCGATCGCCGTCCCGATGGCCGCCCAGCTGGCCTGCACGCCCCTGGTCGCCGCCCTCTCGGGGCAGGTCAGCCTGGCGGCGGTCGGCGCCAACCTGCTCGCGCAGCCTGCGGTCGGCCCGGCCACGATCCTCGGCCTCGTGGGCGGACTGCTCGGGATCGTGTGGGTGCCGCTGGGCCGGCTCGCCGGCACCCTGGCGGGCTGGTGCGTGTCCTGGATCGTGCTCGTGGCCCAGCGCGGCGCCGACCTGCCGCTGCCCGCGATCGGGTGGGGCACCGGCGGGGTGGCGCTCGGGGTGCTGAGCGTGGCGGTGGTCGCGCTGGGTGTGCTCGGGCCCCGGTTGGTGCGTCACCGCACGATCGGGGTGGCCTGCGGCGTGGGACTTCTCGTCGTCGTCACCGTCCGACCCCCGACCCCCGGCTGGCCGCCGGCGAACTGGGTGCTCGCCGCGTGCGATGTCGGCCAGGGCGACGCCCTCGCCGTCCGCACCGGGACGGCCTCCGCGATGGTCGTCGACGCCGGGCCCGACCCCGGAGCCGTCGAGCGCTGTCTGGACGAGCTGGACGTCGCTGTGGTGCCGCTGGTCGTGCTCACCCACTTCCACGCCGACCACGTCGACGGCCTCCCCGGCGTGCTCGCCGGTCGCGAGGTCGGCGGGATCGAGGTCACCTCGCTGCTCGACCCACCGCAAGCCGTCGACGCGGTGGTCCGGGCCGCGGCACGCGCAGGCGTGCCGATCCGCCTGGCGCCGTACGGCGAGACGCGGCGGGTCGGGATCGCCACCGTGCAGGTGCTCTGGCCCCGCTCATCCCCGGGGCCGGGACCGGGTGACGGGTCGACCGCCAACGACGCCAGCGTGGTGCTGCTGGTGGAGTCCGGTGGCGTGCGGCTGCTGCTGACCGGCGACGTCGAGCCGCCGGGGCAGCGGGCGATCGCGCGCTCGCTGCCGGGCCTGAGCGTCGACGTACTCAAGGTCCCGCATCACGGGAGCCGTCATCAGGACCTCGGCTGGCTCGCCTCGCTCGGGGCCGACCTGGCGGTGACCTCGGTGGGGGAGGACAACGACTACGGCCACCCCGCGGCCAGTGTCCTCGACCCACTGCGTGAGGCCGGCACCACGGTCGTGCGGACCGACCGCGACGGAACGGTCGTCGTCGTGCCGGGGCAGCACGGGCCGACCGCCGTCCTCCGCTGAGGCCCGGACGGCGGTCGCGGCGGTGTCGGTGGCCTGTGGCAGGCTTGCCGACGATGAGCGGACGGACTGGGCCCAGCGCGACCGACGTGCTCGGTCGGGTCACCCTCGTGACCGGCAAGGAGGAGTTCCTCGGCGAGCGCACGGTCGCCGCCGTACGCGCCGCCGTGCGGGCCTACGACCCCGAGTGCGAGCTCGGTGAGGCGGTGGGCCGCGATCTCACGCTGGCGACGCTCGGTGAGCTGTCGGCGCCCTCACTGTTCTCCACCATCCGCTGCGTCGTGGTCCGCGGCCTCGAGGACCTGCCGGACGAGTCGGTCGCCGGCCTGCTCGACTACGCCGCAGCGCCGGCTGACGACGTCGCGCTCGTGCTCGTCCACGGCGGTGGTGCGAAGGGGAGCGGCACGCTGGCCAAGCTGCGCAAGCTCGCCACCGTCACGGAGGTGAAGTCGGGGGAGCTGAAGGCGAACGAGTACCCCCGCTTCGCGGCCAACGAGGTGCGCGCGCTGGGCGGTCGCATCGACCAGGAGGGGGCCGAGTTCCTCGTCCAGGCCGTGGGGCAGGACCTCCGTGCCCTCGCCGCGGCGGCGCACCAGCTGACCAACGACTTCCCGGGCGAGGCGCTGACCGAGTCGCACGTGAAGCAGTATTTCGGCGGGCGGGCCGAGGTGAAGAACTACGTCATCGCGGACGCCATCCTCGCCGGCAACCGGCCCCGGGCGTTCGAGGAGCTGCGCTGGTCGCTCGAGAGCGGCACGTCGCCGGTCTACATCCTCTCCGCGGTCGCCGCACAGGTCCGGACCCTCGCGGCGCACGTCGCCGGGATCCGCGACCGCGGGACGCCGGAGTGGAAGCAGCGCTCGCTCAACCAGCAGGCACGCGGCTGGTCGGCCGCCGGGCTGGAGCAGGCCGTCCGCGAGGTGGCCCGGGCTGACGCCGACCTCAAGGGTGCAGCCAGCGACGCGGCGTACACCATGGAGCGCCTCGTGCTCACCCTCACCGCCCTCCGATCCCGTTGAGACCCGGGTTCGCGCGGGTTGAGACCCGGGTTCGCGTGGGTTGAGACCCGGGTTTGCGTGGGTTGAGACCCGGGTTCCCGTGGCCGTACGACGAAGGCCCCGTCTCCGAGGAGACGGGGCCTTCGTCATGGCGTCACGGGTCGAGCCCGTGGGCTCTGCGTCAGAGCGCCGAAGCCTGCTTGTGGATCGACGACTTGCGGTTGGCCGCCTGGTTCTTGTGGATGACGCCCTTGGAGGCGGCCTTGTCCAGCTTGCGGGCGGCGTCCTTCGCGGCGGCGACGGCGGTGTCCTTGTCACCGGCGGCGACGGCCTCGCGGAACTTGCGGACCGCGGTCTTCAGGCCGGTCTTGACGGCCTTGTTGCGCTCGTGCGCCTTCTCGTTCTGCTTGTTGCGCTTGATCTGCGACTTGATGTTCGCCATGTGGAACTACATGCCCTTCGCGTCAGTTGGTGGGGTTCGGGCGCGCTCTCCGGACCACTCGTGGGATGAGAGGGGAGGGGCCTCGAACACGCAGCCAGCAAGGTTACCAGTGGCCCGGGACCCCCTCAAATCGGCCAGCGCCGCCTCGGAAACCCGCGACTCGCCCCTTCGGAACCCGGGTCTCGACCCTCGGGAACCCGGGACTCGACACTCGGGAACCCGGGTCTCGACCTACCAGCCGCGGCGATCGGCCAGCCACTGCCAGCAGACCTCGCCCAGCCACCAGTGGGCCTCGCGAATCCAGGGGGAGGACGAGGGGACCGGCTCGGCCGCCGACGTCAGGTAGTAGCCGGTCACCAGCGCGAGGACGATGTCGATGGCCTCGGCCGGGACGTCGGCCAGCAGCGGGTGCGCGGCGATGTGGGCGTCGACGTCGAGGCCGTCGCCGCGAGGGCCGAGCAGCAGCAGGAGCGAGTCGATCCAGGCGGCGCCGACGACCGGCCAGTTCCAGTCGCACACCAGCACCGAACCGTCCGGCCGGACCAGGAGGTTGTCGTCGCGCACGTCGGTGTGGAGCAGCGTGTCCCCGGCGGTCACCTCCCGGTAGCGGGCCGCCAGCGCCGCGGCCTCGGCGGCGTGGCCGACATGCCCGAGGGCGTCCCAGTACGCCGGGAAGCCGGCGAACGCCTCGGCGAAGGTCTCCGGATGGAGCCCCGGCGCGGGCGTGAGCGCGCTGGCCGTCTCGACGAGGGCCGCCGAGGCTGCCGCCAGGTCCGAGGGCGTCCACGGGCGGTGCGGTGCCCGGGCCTCGACGTGTTCGATGCCGAGGATCACCCAGTCGTCGACCTCGTCGATCCACCTCAGCCGCGGCGCCGGCGTACCCGGTGGCAGCTCGCGCAGTCGGCGCGCCTCGATCTGGTAGGATCGGGCGGAGGCGGACTGCGCCTTCAGGGAGGCCGCCTTGAGGAAGAGCCGGCTGCCGTCCGCCGAGGTCAGCACCGAGGCCAGGCCCGGCGTGAAGCCCGCGGTCTGGGACACGGCGTCGACCACCGGGGAGCCCAGCCGCCGCTCGACCGCGCGACGCACCGTGGGTGGCAGATGGACCCAGTCGAGCCGGCGCGCGGTGCGACCGTGCGGGATGGTCGTGGGAAGGGCGGGCACGGGCACATCTTCGGGCACCGACCGGATCGGGGCGCAACCGCGACCGGTGTGCCAGGATCGGAGAGATGCGAGGGACAGCTGCCGCCGTACTGCTGCTGACGCTCGCGCTCTCGGGGTGCGGCAACGGAGCCCCGGCCGAGCCGGCCCCCAGCACCACCGCGAGCAGCCCCAGCCCGAGCCCCAGCCCCAGCACGGTGCCGCCCGGCACGCCGCCACCGAGCACCGGCCCGTCGAGCCCCTCGACGCCGTCGCTGGAGTCCCCGCCGCTGCCGCCGATGACGTCCCTGACCGTCCCCGTGCTGCCCACGCCGCAGGACCGAGGCATCGTCGAGGGCGCCGACGTGAGCTGGCCGCAGTGTCCCGCCGGCATGGGCATCCCGCAGAAGCGCTCCCACGGGGCCCCGATGCCGCTGGACTCCGCGGAGTTCGTGATCCTCGGCCTCACCAACGGCCCGGCGTTCTACCCCAACCCGTGCCTGGCCGAACAGGTGGCATGGGTGAGGAAGCGACGGCTGATGGCGGCGGCGTACTCCGTGCTGAGCTATCCCGAGCCGCGCCACCTACGTCAGTACGGCGGCCAGGGCCCCTACGACGCCGACACCCGGCTCGGCCGGCTCGGCAACGTCGGCTACCAGCAGGCGCTGTTCAACCTGGACACGATGCGCCGCGCCGGGCTGCCCTCGCCGGTGGTGTGGCTCGACGTCGAGTCGGTGCCGGACTTCGACTGGCCGCGCGACGACCCGGAGGGCAACGCCGCCGTCGTCCGGGGCGCCGAGCGGGGCTACTCCGAGGCCGGCCTGCTGGTGGGGGTCTACTCGACGCAGCACCTGTGGCGGGGCGTCGTCGGCGACCTGCGGCTGGGACTGCCCGAGTGGCGGGCCGCGGGCCAGACCTCCCGGGCGGAGGCGCTGCGCCGGTGCGGGCCGGAGCGGATGATCCAGGGCGGCGCGGCGATCCTGGCGCAGTGGGTCGAGCTCGACCGCGACCGCAACGTCACCTGTCCGGGGGAGTCGGCCTACCTGGGCCTCTGGTTCCACCAGTACTGAGCGGCCAGGATGTCGGTGTGAGCACCACCGAGCCGTCTCCGGAGCAGCGCAAGGCAGCGGTCGCGGGCGTCTTCGACCGGGCTGCGGCGACCTACGACCAGGTCCGCGTCGAGTTCTTCGGCCCGGCCGGCGAGCTGCTGGTCCGACGTACCGCTCCCACGCCGGGCGAGCGGGTGCTCGACGTCGGCTGTGGTCGGGGCGCGTCCGCGCTGCCGGCGGCCCGGCTGGTCGGCCCGGCCGGCGCGGTGACCGCGACCGACCTGGCGCCCGCCATGGTCGAGGCCGTACGCCGGCAGGCAGCCGACCTGCCGTGGCTGACCGCCGAGCTGGGCGACGCCGAGCAGCCGCCGCCCGGGCCGTTCGACGTCGTGCAGGGCGGACTGGTGATGTTCTTCCTGCCTGACTTCGCCGGGGCGCTGGACCGCTATCGCGCCGTGCTGGTCCCCGGCGGGCGGTTGGGGTTCACGTGGTTCGGGCCGCCCGACCCGCGCTGGGAGCCGGTGTTCGAGGCGCTCGGGTCGGTGCTGCCGGCCGACCAGCGGCCGCCGCGCCGGCCCGGCACGGACGGCGCCTTCGCCTCGCCCCAGTCGATGGCCGACGTCCTGGGTGAGCGCGGGTGGCACGACGTCGACACCAGCGACACGGAGATCGTCGTGCGCGTGCGCGACGCCGACCACTGGTTCGCCTGGTCGTGGTCGCAGGGTTACCGGACGATGCTCGAGCGGATCGAGGCGCACGGGGCGCTGGAGGAAGCCCGTGCCCGGGTGGAGCCGCTGCTCGAGCGGCTCGCCGACGATGGCGGGCTGGAGTGGCGCGCGCTGATCCGCTGCACCCTCGCGCGCTCCTGACCGGCGCGCGGGCCTGACGCTTTGGCCGCAGCCGCGGCCAGCGTGGGAGAATCGCGCCAGACCCGCCCGATCGAACCGCCGAAAGCAGACTGTGCCCTCGAACCCCGCGCCGCAGCCCGGCCAGACCGATCCCGCGATCATCCGCAACTTCTGCATCATCGCTCACATCGACCACGGCAAGTCGACGCTCGCCGACCGGATGCTGCAGCTGACCGGCGTGGTCGGCGACCGCGAGGCCCGGGCGCAGTACCTCGACCGGATGGACATCGAGCGCGAGCGCGGCATCACGATCAAGAGCCAGGCCGTCCGGATGCCCTGGACGGTCACCGAGGGCAACCAGTCGGGTGCCGAGCCCGGCACCTACGTCCTCAACATGATCGACACGCCCGGTCACGTCGACTTCACCTACGAGGTCTCCCGCTCGCTGCAGGCGTGCGAGGCGGCGATCCTGCTCGTCGACGCGGCCCAGGGCATCGAGGCGCAGACCCTGGCCAACCTCTATCTGGCGATGGGTGCGGACCTGCACATCATCCCGGTCCTCAACAAGATCGACCTGCCGTCGGCCAACGTGGAGAAGTACGCCGCCGAGCTGGCCAACCTGGTCGGCTGCGAGCCCGAGGACGTGCTGCTCACCTCCGCCAAGACCGGCCTGGGCGTCGAGGCGCTGCTCAACGAGATCGTCAAGCAGGTGCCGGCGCCGGTCGGCGACGCCGACGCGCCGGCCCGCGCGCTGATCTTCGACTCCGTCTACGACACCTACCGCGGCGTAGTCACCTACGTCCGGGTCTTCGACGGCAAGCTGAGCCACCGCGACAAGATCAAGATGATGTCGACCGGCGCGCTGCACGAGATGCTCGAGGTCGGCGTCATCAGCCCCGAGCCGCTCAAGGCGGCCGACCTGGGCGTGGGCGAGACCGGCTACCTGATCACCGGCGTCAAGGACGTGCGGCAGTCGCGCGTGGGCGACACCGTGACCGTCAACGGCCGGCAGGCGTCCGAGCCGCTCGGCGGCTACGAGCACCCCAACCCCATGGTCTTCGCCGGCCTCTACCCGATCGACGGCGACGACTACCCGACGCTGCGCGACGCGCTGGAGAAGCTGCAGCTCAACGACGCCGCGCTGACCTTCGAGCCCGAGACGTCCGGCGCACTCGGCTTCGGGTTCCGCTGCGGGTTCCTCGGCCTGCTCCACATGGAGATCACCCGGGAGCGGCTGGAGCGGGAGTTCAACCTCGACCTGATCTCGACCGCGCCCAACGTGGTCTACGAGGTCGTCATGGAGGACGGCTCCCAGATCACGGTCACCAATCCCAGCGAGTACCCCGACGGCAAGATCGCCGAGGTCCGCGAGCCGGTCGTGAAGGCGACGATCCTGGCGCCCAGCGACTACATCGGCACGATCATGGAGCTGTGCCAGAACAAGCGCGGCACGCTGCTCGGCATGGACTACCTCTCCGAGGACCGCGTCGAGATGCGCTACACGCTGCCGATGGGCGAGATCGCCTTCGACTTCTTCGACCAGCTCAAGTCCAAGACCAAGGGCTACGCCTCGCTCAACTACGAGCGCTCCGGGGAGCAGGCGGCCGACCTGGTCAAGGTCGACATTCTGCTGCAGGGCGAGCCGGTCGACGCGTTCTCCGCGATCATCCACCGCGATGCCGCCTACTCCTACGGCGTGATGATGGCCGGCAAGCTCAAGGACCTCATCCCGCGGCAGCAGTTCGAGGTGCCGATCCAGGCCGCCATCGGTGCCCGGGTCATCGCGCGGGAGAACATCCGCGCCATCCGCAAGGACGTCCTCGCCAAGTGCTACGGCGGTGACATCACCCGGAAGCGGAAGCTGCTGGAGAAGCAGAAGGAAGGCAAGAAGCGGATGAAGATGGTCGGCCGGGTCGAGGTGCCGCAGGAGGCCTTCGTCGCCGCGCTGTCGACCACGCAGCCCTCGGAGAAGTCCGGCAAGAAGTAGGGCAGGCAGACGGCCGCGATGAACGACACGAGCTCACGACCCGACGCCGGCCGCGACCGCGACGAGGCGGGGCGGGCTCGGCAGGCGCGGCCGCGTGACGCACTCGGCCGGCCGCTGCCGTACGGCGCCGAGGGCGTGGAGCCCGTGTCCGAGGAGCCGCTGCCTCCGCTGGAGACCATCGCGGAGGCGCGGCGACTGCTGGCGGAGGGACGGCCGTTCTCGGCCCACGAGGTGCTCGAGGCGCGCTGGAAGGACTGCCCCGCTGCGGAGCGGCCGCTCTGGCAGGGCCTGGCGCAGCTGTGCGTGGGACTGACCCACGCCGCGCGCGGCAACGCGGTCGGTGCCCGTCGGCTGGTCGAGCGGGGCGCCGGGCGGCTGGAGGGGTACGCCGGACCGGAGTACGGGCTCGACATCCCGGCGCTGCTGGCCTGCGCCCGCAGGCACACCACCTGAGGGTCCACCCCTGACCGGGCTCGCGCCGGGCGGTCGATGAGATGGCCTACGGTCGAGGCGTGCTCGTGATCCCGCCCGCGCTGCAGGCCGCCGGGCGGGGCCCGGACTGGGCCGCCTGGCTGGAGCGGCTGCCGGGCGTCGTACGCACGCTGCTGGAGGAGTGGGAGCTCACCCCGGGCGGGGAGCCGGCCCACGGCCACGCGTCGCTGGTCGTGCCCGTGGTCGACGCGGCGGGGGAGCCGGCGATGCTCAAGGTCGGATTCCCGGACTGGGAGTCCGAGCACGAGGCGCTCGCCCTGCAGCACTGGCACGGTCGCGGCGCGGTGCGCCTCCTGCGTGCAGACCCGCACCGCCGGGCCCTGCTGCTGGAGCGGCTCCACGCCGCCGACCTCGGCGAGCAGTGGGACCTGGCGGCGTGCGAGGTCGTGGCCGCGCTGTACGGCGCGCTGCACCGCCCGGCGCCGCCCCAGCTGCGCCCCCTGTCCTGGTACGCCGGCCGGGTGGCCGACCGGCTGGCGGCGCTGCCGCACGGGGCACCGTTGCCGCCGCGCTTCGTCGACCAGGCCCGGTCGCTGGCCCGGTCCTTCGCGGCCGACCCGGCGACCGACGGGACCCTCGTCCACACCGACCTGCACTACGGCAACGTGCTGGCCGCCGACCGGTCGGACTGGCTCGCGATCGACCCCAAGCCGCTCAGCGGCGACCCGCACTACGAGCTCGCCCCGATGCTGTGGAACCGTTTCGAGGAGCTGTCGGGCCGCGTCCGCGACGGCGTCCGGGCGCGGTTCCACACGCTGGTCGACACCGCCGGCCTGGACGAGCGGCGGGCCCGCGACTGGGTGGTGGTGCGGATGCTCGACCTGGCCGGACAACGGCTCGAGGACCCGCCCGGCACGCCGCGCGAGCTGCCGACCCCGCACCTGCTGACGATGTGCGTCGCGATCGCGAAGGCCGTCCAGGACTGAGCCGAAACCGCCTCGCGACGCAGGGCGCCGATGGGAGGATGCGGGCCATGCCCGTGATCCGCTCCGTCAACGTCGGCCGTCCCAAGGACGTCGACTGGGCCGCCCTCGGCTACACCTCGATCGACAAGCGCCCCGTCGACGGCCCGGTCAAGGCGCACCGCAACGGCCTGGTCGGCGACGTCGTGTCGGACACCAAGCACCACGGCGGCCCGGACCAGGCGGTCTACGCGTTCGCCCGCGAGGACCTCGACCTGTGGGCCGAGCGGCTGGGGCGCGAGATCCGGGACGGTCAGTTCGGCGAGAACCTCACCACGGAGGGCATCGACGTCAACGAGGCGGTGGTCGGCGAGCAGTGGCAGGTGGGCACCGCCGTGCTCGAGGTCGCCTACGTCCGCATCCCCTGCAACGACTTCAAGAACTGGATGGGCGTCACCGGCTACGACGCCGAGCAGTGGGTCAAGCGGTTCATGGCCGAGTGCCGACCCGGCCCCTACCTCCGCGTGCGGCAGGAGGGAGTGCTCGCGGCGGGCGACGAGATCCTGCTGCTGGAGCGCCCCGCGCACGGCGTCACCGTGTCCACGATGTTCCGCGCGCTCAACCTGGAACCAGCGCTCCTCCCGGAGCTGCTGCGCATCGACGACCTGGTGCCGCAGGCGCGCGTCAAGGCGGCGCGCTTCGCCGAAGCCCTACCGCCGAGCCGGGCGAACGTCTAGGGTCTGCCAACGCACCAATGCCGGTGTTGCCGAGAGGGAGAACCATGCCTTTGCCCGCGATCGACACGACGTTCCTCGATCACATGCCGCCCAACGTGGCCGTGCAGTTCCTCGACCGGGTGGCGGCGTCCCCCGGGCGGGACGCCTTCCTGTTCCCGCGCATCGAGCCCGGCTCGACCGAGGAGCAGTGGCACTCGGTCACGTGGCGCGAGGTCGGTGAGCGGGTCAACCGGCTCGCCGCCGGGCTGGTCTCGCTCGGCGTCGAGCCCGAGCAGCGCGTCGGCATCGCCTCCCAGACCCGCTACGAGTGGCTGCTGGCCGACCTGGCCGTGATGTGCGCCGGCGGTGCGACGACGACCGTCTACCCGTCGACGAACGACGACGACACGGCGTACATCCTCGGCGACGCCGACTGCCGCGTGGTCTTCGCGGAGGACGAGAGCCAGCTGGCGAAGATCGCCCAGCACGTGGGCGAGCTTCCCAACCTCGGCAAGATCGTGGTCTTCGACGAGTGCGCCGTCCCCGCGGGCCTGGACGCCGACCGCGTCCTCACCCTCGACGCCCTGGCCGAGCTGGGCGAGCAGTTCCTCGCCGAGCGGCCCGACGTGATCGAGCAGATCGCCAAGGCGATCGCGCCCGACCAGCTGGCCACGCTCGTCTACACCTCCGGCACCACCGGCCGCCCCAAGGGCGTGCGGCTGCTCCACCGTTCGTGGGTCTACGAGGGTGCCGCCATCGAGGCGCAGAAGATCCTCAGCGAGGACGACCTGCAGTTCCTCTGGCTGCCGCTGAGCCACGTCTTCGGCAAGGTGCTGCTCTCCACGCAGCTGGCGATCGGCTTCCCGACCGCCGTCGACGGCCGGGTCGACCGGATCGTCGACAACCTGGCCGTGGTCAAGCCGACGTTCATGGGCGCCGCCCCGCGCATCTTCGAGAAGGCGCACGCCCGCATCGTCACGATGGTGGAGGCCGAGGGCGGCGCCAAGAAGGTGCTGTTCGCCCGCGCCTTCGCCGTCGCGCTCAAGCGGGACCAGCTGCTGCGCGCCGGCAAGGGCGTCCCGCTGCCGCTGAAGCTCCAGTACGCCGTGCTCGACAAGCTGGTGCTGGCCAAGATCCGGGCGCGGTTCGGTGGCCGGGTGCGGTTCTTCATCTCCGGCTCGGCCGCGCTCAACCCCGACATCGCGTCGTGGTTCAACGCCGCCGGCATCACGATCCTCGAGGGCTACGGCATGACGGAGAACTCCGCCGGCGCCACCGTGAACCACCCGGACCTCAACAAGATCGGCACCGTCGGCCCCGCGCTGCCCGGCAGCGAGATCAAGATCGGCGACAACGACGAGGTCCTCATCCGCGGCCCGCACGTGATGGCCGGCTACCACAACAACCCCGACGCCACCGCGCAGGTGCTGACCGAGGACGGATGGCTGCACACCGGCGACAAGGGCACCATCGACGCCGACGGCTACCTCTCCATCACCGGCCGCATCAAGGACATCTTCAAGACCTCCGGCGGCAAGTACGTCTCCCCGGCGCTGGTCGAGGCGAAGTTCAAGGCGCTGTGCCCCTACGCCAGCCAGTTCCTCGTCTTCGGCGCGGAGAAGAACTTCGCCGTCGCCCTGGTCACCCTCGACCCCGAGGCCATCGCCGGGTGGGCCAAGGAGAACGGCCTGGAGGGCAAGGAGTACGCCGACATCGTCACCTCGCCCCAGGCGCGGGAGATGGTCGCCGGGTACGTCGAGCAGCTCAACGCCAAGCTGAACCGGTGGGAGACGATCAAGAAGTTCGACATCCTCGAGCGCGACCTCACCATCGAGTCCGGCGAGCTCACGCCGTCGCTCAAGGTGAAGCGCAACGTCGTGGAGCAGAACGAGAAGCAGCGGATCGAGGCGTTCTACGCCGGCTCGTGATCTGCTGATCGCTGTGACCAGAAGCGCCATCCGGCTCGTCCGGGTGGCGCTTCTGCTCACTCATGCCGCCGCCGGGCGGCTTCAGGGGAGTGCCACGGTCATCCTGTGACCGTGGCGCTCCCTCCAGTGTCGTCTCGGCCCGTCTCGGCCGTCTCGGGTCATCCGACCAGGACCGGACGGGCCTCCCGGATCGTCAGGGGCACCGGCGCTCCCTCGATCGTGACGGTGGCGCCGACGGGCGACCACGGGCCGCCGTCGACCCGGTAGTCGGCGGTGTAGGTCGTGTCCACGCGCGGCGTCACCGGGCCCTTGCGGGCGTAGGTGTGGGTGACGTCGAGCTCGGGGTAGGGAGCACCGGGCTTGCTCGTCGTCCGCGTCGAGCCGTCGCCGAAGTGCCAGGTGAACTCGCTGGCGCGGATCCGGAAGTCGACCCGCGCGCCCAGCAGGGTCACGGTGCGCTCGAAGGGATCGTTCACCGTGAAGAAGTTGGTCCGGAAGTTGACCAGTGTCTCGCCGCCCGGCGGCTGGACCTGCAGCACGCTGGGCTGCATCGGGATTGACCGGAAGGCGTTCTGGATGTCGGCCAACGTCGGGCCGGCGGGAATGGGGACGGCGTCCTCAGGACAACTATCACCTAGGTATGTCGGTGGATCGCCGTTGTCTGGATAGAACCAGTTCTGCATCATGGGGGAGCCGTCGTCGCAAATGAGAACGTCACCGATGCAGGTATCAGTGCCACCGATCGTGCACGTGTTGAACGACTCGATGTGTCCTTCTGTGCTGTTGGATGTGCTAACTGCCGTGGGCTGAGCGCCGCTGCAATCGCCTTCGGTGGCGCCGACGTAGAAGGCGTCTCCGCTTGCGCCGGCGTTAGTACTTGTGCTGCACCCCGCCGCCGCGGCATGGGGGGCCGCAAGGGCGGTGAGCACGAATAGAAGGGTAACGAGTGTTCGAGTCACTGCGCTGGCCCCAGTTGGGCGACTTCCCAGCCTTCCTCGATGGAGAAGAGACGCATTCTTGTCGGCTTGGTCACGCGATCACGTTCCACGTCTCGGTCAGTTCCGGGATAGTCGGTAATTTCCGGCGCATTGGTATGTAGGAAGGTGACGTCGTAGAAGACTTGATCGCCCGCCTTGAGGCCAGTCGCCTTCAATTCTGAGATTGTGGTTTGCCCGCCTCGGATGCGGCCACCGTGCTTCCTGATTTCACCCAGAGCCCGAATGCCGCCGAGGCATCCTTTGCAGTCGCTTCTGCTTAATGCCCTAATGGGTTCGGTGTCGAGTGTCTCGCGGCCGTAGTCGACGACTGCCCAGAAGTGCCTCACGAACGCCTCCGCACCCTCCGGCGTATGCGCCCGGGCCGCCTCCGGCATGGCCGGCGGCTGCGGGGTGGGTGACGCGGTGGGGGAGGTGGAGGTGGGCGTGGGGCTGGGGGTCGGCATGGACGCCCCGCCGTCGCCGGAGCAGGCCGCGAGCACAGGGCTGGCCAGGAGGGCGGCCAGGAGTGCGGCCGTGGTGAGGAGTCGCCCCATACGCGGTCCTTCCCGAGAGAGGCAGGTGCCGTGACCTGCGGCGCCTATGCCGGAAAGTACTAGCGACGAGCCGGTTCGCGGAACCCCCAGGATGAGCCTGTGGACAGCGCCGCACCAGGTTGACACCTTCGAACAAATGTTCGAAGGTGGAGGGGTGGCGACGGCGACCCAGATCGATGAGATCGAGCGACTCCGGGAGAGGGTACGCCGCCTGCAGGGCCGCACCCTCGAGGACCGTCTCGCCCTGGACACCCACCCCGCGCTGGCGGGGCTGGTCCGGCTCCAGGCCGGCGGCACCTACGAGGTCGGCGGGGCCGGCGCGGCCAGCCTCGCGCTGACCCTGATGGCGGGTCCCTCGGCGGCCGGAGCGTGGTGCGGGGTCGTGGGCTGGGCCGACTTCGGGGCGGAGGCAGCGGCGGAGGCCGGCGTACGGCTGGACCGCACGGTGCTGGTGCCGGAGCCCGGCGAGCTCTGGCTGGAGGCGACCGCCGCCCTGGTCGACGTCGCCACCCTCGTGGTGCTCCGGCGGACGGGCCGCGTGTCGGAGGCGACGGCCGCCAAGCTGACCGCGCGGCTCCGCAAGCGCGAGGCCGCCCTGGTGACGCTGGGGCCGTGGCCGCGAGCGGAGGTACGGCTGGAGGTGACCGCCCGCCGCTGGGGCGG
>NZ_DASWXC010000008.1:0-39714 GCF_036405735.1 Nocardioides sp.
GGCCGCGACGACCGCCGGCAGCCTCGCCCTGATGCGCCGCACGATCCAGGAGACGAGCGCCGCGCTGGTGTGCGCCAACACCGTGACGGTGCCGTGGTGGCTGGCGGCCGCACGCCTCAGCGGCGTGCGATCGCTGTGCCACGTCCACGAGGCCGAGTCGCAGGACCCGCGTCTGGTGCGCCGGCTCCTGGCGGCGCCCCTGGCCCTGGCCGACGTCGTCGTCGTGAACAGCCGGACAACGCGGACCACGCTGTGCGAGGTGGCGCCACGGCTCGCAGCCCGGACCCGGCTGATCCACAACGGCGTCGAGCCGCCACCGGAGACGCCCACCGACGCTCCGACGCGCGGACCGCTCCGTCTCGTGGTCGTGGGCCGGCTGTCGGCCCGCAAGGCCCCCGACGTCGCGCTCGAGGCGACCGCCGCCCTGCGGGCCGCGGGCCGCGACGTCGTCCTCGAGCTCTGCGGCACGCCAGGGCCGGGCCAGGAGGAGTACGTCGCCCGGCTGCGCGATCGCGCCGCCCGTCCCGACCTCGCGGGCGCCGTGACGTTCTCCGGGTACACCTCCCCCATCTGGCCGGCGCTCGCCCGCGCCCACGTGGTGGCCGCGCCCTCGCTGGGTGAGTCGTTCGGGAACGCGGTGGTCGAAGGCCAGCTCGCGCTGCGCCCTGTCGTGGCGACCGCCGTCCAGGGGCATCTGGAGACCGTCCTGGACGGCGTGACCGGTCTGCTCGTGCCCCCGCAGGACCCGGATGCGCTCGCCGCCGCCGTCGGTCGGCTCCACGACGACCCGCGGCTCGCGGGCCGGCTGGCGCGGTCGGGCCGCGAGGAGGCCCTGGCCCGGTTCACGGCGGACCGCTACCGGGCGGCGATGGGCGAGCTGGTGGACGGGCTGATGGACGGGCTGATGGACGGGCTGCTGCCCGGGCTCGCGGACAGGCGACCCACCGTCGGGCGGTGACCGATCCGCTCAGCCCCCGGCGGAGCCGGCGGCGCCGTCACCGACGAGCTCGGCCAGGGCCAGCCGCAGCTCGGTGCTCGATGTGTGCACGGTGTACGGGAAGTAGACGACCTCGACGCCGACGGAACCGAGGTCGCGCTCGAGCCGGTCGCCCTTGGCGGTCCCCCGCCAGTCGTCACCCTTGAAGATCCGGTCGAACCGCACGACGCGCCAGGTGTCGAGCTTGTCGGGGACGTCCTCGACATGCACCGCGTCGACGTAGTCGATGTGGCGCACGATCTCCAGCCGCTCGGCCAGGGGAACCACCGGACGGTGGCCCTTGGCGGCCCAGCACATCTCGTCGGACACCACGCCGGCGACGAGCACGTCGCACTGCGTCCGCGCGTGCTTGAGCACGTTGAGGTGCCCGACGTGGAAGAGGTCGTAGACACCGGGGGCGTATCCCACGATCGGGCTCATGATGGCTCCCAACAGGCGACGCGGCAGGTGCTGTCGAACCTAGGAGCGCGCCCGGCGAGCGACCCTCCGGCCGGTGGCCGATCCCCAATATGAGGGGCGCATCCGACGAGGCGGGCAAGCACGGGCCGGCTCGTTCCTAGCGTGACTTTACGAACCGCTCCCGAGCCCCGCACGTCGTGTGGCGGGCGAGGAGCACGGCACGCCAGGACGGGACACCGACGTTGACGACGAGCACCCACCGAGCCGGTCCGGCCGACACGCCACGGAGCGGCTACCGGGAGAACGTGCGGGCCCTGGCGACCGCCCAGAAGCCGGCTCGCGGCACGGCGGCGTACTCCCGGCTGGTGAACCGGCCGCTCGCGCGCCGCGTCGCCGCGGCGGCCCACCTGGTGGACATGACGCCCAACACCGCGACCGCGATCAGCGCGACCCTGTCCTCGCTGGGACTCGTCCTCCTGGCGGCCGTGCCGCCGTCGGTGCCGTTGGGACTCGCCGTCGCCGCGCTGCTCGCGGCCGGCTACGTGATGGACTCGGTGGACGGGCAGCTGGCTCGGCTGCGCGGTGGCGGGTCCAGCGCGGGCGAGTGGCTGGACCACACCGTCGACTGTGCCAAGACCTGCGCCTTCCACCTCGCCGTCCTGGTCGCGTGGTACCGGTTCCCGCCGGTCGAGGCGACCGCCGTGCTCCTGGTGCCGGTCGCCTTCCTCATCGTCGACGTCGTCTGCTTCTTCGGCCTGGTGACCATGCCGTTGCTGCGGCGCCTGCACCACGCGCGCCCTGCCACGGTCCTCACGCCGGAGAGCCCGGTACGCCCCTGGCTGCTGCTGCCGACCGATTACGGCGTCTTCTGCTGGGTGTTCGTGCTCGTCGGCGTCCCGGTGGCCTTCGTCGCCGGCTACACGCTGCTGTTCGTCGTCAACGCCGCGGTCCTCGTCCTCGCGCTCGCCAAGTGGTGGCGGGAGCTCGACGGGCTGGACACGAGCGACCGACGGGACACGCTGCCGACCGCCATCGACCCGGAGGGTAGGACGTCATGAGGATCGCGATGCTCGGCACGCGAGGAGTGCCCGCCTGCTACGGCGGCTTCGAGACCGCCGTGGAGGAGATCGGGCAGCGCCTGGTCGGCAGCGGCCACGAGGTGACGGTCTACTGCCGCGGCTCGGCGGACCGGCCCACCCACCACCTGGGGATGGACCTGGTGCACCTGCCGGCGGTCCACAGCCGGTCGGTCGAGACCCTCAGCCACACCGCGCTCTCCGTCGCCCACCTGCTCGCCGGTCCGCGGCACGATGTCGCGATCGTGTTCAACGCCGCCAACGCGCCGTTCCTCCCGGCGCTGCGGGCGCGTGGCATCCCGGTCGCCGTGCACGTCGACGGGCTGGAGTGGCGGCGCGCCAAGTGGAACGGTGCCGGGCGCCACTACTACCGGACGGCCGAGTGCCTCGCGGTGCGCTGGGCCGACGCTCTCATCGCCGACGCCGAGGGCATCGCCGACTACTACCGCGAGGAGTTCGGCGCGGCGACCGAGCTGCTCAGCTACGGCGCCCCGCTGCAGTTCGACGTCGGCGCCGACCGCATCGCCGAGCTGGGCCTCGACGCCCGCCGCTACCACCTCGTGGTGGCCCGGTTCGAGCCGGAGAACCACGTCCTGGAGATCGTCTCCGGCTACCACCGCTCGGACGCGTCGCTGCCGCTGGTCGTGGTGGGATCGGCGCCCTACAGCGACGACTACACGGCGCGGATCCGGGCGGCCGCCCAAGACGATCCGCGCATCATGATGCTCGGCGGGGTGTGGGACCAGGCCCAGCTCGACGAGCTGTACGGCAACGCGCTCACCTACCTGCACGGCCACTCGGTCGGCGGCACGAACCCGTCCCTGTTGCGCGCCATGGGCGCCGGCACCTCGGTCATCGCGTTCGACGTCGTGTTCAACCGTGAGGTGCTCGGAGCCGACGGCGAGTTCTTCACCGACGGCCGCGCGCTGGCGAGCCTCGTGAGGGCCGCCGAGGCCGCACCGCTCCGGCAGCTCGCCCTCGGTGAGCGACTCCGGGCACGTGCTGCCAGTCGTTACCAGTGGGACGAGGTGGCCACCGGCTACGAGCATCTGCTCAAGCGGCTCAGCGCCGGCCAGACCACGCAGACCCGGCCGAGCGGCCACCGCCGTCCGTCGCCACGACCACGGCGATGACCACGACGGCGACGCGGCCGGCGTCCGCCTCCCGGACCGCCCGGTCGATGGGCCCGGCCGCAGGGGCGCTGGCGGCACAGCTGGTCCTGACGGCCGGAAGCCTGGTGCTGCAGGTGGTGGCCGCGCGCACGCTGGGCGCCGACGGCCTCGGACTCTTCGCGTTGCTCTTCGGCGGGATCGTGATGGCGACGGCGGTCTCCACCGGGCTGGTCGGCGACTCCCTGACGGTCCTGGACCGGCACGAGGCCGGCGTCCGGTCGGCGCTCGGCCTCCTGACGATGATCGTCGTCGTCCTCGCGGCGGCCGGGCTGTCGGCGACAGCCGTGCTGTCGGACTGGCTGAGTGCTCGGGAGTCGGTCTGGCTGGCGACCGCCACCGCCGCCTTCATGCTGGCCGACCTCGCCCGTCGACTCCTGATGGCTGTGCAGCGGTTCTGGGCGCTCGTCCTGGTGGACACCGCCGCCATCGCCACCACCCTGGTCACGATCACGGCTCTCTGGCTGCTCACCGACCTGGGGGTCGGCCACCTCCTCGTCGGGCTCACCATCGGCCAGGCGACGGCCTGCCTGGTCGCCTGGCACCGCCTCCCCCGGTGCGAACGCCGCCCGGTGCGGCTGCGGCCGGGGAGCTGGCGGTCGGTGGTCGGCTTCGGAGGATTCCGCGCGGCGCAGCAGTTCGTCCGGCCCACCACGCTGAACCTCGCCCGCTCGCTCGTCCTCGTCACGGGCGGCGCCGCGGCGGTCGGCGCCCTGGAGGCGGCCCGTCTCTTCGTCGCCCCCGCGATGATCCTCATCCAGGGTCTCGCGTCCTACCTGTTCGCCTCGTACGCCGCCGACCGGGCCGCGTCCCTCGGCGAGCTGCGCCGGCGCGCCGACCGGGCCGCCGCGACCATGCTGCTCGCGACCGTCGTCGTCGGTCTCGTCGCGACGGCCGCCGTACCCGTGCTGGCCGAGCCGCTCCTCGGCGGCTCCTTCGCTCTCTCCACCCTGGCCGTCCTGGGCTGGGCGGCGTACGCCGCCTCCTGCGCGGCGGTGCTCCCCTACGGCAGCCTGGCCGCGGTCCGAGGTCACGCTGCCCAGGTGCTCGCCCTGAGGGTGCTCGACTCCGGCGCGTCGCTCGCGCTGGTCGCCGTCGCCCTGCTGGCGCTCGACGGGCCGGTCGCGGCGACCCCGTGGCTGCTGTCGCTCGGGTCCTTCGCCGGTGGACTGCTGTGCCGTCAACTGCTGCTCGGCCGGCGAGCCGCTGAGCGGGAGCTGCCGGTGGCGTCGGCAGACGGGGAGGCCCCCCAGTGACGACGGTGACGACGGTGACGACAGGGATGACCGGGACGACAGGGGCCACGGGGAAGGTGCCGGCGCCCCCGGGCGCACCGGAGCACACCAGCGGCCGGATCTCTCCGCTGCGGCGTACGCCGCTGCGCCTCTTCCTCGTCTGCCTGGTCATCCTGGTGGCGGCGGTGCCCTGGCGCCGAGGGGCGTTCTACACCGGCGGCACCGACGCGGTGGTCGTGCTGAAGGCAGCGCTCACCCTCGCGGCCTTCGGGCTGGTGGTGATGGCACCGAGCCGCGGCGTGCCGTGGTCACGGCTGCGAGCCGGGCCGGTCACCTGGCTCGTCCTCTACCTTGGCATCGCGACCGCGGGCGCCTTCCTGGCCGACGAGGCTCTCGCCTCGCTGGTCCTCGCCGCCCGGCTGACCCTCCTGACCGCGACCATCGTCCTGCTCTTCCGGCGCTACCCCTCCGACCTGGTGCTCAGCGCCCTCACCGGCGCGATGCTCGCGCTCGCCCTGGTCTCCGGCGCGACCGGGGTCGGCTCGCTGGCGAGCGAGGGCCGGCTGTACGGCGGCATCCCGCCCACCAACGCCAACGAGATCGCCCTCCTGGTCAGCGTCCCGCTGCTGTGCCTGGCGTGGCGCACGGTCCAGCGGATGGCGCGAGCCGTGGAGACGGTCGCGATCCTGCCCCTGGTGGGCGTGCTGTGGCTCACCGGCACGCGCACCGGACTCGCGGCCGTCGCACTGGGGCTGGTGCTGCTCGTCGCGATGGCGCCGCGCATCCCGGTTCCGGTCGCGGTCACCGGCGTGCTCGCCGTACCGGTGCTGCTCTACCTGACCTTCTGGACGCCCCTGCTCTCCTCCTACCTGACGCGGGGCGACAGCGCGGGCATCCTCACCCTGAACTCCCGGACCGTGGCCTGGTCCGCCGCCCTGGACTACCCCGACACCATGGTCGAGTGGCTGCTCGGGCACGGGCTCTCGGTCAAGGTGATCCCGGTGTCGGCCCTCTACCGCAACGAGCAGATGCTCGACAGCACCTGGATCTCGGCGCTGGTGCAGGCCGGCGTGCTGGGCTCCGCCGTGCTCGCGCTGCTCGTCCTCACCACGCTGGTCCGGGTGCTGACCGTCGCCCAGCCGCTGCGGCCCCTGCTCCTCGCGACGCTGGTGGTGCTGACCGTGACGAGCTGGCTGGAGAGCGGCATGTTCGACACCTCCGTCACGTTCATCGCCTTCCTCGCCTTCACGATGACAGCCCAGGAGACGGGCCACCAGACAGGTCCAGCGACGGCTCCGGAGACGGGTCCAGCGATCGACGCCGGGAGGTCCGCATGAGCTTCACCGTGTTGGTCGTGTGTGCGACCAACGTCTGTCGTTCGCCGTTGGCGGCGCTCATCCTCGAGCACTCGCTGCGCGCCGCGCTCGGCCGGCATGCACCACGCGTCCTGGACTGCGGCGAGCGGGCCGTGCCCGACCTGCCGGCCTGTCCGGACATGCTGCGCTGGGCGCGCAACAACGGCCTGCCGGCGCAGCAACTGGCACGCCACCGGTCCACGCCCTTGGACCGGGCGCAGATCGACGTCGCGGACCTCGTGCTCGCGGCGGACCGGCTCACCCGTGCCGCGGTGCTGCGCACGGCGCCCACCGCCGGGCATCGCACCTTCACCCTGCGCGAGGCGGCGTCGCTCTCGACCGGGGCGGCAAGCCGCGCGAAGGACCTCGCGGGCTTCGTGGCCGCGCTCGACGCCGACCGCGGCATCGCTGGACTGCCCGCGGTCGTGAGGGTCCGACCGACGGAGAGGCCATGGCGACGGCTCGAGCTGCACGACCACGACGTGCTCGACGCGCACCAGGAGCCCGGGGTGACGCACGAGCGGGTACGCCGCCAGCTGGTCCCGACCGTCGAGCGTCTCGTGGACGCCTTCACCCGGATCGGGCTCCCCGCCTGACCGGCTGCCGGCCGGGACCGGGTGTGCTCAGCGCTGCCCGCTCGCCGACAGCGGTGCCAGCTCGGCGCGCGGCTGGGAGAGGTCGGGGGCGTAGTCGTGCACCCGGTCGCCGCGGTTGCGCGTGGCGTTCAGCACCGTGCCGAACAGCATCAGCCGGGCATGGCGCAGCGACTCCACGACCGCCGCCACATGCTCACGCCGGGAGGTGCCGGCCCGCAGGACGAGCACGATGCCGTCCACCTGCTCCCCCAGCACGATGCCGTCGGTGACCGAGAGCACCGGCGGGGAGTCGTAGATGACGACGTCGAACCGCTTGCGCAGCGTGTCCACCAGTCCACGCATCGCCGAGGAGCCGAGCAACGCCGCCGGGTCCGGCGGCAGCGAGCCGGCCGGGAGCACCGTCAGCATGCTGTGGTTCCAGGGCAGGAGCACGTCGTCGAGCCGCGCCTCGCCGACCAGGACGTCGGACAGTCCGAGCCTCCCCTCGACGCCGAAGAACCGGGAGACCGAGGGGCGACGCAGGTCGGACTCCACCAGGCAGACCGCGGCGCCGGTCTGCGCCCAGCTGATGGCCAGGTTGCTCGCCACCGACGTCTTGCCCTCGCCGGGCACCGCCGAGGTCACCACGAAGTGCCGCAGCTCGCGGTCCACGGCGGCGAACTTGAGGGCGGTGCGGATGGTCCGGAACCGCTCGGCGGACGCCGAACGCCAGTCCAGCGCCACCAGGGGACGACGCTTCGCCTCCGGCTGGTACAGCGTGGTGCCGAGCGGCGACATCCCCGTCTGCAGTCGCACGTCCTCAGGGGTCTTGATCCGGCGGTCCAGGTGATGGCGCAGCACCGCGGTCACCAAACCGCCGGCGAGCCCCACCGCAGCCCCCAGGAGGAGCGTGAGCAGTACCCGCGGCGAGGAGGGAGCGGACGGGCGGGTGGCGGGCTGGGCGAGGGAGACTCGCACGCTCGACACCTCGCTGCCCCTCGCCGTCTCGAGATCCTCGATCACCGCGCCGAGCTGCTCACTGACCGCGTCGGCGATCCGCGCCGCCCGCGCCGGGCTCGCGTCCCGGGCCGAGACCTCCATCAGGACCGTCTCCGGCGGGCTGCTGACGTCGACGTTCCTCGCGAGCTCCCGATAGCTCATCGGCAGCCGCAGCTCCGAACGCACCGGGCCGAGGACTCGTGGGCTGTCGACCAGGCGCGCGTAGGACTTCACCCGCTGCACGGCGAACTGCGAGCCCTGGAAGATCTCGCCCTGGTTCTCGTCGACGCGGTCGGCCACCGTCACGAAGGAGGTCGCGACCGCCGTGTACTGGATCGGCGAGAACGCGCACACCGCGGCGCCGGCGAGCAGGCCGAGCACCAGACCCGAGAACCAGACCCGCCAGCGGCGCTGCAGGATCGTGAAGTACTCGGCGAAGGTCATGGCGTCTCCCAGTTCGACTCACCATCAGGGCCGGACACAGCACCGGCCTTCGCTAGGACGTTAGGACGCCCGCGCCGCCGCCCCGCCACCGTCGCGGAGTCTCCCCAGTTCTTGGGATGCCGACCGGCTCTGCCGGCCGCGGCCGCGGCCGGTCCCTACGTTCGCTGACAGGTGAGGCGGAAGGCAGCAGCTGATGGGGACACGGGTCGAACTCCGGTCGACGCCGGGCGACGAGCGTGGGTGGCACCTCGCGCTGGCGCGACGGCTGAGCGAGACCGGCGCGGAGGTGCGGATCCGCTCGACCGGCGA
The DNA here is from genome assembly GCF_036405735.1 of Nocardioides sp. Lineage (GTDB taxonomy): Bacteria > Actinomycetota > Actinomycetes > Propionibacteriales > Nocardioidaceae > Nocardioides. The sequence goes on from NZ_DASWXC010000008.1 coordinate 8,559, forward strand.
GGCGCCGCATCCGGTGCGCGGGGGACGCGACGACCTCGGGGCGCTGCTGCGCACGGAGCGCCTGCTGCACCGGGTGCGACCGATCTACGCCGAGCGCTGCTCGCCTGCGAGCCTCGCCTCCTGGCGGTACGACGCCCAGGAGACTGCGGTCGATGTCGTCATCGACGTCGAGGGCACGCTGGACGCTCCGGGCGCGTGGCGAGTGACCTTCGACGGCCGTCCGGGCACCGCCGCCGCGTTGGCGGTCCTGGCGGCCGGCCGGTTCCCCCTGGTGCGGGTCGTCGCCGAGGGGCGCACCCTCGCCACCGGCCGGCCGGGCAGCGACACGCCACGGCCGCTGACCCGCGCACTCGAGGACGTGCTGGCTGGGACCGTGCTGGTCGTCGCGCAGGCGCTGCTCGGGCACCCCCCGACAGCGGACCCGGCGGCCGAGATCGACCCCGCAGCCGCCCGGTCGGTCGCGCCGGCCGGCGCGCTGCGCACCGTCGTCGCGGCCGGCGTCCACGGTGCCTACCGGGCGGCGTACCGCGCACCCCACTGGAGGGTCGGGTGGCGGCTGCTCGACGACGGCGCCCCCGACGTGCTCGACCTCGGCGACCATCCGATGTCGGGGTGGTCCCGGCTCCCGGACGACGGCTACCACTTCTACGCAGACCCGTTCCCGGTCTCGGTGGGGACCGACCATCTCCTGTTCGTGGAGGACTTCGACCACCGCCGGGGACGCGGCGTGATCTCCGTGGTGGAGGTGGACGAGGACGGGCCGGTCGGCACGCCGCGACCGGTGCTCGAGCACGAGGTCCATCTGTCCTATCCCTACGTGGTCGAGGACGACGGCGAGTGGTGGATGATCCCCGAGACCTCCGCCGCCGGCACGGTCGAGCTCTACCGCGCGGTGGGGTTCCCCGGCCGGTGGCGTCGCGAGGTGGTCCTGCTGCGCGGTGTCGCGGCCAGCGACGTGAGCGTCGTGCGCCACGGCGACCGTTGGTGGATGTTCGGCACCGTCCGCCACGGCGGCTCCTGGTCCGACGCGCTGCACCTGTGGTGGGCGGACCGGCTAACGGGTCCGTGGCACTCGCACCCACGCAACCCGGTGCTGGTCGACATCGCGAGCGCCCGGCCGGCGGGTCGCCCCGTGCACCGCGACGGTCGGCTGCTCCGCCCCGTCCAGGACGGCCGGGCGGGCTATGGCAGCGCCCTGGCCGTCGCGGAGGTGGTGCACCTCGACGAGGACACCTACGACCAGCGCCTCGTCGCCCACCTCCTGCCGGGCCCCCGCTGGCCCGGGACCCGGCTGCACACCCTGAACCGCGCCGGCCGGCTCGAGACCATCGACGGCTCGGCGAGGTCGCCGCGTCTGCGGCGGTGAGGTGCCGATGAGACGCGAGGGAGATCCGCCCCTGGCCGGACCGCTCGCGGCGCCCGGGGCCACAGGTGCCGCGCCGACGGCGACGACGACGGCGGCGGCGACGACGGCGACGGCGACGGCGACGCCAGCGTCGTACGTCGTCGCCCGCGACGACACGTTCGACTTCGGCTCCGCGGAGTACCTGGACCTGTTCCGGCGCTCCACGGCCACGCTGTTCCAGCACCCGGGCTGGCTGCGTCACGTGTACGCCACCCTCGCTCCCCTGCTCGGGGCGCGGCCCGTCGTGGTGACGGTGCGGGCCGCCGACACGGGGCGGCTCCTGGCCGTGATCCCGCTCGTCCGTCGGCGCTGGCACGGCGTGCGGCTCGTGGAGTTCGCCGATCTCGGGGTGTGCGACCACGCCGCGCCGGTCGTCGACCGCTCCGCGGCGCCGTGGCTGCGCGCGGCGCCGGGGCTGCCGGGCGCCGTCTGGCGCGCGCTCGGTGCGTTCGACCTGCTTCGCGTGGAGCGGATCGTGGCCGGACCCGACCGGTTCGCCGACCTGCTCGGGACGCGGACCCACCGGCGCCATCCCTACGACACGCACACGGTGGCGCTGCCAGCGTCGCCCGCGCAGTGGCCGCCCGCGACGCTGGATCCCGCGTTCGTCCGGCACCTGGAGCGCAAGCGCAAGCGACTGCGGCCCAAGGGCGCGTTCAGGCTCCGGGAGGTGGGCGACGCGGGCGAGGTCGACGAGCTGCTCGCCCACCTGCGTGCCTTCCGCCGCGATCGGTTCCGCGGGCGACGCGCCATGGACCTGGTGCAGGATCCGCGCCACTTCGCGTTCTACCGCGCCGTCGCGCGGGACGGGGTGACAGCCGGTGGTCCGGCGGTGCTCTCGGTGCTCGAGGTGGGCGACCGGCCCGCGGCGGTGTCGCTGGACCTGGCCGACGAGAGCCGGCACGTCTTCCTGGTCGTCGGCTACGACTTCGGCCGGCTGCGCAACTACTCCCTCGGCCTGCTCATCGTCGACGAGCTTGCCCGGTCCGCGATCCGGCGTGGGGCTCGAGAGCTCGAGCTCACCGTGGGCAACGAGGGCTACAAGGCCGACTTCGGTGCCGTGCCGGCACCGCTGTGGTCGACGCGCCGGGCCCGTACGCTCCGTGGCCACGTCGCCGGTCTCGTGATCGACCTGGCCGCCTGGGCCCGGCCCCGGGTCAAGGCGGCGCTGGCGGCCCGTGCCGCCCGGCGCGGCACCTAGCCCATTTGGGGTGTCGGGGCTTGACACCCTCCCCTCCCGGGCGGAACGGTCGTCGGACGCCTGACTCTCGGGGAGGGGATCTCGACGATGTCCCTAGTGGTGCGCGCCCTCGCGGCCGCGGGGCTGCTCGGCGGCCTGCTCGCAGCGGCCACCCCGCCGCGTGAGGCCGGGGAGACGGCCTCCCTGGCGGCGGGGCCGCCGGCGTCGCCCGTGTCGACGGTGTCGACCAGAGCGCCGGCGGGGACACGGACCTGGCACGTCGCGATCCACGGCCGCGACTCCGCCGCCGGCACGAGCGGCGCACCGCTGCGGCGGCTGCAGACCGCCGTCGACCGGGCCGGCTCGGGCGACCGCGTGGTCGTGCATGCCGGCGCCTACCACGAGAGCGTGACCGTCCCTCCGGGGAAGGAGCTCCGGATCAGCACCGCGGGCCGGGCGTGGCTGGACGGCAGCCGCCCCGTCGCCGGCTGGCGCCGGACGGCCGTCGGCTTCGCGACGCCGTGGGACGTGCGGTTCGACGCCAGCCCCACCTACACCTGGGGTGCCGCGGACGGCACCGAGCCGGGCTGGTCCTTCGTCGGTCCGGGCCACCCCATGGCCGCGCACCCCGACCAGGTGTGGATCGACGGTGTGCCGCAGCGGCAGGTGGGCAGCCTCGCCGAGCTGCGACGCGGCACGTTCTTCGTCGACACCGTCGCCGGCCAGCTCCACGTCGGCTCGGACCCGCGGCGGCACCGGGTGCGCGCCAGCGACCTGGCCCGGGCAATGGCGATCCGCGGTGCCGGGACCTCAGTCGACGGCCTCGGTGTGCGGCGCTTCGCCCCGTCGGTGCCGCACATGGGAGCGGTGACCGCCGAGGCGCCCGGCATCTCGCTGTCCCGCATGCGGATCGTCGACAACGCCACCACGGGCCTGCATGTCTCGGCAGCCGGGGCGCGGGTCGGTCGGGTCCGGCTGCTGCGCAACGGGATGCTGGGGATGAGCGCGACGTACGCCGACGGCCTCCGTGTCGTCGGCACGGTGGCCCGTCGCAACAACACCGAGCGGTTCAACACCTCCCCGGTCGCGGGCGGTGCCAAGATCGGCCGGTCCCGCCACGTGGTGGTGACCGGGAGCCGGTTCTCCGAGAACGCCGGCACCGGCCTGTGGTTCGACGAGTCGGCCTACGACGTGGCGGTGCTGAACACGACGCTGCGCGGCAACGCCCGCCACGGGCTGAGCCTGGAGCTCTCGACCCGGGCGCTGGTCGCCGACTCGCTGGTGGTGGGCAACCGGGGCCACGGCGTGAAGGTCAACAACACCGCCCAGGTGCAGCTGTGGAACAACACCATCGTCCGCAACGGCCGGGCGATCAACATCGTCCAGGACGACCGTGACCTCGGCGACCCGGACACCCCGGGCCACGACCCCCGGCGACCGCTGCCCGATCCGACCATGGACTGGGTGGTGCGTGGGCTGGCGGTCCACAACAACGTGCTCGGCACGGCGGGGTACGGCGCCAACTGTCTGCTGTGCGTCGAGGACTACTCCGGCCGATGGACCGCCGAGCAGCTCCGGATCCAGGTCAACGGCAACGTCTACGCACGTTCCCGGGCCGCCAGGCCGACCTGGGTCGTGGTGTGGTCGCGCGCCGGACGGGACCCGGCGGTGTTCACCTCGGTCCGCGAGTTCCGGACCGCCACCGGCCGCGAACGGCGCCATCTCGACCTGGTCGGTGTCCCGGCCCTGACCCGCACCCTGCGCCTCACGGTACCGGTCAGGCGCCAGAGGTCCGCGGTCGCGGTCCCGCTCGCCCGCCGGCCGGCCGGGATGCTCTCCCGACCGGTCGGCAGCCGGCACATCGGCGTGTGGCGCTGAGGATCGCTCAGCCGGTGGTCCGCACGTCGAGGTCGTCGAAGAGCCCGATGACCGGGGCGTTGGTCGCCGACCCCGACAGGTAGGTCCGCAGCCCCAGCCCGCCCGGCGCCTGCAGCGCCGCCGTGCTGTCGGTCACCGAGGCGGTCCAGGCGTCGGGCTCCGGCTGGCCGACCGGCCACACCTTCGCCCGGAACGTGGTCGGCGCGGTCCCCGTCGCCTGCACGCGCACCTGGAGCAACTGCCCGGCCGTCGCCGTCACGCCGGTCACGGTCCGGCTCTGCAGCGTCGTCTCGGCGCCGGCCACGGCCCGCCCCAGGATGAGCGAGACCGCTCCTGTGGCCTGGAGCCGGACGTCGGCGTAGTACCGGTCCGCCGCGCTCACCCGCCGAGGCTGCACGGTGAGGTAGATGCCGCCGCCGGTCGCCGCCTTGTCCGCCCCCAGGCGGACCCGCACGTCGGCGTCCGTCGACGAGACCGCGTCGAGGGCCGCGCCGGGGCCGCCGCCGGGGCTGCTCATCCGGATCCGGCCGAGCCCGCCGCTCACGGAGTAGTTGCTCGCCGTCCCGCTGCGGGCCCACACGCCGCCCAGGTCGGCGCTCCCCCACCCGTCGGTCACGGTGCGCCCGAAGGCGTCCGCGGCCAACGGCGTCGGGCCCTCCGGCGGCGTGGAGACCGTCACCTGCCGTGTCGTCGAGGCGGTCGCCCCGTCGTCGTCGGTCACGGTCAGCTTCACCGTGTACTGGCCGGCGGCGGCGTAGGTGTGCGACGGGCTCGCACCCGTGCCCGTGGTGCCGTCCCCGAAGTCCCAGGCATACGTGCTGATCGTCCCGTCCGGGTCGCTCGAGGTCGACGTGAACGAGGCCGTCAGGTCGGCCACGCTCGCCGTGAACGACGCGGTGGGCGGCTGGTTGGGCGTGGCGGCGCCGGTGCCGGCCGCGTAGTGGGTCGCCACCTCACTGGCGCTCAGGGCCCGCTTGTAGACCGCCAGCTCGTCGAGATCGCCCGCGAAGGCGGTGTTCGTCGGCGCCGAGGGCCACGAGGTGAGGGTGTCGGCCCCGATACGCCAGTAGCCGATCGACAGGTGCTCGGCGGTCCTCACGTCGGTGCGCTGGCCGACGAGCTCACCGTCGACGTAGAGGCGCATCCCGGTCGGCGCGAGGCTGGCCGCCACGTGGTGCCAGTCGCCGTCGGCGTACGCCGTGGGGCTGCTGACGACCTGCCGGGTCGCATCGGGCTTGACCCCGAAGTGCACGCGGCCCGCGTCGTCGAGGTAGAGGTGACGGTCGGCCTTGCTGGAGTCGCGGTCGTTGCGGTTGCCCCAGCCGAGGATCTTGCCGCCGCCGGTGCTGGTCCGGAACCAGCCCTCGAGCGTGAACGCGTCCGGTGGCCAGTCCTGGACGGTGGTGTAGGCCCGGGCGGTCGTGACTCCGGGGAGCCTGATGGCCCGGTTCTCGGGGTCGCTCTGGATCGCGCCGGACACGTCGGGGACGACGCCGGCCGTCGTCGTCAGCGGGCGGGCTCCGGCGGAGTCGGCGGTCGTGCCGTCCTCCCCCAGCCGCCACCAGTGCGTCGGCTCGCTCTGCTCCACCGCGTCCACATAGGGGCTGTCGGTGCCGCTCGCCGGCACGGTGACCGTCGTCCAGGGCGAGTTCGCGACGTTGCCGAACGGGTCGGTCACCACTACGCGGTACTGATGCGTGCTGCCCGGCGCGACGCCGGTGTCGGTGAAGCCCATGCCGTAGTGGTTCCACCAGAACGCCCGGGCGGTCCGGGTGTGGATCAGGCCCGCTGCGGTCTGGGTGTCACGGTAGAGCCGGTAGGTGAGGTTGTCGTTGTCCATGTCCTCGTTCGTCGACCACGCGATGCGGACCTTGCCCGCCTCCGTGGACCGCACGTTGAGGGGGTACGTCGCGTTGAACAGGGTGGGTCCGCGGTCGTTCGGCGCGATGCTGGGAACGGCGAACCGCACCAGGCCCTGCTGGTTCTGCCCGTTGACCCGGGTGAACTCGCCACCCATCGCGATGTACTGGCTGTTGCCGGTGACGCTCCACGGGCCCTGCGACTGGCCGGTGTAGGTGCCGGCGTTGATGGTGGGGTACCACGTGAGGATCGCCGAGGCCGGCTGGCCGGAGAAGTCGTAGTAGCGGCGCTGGTCCGGCTCCCACGTCGTGGTCCGGGTCGCGGCCTTGCCCATCGCGACCCCTCGGTAGTACGGGTAGTCGCCGACGAAGCCGGCGCCCTGCCGGATGCCGTCGATGTTCTCGCAGTAGTGCGTGTGGCTGGCCGCGTAGACCACCGAGCCCTGCGGGAAGACCGAGTAGCTGTCGCCGTGGCAGTCGTTGATCCACTCGACCGTGCCGCCGTCCCAGCGCGCGGAGAAGAACCCCTCGAACGTGCCACCGGCGCGACCGAAGGTGTAACCGCCGCCGTAGACGTGGGTGCCGTCGCTGGCGAGCGTGGTGATCGCACCGTCCACGGTGGCGTTGCGCACGTAGTTGTTCATCGCGAACGGCAGGTTGGTGCCGGTCGTCGCGTCCACCATGCCGAGCCCGTACCCGGGGTTCGAGGACCCGTTGAGCGCGGTGAACGACCCGCCGACCGCGACCTTGGCGCCGGCGGGATCGACCGCCATGGCCCACACGAAGCCGCCGCTGGTCACGGGCGCCCACCCGAGCAGGGCACCGGCGCGGCTGAACGCGGCCAGGTTGCTGCGGGTCTGGTTGCCCACGCCGCCGAACGAGCCGCCGACGTACACCGTGGCGTTAGTCGCCGCGATGGCCGTCACCGAGCCGTTGACCTGCGGAGCGAAGCCCGAGACGAGGGCGCCGGTCGTGGCGTCGAAGGCCGCGATCCGGCTCCGGGCGACGCCGTTGACCGTCGTGAAGTCGCCGCCGACGTAGATCCGGCTCTGGTCCGGCGAGACGGCGACAGCGCGGATCTGGCCGTTGAAGCTGGGCGCGAACGAGGTCATCGCACCGGTGCGGATGTCGTAGGCCACCAGGTTGTTGCGCGTGACGCTGCCGGCCCCGCCGGACGAGGTCCCGGCCGGCCGGGCGGTGGTGAAGCTGCCTCCGGCGTAGACGGTGTTCCCGACCGTCGCCTGCGACCACACGACGCCGTTGATCTGCACGGTCGGCAGGGCGTCGGCCGCGACGGTCGGCGGATTGGCAGGGTCGGCCGGATCAGCCGGGGCGCTGTCGCTCCAGCCGGCCGTCGGCGCCGACAGCGCGGCGGCGAGGCTCAGCAGGAGCGCGATGACCAGCGCCGCCCAGCGGCGGGCACCAGGGCCGACGCCCGGGATGCCGATGCGGATCGATTCCATGGTGAGCTCCCCGTGTGATCGCGGTGATGGTTGTGGTGACGTCGTCGGGCCAGCGGCCCTGCTCGAACGTAGGAACGACGCACCCGACCGACGGAGCCGGTGGGGCCGATTCCACAGAATTGGGGGTGCCGGCGCTGCGGCACCGCCCGGCGTCCGGCCACGCACGCCGTGAGGAGGGGCCCGCCGCTGGACGGACCCCTCCTCGCCGATGGATTTCCGGTCAGCGCCGCCTCAGGTCCGCCGCAGCACCCGCACGACGACCACGGCGGACCGCGACCGGGCCAAGGTCGCCGAGCCGGAGTAGACGACGCGGAGCCGGTGTGTGCCGACGGCGAGCTTGCGCAGGACGAGCCGGAATGTGCGGTGCCCCACGCCGTGGACCCGACGCACCCTGACGCTCCGGCCGTTGTCGAGCACCCGGATCGCCCCGGTGAGCTGGGCCGGGGCAGCGGCCCGCACGGTCGCGATCAGGACGACCCGGCCGCGCTGGCCGATCCGGACCGCGCGGTGCGGCCGCGTCTTCGGGGCCCGTACGACGAGCACGGTGCGGGTGCCCACCTTGCGGACCGAGGGCGGCGAGGTGCCCGGCGGGGTGCTGGGATCCGGCATGGGCGCACCCAGCACCGGCAGCGCGGTCTCCGAGACCGTGACGCTGCGTCGGGTCCTGTGCGTCGCCCCGTCGTTGTCGGTCACGGTCAGGCTCACCGTGTAGGTCCCGGGTCCCGACGTCCGGTAGTCGGCCCGCGCAGCCGCCTGGGTGCTGGTCCGGCCGTTGCCGAAGTCCCACAGCCAGCCCGTGATGGTCCCGTCGGGGTCGACGGAGGTCGAGGTGAACCGCGGCCGGAGCCCGGCCTCGGTCGGTGCCTGCAGCGTGAACGACGCGGTCGGCGCCCTGTTGGTGGGGTCGGTCGCGACCACCGTGGCGGTGGCGGTGGCCACCGCCCCGGCGGCGTCGATCACGCTGAGCGAGACGGCGTAGCTCCCGCCGTTGACGTACGCGTGGGTCGGGTTCGCCTCGGTGGAGGTCGTGCCGTCCCCGAACTGCCACAGGTAGGAGTCGATCCTGCCCTCCGGGTCGCTCGACGCGGACGTGAACGAGGCGGCCAGAGCGCTCACCCGGTGGGTGAACGCCGCTGTCGGCGGTTGGTTCGGCGGCGCGGTCTGGCGCCCCGCCGCCTCGACGTGGTCGCCGATCTCCGCTGCCGTGAGGGCCCGCTTGTAGACGGCGACCTCGTCGATGGCACCGCTGAAGGCACCCGGCAGGTCGGTCGCCGGGCTGCCGCCGCCCACCCGCCAGTAGCCGATGCTGAGATGCTCGCCGACGGTCACGCCCGGATCCGTCCCGGAGAGCTCGCCGTCGACGTACAGCTTCATGCCGTCCGGGGACAGCACCCCCGCGACGTGGTGCCACTGGCCGTCGTTGAAGGTGCCGGCGCTGGCGACGGTCGCCCGGGTGGCGTTCGGCTTCACGGCAAAGGCCACGTGGCCGGCAGGGTCGAGGTAGAGGAGCCGGTCCACCTTCGGGTTGCGGGTCGCCGCCGTGTCCCGGCCGACGATGCGGCCGCCCGTGGTCGACGTGGTGCGGAACCAGGCCTCGAGGGTGAACAGGTCGGGCGGGTTGTCCTGCACGGTGGAGGTCGCGATGCCGGCGGCGGTGCCGGTGAAGGTGGCGCCGAGGTTCGTCGCGTCGGAGACGACGGCACCGGCGGTGCCGCGGACCACGCCCACGCCGACCGTCAGCGGGTTCGCCCCCACGGCGTCGGCGGCCGGGTCGGCCGAGCCCGACGGCTCGCCGAAGCGCCACCAGTGCGTCGGCTCGTCGCGGTGGACCGCATCCAGGTAGGCGCTGTTCACGCCGGAGGCGGCCACGGTGACGGCGGTCCACGGCGAGTTGGCCGTCAGCCCGCCCGGGTCCCGGGCCTGCAGGCGGTACTCGTAGGTGCCCGGGGAGAGCCCGGTGTCCGTGAACGTCATCCCCAGCGGGTTCCAGAAGTCGGCGCGGACCCGACGGGAGTGCACCAGTGTCGAGGTGTCCGAGCCGGCGACACGACGCGACAGTCGGTACTCGAGGTAGGCGTTGTCGATGTCCTCGTTGGAGCGCCAGCTCACCCGGACCTTGCCCGGCTCGGACGAGCGGGCCTGGATCGGGTAGCTGTCGTTGAAGAGCGTCGGCCCCTCCTGCTTCGGCGCCAGGTCGGCCTTGGCGAAGCGCACGAGCCCCTGCTGTTCCTGGCCGTTGACCCTCGTGAACTCGCCGGCCATGACGATGTAGTCCTCGTTGCCGGTGACGCTCCACGCTCCCTGGGCCTGGCCGGTGTAGGTGCCGACGTTGATCGACGGGTACCACGTCAGCATCGACGGCGTCGGCAGTCCCTCGAAGTTGTAGTAGCGGTTCTGGTCCGGCTCCCAGGTCGCGGTGCCGGTCGCCTCCAGGCCGAACGCCACGGCGCGGTAGTACGGGTAGTCGCCGACGCCGCCGGCTCCCTGGCGCACGCCGTCCATGTTCTCGCAGTAGTGCGTGTGGCTGGCGACGTACAGCGCCCCCGCCTCGGGGTGGACCGAGTAGCTGTCACCGTGGCAGTCACCGACCCAGCGCAGGGTGCCGTCCCAGTTCACCGCGAAGGTGCCTTCGACCGAGCCCGCATCCATGCTCGCGAAGGTGTAGCCCGCGCCGTAGAAGACGCCGTCGTCGGCGGCCAGTGAGGTGATCTCACCGTCGGAGTCCCCGGGGCCGTGGCGGTTGTGGATGTGGTCGCCCGCCGGCAGGGCCCGCGCTGCGCCGGACTCCGCGTCGAGCAGCGCGAGGCCGTCGCCGTCGCCGTCGGCGGGACCCGGGTCGCCGTTGACGGCCGTGAAGCCGCCCCCGACCGCGATGAGCGTTCCGTCGGGCTTGGCGGTCAGCGCCGACACCGGCCCGCCGCTCACCGTGGGCTCCCAGTCCAGCAGGGTGCCGGTGTCGGCGTCGACGGCCGCGAGGCTGCCCCGGTCCTGGTTGCCCACCGAGCCGAAGGGGCCACCGAAGTAGACGGCGTCCTGGGTGACGGCGATCGCCCTGACCGGGCCGTTCACCTGGGGCGCGAAGTCCTCGACCAGGGCACCGGTCGGCAGGTCGAAGGCCGCGATCCGGCTGCGTGCGACGCCGTCGATCGCGGTGAAGTCGCCGCCGACGTAGAGCCGACGGCGGTCCGGCGAGACCGCCACCGCCAGCACCTGCTGGTTGAAGGCCGGCGCGAAGCCGGTCATCTGGCCGGTCGTCACATCGAAGGCGACCAGGTTGCCGCGGGGCGACCCCGCGCCGGCCGCCGTGCCGGCGGGACGGCCCTCGGTGAAGGAGCCACCGGCGTACACCGTCTCGCCGGCGACCGCCTGGGACCAGATCACGCCGTCCACCTGCACCGTGGGCAGCGCGTCGGCGGTGACGGTCGGTGGCGTCGCCGGATCGGACGGGTCGGCAGGCGCCCAGTCCGCCCGGGTCGGGTCAGCCGTCGCGCCGAGGGTGCCCAGCACGAGCAGGGCGCTCAGCGCCGCGGCCAGCGGCCGGGCCATGATCGCGGATCGTGCGCCACGGGGGCGGCGCCGGTCCTGAGAGCGCGCTCGGGCGCCCAGCCTCACCAGTCTCATCTGCCATCCCTCGAATCCCTCGGTTGCCGGCCTGGGTTCAGGCCACGGAGCCGGCGAGCACCAGGGTCGGTGCCGAGCCGGTGTAGCTCGTGCTGACGCGGATCTCTCCTCGATCCGCGTCGGGCACGTTGAAGACGTAGACCCCGCGCATGGCGGCGCCGGGGGCCAGCACGCCGGCGAACGGATCGCCGCCGGGGTCCTGCACGCTGACGGCCGGTGTCCGCTCCCGGCCGTAGTCGAGGTTCACCACCATCTGCTCGAGGTCGATCGGCTTCGCCCCGCGGTTGTGCGCGCGCATCGTCAGGCGCACCGCCGGCGCCGAGATCTCCCCCGGCCGCTTGGCCACGCTGCGGACCGACTCGATCCTGGTGATCTCGACGGTCAGCCCCGTGCCGAAGTCGGCGGTGGCCGTCAGCGGGACAGCCGGCTGCGGCGTGATCTCGGCGTACGGGACCGGCTCCAGCGACCCGGACGAGGGTGCCCCGCTCGACGGCGTGGGACCGGGCTCACGATCGTCAGAGGACGGCGCTGCGGCCGAGGACGACGCCGTCGGACCAGCGGTCGCCGATGCCGCCGGATCTCCTGCGGGCCGGTCGTCCGACTGCTGGTCCGACTGCTGGGCCAGCCACCAGCAGACGGCGGCGACGAGCACCACGACGGCCACGACGAGAGTCCCGAGCACCCGGTGCCTGCGCCGTGGTCCAGGGCCGGTGGTGATGCTCATGCGTTGCTCCTCTGCCGGGTGTCGGGCACCCGCCGGTGACGGGTCACCCGCTCAGGTCACGACGCGCCGGACCTGGCTCGCCCCGGCTGTCCCGGCCTATCCCCACTCTTGGGGAGCCGCCGAAGTCATACGCGGGCGGAGAGGCGGCCGGGCACCGCGTCGGCAGGTCATTGACTTTGGGTAACGGACGCGACGACGTCGTGCGGCGCTCGGTGCAGGGCGTGCCATGTCGACATGACGCGTGACACGGGGACCACGCTGCTGGGCGGCCCAGACGGCGACGCTGGCGATGCTGGTGACGCCGGCGTCCTTTTCCAGGACTGGCGCTCGCCGCGACGCTCGCGCGTGCGCGCCGTCGTCCTCGGGCTCACCGCCTGCTTGCTGGTCCTGCTGGCGGTGCCCGTGGGGACGCTGATCTATCTCGAGCGTCGTATCGAGGGGAACCTGAGCCGGGTCGACGCCTTCGGCGGCCTGGAGAACCGTCCGCAGCGCGCGACCGGCCCCGCCGCGGAGGCACAGAACATCCTGCTCATCGGGACCGACCGCCGTTCCCCCGTGCCGACGACCGGAACAGCCGCCGCGGCACCCTCCTGGGCGCCCGGCGACCAACGCTCGGACGCGCTGATGCTGGTCCACGTGGACGCCGACCGGCAGGGCGCCAGCGTCATCTCGCTGCCGCGCGACTCCTGGGTCGACATTCCCGGTTACGGCGAGGCCAAGCTCAACGCAGCCTTCTCCTACGGCGGCCCGTCCCTGACGGTCGCGACGGTCGAGCGGCTCACCGGCGTGCGCGTCGACCACCTCGCGATCGTCGACTGGGCGGGGTTCGTCGAGCTGACCGACGCGGTCGGGGGCGTGGAGCTGAGCATCGCGGAGCCGACGTACGACCCGGACCGCAAGATCGCCTGGTCGGCCGGCCGCCACTCGCTGACCGGGGAGGAGGCGCTCGCCTACGTGCGGCAGCGCAAGGGCCTGCCCGGTGGGGACCTCGACCGCGTCCGACGCCAGCAGGCGTTCATGCGCGCGGTGGCCGAGAGCATGTTCCGCACGACCCGGGGCGACACCGGCCAGGCGCTCAAGATCGTCGACAAGGTGACCCGCCACGTGACGGTCGACCAAGGCTGGTCGACCCTCGCCATGAGCCGGCTCGTACTCTCCCTGCGCGACCTGAGCATGGCCGACGTCGACTTCTTCACGGCACCGGTCGAAGGGCTCGGTAGGGTGGGAGACCAGAGCGTTGTCCACCTGAACCGCACCGATGGTGCGCAGATGTGGGCGGAGGTGCGTGCGGACCATGTCGACCGTTGGACTGCCGCGCACAAGTCGGAGCTCACCCGTGATGTCGTCCGCTGAGCGCCTGACGTCCCCGCGCCCCGGTGTCGGTGCGAGGTGGTGACCGATGTCCGTGCCTTCCCTGGCTGAACGCCGGCTGACCCTCGCGCTCTTCGGCGCGCTCGCGCTGATCGCCAGTGTCTTGGTCGTTCTCGACAATCAGAACCCGGACACCGCACCGACGGCGTCGGCGCCGTCCGCGTCCTCGGCGTCGACTCCGTCAGGTCCGTCGGCCTCCTCGACGGCCCCCGCTCCGTCCGGGTCGTCCCCCGGGAGCTCCGTGCCGACCGATGGCCCCACCGTCGCGCCCCCGACGGGAGAGGTGCCCGGTGGAGCGACCACCAGCCCACCGGACGAACCGAGCCCCGACGGGTCGGAGGCGCCGACCGACGGACCGCGCGGCGGCTCCTCCCAGCCGACCGGTTCCGCGGACGCGTCGACGCCTCCCCCCGTCGCTCCACCGGCGCCGCCGGCTCTCATCACCGAGCTGCCCGAGCCGGCGTCGGCGGTCGACCGGCTGGTGCCGGGCTTCCCCGAGATCCTCGCCCCGCCGGAGGGCGCCAAGGTCGAGTCCAGCGGGGTGAGCAACGACGGTGTGCGGGCGCAGATCTCGCTCGTGGCCACGACCGACGAGCCGGCTGGGCAGCTGGTGAAGCACTACCGGGGCCACCTGACCGAGGTGGGGTTCGACGAGGCGGAGGACAGCCCTGACAGCCCGGCTGAGGGCGCCACCTTCGTCCGCGGCCCCGAGAGCGTGGTGGTCACGGTGGCCGGCGACCGGTTCGCGCTCCTGGCCTCGGTGCTGCCACCCCAGCAGCCGGGCAGGGTCGACGACGGCGGGTCCGTTAGCCCTCGCGACGACGGCGTGCCCGACGGGCGGGAGCCCGTGCCCGGGTCCGACACCGCTCCGGCCGGTGGGACGGGCGGCGGAACGGTCTCCGAACGACCCGTCGACGGCGACGCGTCCCCGACGGCAGAGCCGGAGGGCACCGACGCCCAGGAGGCGCCGCAGGACCCGCCGCCCCAGGCTGCGCCGCTGCCGGACAGCCGCTAGCGAGCCGGGGGCTGCCGCGGCGTGGAGCGCCCTACTCGCCGTCCGGGCCGTCGGCGGCCGAAGCGGGTGCGGACGGTGCCGGCTCACCGACGTCGGTGCTGAGCAGATACCCCAGGGCAGCCACGGCGCCGAGCTGGCTGTTGACGTCCAGCTTCCGCAGCACCGACTTGACCTGGCTGCGCACCGTCGCCGGGGAGACCTCGAAGCGCTCGGCGATGCGAACGACCGGCTCGCCGACGTACAGGAGCCGGAGCACCTCTCGCTCGCGCGGGCTGAGGCTCCGCAGCCTCTCGGCGACACGGTGACGGTCCTCCTGAGCGGTGTGCCAGGCAGCACGCAGCTCCGCGCGCTCCTCCTCCGGCATGCCGCCGCCCTCACTGCCGACGAGCCGCATCACCTCGACGATCTCGTCCAGGCCGGCGCTGCTCGGGAGCACCATGCTGGCGCCGGCGTCCAGCACCGCTCCCCACACCGCACCCCGCGGTGCTCCGGTGATCACGATCCAGCGCGTGCTCACCCGGGAGATGGCGAAGCAGACGGCCCGCACCTGGCTCCATGCCTCGAGGTCACTGATGAGCAGACCGACGTCGGACCGGCGCGAGGGCCGCTCGGCGCTGCGCGAGCGCGGCACCGAGGGTGACTCACTCGGCCAGGCGAGCACCCGGGCGTCGACGTCGCGGGTGGCGAGAGCAGCCCTGACCGCCTCGGCGACGAGCCACTGCTCCGCCGAGACGACGACCCTCACGCGTGCCGGCAACGTTGCCATGGCTCTCCCCGCGTCCGTACGGCGGCCGTTGTCGGCCCTGTCCGGTGACGGCCCTCCGCCCCCCAGCATCGTCCGGGGGCCCCGTCGGCGTCGACCCTCTCGACGGTCCTTCTCACCTAGATTTAGGGATTGCCGGGCGCCGATCCGTGGTCACATCCTCGAAGGGTCCACACGTCCGAGCCGACGTCCGGTCCGCTCCGGTCGCGCCCGGAGCGAGGAGTCCTCAGTCGGGCAGCAGTCCGAGCGTCGGCGCTCCCAGCGGCCTCACCGTTCTCGCGCGTCCCTTACACCAGGTCGGAGCCATTTACCGAATCGCTAGCGCGGAATACGAACGTCTCCCTAAATTGTGGTATCGACGGCCGATTCGGGCGTCACTGGCTCCGGCCAGAGCAGAACGTTTCAACGCGCTGAGGCAACGCAGCGTGCTGGGGACCACGTCCACCGACCGGTCGTGGCGCCCACGCCGTCCTGGGGGTGGCGCGTGGCGTCGAGTCGTCCCCATCAGCACACCGGGGGCATTGTCGGCATGAGCATCACTACCTCGACCCGAATTCCACACGGCATCTGGAGCTGGCGCAGCTCCGCGCTCGTCCTCCTGCTCGTTCTCGCTCCGATCGCCGGCCTGGGTGTCGTCGCGGTTCGCGAGCGCAGTCTCATCGACGCGGCCCGCGTCGAGAACGTCATCACCGCGCCCGCGACCCTCGTCGCGGCGCTCGCCTTCTACGTCGCCTGGCGGATCTCCCGCGAGTCGCCACTGGCCTGGGTCTCCCTCGCCTTCACCGTGCTGGCGTGCCAGGTGGTCGTCACCAGCGGACTCCAGCTCATCACCTCGACGTCGGCCGGCCGCGGCTGGTCCACCCTCGCCGACCTCGCGATCCTCGAGGTGACGATGTTCTGCGCCGCGCTGGCGCGACGCCACCGGCTCCCCGTTGACCCGGCCGCGCTGGGATTCCTCATCGGCCTGGGGCTGACGCCGCCACGTCTGCTCGCGAGCACCGTGGCGCCGGACGTCGGCCTCGGCACCGGCGTCGCGACGGTGAGCTTCGCCGTACTCGTCACCGGGACCTGCGCCTTCCTGCTGGCCGTGGCCGGCCTGCCGTGGTGGCTGCGGATCCGGCTGGCGGCGGCGGTGGTCCTCGTCAGCGGCGCCAACGTCGCGATGCTCAGCGCCACCACCTGGACCGCCGCCGTGACGCTCGCTCTGGACGGGCTGGGGGCGGCGATCCTCGTGACGTGCGCGCTCTCCGCCGTCCGGGCAGCCGCGCTCCGCCTGCTGCAGGAGCATCAGGCGCTGGGCCGGCGGCTCGAGGAGGTGGAGGCCACCTCCCGCGTCGACCACGCCCGGATGCACGAGATCAACGCGACACTCGCCGGGATCACCTCGGCGAGCCATGTCATCGCCGACTGGGAGCACGTCAGCCAGCAGCGTCGCGCGATGCTGGAGGAGATGATGCGCTCCGAGCTGGCGCGGCTGCAGCGGCTGGTGGCGGAGCCGCCCGCCGAGCAGGTTCACATCCCCCGTCCCCGCACCGTGGACCTCGACGAGACGATCGGACGCCTGGCGCTGGCCCACGAGGTCCGCGGCAACTCGGTGAGCTGGTCCCCCAGTGGGGAGCAGGTCGCCGCCGAGCCGGACGCGGTCGCCGAGGTGATCAACATCCTCCTCGACAACGCGGCCAAGCACGGCTCCTCGGCGGCGGAGGTCACCGTCGACCACGTGGGCGACGCGGTCGAGGTCAGCGTCTCCGACTCGGGACCGGGCGTCAGCCCCGACCTGCGTGAACGGCTCTTCCACTGGGGCAGTCGAGGTCAGACGTCGCAGGGCCAGGGCATCGGTCTCCACATCGCGCACCAGCTGGCCCGGGAGCAGGGTGGCTACCTCGTCCTGCGCGACGGACCCGAGCAAGGGACCACGTTCGTCGTCGGACTTCGAGCAGCAGGAGGCGTCGTACCGGAGGACGGCCATGACGCAGCCCATCTCTCGTAACCGCTTCCGGATCCTGGTCATCGACGACCATGCGCTGTTCGCCGAGTCCCTCGAGCTGGCCCTGTCGGTCGAGGGGTACGACGTCCGACGGGTGCCGGTGCCGGACGGGGCCGGGACGTCCGGGACGCTGCTGTCGACCCTGACCCGGCTCCGGCCCCGGATCGTGCTGCTCGACCTCGACCTGGGCAAGTTCGGCGACGGCGTGCGCCTGATCGCCCCGTTGGCCAAGGCCGGCATCAACGTGGTGGTCGTGACCGCGACACCCGACCGGGGTCGCTGGGGCGAGGCGGTGCGCCACGGCGCGCGCGCCGTCCTGGGCAAGTCCCGTCCCCTCAACGACATCCTCTCGACGGTGCGGCGCATCAACCAGGGGCTGCCGGTCATGACGCACGAGGAGCGCGAGGAGCTGCTGCGACTGTGGCAGGAGCACCGCTCGCAGCTGCACGAGCTGCAGGAGCGGATCGACCGGCTGACCGCGCGGGAGGCGCAGGTGCTCGGCCACCTCATGCAGGGCCGGACCGTCCACGAGATCGCGGATCTGGGTGTCGTCTCGGAGGCCACGGTGCGCACGCAGGTGAAGTCGATCCTGGCCAAGCTCGGCGTCTCCTCGCAGCTCGCGGCGGTCGGCATCGCCCATCACCTCGGGTGGCGGGCGCCTTCCTGAGCCGGCCTTAACTTTCTTCCCGCATTTGCGGCATGAGCGCGACCGCCGCACGCCCCTAGCGTGACGAGGACGCGGCACCGCACCTGCGGGGCCTCGGAGTGCGAGGAGGCGCTGTGGTCACCGTGACGGTCGTTCCCTCGCCGCGGGATCGCCTCCTGGCGAGTCCGACGGCTCGACCGCAGCGGGCCACGGTGACGGCGGGCGGCCGGCCCTCCCACCGGCCGTCCGTCGGCCTGCGCGAACTGGTCGCCGGAGCGCTCGCCGCGGCGACGACCTGGCTACTGGTCGGCGAGCCCGGCGGGCCGCTCGCGGTCCTCCTGGTGACCGGTTGGGCGCTGCTCGCCTCGGCCTGCCGGCCGCGGCACGGCGTGCTCCCGGCGGCCTGCCGGCCGCCGTACCGTGCCGTGGGAGCGGTCGCCCTGGTCTACTGGGCCGCGACGACGATCGAGGTCGGCGCGACGGTCATCGGACCGGCGCCGTTGTTGCTGTTCACGCTCGCGGCGGCCACCTCATCGGTCGTCGTCGACCTGGCGACGCGTCGTGGCCACGGCGCTCCGCTGCGGGTGCTGGTCGTCGGCGGTGAGGACGACGTCCTCGACGTGCTCGACGACCTGGACGCGACGTCGGCCAGGCGTCTGCGCGGGGTCGGCGGATGTACGCCGGACGAGGTCGTCGCCGCCCTGGACCAACTCACCCCCCAGGCTGTGCTGGCCGTCCCCGGGACGGGGCTCGACAGCCGGTTGCTGCAGCGGCTCGGCTGGCTGCTCGAGGAGCGTGGCATCCCGCTGCTGGTGACCACTCGGATCCGCGACGTCGTGCCGGACCGCGCCGTGCTGACCCGCACCGGGTCGCTGGACCTGATCGAGGTCCGGCCCCGGCGCCGCTCCGGCGTCGCCGCCGCCGCCAAGCACGCGTGGGAGCGGCTGGCCGCGGCGCTCGCGCTGCTGCTGCTCACGCCGGTGCTGCTGGGACTCATGCTGTGGATCCGTCTCGACTCACCGGGGCCGGCACTGTTCGCCCAGACCCGCGTCGGGCGCGACGGCCGGACGTTCACCATGCTGAAGCTGCGCACCATGCACGGCGATGCCGAGGTGGTCCGGGCGGGTCTGGTCTCCGAGAGCGACGCGGTGCTCTTCAAGATCCGGCGCGATCCCCGCATCACCCGGGCCGGGCGGCTGCTGCGCAAGTACTCCCTCGACGAGCTGCCGCAGCTGGTCAACGTGATGCTCGGACAGATGTCGCTGGTCGGTCCCCGCCCGGCGCTGCCCGACGAGGTCGCCGGCTACGACGAGGACCCGCGGCGCCGTCTGGTCGTCAAGCCGGGGCTGACCGGGCTGTGGCAGGTGTCCGGGCGCTCCGACCTCACCTGGTCGGAGTCGGTGCGACTGGACCTGGACTACGTCGACAACTGGTCGCTCACCCGTGACCTGGGCATCGTCGCGCGCACCTTCCACGCCGTCCTCACCCACCGCGGCGCCTACTGAGTCGAGACCCGGCTCCTGGCCCGTCGAGACCCGGCTCGTGGCCCGTCAGGCGGTCTCGACGGCGGCGAGCTGCGCCTTCCACTCCCGGAAGGCCTCCTCGGTGCGGCCGCGACGCCAGTACCCGGAGATCGACAGGTCGGCCCGCGGCACCTCCCGCTCGCGCAGCAGGTACGGCCGGAGGGCGTGCATGACGACCTGCGCCTCACCGTGGACGAAGGCGTGGACGCGGCCGGGCAGCCACGGCAGGTCGCGGACGGCGCGCAGCAGCGACGGCTCTTGCCCGCTCGCGTCCGCCATGGCCTCATGGGTCGTGGTGCCCCCGTGCACCCAGCTGACCGCGACGCCTGCCGGAGCCGGCAGCGGCTGCTCGTGGCTGGCGTCGCGCACCTCGACGACGGCGTACCCGCGGGCGTCGGCCGGCAGCGCGGCCAGGGCGGCGCGGATCGCCGGCAGTCCGGCCTCGTCGCCGGCGAGCAGGTGCCAGTCGGCGGCAGCGTTCGGGGCGTAGGCGCCGCCGGGCCCGCGGACCGTGATCCGGTCACCCGGGCGGGCAGCCAGCGCCCACGGACCGGCGAGCCCCTCGTCGCCGGCGCCGTGCACCACGAAGTCGATGGCCAGCGTTCCCGCGTCGACGTCGGGCTCCAACGCGGTGTAGGTGCGCAGCGCGCGGTGGCCGTCCGCGCCCTCGAAGACCAGCTTCACGTAGCGGTCGGTGAACCGGCTGCCGCCGAACGCCTCGGCGAAGGCGGCAGGGTCGACGGCCGCGAACCGGACCCGCACCATGCCGTCGGTCAGCCGCTCGGTCGCGGTGACGGTGAGCTCGGTGAAGGGCTTCGGCGCGGTCATGAAGGTGAGCCTAACTTCCGGCGTACCGACGCCGCGGGGCGGCTCAGACCTCGGTGCCGTGCTCGGCCACGAACGCGACGATCGCCTCGGCCAGCTCGGGCCGGCACACGATGAGGTCGGGCAGGTAGACGTCGTCCTGGTTGTAGCGCAGCGGGCTGCCGTCGACGCGGCTCGTGTGGAGCCCGGCCGCCGCCGCCACCGCGACGGGCGCCGCGGAGTCCCACTCGT
This sequence comes from Nocardioides sp., assembly GCF_036405735.1. Lineage (GTDB taxonomy): Bacteria > Actinomycetota > Actinomycetes > Propionibacteriales > Nocardioidaceae > Nocardioides. Next base: position 29,050 of record NZ_DASWXC010000008.1, read on the forward strand.
ACTGGCCGCCGGCGTGCACGTAGGCGTCGGTCAGGTCGCGGGCGACGCTCATCACCTTCACCCCGGCCGAGCCCATCGGCACCAGCTCGGCGTCGAGGTGCTCGGCCAGCGCGGTCACGAACGCCGGCGGCCGGCTCCGGCTGACCGCGATGCGGGGTCGCTCGCCGGCACGGTGGTCCGCGCTGTCGAGGCCCGGCACGACCGGAGCCGCGCCGGTGTGGAACGTCGCACCGAGCGCCGGCTGCGCGACGGCGCCGGCCACCAGCTCGCCGCGCTCCCACAGCGCCACGTGCACCGCCCAGTCGTCGCGCGGCACCTCGGAGAACTCGCGGGTGCCGTCGAGCGGGTCGATGATCCAGACCCGCTCGGCCGCGAGCCGGCGCTTGTCGTCCTTGCCCTCCTCGGAGAGCACCGCGTCCTGCGGACGGTATGTCGACAGCAGGCTGGTCAGCAGCTCGTGGGCCGCCAGGTCGCCCGCGTCCTTGAGCTCGCGACCCTCCAGGCCGGTGGCGCGCACCTCCAGCAGCCGCTCCCCCGCGGCGTCGGCCAGCCAGGCGGCGAAGAGGTGGTCGTCGGTGGGCGGCGTCCCGGGCTCGAAGGTCACCGGGGAACCCTAACCCGTCGCCGTGACCCGCCCTGGCCGCTGTCTCGTGCTCAGCTGTTGAACCGCTGCTGGGTGCGCTCGAGGCCCTCGGAGACCAGCGACTCGACGGCGTCGGCGGCGGTGTCGGCCTGGAACGGGACGACCTTCCGCTCGGCGGCCGAGTAGTTCGACAGGACGAAGTCGGCGACGTCCTGGCGCCCCGGCGGGCGGCCGATGCCGACCCGGATCCGATAGAACTCACCGGTGCCCAGCGAGGAGCGGATCGACTTGAGGCCGTTGTGGCCGTTGTCCCCACCACCGAGCTTGACGCGCATGGTGTCGAAGGGGATGTCGAGCTCGTCGTGGATCACGATGAGCCGCTCCGGCGGCACCTTGTAGAAGGTCGCCAGCGCCTTCACGGGCCCGCCCACCTCGTTCATGTAGGACCGCGGACGGCCCAGGACGAGCCGAGGGCCGACCCCACCGCTGCTAGCGGGGAGGCGGCCCTCGACGACGTCGGCGCGGCCGGTCTTGTGGCTCCGGTAGGAGGCACCCAGCCGCCGGGCGAGCTCGTCGTTGACGAGATACCCGATGTTGTGGCGATGACCGGCGTACGCCGGGCCGGGGTTCCCCAGCCCGACGACGAGCCAGACGGCGTCGGCGCCGTGAGGGCCGCCGGAGCTCCTGGCGTCGGTCACCGGTGGGTCACTCGCCCTCGGTCGCCTCGGCCTCGACCTCGGCGGTCGACTCCTCGTGCACGATGCCGGCCTCGGCCTCGGCGGCCTCGAGGTCGGCCTCGACCTGCGCGGCGGTCGGGGCGGCGGCGACGTTCACGACGGTGGCGTCGGCGTCGGTGAGCAGCGTGACGCCCTTCGGCAGGGCCACCTCACCGGCGGTGACGAGGGTGCCGGCGGCCAGACCCTCGACGGAGACCTCGAGGCCCTCGGGGACGTGGGTGGCCTCGGCCTCGACCGAGATGGTCGCCTGCTCGAGGGTCACGATGGTCTCCTTGGCGGCCTCGCCGACCACGGTGAGCGCAATGTCGACGGTGACCTTCTCGCCGGCCTTCACCGCGACGAAGTCGATGTGCTCGATGACGCGGCGCAGGTGGTCGACCTGGACCTGCTTGGTCAGCGCGAGCTGGGTCGTGCCCTCGATGTCGAGCTCCAGCAGGGCGTTGGCGCCGTGGTGCTTGAGCGCCATCATCGTCTCGTGGCCCGGCAGGGTCACGTGGGTGGCCTCCGAGCCGTGACCGTAGACGACGGCAGGGATCTTGTTCTCGCGGCGGATCCGGCGGGCAGCGCCCTTGCCGAACTCGTTGCGGACCTCGGCGGTGATCTTCTCGCTGGTCATGACGTGCTCCTGGAACCTGGGGATCGGATGGTGGGGGCCGCTCGGGCCGAGAGACTCCGACAGGCACAGAAAAAGCCGCGAGCAACAGGGCGCGCGGCTTGTCAGCCTGCCCTGTCGATCACGGAGTCCCTGGTGCCGGTGGGGCTCCCTCGCCGAGGCAACTGCGTCAGTCTAGGGCCGCGGGCGGCGTACGCCGAAATCGCCGCCGCGATGCTCACGGCTGTTCATCGAGGTATGCAGTCCAATGCGCGCTCCCCTCGCGGAGTTCCGCACGGGAAGTGCATCTTTCCCTGCATACCTTGCCGAACAGCCAGGCGGGTACGCCGGACGGATGCCCCGCCCACGCGGCTCGGTCTCGACACGCTCCGTCACGACCTCGCGAGCTCGGTCGTGGTCGCTGCGGTTCCTGAGGAGCCGAGGGACGAGGCGTCTCGAAGGGCGACCACCAACGATCGCGCCCGCTGGCGCGGTCGCGATCAGGCGTGGCCGTCGAACATCGAGGTGACGGAGCCGTCCTCGAACACCTCGCGGATGGCGCGGGCGAGCATCGGGGCGATCGAGAGCGTCGTCAGCTTGTCGAACTGCTTGCTGTCCTCGATGGGCAGCGTGTCGGTGACGATGACCTCGATGGCGGGGCTGTTCTTGAGCCGGTCCACGGCGGGGTCGGACAGGATCGCGTGGGTGGCGGCGATGACCACGCCGGCGGCTCCCTCGGCCATGATCGCCTCGGCGGCCTTCACGATCGTGCCGCCGGTGTCGATGATGTCGTCGGTCAGCACGCAGATCTTGCCGGCCACCTCACCGACGACGCGGTTGGCGACCGTCTCGTTGGGCCGGGTGGTGTCGCGGGTCTTGTGGATGAACGCCAGCGGTACGCCGCCCAGGCGGGCCGACCAGCGCTCGGCGACCTTGATCCGCCCGGCGTCGGGCGAGACGACGGCGAGCTCGGCGCCGTGGGCGTCGCCGTACTTGCCCTTGATGTAGTCGGCCAGCACCGGCAGCGCCATCAGGTGGTCGACGGGTCCGTCGAAGTAGCCCTGCAACTGGTCGGCGTGCAGGTCGACCGAGATGATCCGGTCGGCGCCGGCGGTCTTGAACAGGTCGGCCATCAGCCGGGCCGAGATCGGCTCGCGGCCGCGGTGCTTCTTGTCCTGTCGGCTGTAGCCCCAGAACGGCATCACGACGGTGATCCGCTTGGCCGAGGCGCGCTTGAGCGCGTCGACCATGATCAGGTGCTCCATGATCCACTGGTTGATCGGAGCGGTGTGGCTCTGGATCACGAAGGCGTCCGAGCCGCGCACGGACTCCTGGTAGCGGACGTAGATCTCGGAGTTGGCGAACTCGTAGGCGGTGGTCGGCACCAGCTCGGTCTCGAGCAGGTCGGCGACCTCCTGCGCCAGCGTGGGGTGGGCCCGGCCACTGAAGACCATCAGGTGCTTCTCGGTGGTCTTCTTCATTCCGGTCACAAGCCGCTCCTGCCTGGGGGCACTCGGGATGGGCGATCGCTCAGGATTCTCCCCCACCGGGGGCCGAGTCCCCAACCCGGGAAGAGTCGTTGTGAGACGCCTCTCGTTCACCGGCCGGTCCCCCGCCCGCCGCCTGCGCCGCAGCGGCCTGGGCCGTACCGGCCCGCTTGCGCGGGGCCCAGTCCTCGATGACCCGCAGCGGGCCGCTGCTGACCGCGAGCGCCCCAGGCGGCACCTCGCCACGGACCACGGTCCCGCCTCCGGTCGAGGCACCGTCGCCGATCGTCACCGGAGCGACGAAGGTGTTGTTGGAGCCGGTCTTGGCGTGCCGGCCCACGGTCGTGCGGTGCTTGGCGACGCCGTCGTAGTTGGCGAAGATCGTCCCCGCGCCGATGTTCGCGCCCTCCCCGATCTCGGCGTCGCCGACGTAGGACAGGTGCGGCACCTTCGCGCCGTCGCCGATCACGGCGTTCTTGGTCTCGACGAAGCCCCCGATCTTGCCGCCCGCGCCCAGCCGGGTGCCTGGCCGCAGGTAGGAGAACGGGCCCACGTCGGCGCTCTCGCCCACCACGGCCAGCTCGGCGTGGGTCCGCACGACATGGGCGCCCGCGCCGACCTCGCAGTCGCGAAGCGTGGTGTCGGGGCCGATGACGGCGTCCTCGCCGACGACGGTGGCGCCGAGCAGCTGGGTGCCGGGCAGCACGGTGACGTCCGGCGCGAGCTCGACGTCGACGTCGATCCAGGTCGTGGCCGGGTCCACGACGGTGACGCCCTCGCGCATCCAGCGGCCCACCACCCGCGCGTTGAGCAGCGCCCCGAGGGCCGCGAGCTGGGCACGGTCGTTGGCGCCCTCGATCTCGGTGACGTCGTCGATCACGTGGGCCCCGACCGGCAGGCCGGCGGCCCGGGCCAGCGCGACCGTGTCGGTCAGGTAGTACTCGCCCTTGGCGTTGTCGTTGCCGATCCGACCGAGCGCGTCGGCCAGGAACGCCGCCTCGAAGGCGAGGATGCCGGAGTTGATCTCCCGGATCGCCCGCTGCTCGGCGGTCGCGTCCTTCTCCTCCACGATCGCCTCGACGACGCCCTCGGCGCCGCGCACGATCCGGCCGTAGCCGAACGGGTCGCCGACGACACCGGACAGGATGCTCACCGCCCGCCCGGAGGCCCTGTGGTCGGCCAGGAACGCCTGCAGGCTCTCGCCGCGCAGCAGCGGCGTGTCGCCGTACGCCACCAGGACGGTGCCGCCCGGCTGCTGGCCCAGGCCGAGCGCGTCGGCCGCCATCCGGACGGCGTGCGCGGTGCCGAGCTGCTCCTCCTGCACGGCCAGGACGGCCTCGGGCATCAGCTCCTGGACGTGCGGCGCGACCTGCTCCCGCTGGTGGCCGACGACGGTGACGACGCGCGCCGGCTCGAGGGTGCGTACGGCGGCCAGCACGTGCCCCACCATGCTCCGCCCGCCGACCCGATGGAGAACCTTGGCGGTCTTCGACTTCATCCGCGTCCCGCCTCCGGCGGCGAGGACGACGACGCTCAGCTCGGTCACGAGGACACTCCTCCAGCGGGTTGGAACGGCTTACGGCAGTCTAGGAGGTGGTGCGGCGCATCCTGGCGGCGCGGGAGGGGGAATGGTCCGACGTGCCTCATGGACCTGGCCGGAGTGTCCCTGCCTTCGACCTGCGCCGCGCCTGGCGGGAGCCGCCCGCGGTCAGCGCCCCTGCGGCGATGCGCTGGACCAACGTGTCGTTCTGGCTGCTCGGCGGGCTGGTGCTGCTCGTGGCCAGCAGCCTGCTGGGCTGGGAGACGGCCGACCGGAGCGGCATCGCCGCGATCGGCGGCACCGCCGTCGTCGTCGGCCTGGTCATCCTCGCGTTCGGCCTGCGGTTCCGCCGGTGGACCTACCACCTGCTGTCCCTCGTCGGCACGGCCCTGATCACCGTCGCCGTGCTGCTGGGAGGAGGGGGCGCGAGCGCGTTGGCGCTGAGCTGCCCCTTCCTGTTCGTGATGACGAACGCCGCCTTCATGTTCTCGCTGCGCGCCGCGGCGGCCCACATCGCGCTGGCCGAGACGGCAGCCGTGGTCACCCTGACCCACCACGGGCTGCCGGCCGGCGAGATCCTGCTCGTCGCGGGCTGCAAGATCGGCTCGGCGGCGGTCGTGGGCTGGCTGGCCCGCGTCGCGAACGCCGCCGAGGAGGACGCGGTCACCGGACTGCTGAACCGGCGCGGCCTGGACCGCAAGCTCGAGGAGGCGATGCGCGCCGCCGCCGGCGGACACCCGCTCAGCCTCGCGCTGATCGACATCGACAGGTTCCAGACGGTCAACGAGGACGAGGGGCAGCATGCGGCGGACCGGCTGCTCCAGCAGTGCGCCGAGGCCATGCGGGAGCGTCTCCCCGACGCCGCGTGCCTGGGCCGGTACGCCGGCGACACGTTCGCCCTGCTGATCCCGGACGTCCCGCTGGGTCGCGCCGCCGACCTGGCCGACGAGCTGCGGTCGCTGCGACCCGGATCGGAGTCGATCACGATGTCGGCGGGGGTGGCCGCCTGGGAGCCCGGCGACTCGGCGTCGATGCTGATGAGCCGCGCCGACGTCGCGCTCTACGACGCGAAGTCGGCCGGACGCGACCGGACGGTCGTCCACGGCGATCCGGATCGCTCCTCCAGCGAGCTCGAGGCGGCGATCGAGAGGGGCGAGCTCCGGCTCTACCGGCAGCCGATCGTGCAGCTCACCACCCGCGAGACCATCGGCTACGAGGCCCTCGTGCGCTGGCACCACCCGACGCGTGGCGTCGTCTACCCCGGCGACTTCGTCCCGAACGCCGAGCGCACCGGCGCCATCCGCTCGCTGGGCCGGTGGATGCTGGGCGAGGTGTGCCGGACGACCATGTCCGCACCCGGTCCGCGCGTCTCGGTGGGCCTCAACGCCTCGGTCCGCGAGCTGCAGGACCCCCGCTACGCCGACGACGTCCGCCGTGAGCTGCAGCGCTGGTCGATGCCCGGCAACCTCCTGGTCGTCGAGGTCACGGAGTCCGCCGTCGGCGGCGAGGATCCGCGGGTGCTGCAGAACCTGCACCGGCTCCGGGACCTGGGCGTCCTGGTCGCCATCGACGACTTCGGCTCCGGCTACTCCTCCTTCAAGCGGCTCGAGACCTTCCCCATCAACGTCCTCAAGATCGACGGCTCGCTGGTCAGCTCGATCCGTGAGGAGTCCACGGAGGCGCCCGTCCTGGAGGCGATCATCGCGCTGGCCCGAGCCCTGGGCGTCAAGGTGGTCGCCGAGTGGGTGGAGACCGAGCACCAGGCCCGGCTGCTGACCCGGATCGACTGCGACTTCGGACAGGGCTTCCTCCTCGGCGCGCCGGAGCCGGTGGCGACCGGCGACACCGAAGGTGCGTCACCGGGCCGCACCTGACACACTCCGGCCACCATCCCGGAGCAGACCTGGAACCCGTTGGCACCCGTTGGAAGAGGACACTCGTGGACATCAGCTACCCCCTCGTCATCGCGGCGGCGAAAACGTGGTTCAAGCTCGGCGGCATCCGCATCGACATGACCGGGCTCGAGCACATCCCCGAGGACGGTGGGGCGCTGCTGGCGATCAACCACGTGTCCTACGTCGACTATCTGATGGCGGGCTACCCCGGCGTCGAGCGCGGTCGGCTGACCCGGTTCATGGCCAAGCGCGAGGTCTTCGACCACCCGGTCGGCGGTCCCGTGATGCGCTCGTTCCACCACATCAGCGTCGACCGGGCGTCCGGTGAGGAGTCGATGCGGGTCGCCGCCGACAAGCTGCGCGAGGGCGAGGTCGTCGGCATCTTCCCTGAGGCCACCATCTCGCGGAGCTTCCTGATCAAGGACCTCAAGACCGGCGCGGTGCGGATCGCCGCCGACGCCGGCGTACCGCTGGTGCCGGTCGTCCTCTTCGGCACCCAGCGCATCCTCACCAAGGGCCAGCCGCGCGACTTCTCCCGCGGCAAGACGATCAGCATCGAGGTCGGGGAGCCGATGCACCCGACCGCCGCGGACCCGGTCGCCGAGACCGCCGAGCTGCGCCGCCGCATGGAGGAGATGCTGGACCGGCTGATCACGAGCTACCCCGCCGACGAGCGCCCGCCCGGCGCGTGGTGGGTGCCGCAGGCGTACGGCGGCTCGGCTCCGACGCTGGAGGAGGCCGAGGCGATGTACGCCGAGGAGCGCCGGCTGCGGGCCGAGCGGAAGGCCGCGAAGAAGCGCTGAGGCAGGGCGGGGGTGCGGCCCTCTTGCGAGCCTCTCCGAGGAGGCGCATCGTGGGACGGACGGGACCCGAGCGAGGAGGACGCGATGCAGGCGAAGGTCGGCGACCACCTGCTGGTCGAGGGGCACAAGGTCGGGCAGCCCCGCCGTGACGGGGAGGTGCTGGAGGTGCGCGGCGCCGACGGCCAGCCGCCGTACGTCGTGCGCTGGGCCGACGGGCACGAGGGGCTGGTCTACCCCGGCCCGGACGCGCACGTCGTGCCGGGGACTACCGGCTAGGCGGTTCGCGGACTCCTCGGGGCGCGGTGGCCCTACGCTGCCCGGGTGCGCGTCCACCACCTCAACTGCGGCACCATGCGCCCGCTCGGCGAGCGGCTGCTCACCGGTGCCGGCAGCCTGCTCCGCACCGCCGACCTCGTCTGCCACTGCCTGCTCGTCGAGACCGCTGCCGGGCTGGTTCTGGTCGACACCGGCTTCGGCCTGGGTGACGTCGCCGCCCCCGCCGGGCTCGGGCGAAGCTTCCGCCGTGCCGTCCGTCCGGTGCTGAGGGAGTCCGAGACCGCCGTACGCCAGATCGAGGCGCTCGGCTTCACCGCCGCCGACGTGACCGACATCGTGGTGACCCACCTCGACCTCGACCACATCGGCGGCATCGGTGACTTCCCCCGGGCGCGGGTGCACGTCTACGCCGACGAGCTGACCGCCTTCCACGCCCGGGCGACGCTGCTCGAGCGTGAGCGCTACCACCGCCGCCTCGTGGCGCACGGACCGGACTGGCGCACCTACGACCTGGCCGGCGACACCTGGCACGGCTTCTCGTCGGTGCGCGTGCTCGACCTCCCGGACGCGGAGGTCGCCCTGGTCCCGCTCGTCGGCCACACCCGCGGTCACTGCGGCGTCGCGGTCCGTACGCCGGCCGGCTGGCTGCTGCACGCCGGCGACGCCTACTTCGCGCAGTCCGAGGTCACCGACGGCACCGCACCGGTCGGCCTGCGGGTCTTCCAGACACTCATGCAGGTCGACGGCCGGGCCCGTCACGAGAACCAGGCGCGACTGCGAGAGCTGGTCGGCTCCTCCCCCGAGGTCACCGTCTTCTGTGCTCATGACCGGGCGACGTTCGAGCGCCTGGCCGCACAGGTGAAGCTCCCCGGGTAGGAGTCGAACCTACGTCGCTAGTCCTGATTCAAAGTCAGGCGGGCCCTGCCGGCAGACCAACCGGGGAAAGATCAAGGCACACCTTACGGATGCGCCCAGCCGACCCGCATCCGGGCCACGGCGGGGTCGGGTCCGCCGTACATGTCCTCCCCGGCTCCGACCTCGAGATGCTCGACGACGCCGCCGTGCGACTCGATCTCACCCTGCAGCCAGACGGGGTCGAAGCGGCGGGTCAGTCCGGACGGCTCGGGCAGCGGGGCGGGCGAGGGCGCGGAGAACTCCAGGAAGAGCTTCCCGCCCCGTCGCAGCGCGGCGGCGGCGAGCCGGAAGAGGTTGTGCCGAGCGTCCTCGTCCAGCGACCCGATCAGGCCGCGGGCGTAGAGGTGGTGCGGGTCGCGGCCCAGGGTGCCGAGCAGCCACGACACGTGCCGGGTCTCGTTGAGCGACACCACCTCGAGCGGGACGTCGGCGAAGCCGAGGGCGTCGCGGACGCGGTGCATGTGGGTGAGCGCCGGCAGCGAGTAGTCGACCGCGAGGGCGGGGTGGCCCTGCGAGCGGAGCCAGAAGACGTCGCGTCCCGTCCCGGCGCCGAGGTCGGCGACCTTGGCACCGGCGCCCAGCTGCGGCTCCACCCACCGCGCGAACGGCGACGGCCCGGTCGGGACCCGCTCGACGGGCGCGCCCTGGTAGATCCCGGCCCACAGCGGGACCTCGGTGCGGAAGCCGCGGTACCAGCCGTCGAGCCTGCGGGTGCCGACCGGGTTGTCGCGGTAGCGGAAGCCGGGATCCGGCACGCGCCAGCCCGGCCCGTAGATGAACGCGAGCATCTCCTCGGGATGGCGAGGGGCGGGGAACGACCGACCTTCGAGGGTGACGCTGCCGAGCGGCACCAGGTGCGCCGCGGCGTCGAAGGAGCCGTTGCGGTTGCCGAACTGATAGAAGGTGTCGTTGATCGTGAAGGCCGAGAAGATGTCGATGTGGGCGCTGCGCCCGTCGGACAGCGGCCAGATCACCTTCATGTCGCCGGCCGACATCCGCAGCATCTGCCAGCCCAGCGCGCTGAGCTCGCGGTAGATCCGGTAGCTCTCGCGGATGATGTCGACCGGCGTCGCGTGGTGGCTGTAGTAGCACAGGTCGACGTCGGAGTCGTGCCCCAGCATCGTGCCCTGCCGCGCCGCCCCCAGCAGCGCGCCGTAGCAGAGGTAGGCGTCGACGCCGCAGCGCTCGCGCAGCTCGCGCAGCACCGTCTCCGTCGCGTCGAGCAGCTCGCTCTTGAGACCCTCGGGGGTCTCCTCGAAGGAGCGGGTCAGGTGGCCCACCTTGTCGATGGAGTACGGCGCACCGTCCTCGTCGACGAACGCGACCGGGGCATCCGCCGCCTCACCCTCCCCGAAGCGCACCTCCTGGTCGAGCAGCACCACGTCGCCGTCGTACGTCGCGATGCGCAGCCGGGTCGTGCCGATCAGGAAGGGCCGCAGCGCGGCGGGCCAGTCGATGCGGAAGCCGTCGGCGCCGAACGCGCCGTCCCGTCCGGGCGTGAAGGACCAGACGTACTGCTCGTCGAAGTGCACCAGCAACGGCACCTGCGGCGCCTGCGGGAGCAGGACTCCCTGCTGGTCGATCGCGGGCACCGTCAGCCCTGTCCCCGCAGCTCGGCGAGGAGCGCGTCGATGCGCGCCTGGTCCTTGTCGTGGACGGCGACGAGGAGCTGTGCGAGCTGGTCGGTGAGCTCCTCGACCCGCTGCCGCAGGACGCGGTTCTCGGCGACCTCCCGCTCGAGTCGCGCCACCCGCTCGCGCAGGCTCTCGTTCTCCGGGTGGCCCGGGTTCTGGGACGTCGCAGCCATCAGTGGTGCTCCTTCGGGTGCGGCCAGGTG
>NZ_DASWXC010000009.1:0-49681 GCF_036405735.1 Nocardioides sp.
TCGCGGCCGGGCCGGCCCAGCCCGGCTCCCCGCACGTGACGTCGGTCTTCGCCGGCGCTGCCGTCGCCGACCTCGACGCACCGGTCTCCGGCCGGGTGGCGGTGCTCGTCGGCCGTGACCTCGTCGACGCCCTGGCCTCCAGCCCGCTCGGCGGCCTGGACCTGCACGCGGCGATCCAGCCCGCTCTCGACGCGGCCGCCGCGCGACTCGGCGCCCGGGCCCGCAACGCCCGCACGGTCGAGCTCCCCGACGTGGTCACCACCCTCGGCGGCGACTTCACGACCGTACCGCTCATCGGCGCGGGGATCGCCGCCGCCGTCCTGCTCACCGATGACGCCCTCGCCAGCGCCCGCGAGCCGCTCCCCGAGCTGCCGCCGGAGCCTGAGCCGGCCCCGGCCGCGCCCCCCGCAGCCTCGGTCGCGCCGACCGCTGACGTCACCGGCGTCGCGCCGGCCGCCGGCATCCCCGGTACGACGGCCGCGGCCGCTGCCGTGGCGGCCGCCGGTGGCCAGCCGACGTTCCAGGCGTCCGCCGCCTACTCCCACATCCCCGGCCAGCGCGGCATCGAGATGCTGCACGGCGTCGACATGGAGGTGACCGTCGAGCTCGGCCGCACCCGGATGACGGTGCGCGACCTGCTGGCGCTCTCCCCTGGCGCGGTGCTCGAGCTCGACCGCGCCGCCGGCAGCCCGGCCGACCTCCTCGTCAACGGCCGGCTCATCGCCCGTGGCGAGGTCGTCGTGGTCGACGAGGACTTCGGCCTGCGCGTGACCGAGATCCTCGACGACACCGCGGCGGTCTGACCTCGTGTCTGGCTCCACCGACATGGCCGGGCTGCTGATCCGGCTGGTCTGCTCGCTGGCGGTCGTCGTCGGCCTGCTCATGCTCCTCGCCCGGCTGGCCGGGCGGCGGTTCCAGGGCCGCGCCGGCGCCCCGATCCAGGTGATCCACAAGCAGCCGCTCAGCCGCGGCAGCTCGGTCGCCGTGGTGAGCGTCGGCACCCGGGTGCTGGTGCTCGGCACGACCGAGCACCAGGTCAGCCTGCTGACCGAGGTGGAGCCCGACGAGGTCGGCATCGACCTCACCGAGCCGGAGCCCGGCCTGGAGCCGGCGACCGGAACGGCGCGCGAGGGGGCCGAGGTGCTCCCCCTCGCCGGCTCGATCCTCTCCGCCCACACCTGGCGCCAGGCGCTCAGCGCGGCCCAGTCGAAGGCCAGCCAGTCCCGATCGCGACGCATCTCGTGACCGCCGTACGCCACCTCGGCCACCGCCTCTGGCTGGTCGGGGCGACCGCCGCTGCCATCGTGGTGGCCCCGAGCGCCGCGTTCGCCGGCCCGACCGGCCCCGACGGCCCGCGTCGTCCCGAGGGCCCGAGCGTCACCGTCGACGTCACCGGACTCACCGACAAGCCCAGCACCTCGCTGGTCACGATCCTGGCGCTCACCCTGCTGTCGGTGGCGCCGGCGATCCTGCTGACCTGCACCAGCTTCACCAAGATCCTGGTGGTCCTCGGCATCACCCGCAACGCGCTCGGCCTGCCGATGAGCCCGCCCAACCAGGTCCTCGCCGGGCTGGCGCTCTTCCTCAGCCTGTTCATCATGGCGCCGGTCCTGGGTGACATCAACGACGCCGGGGTGCAGCCCTATCTCGACGGCGCCAAGTCGACCAGCCAGGCGTGGGAGGACGGCATCGCCCCGCTGGAGACGTTCATGCTGGCCAACACCGACGACGAGGAGCTCATGCTGCTCCACAGCGTCGCGGACCGCGAGCTGCCCGAGAACCGCGAGGACGTCGCGCTGACGACCCTCATCCCGGCGTTCGTGCTCTCCGAGCTCAAGGACGCCTTCATCATCGGCTTCATCATCTTCATCCCGTTCCTGGTCATCGACATCGTCGTGAGCGGGGCGCTGATGGCGCTGGGCATGATGATGATGCCGCCGGTGATGGTGTCGCTGCCGTTCAAGCTGCTGCTGTTCGTGCTGGTCGACGGCTGGGCCCTGCTCGTCAGAGCACTGGTCGGGAGCTACGGATGAGCACGCCATGACCGACACCGCGATCATCGAGCTGGCGCTGCAGACCATGATGGTGGCGTTAAAGCTCTCCGCGCCGATCCTGGTGACCGCGCTGGTCATCGGCTTCACGATCTCGCTGTTCCAGGCGATGACGCAGATCCAGGAGTTCACGCTCTCGTTCGTGCCCAAGCTCGTGGGCATCGGGATCGCGCTGCTGTTCTGCGGCAACTGGATGCTGCACACCATGATCACCTTCACGGTGCAGCTCTTCGAGAGCATCCCCTCGATGCTGCAGTGATCCTGGCGGCGACATGAACATCACCATCGAGGGCGCGCCGCTGCTGGCCTACCTGCTCGCCTCGGTCCGGATCGTGGCGTGGCTGACCATCGCGCCCCCGTTCGGCGGCCGGATGGTGCCCTCGATGGCCAAGGTCGTGCTCGCCCTCGGGCTCTCCTTCGTCGTGGCGCCGGCGCTGGCCGCCGACCGGCTGCCCGCGACGACCCCGCAGCTCATGGTCGTGGTCGTGACCCAGGTGCTCATCGGCCTGGGGATGGGGTTCGTGACGCTCCTGCTCTTCTCCGCCATCGGCGCCGCCGGCAGCCTGATCGACAACTTCGGCGGCTTCGCGATGGTGACGGCCTTCGACCCGCTGTCGATGAACAACGCCTCGGTGTTCGGGCGGTGGTACCAGTGGCTGTTCACCGCACTGCTCCTCGTCAGCGGTGGCCACCTGATCGTGATCGGGGGGCTGCTGAAGACCTTCACGTTCCTGCCGCTGTCGGGGTTCCCCGACCTCACGGCGTGGGAGGACGTGCTGGTCACCGCGGCCGGGATGTTCTTCACCGTCGCGGTGCAGATCGCGCTCCCGCTGGTGGCGGTGCTGTTCGTGGCGGACCTCGCGTTGGCCCTGCTGACGAAGGTGTCGCCGATGCTCAACGCGATGAACGTGATGTTCCCGGTCAAGATCGGGCTCACGCTGCTCCTGGTCGGCAGCTCGTTCGCCGTGCTCCCCGAGGCGATCGACCGGCTGGTCGACCTCGCGATGGAGGCGATGTCCGTGATGTCGGGGGCGGGCTGAGATGGCCGGAAGCTCCGAGAAGACCGAGAAGCCGACACCGAAGCGGCGCGCGCAAGCGCGCAAGGAAGGCCAGATCGCCCGCAGCCCCGACATCGGTGGCTGGCTGCCGGTGTTCGTGCTCGGCCTGCTGCTGGTCCCCATGGTCCAGGGCGAGGCCCGGTGGATGCGGGAGTTCCTCGCCGCGTGCGTGCGCTCGATCGCCGACCCCAGCGTCCCGCTCGCGCTGCACCTGCTGGTCGAGGGCCTGCAGCACGCGTTCCTCGTCATCCTCGCCCTCTCCGCCGGCACCCTGCTGATCGCGGTGGGCGCCTTCGTGCTGCAGGGCGGCCTCGTGCTCTCCCCCAAGCTGGCCAAGCCCAAGCTGTCCAAGCTCGACCCCATCCAGGGCTTCAAGCGGCTCTTCGGCCCGCAGTCGCTGTGGGAGGGCGCGAAGGTGCTCTTCAAGAGTCTCGTGCTGGCCGCGGTCTCCTACTCCGCGGTGCGGTCGATCCTCCCGCTGGTCGGCGGTCTGGTGCCGATCGACGCAGTGCTGTCGATCACCGCCGGCAAGGTCGTGTCGCTGCTGCGCAACGTCGCCATCGCGGCGTTGGTCATGGCCGCCGCCGACTACCTCGTCCAGCGCCGCCGGATCGACAAGCAGACACGGATGTCGATGCAGGACATCAAGGACGAGCACAAGCAGAGCGAGGGCGACCCGCTGGTCAAGAGCGCGATCCGCTCCCGGCAGCTCGCCGCCGCCCGCAACCGGATGATCGCCGACGTCGCCGAGGCCGACGTACTGCTGGTCAACCCGACCCACGTCGCCGTCGCGCTGAGGTACGACCCGACCCGCGGCGCCCCGCGCGTCGTGGCCCGCGGCGCAGGGGCGATCGCGGCCAAGATCCGTGAGGCCGCCGTCGAGGCGCGAGTCCCACTGGTGCGCGACGTCCCGCTCGCCCGCGCGCTGTACCGGCACTGCGAGGTCGGACAGGAGATCCCGCGCGAGCTGTGGGCGGCGGTCGCGCAGGTGCTGGCCTACGTCATCAGCCGCCGCAAGCACGGCTACCACGGCGGCGAGCACCGCACCCCGCGCGCCGACGACGACCTGCCGGCGGTGCCACGCTTCCGCCGGCCGCCCGCCCGGCCCGCCGGCGGCGCGGCCGCCGATTCCGCGGCCGAAGAGGGCTCGCCGAGCGACTCCTGACTTCACCGCGCCATTCCGCTCAGGATCGGAGCCGGCCTGCCGATCGGCCACCCGACGCCAGGACGGCGCCAGCATGCCAGGAGCCACGGACGGCGCTCCCCCGTTGAGGTGCCCCCGCACCCCGAACGACAGAGGCCGTCCGCCCGATGCCCCCACCGACGCGCGCACCGTCACCCATGAGCTCGCTGAGCAAGCTCGGCGTCCCCATCGGCATCGTGATGATCGTCGTGATGCTCGTCGTGCCGCTCCCGCCGAGCGTGCTCGACGTGCTGATCGCGCTCAACATCACCGGCGCCCTCCTGGTGCTGCTCGTCGCGATCTTCATCCACAAGCCGCTGGACTTCGCCGCGTTCCCGTCCATCCTGCTCGTGATGACGCTGTTCCGGCTCGCGCTCAACGTCAGCGCCACCCGGCTCGTCCTCATCGACGGGTACGCCGGCAAGGTGATCGACACCTTCGGGCACTTCGTCGTCGGCGGCTCGCTCGTCGTCGGCCTGATCGTGTTCGTGATCCTGCTGGTCATCCAGTTCATCGTCATCACCAACGGCGCCGGCCGCGTCGCCGAGGTGGGCGCGCGCTTCACCCTCGACGCGATGCCCGGCAAGCAGATGGCCATCGACGCCGACCTCAACTCCGGCCTGATCGACGAGCAGGAGGCCCGCCGCCGCCGCGCGGAGGTGCACGCGGAGGCCGACTTCCACGGCGCCATGGACGGTGCGTCGAAGTTCGTCAAGGGTGACGCGATCGCGGCCATCCTCATCACGCTGGTCAACCTGGTCGGCGGCTTCGCCATCGGCGTGATCCAGCACGGCATGCCGTTCGGCGAGGCGGTCAACACCTACTCGCTGCTGAGCGTCGGCGACGGTCTGGTCTCGCAGATCCCCGCCCTGCTGCTCTCGGTCGCCACCGGCCTCATCGTGACCCGCGCTGCCGGCTCGGAGGACATGGGCTCCGACCTGGTGCGACAGATCACGGCACGGCGCATGCCGCTGCGCATCGCCGGCTTCGCGGCCCTGGCGCTCTGCCTCATCCCCGGCCTGCCGAAGATCCCGTTCATCCTGGCCGGCGGGCTATGCCTCATCGCCTCCAACCGGGTGGTGGAGGACGATCCGGCCGACGAGGCGGCCCTGCCGACCGGTGGCGAGATGGTGCCCTCCCCGGACTCGCCGGAGATCCTGGCCCAGGAGATCCTGGTCGACCCCCTCGGCCTGGAGCTCTCCGCGGACTCCATCGACCTCGTCGACGCCACCAGCGGCGGCGACCTCCTCGACCGCGTCAAGGCGCTGCGCCGCAAGATCGCCGGCGACCTCGGGATCGTCATCCCGCCGGTCCGCACCCGCGACAACCTCGAGCTGCCGGGCAACACCTACGCCATCACGCTGTTCGGCATCGAGGTCGCCCGCGGCCAGGCGCCGCGTGGCACGGTGCTGGCCATCGGCGACCACATCGCGAGCCTGCCCGGCACCCCGACCCGGGAGCCGGTCTTCGGCCTGGACGCCAAGTGGATCCCCGCCGAGCTGCGGCACCAGGCCGAGATCGCCGGCGCCACCGTCGTCGACCGCGCCTCGGTCATCACCACCCACCTGGCCGAGATCGTCACCCGCCATGCCGGCCGCCTCCTGGGCCGCGAGGACGTCCGGCTGCTCACCGACGTGGTCAAGCGGACCCACCCGGTGGTCATCGAGGAGCTCACGCCCACCCAGCTCTCCCTCGGCGAGATCCAGCGGGTGCTGCGCGCGCTGCTCGACGAGGGCGTGTCGGTCCGCGACCTGGTCCGGATCTTCGAGGCGCTGTCGCTGCGGGCGGCGGCGACCAAGGACCTCGACGCCCTGGTCGAGGCGGCCCGCGCCGCGCTCGGCCCGGCGGTCGTGGCGCCCTACCTCACCGACGGCGTGGTGCACGCCATCAGCCTCGAGCCTGGGCTGGAGCAGAGCATGCTCGAGGCGATGCGCGCCACCGACCAGGGCACCGTGCTGGCTCTCGACCCCGACCTGGCCCAGAACATCCTCCTCGCGCTGGCCGGCTTCGGCGCCCAGGCCGAGAACGAGGACGTGCGCCCGGTGCTGGTCTGCGCGCCACAGCTGCGGGCCGCCGTACGCCGTTTCGTGGCTCCGGCCCTGGACCGGCTGCCGGTGCTGTCCTACACCGAGATCGCCGGCGCCGGCTCGGTCCGCTCGATCGGCGTCGTCACCGGCGCCCGCACCGACGGTCCGGTCTCGTCGGCACTGGCGGTGACCGCATGACCCCGACCGACCGGCGCATCCGCCGCAGCGAACGGAGCACCCGATGACGGCACTCTCCCTGTTCGACGACGACACCGCCGGTCTGCGCGAGGAGGCGATGGACCCCGACGTGGTGCGCCCGGCGCGGCCGGTGTTCCGCAACGTCGACCACCGCGGTACGACGATCCCCGCGCTCGTCCTGGCGGTCCTCATGGTCTCCCCGGGGATCTGGCGCTACGCCCAGGACGAGCTGACCTTCAGCGTGCTGCTGCAGCGCTTCGTGCTCATCGCACTGGCCTGCGTGGCGGTGCTCGAGGTGGTGCGGCGCTACGTCTCCCGGGCCGTGGTCGACCCCGAGGGTGGCGACGAGGTCGACGGGGCCGAGGCGGCCACGATGGCACTCGAGGACACGGACGGTCCCTGGGGCGATGACACGCGCGGCTCGATGACCGAGCAGGGCCGGGACGCCGGGCTCGGGGTCCCTCCGGCCGCCGCCGCCGCGATCGACGCCGGTCTGGACCCCGCGCTGGCGCTGCTGGCCGGCGAGCGCTGACGGGCACCTGACCTCACCAACCGCCTCCCCGGGGCGAGACGGTTGGTGAGGTCAGGTGCCGGCGCTGCTCAGCGGCCGGTCGGCACCAGCCAGGTCATGACCGTCCTGCCGTCGCCGGCCGCGGCGAGCCGCAGCAGGCCGCCGAGCTTCTCGGCGCGGTGGCGCGCGTTCCCCAGACCGCTGCGGGGTCCGGCGTCCGGGCCGATCCCGATGCCGTCGTCGGTCACCCGCAGCATGAACCACAGCGGCGAGGCCACCAGCTCGACGACCACCTGGGACGCGTCCGCGTGCTTGGCGACGTTCGACAGCGCCTCGCGCAGCGTCAGCAGCAGCTGGTCGTGCGCCGGCTCGGGCAGCACGCTGTCGACCGGCCCGGTGGTGCGCAGGACCGGCAGGAACCCGAGGACGGTGGCGTACTCCGTCGTCAGGGCCCGCACCTCGTCACGGAGCTTCTGTCCGATGCCGCGGCCCAGCTCGAAGATGGTGGCGCGCAGGTCGCGGATGCTGAGGTCGAGCTCCTTGACGCCGGTCAGCAGTCCCTCCGCCATCCGCTCGGCGTCACCGCTGTTGCGGGCCGCCTGCAGCTGCAGGCCGGTCGCGTAGAGCCGCTGGATCACCAGGTCGTGCAGGTCGCGGCCGATCCGGTCGCGGTCGGCGGCCAGCAACAGCTCGTGCCGCTCCGCGAGGGCGTGGGCACGGTCGAGCGCGAGGCTGACCTGGCCGGCGAACGAGACGAGCAGCTCCTGCTCGAGCTCGCGCACCGCGAGCCGGCTGTCGGCCAGCCGCAGGAGCAGCACGCCGCGGGCGGCGAGCTCGGTGTGGAGGGGCACGATCAGCGCGCAGCGCCGGCCCTCGCCCGCCACCCGCACCGGTCGCCCTGACTGCGCCGCCTCGGCGAACCGGTCGGCGAGGTCGTCGAGCTCCGCGGTCAGTGGCGCGACCGAGGGCGTGTGGGCGCCGACGCTCCACTCCAGACCGTCGAACTGCACCAGCGCGACGTCCTCCGCGCCGGTCACCTGCTCGACCTCGCGGACCAGCTGCTCCATCGCCTCGCCGAGGTGACCGGTCGAGGAGACCATGGCGCCCACCCGCACGGTCGCCTCCAGCCAGGTCCGCCGACGCTCGCTCTCCTCGAAGGCGGCGGCGTGCCGGATCACGTTCCCGGCGGAGCGGGCCAGCGCGACGACGTACGCACCGTCCTCGGCGGTGAAGGACGCGCCACCGCGCTTGTCGCCCAGGTAGAGGTGGCCGAAGACGCGGTCCTCGACGAGGACGGGCGCACCGAGCGGGGCATCAGCCGGCGCGCCCGGCCCGCTCGACATGGCGATCGCCCGCGCCTGCTCGGGCGTCGTGCCGTGGGTGACGAGCTCGGCGAAGGAGCCGGACTCGTCGACCGTCGCGAGCACGCCGTACTCCGCGTCGGTGAGCGAGCAGGCCGCCTCGACGATGCGCCGCAGCACGCCGCCGAGCTCGAGGTCGGAGGCGATCGCGGCCATCGCGTCGAGCAGCGGGTGGGCGTCGTCGGCCACAGGCGGGCCTCCGGCGCGATGACGTCCAGGCACGAGCCCAGGCTAGTGGTTCGGGCTCCTGTTCGGGCCGGTCGTTCGGGCCGGTCGAGGGACCCCGGTCCGACGTACCCTGGGGCCATGTGCCGCAACATCCGTCCGCTCCACAACTTCGAGCCACCGGCGACCCCGGACGAGGTGAGCGCCGCGGCGCTGCAGTACGTCCGCAAGGTGGCCGGCACGACCAAGCCCTCGGCCGCGAACCAGGAGGCGTTCGACCGAGCCGTGGCCGAGGTCGCCCATGCGACCCGCCACCTCCTGGAGTCGCTGGTGACCACCGCGCCACCCAAGAACCGCGAGGTCGAGGCGAGCAAGGCCCGGGCCCGCGCGCAGGCGCGCTACAGCGCATGACGCTGGCCCCGGCGGCGACTCCGGTCGCGGACCCCGACGCGGCGGCCCTGGACCTGCTGGCGGCGGCCCCGCTCGTCGTGCTGACCGGGGCCGGTCTGTCGACCGACTCGGGCATCCCCGACTACCGCGGCCCGGGACGGCGGGTGCGTCAGCCCATGACGATCCAGGAGTTCCTCGCGCACGCGAGCGCCCGGCAGCGGTACTGGGCCCGCAGCCACCTCGGATGGGCGCGGATGGGCGCCGCCGGGCCGAACGCCGGGCACCACGCCCTGGCGCGGATCGACCCCGAGCTGCTCATCACCCAGAACGTCGACGGCCTCCACGAGGCGGCCGGCAGCCGGCGCGTGGTCGCCCTGCACGGCCGGGTGGCGGAGGTCGTGTGTCTCGACTGCGGTGACGTGACGGCCCGTACGGCGCTGCAGGAGCGCCTCGAGGCCCTCAACCCGGGCTGGGCGCAGCGGCACGCCCAGGTCGCGAGCAACCCCGACGGCGACGTGGAGCTGACCGAGACCGGCGGCTTCGTGGTGCCCGACTGCGAGGCGTGCGGCGGCGTCGTCAAGCCCCACGTGGTCTTCTTCGGCGAGAACGTCCCGAAGCAGCGCGTGGCCCGCTGCTACGACGCGGTCGACGGGCTGGCCGGCGGGGCTGGGACGACCGGCGCGCTCCTGGTGGCCGGCTCGAGCCTGACGGTGATGAGCGGGCTGCGGTTCGTGCGGCGCGCGGCCAAGGCGGGGACGCCCGTGGTCATCGTGAACCGCGGCGCGACGCGGGGCGACGACCTCGCGACATACCGCGTGCACGCCGGATGCAGCGAGTTCCTCGCCCGCCTCGCCGAGCGGCGCGCGTCTCTCGCTTCCTAGCTCTCACCGGAGGCGTCGCGCATCGCTCGGCGGAGGTCGCCGAGGAGGTCGACCACCTCGTGCAGCCGGGCGTTCTCCGGCAGCACGTCGTGATCGGCGATGCGCTGTGCCGCGAGCTCGGCCGGGAGTCGCGCCCCGAGGAGCAGCCGGTAGCCGGGCTCATCCGGGTCGTCGACGGCCGCGAGGACGACGCCCCCGTGGAACTCGCCGTCGGCATCGACGACGACGACCTGCTGGCCGACGGCCAGCGGGCCGCGCGTCGGGTCGCGCGCGACCACCACCACTCCCGGCCCGCCGGCCGACTCAGCGGCCAGCTCTGCAGCCGGGACGTCGACGCGGACGACTTCCATCGGGTCCTCCCCCAAGGCCCTGTCCCGAGACGCCCCGTGGCGCGGAGGCGGCGCGTGTGTCGTGAAGACGATTAAAGCAGCCGACCCCGCGGCGCGTCAGGCGTCCTCAGAGCTTGCGCACGAAGATGTGGTCCGCCGCCTCAGGAACGATCTCGGCCGCCTCGCCACCGGAGCCGACCAGCACACCCTCCTCGGTCGCCATGATGGTGACGGTCTTGTCGGGGAGGGCGCCGACCCGGCGCAGCGCGCTCATGAGCGCCTCGTCCTTCTGCATCTCCTCGGAGATGCGGCGCACCAGCACGGTCGCCTTCTGTGCCGCGGCGGCCTTCGACAGCGGCTCGACGCCGGTCATGAAGTCCTCGACGACCGGCTCCTCGCCGAGCTCGGCCAGGCCCGGGATCGGGTTGCCGTACGGCGACTCCGTCGGGTGGTCGAGCAGCTCCAGCAGCCGGCGCTCCACGGTCTCGGACATGACGTGCTCCCAGCGGCACGCCTCCTCGTGGACCAGCTCCCAGTCCAGGCCGATGACGTCGGTGAGCAGCCGTTCGGCGAGCCGGTGCTTGCGCATGACCCGGGTCGCCAGGCGCAGGCCCTCCTCGGTGAGCTCCAGGTGCCGGTCGCCCTGGATGGTCAGCAGCCCGTCGCGCTCCATCCGGGCGACCGTCTGCGACACCGTGGGACCGCTCTGGTGCAGGCGCTCGGCGATCCGGGCCCGCAGCGGGACGATGCCCTCCTCGACCAGCTCGTAGATGGTCCGAAGGTACATCTCAGTGGTGTCGATCAGGTCGCTCACGGGCCCATCCTAAGGTTGACGACGTGAACTCCCCCCAGTCGCACGCATGGTGGCGTCACGCCGTCACCTACCAGGTCTACCCCCGCTCCTTCGCCGACGCGAACGGCGACGGCGTCGGCGACCTGCACGGCATCACCGACCGGCTCACCCACCTGCGCGACCTCGGCGTCGACGCGCTCTGGATCTCACCCTTCTACCGCTCGCCGATGAAGGACCACGGGTACGACGTCGCCGACTACCGCGACATCGACCCGCTCTTCGGCAGCCTCGCCGACGCCGACGCGTTGGTGGCCCGCGCCCACGAGCTGGGCCTGCGGCTCATCGTCGACCTCGTGCCCAACCACACGTCCGACGAGCATGAGTGGTTCCAGGCCGCTCTGGCGGCCGGCCCGGGCTCCCCCGAGCGTGCCCGCTACATCTTCCGCGAGGGCCGCGGCCCGAACGGCGAGGAGCCGCCCAACAACTGGGCGTCCGTCTTCGGCGGCGCGGCGTGGACGCGGGTGCCGGACGGTGAGTGGTACCTCCACCTCTTCGACTCCTCCCAGCCCGACCTCGACTGGCGCAACCCCGAGGTCGGCGACATGTTCGAGGACGTGCTGCGGTTCTGGCTCGACCGAGGGGTCGACGGCTTCCGGGTGGACGTCGCGCACGGGCTGATCAAGGAGGAGTCACTGCGCGACCAGGTGGTGGCCGAGGGCGAGGCGCCGCGCTCCGGCGCCGACACCACCGGCCAGATGGTCGAGCGGGTCTCGGTCGACGAGCCGATGTGGGACCAGCCGGAGGTGCATGACGTCTACCGGCGCTGGCGCCGGGTGCTCGACGCCTATCCGGGCGACCGCATGCTGGTCGCGGAGGCCTGGACCCAGACGGCCGAGTCGATGGCGCGCTTCGTCCGCGACGACGAGATGCACCAGGCGTTCAACTTCGCGTGGCTGCTCGCCGGCTGGTCGGCGGAGTCGTTCCGCGGCGTCATCACCTCGACGTTCGACGCGCTCGCCTCGGTCTCCGCCTCGCCCACCTGGGTGCTGTCCAACCACGACGTGGTGCGCCACGCGACCCGCTACGGCGGCGGCGCGGTCGGTCTCGCCCGCGCCAAGGCGGCGACCCTGACGATGCTGGCGCTGCCCGGCTCGGCCTACCTCTACCAGGGGGAGGAGCTCGGCCTCGAGCAGGTCGACGTGCACCCCGAGCACCGGGAGGACCCGACCTGGCTGCGGACGCGTCACACCGAGGACCCTGAGGAGGGCCGCGACGGCTGCCGGGTCCCGATCCCGTGGAGCGGCACCGAGCCGCCGTACGGCTTCTCGCCGGGCACGGCGCAGCCGTGGCTGCCCCAGCCCGCCGGGTGGGCGGAGCTCACCGTCGAGGCGCAGACCGGCGTGCCCGGCTCGACGCTGGAGTTCTACCGCGCCGCGCTCGCCTGCCGCCGCAAGCACGCGCTGCCGGGGCCGGAGCAGGTCGAGCTGCTCGACCTGCACCGCGACGTGCTGGCCTTCCGTCGCGGCGACCTGACGGTGGTCCTCAACTGCGGCCAGGACGCGATCGAGCTCCCCGCGGGGGACGTTGTCATCGCCAGCAGGGAGCTCGAGGGCCGGCTGTTGCCGCCCGACAGCGCCGCCTGGCTGGTGTGACGCGGGCACCTGACGTTCTCAACCGCTGCCCTGCGGGAGCGGTGTCGAAAACGTCAGGTGCCTGGGGCTTCAGGCCAGTGTCGCGTTGTAGCGAGCCAGCTCGGTGGCGAACCGCTCCAGCTCCTCGGCGGTCCAGTCCGCGAGCCGCTCGTCGAGCAGCCCCCGGCGCGCCACCTCCACCTTGCGGAGCCGGCGTACGGCGTCCGCGCTGGCGCTGAGCAGGCTGGCCCGCCCGTCGTCGGGATCGGCGGTCCGCTCCACCAGGCCGAGCTCCTCGAGGTGCTGGACCTGGCGGCTGACGGCGGCCTTGTCGACGGCGAACTCCTCCACCAGCGCCGAGGCCCGCAACGGCCCCTGCTCGGCGATCCAGCCGAGCACCAGGTAGGACGGTGGCGGCAGGTCGGGGTGCACCATCCGGGCGCGCTCGGCGATGACCCGCTTGATGCGGCGGATCAGCACGCCGAGCTCCTGCTCCAGCAGGTGCAGCGACTCCTCGCGCTCGGTCATCGCCGGCCCCCACCGCCGGCCTCGAGCTCGGCGGCGAGCTCCATGTCGATCTCCGGCTCGCTCAGGTCGCCCAGCGAGGTGCGCAGGCGCGTCTCCTTGATGAAGCAGACGGCGATGAGCGCCACCAGCGCGAACGGCACCGTGTAGACGAAGATGTGACCGGTCGCGTCGCCGAACGCGTTCTCGAAGACGGTCCGCAGCGGGCCGGGAAGCGCCGCGACATCGGGCACGGCCCCGTGGCCGAGCGAGCCGACGTCCTCGGGCCGGAGCGTGCCCTGGGCGACCAGCTTCGCCACGCCGCTGGTGACGTCACTGGTGACGTCGTGGGCGAGGACCGCGCCGAGCGCGCTGACGCCGACCGCGCCACCCATGGACCGGAAGAAGTTCACCAGCGAGCTGGCGGCGCCGATGTTGGCCTGGTCGACGTTGTTCTGCACTGCGAGCAGCAGGTTCTGCTGGGTCGCGCCGAGCCCACACCCGAGCACCGCCATGTAGGCGCCGACCGTCCACAGGCTGGTATGGGCGTCGATCGTGGCGAGCAGCACGGTGCCGAGCACGGCGACCGCCATGCCGCCGACCAGCCAGCCCTTCCAGCGACCGGTGTCGGTGATGGCCTTGCCGGACACGATGCCGACGACCATCAAGCCGCCGACCATGCACAGCGACATCAGCCCGGCAGCGGTCGGGCTCATGCCGCGCGAGGTCTGGAAGTACTCGCTGAGGAACGTGGTCGCGCCGAACATCGCGATGCCGACCGAGATGGTCGCGATGGTGGCGAGCACCATGGTGCGGTCCTTGAAGAGGAACAGCGGGATGATCGGCTCGGGAGCGACACGCGCCTCGACCAGGACGGCCAGCGCCAGCAGCACGATGCCACCGGCCACCATCAGGACCGTGGCGAGCGAGAGCCACTCGAACTGGTGGCCGGCGAGCGAGACCCAGATCAGCAGCAGGCTGACGCCGCCCATCAGCAGCACGGCGCCGAGGTAGTCGATCTGGACCTGCCGCTTCACCACGGGCAGGTGCAGCTTGGCGCGCAGCAGGAGGAAGGAGGCGATGGCGAACGGCAGGGCGACGTAGAAGCAGCCGCGCCAGCCCAGCGGGGAGTCGACCACCACGCCGCCGATGAGCGGTCCACTCAGCGTGGCGAGGCCGAAGGAGGCGCCGATGTAGCCGGCGTACCGGCCCCGCTCGCGCGGGCTCACCATCGTGGCGATGATGATCTGGATGAGCGCCATCACGCCGCCCACCCCCACACCGGTGAGGACGCGTGCGCCGATCAGCATCTCCATCGACTGGCTGACGCCCGCGAGGGCGGAGCCGAGCATGTAGACCGTGAGCGCCACCAGCATCAGCGTCTTCTTGGCGAACAGGTCGGCGAGCTTGCCCCAGATCGGGGTGGTCGCCGTCATCGCCAGCATCGTCGCGACGATCACCCAGGTGTAGCCGGTCTGGCTGCCGTGGAGGTCGGTGACGATGCGCGGGAGGGCGTTGGTGACGACGGTGCTGGAGAGCATCGCGACGAACATCGCGAGGAGGAGGCCGGAGAGGGCCTCCAGGATCTCCTTGTGGGTCATCTGACCGGCCTGTTCGGCGGTCCCGGCAGGAGTGGGGTCCTGGCTCACGTTGTCTCGATCCCTACGTACGGACGGTTGCTGGTCACTGGTCCAACAGTTGATGACGTCAACCATATTCCCGATTGGTTGACTCGAACAACTTTCCGCCGGGTCGTGGCCGTCGTACGCCGGACATGCAGCGACCCGCAGACGTGGCCGCTCAGGAGAGCGACCGCACCGGGGGACGTGGTCCCGGTCGTCTGCGGGTCGGGTAGCTGCCTGGGATTCGCCAGCAGCGTCGTGGGGCATCTCAGCCCCGGCGTCCTGCTGGGGCTGCTAGCGGGCAGCCACCTCACGCGTCCTGAAAGAGTTCATGTCTTTGGACCACCTCCTTTCCCGTGTCCCTCGAAGGTACGCCGGTCGAGAGGGCCGCTCAACGGCTTTTCGGCGGACGTCATACGAGCTGGTCGCTCTGGCGACCCATCCGTATGACGGCGCGAACCCTCAGGCGACCTCTTCCTCCTCGACGGGAGCGGCGAACTGAGAGCGGTAGAGCCGCGCGTAGGCGCCGTCGGCGGCCAGCAACTCCTCGTGGGTGCCCCGCTCGACGATCGCACCGGCCTCCATGACGAGGATCAGGTCGGCGTCGCGGATCGTGGAGAGCCGGTGGGCGATGACGAAGGAGGTGCGGTCGCTGCGCAGCGCCGCCATCGCCTGCTGAAGCAGCAGCTCGGTGCGGGTGTCGACCGAGCTGGTCGCCTCGTCGAGGATCAGCAGCGCCGGGTCGGCGAGGAACGCCCGCGCGATGGTGAGCAGCTGCCGCTCGCCGGCCGACAAGGAGGCGCCCTCGGCCGAGATGACGGTGTCGTAGCCGTCGGGCAGCGAGTGGACGAAGCGGTCCACGAACGTCGCCCGCGCCGCCTGGAGGATCTCCTCCTCGCTCGCGTCGGGACGCCCGTAGCGCAGGTTGTCGCGGATCGTGCCCTCGAACAACCAGGTGTCCTGCAGCACCATGCCGGTGCGCGCACGCAGGTCGGCCCGCGGGACGCCGGCGATGTCGACGCCGTCCAGCGTGATGCGGCCGGTCTGCAGCTCGTAGAACCGCATGATCAGGTTGACCAGCGTGGTCTTGCCGGCTCCCGTGGGGCCGACGATCGCCACGGTCTGACCCGGTCGGGCGACCAGCGAGAGGTCTTCGATGAGCGGCCGCTCGTCGGGGTCGTAGGAGAACGACACGTGCTCGAAGCGGACCTCGCCACTGGGCCCGCCACCGGGTACGGCGGGCAGCGATCCGGCCTCGTCGGGTGACTGCTCCGGCGCGTCGAGCAGCTCGAAGACCCGCTCGGCGGAGGCGACGCCGGACTGCAGCATGTTGATCATCGAGGCCAGCTGCGTGAGCGGCATGTTGAACTGGCGGGAGTACTGGATGAACGCCTGGACCTCGCCGACAGTCAGGTGACCGGTGGCGACGCGGAGGCCGCCGACGACCGCGACCAGGACGAAGTTCAGGTTCCCGATGAACATCATCACCGGCATGATCAGTCCGGAGACGAACTGCGCCTTGAAGCCCGCGCGGAACAGGCCCTCGTTGTGCTCGGCGAAGATCCGCTCGGCCTCGGCCTGACGTCCGAAGACGCGGACCAGCTCGTGGCCGGAGAAGGTCTCCTCGATGTGGGCGTTGAGCTGGCCGGTGCGCCGCCACTGCGCGACGAACTGACCCTGCGACCGCTTCATCACCCGACTGGCGACCAGCATCGAGACCGGCACCGACACGAGCGCGATCACCGCGAGCAGCGGGCTGATCCACAGCATCATCGCGAGGATGGAGACGACGGTGACGACGGAGGTCAGCAGCTGGCTGACGGTCTGCTGCAGCGTCTGGGCGAGGTTGTCGATGTCGTTGCTGACGCGAGACATGATCTCGCCGCGGGGCTGCCGGTCGAGATAGTCCAGGGGCAGCCGGTTCAGCTTGCGCCCGACGTCGGTGCGCAGCTCACGGACCGCCCGGTTGACGAGCCGGTTGAGCAGCAGGCCCTGCAGCCAGGCGAACAGTGCGGAGACGACGTACAGGCCCAGCACCAGCAGCAGCACCCGCGCCACCGCGTCGAAGTCGACGCCCTGGCCCGGCACCAGGTCGCGCAGGCCGGAGACCACGTCGGCGAGCCGGTCCTCCCCCTGCGCCCGCAGCCCATCGACGACCTCCTCCTGCGTGGCGCCGGCAGGAAGGTCGCGGCCGACCGCGCCGGTGAAGACGTGGTCGGTGGCCTGGCCGAGGTAGCGCGGCGCCAACGCCCCCAGCACCACGCCGGCCACCGCGAGCCCGACGATGAGGAGCAGTACGGCGCGCTGCGGGGCGAGCCGTCGCAGCAGTCGCTTCGCCGACGGCCCGAAGCTCATCGGCTTCTGGGCCACCTGCCCGTGCATGCCGGGGCCACCGCCGCCCGTGATCCGCTCGGTGGCCTTCAGCTGGCCCCTGCTCATGACATCTCCTCGCGCAACCCGCCGGTCGAGCCCGTCGAGACCAGAGCAGATCGACTCATGACATCTCCTCGGCCGTGACCTGCGACGAGCAGATCTCCTGGTACGTCGCGTTGTCGGCCAGCAGCTCCTCGTGGGTGCCGCGGCCCACGATCCGGCCGTCGTCGAGCACGAGGATCAGGTCGGCCTCACGGATCGTCGAGACCCGCTGGGCGACGATGATTACGAGCGCGTCACGCGTCTCGGGTGCGAGCGCGAGGCGGAGCCGGGCGTCGGTTGCCAGGTCGAGCGCGGAGAAGGAGTCGTCGAAGAGGTAGATCTCCGGGCGGCGTACCAGCGCCCGGGCGATGGCGAGGCGCTGCCGCTGGCCGCCGGAGAAGTTGGTGCCGCCCTGGGCGACCGCGGCATCGAGGCCGCCCTCGAGCGTCTCGACGAAGTCCCGGGCCTGGGCGACCTCCAGGGCGTGCCAGAGCTCCGCGTCGGTCGCGTCGCCCTTGCCCATCTCGAGGTTGGAGCGGACGGTGCCGGAGAACAGGAACGCCTTCTGCGGCACCAGGCCGAGCCGGCTGCCGAGCGCGCCGGGATCCCAGTCGCGGACGTCGACGCCGTCGACGCGGACGGCCCCGCCGGTGGCGTCGAAGAGCCGGGGCACGAGGTTGAGCAGCGTCGACTTGCCGGCACCGGTCGAGCCGATGACCGCCAGCGTCTGGCCGGCTCGGGCCGTGAACGAGACGTCGGTGAGGACCGGCTGCTCGGCGCCCGGGTAGCTGAAGTCGACGCGGTCGAACTCAAGCACGCCGCGTACGTCGGCATCGGTGACGCCGCGCTCGGGGGCGTGGACGGTCGTCTCGGTGTCGAGGACCTCGCCGATCCGGTCGGCGCACACGGCGGCGCGCGGGATCATCATGAGCATGAACGACCCCATCATCACGCTCATCATCACCTGCATCAGGTAGGACAGGAACGCGGTCAGCGGGCCGACCTCCATCTCGCCGGCGTCGACCCGGTGGCCGCCGAACCAGATGACGCCGACGGCGGCGACGTTGACGACGAGCAGCATCAGCGGGAAGAACGTCGCCATCCAGCGGCCGGCCCGCAGGGACACGTCGGTGAGCGCCTCGTTGGCGACCTCGAAGCGCTCCTCCTCCGCGCGCTCGCGGACGAACGCGCGCACCACCCGGATGCCCTGGATCTGCTCGCGCAGCACGCCGTTGACCCGGTCGAGCCGCTGCTGGACCAGCCGGAAGTACGGCACGATCCGCGTCACCACGGCGCCGACCACGAGGAAGAGCGCGGGGATGAGCACGGCGAACAGCCACGCCAGGTTGCGGTCCTGGTGCAGCGCCATCAGCACCGACCCGACCATCATGATCGGGATCGTCACGGCCATCGAGCAGGCGAGGTAGGCCAGCATCTGCACCTGCTGGACGTCGTTGGTCGTGCGGGTGATCAGGCTGGGCGCGCCGAAGCGCCCGACCTCGTAGGCGCTGAAGGAGCCGACCCGGTGGAACAGGGCCGCCCGCAGGTCCCGGCCGAAACCCATCGCGGAGCGCGCGGCGCACCAGATCGCCGCGATGGAGCAGGCAATCTGGGCCAGCGAGACCGTGAGCATGACGGCGCCGGTGCGCACGATGTAGCCGGTGTCGCCCTGGGCGATGCCGCCGTCGATGATGTCGGCGTTGAGCGCCGGGAGGTAGAGCATCGCCCCGGTGCTGACGAACTGCAGCCCGACGATGGCCAGCAGCCAGCCACGGTAGGGACGCAGGTAGCCGCGCAGAAGTCGGAGGAGCATCAGTTCTCTCTCGTGAGTACGCCGTGGAGCAGGGTGTCGACGATCTGCTCGGGGGTCAGCAGGCGGCTGTCCGCCAGGTGCGGGTTGCTGCCGGCGAACGTCAGCAGCCGGAGCATGTGCACCAGCATCGCGGGCTCCACCGACAGTCGGTCGGCGTCGGGCTCGACGACGGCCACCATCGCGCGCTCGAGCTCGTCGAGCGCTCGGTGGCGATCCTCGTGCGGCCCGGGCGGCGGCCCCATGATCCCCATCGCGCGCATCAGGCCGAACGTCGCCTGGAACCGCTGTTGCAGGATGCTCGTGACGGTGAGCAGCCGCTCGCGCAGCGGCAGGGCGGGATCGATCTCCGCGACCCGAACCAGCAGCTGACCGGGCCGGAACGCCTGGGCCAGGGCCGCCTCGACCAGCGCGTCCTTGGTCGGGAACACCCGGAAGATCGTGCCCTCCGCCACCCCTGCCGCTTCCGCGATCAGCCGCGTCGTCACGTTGCGGCCGTGCTGGTAGAGCAACGGCACCGTCGCGTCGACGAGGGCGGCGCGGCGCTCCTCGGGGGTCAGCGGACGAGCACGGGGCATCCCGCCACCTTAAGTGAGTGAGCACTCACTCACAACCGCGTTTCCGCTGTTCCACACAGCTTCTTGGCAACCAGGTCACAAGTCCGCGGGGCGGGAGCCGGGAGTCACTACGAACGCATGGACCTTCGATCGCGAGCGAGCCAGCCTTGGCGTCGCCTCCCTGCGGGAAGGAGGACAGGCGGATTCAGGATCAGGAGCTGGGGGCGAAACATGAACGAACCATCCGAGGCTCGGGAGTCTCCGCGGCGGAGGCGCCCGAGATGAAGGTCGCTCTGCTGTGCATGTGGATCGCCTGCGCCGCTCTGGTCTGGTGGGACTCCCGCAGACACGGCTTCGCGCTCGGTCGCCCGGAGCCGGGAGCCGGCGCTTTCAGTCCGTGGGCCTGGGCCGCCGGCACTGTCCTGCTGCCCGTCGTCTTCCTACCGCTGTACGTCGCCATGCGGTATCGCTTCCTCCGCTCGAGGAGGCGCGGCCGGAATTCCTCGCAGACGTCGGCATAGCGGACCGGCCCGTTGCCGCCGGTCAGCGACGCGAGCGCTCGCGATCGCGCAGCCACCATTCGGTCAATACGACGCCGGCCAGGATGCTCGGCAACGCGAGTTGGTCGAACCGGACTCCCCCGGCCGTGCCGACCGAGACGGAGCCGAAACACAGCCCCACGATCATCGCGAGGACGAAGAGGGCGGCGAGCAACCCGAACCGATCAGCGAGGTTCCGGCGGTACAGCAGCTGCCACGCGACGCCGACGGACAAACTGATCAAGAACCACGCGCCGAGAAGCACTCGCACCGCCACGCCGTCCGCGTCGGTCGACACAAACGAACCGACGACCAGCGTCACCACAGGCAGGATCCATGCCCAGCGCCGCTCCTGGGTGTCCTGCGTCTCCAGCTCAAGAATGGGGGCCACCTGCCAATGATGGCCCCGGCAGTCCAGGTGCGGGAGCTACAACCGCATCCTCTGGTCTGCCGGTCGACACTTCTTGGCATCCGCGTCACAACTCCCGGAGCGCTCAGCTCCCCGCGGCCGCGAAACACCGCCGTTGCCCGTCATCGGGATGGGATGGTGTCCGCATCCCGCTCCGGAGACCCGGGCCTTCCGTGAGGAGCTAAGCGTCCGTTGGCGAGGTAGCGCAGGGTCAGCACTTCTAGCCGCGGGATCTGTGGTCGATAGCGGGGAGACAGCGTGCTGCCCTTGACGTTGTCTGGCTTCTCGAAAGAGATCGTCGAGCTCGGCCTCCTCCTCGCACTCGGCGCGGTCTTCATTGTGGGCGCACTCGCCGTGAACGCCACCATCCGGCTCTGAAAACCCGATTACCGACGTGTGGCGGTGGGCCCACCTCCTGGCCATGACCCCGATGACCCCGATGCCGAGTTCGCCAGTGCCGGACACTGGTTCACGGTCGAAGCGTGGCCCGCACTGACGCCGGTCGCATTCGTGCGTTCCCTTCTGGACAACCCAACGGGCTTCCTCGCGTTCCTGATCCTCGGTCTGCCCTTAATGGCTGCTGTGCAGTTCCTGGACACGCGATACAAGGTCTGCATCTACCGGGGAAGGTATCGACCGCCGTTGGTCCGACTGGTCGGTGTCGAGTTCTTCGACGACGAAGCGGCGGCCACACAGCGTCAGCGCGAGCTGCTCGAGTCATGGCGCCCGGAGCCCTACCTCCACGTTGCACCGCTCCGCCGCAAGGCGGTAGCCGACCTCCGGCGGGCCCACGGGCGGAGGACGACTGAGCGCACAAGCGCACGACAACGTCACCATAGTTGGACCACGGACTAGCGGATGAAACGATCAAGACTGCGACGCCGAGGAGTCGGTTGATGCTCGATTCTTCGCGTGACCCCATTCAGTTCAACCCCGGACCGCACGACGTGCGGATTGTTCAAGGGGCGCACGTCTACTACGTCCGCGCCATCAAACGAGGCGAACTGTTCCTGGGCGGAGGCCTGGCCGGGATCGAGGGGCTCGTCTTCGCAGCAACGATCGGAGTCCTCCTGCATCTCAGGAACGCAAAGGACTCGCATTGGAAGGTGGGTGTGGTGCGGTACAGGCGCGACGGGTCGGGTCTCATCCGCGTGGCGCACAAGGAGAAGGCCACCTCGCTGGCAGGTGCCGAAGCCCTCCGCGAACGACTTGCGGCCAAGGTTCGAGCCGGCGGCTTCGCCCCCGAACGGCGAGGCACCTCATGACGCCCACTGAGGCCATCGTGCGTCTCCCCGACGCGCGCGGCCCTGATGGCGTGCCGGTCACCGTGCGGGTGGAGCCGGCGGTCGCACGCCTGCGCCGCTGGCGTCGCAGGCTCACTCTCCCGAATCCGCTCGTCGACCCGTTCACCAAGGCTGTCGCCTACCGGCATCTGCCGGCGCCCGTGCAGCGGCGAGTTCTGCACACCCGGTGGGTCGTCGACATCGAAGCCGACACCGGGGAGAGGTGCCGTCTGCCCGCGACGAACCGCGACGAGGCCTTGGCCCGTGCGCACGAGGTCCGAGCCAGCATCACGCGCGACGGCGTCGACTTTCTGCGAACCGTCGTCCGCTGACGGGACAGCGACGACCGCTGCGCACACCGACTTCGCCGCCGCAAGGCGCACGTCGTCGGACCGCGCGCCTCCCACAAACGCCAGTTTCTTGGCATGTACGTCACAAGTTCGGCCAGATCTGCTGGCAATCCGGTCGCAAACCTCCGCTGACGCAGTAGCGCGTCTGGGACCTTCCTCGGCGTACGGTCCGAAGACGGGCTCTGGCTAGGAGGGGAAGATCGTCGTAATGAGCTCAGATCCGACTCCGGGCAGAGGCCGACTTACGCGCCATGCCCCGGCGCGGCCCTCCGGAGTCCTCTACTTTGTGGTAACCCTGTTGTCGTTCAGACAGTTCTTCGCCGCTAACAGCCTGCCGCTCCGTGCGACATGGCTGGGCATCGCCGCGATAACGATCCTCTTGATAGTTCACGCGCTGAGGCGATCTACTCCGTCGTCGAGGCTCTGGCGGCTTGGCCTAGCACTATATTCTGTCGTGCTTTTGACCTATTTCGTCGGACAACCGGAGACGGGGATCCAACCCATCGTATTGTTTGCGGGCGCCGGCTTCCTCGATAGTGCTTACAGGGTGTTCCTGCTTAGGACCGATTCCCCCCTCCCCCGAACCGGCGCCAACGAGCCGCACCATGATCGACCGAACAGGCCTTAGACATGACGAGACTTCTTTATGTTCTTATCTTTATCGCCGTGACATCATTCTTCGTCGCCAAAGAGAATTGGGCGCCGCTGATCACGATGGCGGCGATCTTCGCCGGCGGATTGATTTGGGAGTTCATTCGCAACTTGAAAACCGAACCGACGCGTCCCGCGACAAGACGTCGGCGGACACACTAAACGAATCCGTTCGGGGCAAGGTCCTCACGACCTCGGCGGGCTGGATGGGATCATTTAGTAGGCATTCAAGATTGAGGCTCACGTGAAGGTGAATGTGGCGGTGTGTGTACGCCTGGCGAGGGAGACGACGTTTCTTCCGATGCTCGCCGGGCTGCTTGCGATAGCGGGTGGGTTAGGACTCTTCGAGGCGTCGCTTGGGAACCAGTGTTTCGGGGTTTCGGGCGCGCTGATCATTGCCCTGGTCACGCATCGTCCGCTCGACCAGATACGCGTGGGTTTGGGGACTCTGAATGGCCTGGGGATCCGCCATCGATTCCACTCCACCGATCCGCGGCGCTCGCCGGACCGGTATCCGCCTCTCCAGGGTCGCGCAGGAAGGCTCGAAGCTAGATGACCAAAGACCACACAGGTGTTGCAGCGGTGATAGGCGAATCTACATTCGCGCTCACCTTGCTTTTCGCGAACTCATGGATCCTTGTAACAGGCAAGGCTGTATGGTTTCTTGACTACGGAAGGGCCCCGGCGGCGCTGTCAGGCGTCTTTTATATCCTCTTGATCGTTTCGACGGTTCGAGGCGCGAATGGTCGACCGATGTTTCCGCTGTGGCTCCTGACCTTGCAGTTCGCGAGTCTGTCGGCGGCGATTGTTGCGGCCGTCGCCGGGCCCGTTCCGTAGTGGCGATTCCCGTGCGCCCCTTGTCCTCCGCTGTCCGACTGATTTTATTTCTAGCGCCCGGACTGCCTGCAGCGAGCCTGGCGGGGATGCTTTGTCTTTATGAGCTGCAGGACGGCGTGCGACAACTGGCGACGATCGGCGTTCTTGTTGGAGGGTTCAACCTCGGCTGGGGGTTATGCAAGTGGCGCCAGTCTCGGCCCTCCAGGAATCCCTGAGGACCATTTGATCGCCGCGAAGAGGCAATCGCTGCCAGTCCCGCCCGTCCCTTGACCCCTTCCATCGAGCGACGGCGAGCATTCACGATCGCGCAGCCAATATTGCCCGTTCGGGATGGCATGGTGTCCGCGTCCCGCCCATGCAGACGCGGGCCTTCCTCAAGGAGTTGAACGTGCCATGGACGGCGCCTCACATCGCCCAGCATCCCGGCGCGCGCTTCATCGCCGAACGGCCGCACCCTTGTGCACGTTGGCACGCCTCAAGCGTCTCGGCGGCAAGCGCTTGGCAATCGTTGCGGCCCTTGAGGCGTGCGCCGTCGGATGCATCGCAACGGCGCACATCTTCGGAAGTCTGGCGGGCACCGTGCTGGCAATCGTGGGCGCCCTCGGTCTGCTGACGGCTCCTGCCTGGCGCCCGCCAGTAGCGCTTGCTGTCGTCAGTGCTTCACTTCTGATAGCGCTTCTGGGTGGGTTCGCCCCGTTCGGGCGGATGGGCATCCTGCTTGCCCTGGGAGCATTCCCGTGGCTGGCCCTCGCGGCCTTCGACGAGTTCGCGTACGTCGAACCGCTGGAGTCGGACCCTGCCGACGGAGGCGGGGATCGACTTCCTACAGACGACCACCTCTGACTCCGACGGCAGACGGCCGAGCGGGGCACACCGGCTCGCCCGGAGGGCGTGCGTCGTCAGATCCGCGCCGTAAGACGCCTGTTTCTTGGCATGTACGTCACAAGTTCGGCCGGATCTGCGGAAAATCCGGTCACAAACCCCCGCCGACCGAGTAACGCGTCTGGGACCTTCCTCGGCGTACGGCCCGAACACGGGCTCTGGCTAGGGGGTTGGTTTGTCGGGTCGTCGGTATGTCGTCGTGCTGGTCGTGGCTTGTGCGATGGCGTGGGCGTTGGTGACCTCGTCGTTGCAGCCGTTGGCGGTGGCTGCCGAGCCGACACCGGCGGCGAAGTCGGCGAAGGAGGCGGCTGACTCCGACGGTGACGGCCGTCCTGACGGGCCGGACGCCGGCTCAGCGGCCGTGGCGGCGCGCGAGCTCCGGACTGGTGTGGAGGACCTGTCGCAGCGGACTCCGACCCGGCAGGTGTTCATCAACCCCGATGGCACGTGGACCAGGAAGCTCTCGGTGGCGCCGGTGCGTGCCCGGGATCCGAAGACGGGAACGTGGGGGCCGATCGACACGACGCTGGTGGAGCGCGAGGGGGGTTGGCGGCCGGCCAACGCTGTGGGCGAGTTGTCGTTCTCCGATGGCGGCGGCGAGCCGTTGGCGCGGATGACCGATGAGACCGGCCGGGAGGTGGCGTGGTCGTGGCCGACCGTGCTGCCGGCTCCGACGGTTGAGGGCTCGAAGCTGACCTATCCCGACGTGGTCCCGAACGGTGACCTGGTGGTCGAGGCGCTGGCGGACGGCTTCTCGCACTCGGTGGTGCTGCGCGCGGCCCCCGAGGGGCCGTTGCGGTTGCCGATGCTCGTCGCGGCCGACGGCGCGAAGCTGACCCGGGGCAAGCACGGGTCGCTCACGCTCACGACAGACGACGGTGAGCCAGTCGTGAGTGCTCCGGCGCCGCTGATGTGGGACGCCACGGTGGACCGGGGTGCCCGCACTGACGCGAACACCGAGGCCGGCGCGTCGCGTCCTCGTGCGGTCGACGTGGCGGTGACGGACAAAGGGAAGGGCACGAGGGTCGTGCTGAAGCCGGATGCGGCGTTCCTAGCCGACCCGGGCACGGCGTATCCGGTCACCATCGACCCGACGTACACGCTGGGCCCGGCGGGTGGTTACGCGGGGCTGAACCCCTCCGACATCGACTACGACTTCTACACCGTGGGCCGGTTCCCGTCGGGGGAGGCGGGCCGGCTGTTGGTGGACTTCGATGAGGCCACCTCGGCGGGAGAGACGATCACCGCCGCGTCGCTCTCGCTCCCGGTGGAGTACTCCTCGGATTGCGCCACCCACACCATCGCGGTCCAGCGGCTGACCTCGGCCTGGTCGCCGGAGGCGGTGACGTGGGCGAGTCAGCCCAGTGCGTCCACGGCGGATGCAGCGGTCACGGTGCAGCCGGCGAGCGCCGGGGTGGGCTGCGCCACGCAGCGCAGTGACAGCTGGGACATCACCGCCATCGCCCAGGCGTGGGCAGGCGGTGCGACGAATGACGGGCTGCGGGTGGTGGCGGCCGATGAGACCGCAGCGCAGCTACGGGAGTACGACGCTGCCGCCGCGGTGTTGTCGATCACCGGCTCGGGGGCTCCGCTGGCCGCGGCGGTGCCGATGCCGAGCGACTCCCAGACCTGGGCGGGTCAGTGGTACACCCGGACCGCGACCCCGGAGTGGACCACCTCGGCGGTTGACCCGGACCTGACCACGGTGCGCTATCGGGTCGAGGTCCACGACTCCACCGACCCGACTTCGACGGCGGTGGCCTCCTGCACGACCGGATACGTCGCCTCCGGGGCCCCGGACTCCTGCACGCCGAACGATGCTCTGCCCAACGGCACCTACTACGTACGGGCGCGGGGCGAGGACGGCACCCTGGCCGGTGCGTGGTCGAAGTGGCACACCACCACCATCAACAGCACCGTGCCCGCGGCCGTGCAGGTGACCTGCCCCGGCACGGCCGACCAGCACTGGTATGGGACCCGGCCGGCCGCCTCGATGACGTGCACCGCCGCCAGCACCGGGTCGGTGCAGCTGGAGTGGAAGCTCAACGGCGCCACCCAGTCCGTGCTGAACGCGAACCAGCAGGGCACGGCGACCACGCCCGCGATCGCGATTCCCGCCTCGGGGTGGACCAGCATCGAGGTCCGGGGCGTCTCGAACGCCGGGCTGGCCACCGCTTGGACCGAGTACGCCTTCGGCACCGGCCAGGGATGGCTGATCAGCCCCACACCCGGGGCGACGAGCGCGACCACGTTCGAGATCGAGGCAGCCGGCGCGAGCGGCGCGACCAGCGCGGTCCTGCAGTGGCGGGCGGGCAGCACCGACACCTGGAAGGTCGCCACCGAGCTGTTCACCGCCGGCCACCAGGCTTGGGATGGCCACGTGAACGACAACGGGTCGATGTCCACCCTGCCGGCGGTGACGTGGCGCCCCGCCGCCGAGGCCGGGATGACGATTCCTGGCGCCATCGACGTCCGGGTCGTGTTCAGCGACGGCACCTACACCACCCCGACACAGACCAGCCCAGTCACGGTCGCGGCCCATGCCGCCGGCAACGCCGCACCGACCGTCTCGGTGGGTCCCGGTAGCGTCCAACTGGGCAGTGGTGAGTTCCAGACCGGCGCGGTCGACGCCGCGGCGGGCGCCTTGGCGGTCTCCCGCACCCACCTGTCCAACGCCGCCCCCGAGACGGGCGCTGCTGGGGTGTTCGGTCCGGGCTGGGCGGCGTCCCTCGACGGTGGCGCAGCGGCGTTGACCGTGACCGATCAGCGGGCCACGAACTCCAGCATCTTGTTCACCGCCCCCGACGGGACGGTCGACACCTACCGCAGCAGCGAGCCGGCCGCCACCAACGTGTCCGGCGAGTTCGCCGCCACCGGCGACGCCCGTGCCTTGGGCGTCACCGTCGACCTCGACCGGGACAGCGGCAAGCTGACCTACACCGAGACCGGCGGCACCGTCACCACCTTCGAACGCACCGCAGGCCGCTGGCTGCCAACCTCCACCGTCGGCGCGGCGGCGGAGTCGACGACCAGCTACTACTACGGCAGCAACGGGCTGCCGTCGTGGATCATCGCCCCGGCCCCCACGGGCCTCACCTGCACTCCGGCCTCCCTGCCGGCCGGCTGCCAGGCACTCCAGCTGACCTACACCACGGTCAACGGCGCCGCGCGAGTAGCCCGCATCGACCACCACGCCTGGGACCCCAAGCTCAACGACGCCGACGGCGACGCCGGGAACGACGGGCTGCCCGACGCCGGTGCCGCCGTGGTCGCGACGGCGGTCGCCAAGTACGCCTACAACACCGACGGCACGCTGCAGTCGGTCTGGGACCCCCGAGCCGGTGACGGCGCGGCGGCGTTGAAGACCAGCTACGGCTACGCCACCTCGGCCGGGCTCACGCGGGTCACCAGCGTCACCCCGCCGGGAGAGAAGACGTGGCAGATCAACTACGACGCCACCGGCGCGGTAGCCACCATCACCCGGCAACTCGATCCCGCGGTCGGCAGCGGCAACGCCACCTGGACCATCAAGTACGGGCTCAAGCTCAACGCCGAAGGCGACGGCCTGCCGAACATGTCCTCGGACAAGACCGCCGCGTGGGGCCAGCGCGCCGCCGACGCCCCTGACACCGGGGCCGCGGTCTTCGGGCCCGACAAGGTCCCGGCCGCCCAGCCCACGGCCGACGACTTCACCTACGCCACCCTCTACTACTGGAACACCGCCGGGCGGCTGACCAACACCGCCACCTACGGCGGCAAGTGGCAGATCAGCACCACCCGGTACGACGCCATGGGCAACGAGATCTGGTCGATCACCCCCGAGATCAAAGCCCAGATCCTCAACAGCCCGGTCCCACCGGAAAGCTCGGCGGCGATGGCCGACAACTCCGCGACCTGGACCTTCTACAACGCCGAGGGCACCCGCGTCGAGGCCCAATACGGCCCGATCGTCCACGCCACCACGAAGAACGGCACCCGACTGGGCCTGCGGTCACTGACCCAATACCTCTACGACGACGAGGTCGACGCCTCACTGGTCCCCGGTCGGCCCACCACCGACGTGCCCGAGGGTGGCTACGGGCTGGTCGTCGAGACCCGCTCCTCGGCCACCGACGAGCGCATCCCAGGCACCTGGGCCATCACCCAGGCTCCCGGCCAGGCCGACACCCCACCGCCGGTCGGCGTGAGCGTCTACGACACCACCAAGACCCGCTACCGCTACGACACCGCGATCACCGGCTCCGTGAACGGCTGGGGTCTCTACCAGGCCACGGCGGTGCTGCAGCAAAACGGTGCCGGCTGGGACACGACCAGCTACGGCTACAACGCAGCCGGTGGCCTGATCGCGGAGATCACTCCCGAAGGGGTCGCCACCGGCCAGGCCACCCGGCGGCACAACACCGTGTACTACACCGCCGACGCCTCGGCCTCACGCAACGAGTGCGACAACAAGCCCCAATGGGCAGGCCTGCCCTGCTGGGAAGGCCCCCACGCCCAGCCCACCGACGGCTCCACCCTGCCCGCGATCAGCCACACCGGCTACGGCCGTGACCTGGCCCCGACCCGTCAGGTCACCCAAAGCGGCACCGCCACCAAGACGGTCGTCGCCGGCTACGACGCCGCCGGCCGATCCACCAGGAGCTCGATCTCGAGCACGGGGGTGACCGGTGCCACCATCACGACCACGACCGGCTACAGCACCACCAATGGCCAACCGACCACGGTGGGCAACGGCACCGCCACGATGACCACCAGCTACGACACCTGGGGCCGGGTCACCAGCCAAACCGACGGAGCCGGCAACACCGCCACCACCAGTTACGACACCGCCGGCAACGTCGCCACCCACAACGACGGCAAGGGCACCTACACCTACGGCTACGACCAGACCCTCGACGGCAAGATCGAGCGACGCGGGATGGTGACCACCCTCGGCGTCGGCATCAGCGGGGTGATTCCGCTCGAAGGCAGCTACGACAACGACGGTCACCTCATCGAGCAACGCTACGGCGCCCCCGTCTACGGCACCCGCAACGGTCTCAGCTGGGGCTACGACATCGCCGGCAACCTCATGAATCGGGCGGCCGCCTCCGGCCTCGCCTACGTCGCCAGCGTTCGCGAGTTCGACGTCAACGGACGCACCACCCGCACCCGTAGCTACGGCACCGGCATGGTCCTCAGCAGGACCGAGACCTACACCTACGACGACCGCGGGCGCCTCCGCTCGGTCGCCGACGACGGACCCGGAGCAGCGGAGTGCACCACCCGCACCTACACCCTGACCACGGACTCCAACCGCACCAGCCTCACCACCTACGGCCCCGACGCCAACGGAAACTGCCAAAGCAGCACCGGCGGCAACGCCACCACCTCCACCTACGACGCCGCGGACCGGATCACCACCACCGGGTACGCCTACGACGCCCTCGGCCGCACCACCACCCTGCCCGCCGCCCACACCACCAACCCCAGCGGCGGCGCACTGACCGTGACCTACCAGGTCAACGACATGGTCAAGACCCTCACCCAAGGCTCGACGACCCAGACCTACACCCTCGACCCGCTCGGACGGATCTCCACCAAGACCCAGACCGTCAACGGCGTCGACGTAGCGGTGACCACCAACCACTACGCCGACACCACCGACAACCCCGCCTGGAGCGAGTTCAAGACCCGACCCAACGCCACCACCGCCTGGACCACCGCCTGGACCCGCTACGCCAGGGGCATCGACGGCACCCTCGCCATCACCCAGGCATCCGGACAAACACCCATGGCCGCCGAATACGACGTCAACGGCAACATCATCGGACACTTCGCCATCGGGTCAGCCATCCAACCCTCGGCCACCGCCAGCTACACCGAATTCGGCACCCTCACGCCCGGCTCCACCAACCCCGGGCGCTACGGATGGCTCGGTGCCGCCCAACGCGACACCGACACCCTCGGCGGCCTCACCCTCATGGGAGCCCGCGTCTACAACCCCATCACCGGCCGCTTCCTCTCCCGCGACCCCATCCGCGGAGGCAACGACAACGCCTATATCTACCCCGCCGACCCCGTCAATAAAATGGATGTCAATGGGCAATTCTGGGGATGGGTAACGAAGATTGCGAAGAGTGCGGTCGCGGTCGGCCTGAACATCGGGCTTAGCAGCCTCATCGTCAAATTCGCGTGCGGGGGACTGGCAGTCGCATCGATCCTCTGCGTCGGCCTCGCCAGTGCAGCAGCGTCCTTCGTATCAACGATTGTTAATCGTGTCTTCATGCAAGGAAAGAGTGTGAGTTCAAGCATTGCTCCCGCGATAGTCGCCGCGGAGCTAGGATTCATCTCTGGAGTCGCAGGAAAGAACATTCCAAAAAGCAAGATCGTGAGGGCTCTAGGGAACATCAAGACTTTTGCCAGCCAAGCGTCTAGTATGCTCAAGGGACTCGGTCACGAAAAGACAGCCTACGGACTGGTCACCGGACTCAACGCTGTGGCTAACTACTTGATCGCGAGGTATTCCTGATGCGTTCGCCAGACAAGGCGACCCAAGGTCCAGATATTACGAATCCGGAGGCTTGGTTCGCGGACGGAGACTATTGCTACAAGGTCTACGTTCTTCCGGTGAAGTTTCCAATGTCGCATTGGATGGACGAGCCGTCGGAGCTCATGGGCGCTCTACTGGGAATTGTCTACGGCGTGGTTGGAATGTGGATCGCGCGCTTGATCGACCCCCACTGGAAGGTAGTCGTATGCCGCCTCAAGCCAGGGCGCCTTGGGCGGTGGAGAACCCTCTCGATCGAAGTCTTTGATTCTCAGGAAATGGCAGACGCTGAGCGCGCGGCGATACTTGAATCATGGGAATTGGGGCGGCTTGCCAATGCGATGCCGCTGAGCAGAACGCAATCGAAAGAAGCGCTTCACCGTAAATCGATGTGATTTTACAGAGGCAGGCACTGAGGCGCGTGGTGCGCGCGCACGATGGAGGCTGTCGTGACGTGAATGAGGCGGCATGTGTACGCCCGGCGGGGCAGACGACATTTCTGCCGATGTTCGGCGGACTGCTCCGCGCTAGCGGCCGGGATAGGACTCGTCGAGGCGTCGCTTTGGCACCAGTGCCTGGGGGTGTCGGGCGCACCGATGATTGCCCTGATCATGCATTGCCCGTCCACTGAACTATGTGAGCATCGTCGTTCCTTTTTCCAAGGAGTCCCTCGGCTCTTGGGCTGGGGCGCTTAGGACGGGCGTCGCACACAGCTCGGCCAGTGCGTCATCTGGACTTCTCGTCCACTTAGCAAGGTCGGAGGTTAGGTATTGTGGCAGTAGATGAGCAGAGTCGACCTTTCGTGGTGTTTTGCATATTGTTCTCGTCGCTGAACACCCTCGGAGTGTTGTACCCGCCGGACGGCGGGATCATCCCGAGGATTGTGGTCGCGTTGACGCTAACGTCCTTGGCGGGCGGCCTAACGATCCTTTCTCAGCGATGAGGCCGGTGGGATCTGGCCATGACTCGGGCGTGCCGTTTGGCCAATCGCTTCCCTCCTCGCGGCTCTCTATCCTCGCGAGCATTGACGCTCGAGGACTGAAATGTCCGCCTGAAGAGATGTGACGAAAATGCCTCGGTGGGATCTAAAACGACTGTCCGGACGATGGTGGCCCGGCCCATTGGCGTTGACACTTGGCGCTTTCTTGGTCGTCTGGAGCGAAGTGGACACGCTGCCGTTCGGGGTGCGGACTGTCGGCTACTGGACTGGGGGGATCGGTGCGTGGCTAGTCGGAAGACGGCTCCCCCGGCGCACTGATTCGTTTGACGCCAACCGTCTGCCACCCTCTGGTCCGGGCGCAAGCAAGGAGGGCGACTGAAGCCGTTGAGTAGACCCTGGACCTTAGAGGATGGCGCTCCTCTCGAGACGGGCATCGTGACCGAACTGCAGGAGCTCGGTCTCCTGTTGGCGATCGGCGTCGTAGGCTATGTCCTCATTGTGGCCGTGAACGCGATCATCAGGATCTGGAAGCCAGATTATGGGACCCCTAGCGGACCACCTCCGGGGCACGACCCCGATGACTTGGATGCGGAATTTGTGAGCAGCGAACACTGGTTCTCCGTCGAGATTTGGCCCGCCTTGACACCAGTGCCTCTGATCAGGTCAATGACCGACAACGGTCAGGGATTTCTGGCATTCGTGATCGTAGGGATCCCACTGATGGCCGTGCTGCAGCGAATCGACACACGATTCAAGGTGTGTGTCTACCGTGGAAAGCATCGAGCGCCAGCGGTGAGACTAGTGAGCGTCGAGTTCTTCGACGAAGAAAGTGCGGCGGAGCGGCATCAGATTCACCTGCTCCAGACGTGGGACCCTGAGAAGTACCTCCACTCGCGGCCGCTCAGCCCCAGGGCGGTATCTCGGATCAGACGGTCGACGAGATAGACGACAGGTGAGTGGTGATGAACACGCTCAGGTCGCCGCCGAGGTCTGCGCTTGAAGCCGCGTAGACAGAAGCGCTACGGCGCCAGGCGCTCCGTGACCCACCCGCCGTCGACCCGCCGATAGACCAGCCGGTCGTGCATCCGTC
The DNA here is from genome assembly GCF_036405735.1 of Nocardioides sp. GTDB lineage: Bacteria > Actinomycetota > Actinomycetes > Propionibacteriales > Nocardioidaceae > Nocardioides. The sequence continues at coordinate 32,997 of NZ_DASWXC010000009.1, forward strand.
CGGTCCGCCCCTGCCAGAACTCCACCGTCTCGGGAAGCACCCGGAAGCCGCCCCACTCATCCGGCACCGGGACATCGGCGCCGTCGAAGCGGGCCGCCGCGTCGTCGTACGCCGCCTCGAGCTCGTCGCGACCGGAGACGACGGTGGACTGGTGCGACGCCCACGCGCCGAGTTGGGAGCCGCGGGGGCGGGAGGCGAAGTACGCCTCGACCTCGGTCCGGGGAAGCGGCTCAGCGACGCCGTCGACCCGGACCTGCCGCTCGAGGACGTGCCACGGGAACAGCAGTGCGCAGCGGGGGTTGGCGGCGAGCTCGTGGCCCTTGCGGGAGCCGAGGTTGGTGTAGAAGACGAAGCCACCGTCGGAGAGCCCCTTGAGCAGCACGAACCGCGAGGACGGCACGCCGTCCGGCGTCGCGGTGGCGACCACCATCGCGTTGGGCTCATGGACACCGGCAGCCGCGGCCTCGGCGTACCACCGCTCGAACATCGTCACCGGGTCAGCGGCCAGGTCGGCTTCCGACAGCCCGCCCCGGGCGTAGTCCTCCCGCCGGGCAGCGAGATCGAGGTCCATGACATCGCAGCCTAGGACGTCAGGCAGAATGCCGGAGGCAGCACGACGCGAAGGAGCTGGACATGACTCTGGACACCACACAGGTACACCACGGCCTGGAGGGCGTCGTCGCCTTCGAGACCCAGATCGCGGAGCCCGACAAGGAGGGCTCGGCACTGCGCTACCGCGGCGTCGACATCGAGGAGCTCGCCGGCCGGGTGCCCTTCGAGAACGTCTGGGGCCTGCTCATCGACGGCTCCTACACGCCCGGGCTGCCGCCCGCGGAGGCCTACAACCTGCCCGTGCACACGGGCGACGTCCGCGTCGACGTGCAGGCCGCCATCGCGATGCTCGCGCCCGCCTTCGGCTTCGGCCAGTCCTACGACATCTCCGACGAGCAGGCCCGCGAGGACCTCGCCCGGGTGGCGGTCATGGTGCTCTCGTACGCCGGACAGTCGGCCCGCGGCCTGCACAAGCCGGTCGTCCCGCAGCGCCTCGTCGACGAGGGCCGGACGCTCGCTGAGAAGTTCCTCATCCGCTGGCGCGGCGAGGCCGACCCGGCCCACGCCCACGCGATCGACGCCTACTGGTCCTCCGCGGCCGAGCACGGCATGAACGCCTCGACCTTCACCGCCCGGGTCATCACCTCCACCGGCGCCGACGTCGCCGCCGCGTTCTCCGGCGCCATCGGCGCGATGAGCGGCCCCCTGCACGGCGGCGCGCCGTCCCGCGTCCTCGGGATGATCGAGGACGTCGAGAAGAACGGCGACGCCCGCGCCTATGTCAAGAACCTGCTGGACTCCGGCGAGCGGCTGATGGGCTTCGGCCACCGCGTCTACCGCGCCGAGGACCCGCGGGCCCGCGTGCTGCGGCGCACCGCGCGCGAGCTCAACGCCCCGCGCTTCCAGGTCGCCGAGGCCCTCGAGCAGGCCGCGCTCGCCGAGCTGCGTGAGCGCCGCCCCGACCGCGTGCTCGAGACCAACGTCGAGTTCTGGGCCGCGATCGTGCTCGACTTCGCCCAGGTCCCGGCGCACATGTTCACCTCGATGTTCACCTGTGCGCGCACCGCCGGCTGGTCGGCCCACATCCTGGAGCAGAAGAAGACCGGCCGCCTGATCCGCCCCTCGGCGGTGTACGCCGGGCCCGGCACCCGCCCGGCCGACTCGATCGACGGCTGGAACCCCGACTGGGCGCAGTGACCTACGGGTCCAGCCGCTTGGCGTAGCAGCGGTTCGTCGGCGAGCTGGCGTAGAAGCCGAACCCCTCGACCCGCTCGTAGCCCGAGGACTCGTACAGCGCGATCGCCTCGGGCTGCCGGGCGCCGGTCGAGAGCACCATGACCTCGAACCCGGCGTCCCGGGCGGTCTGCTCGAGGTGGGCGAGCATCCGGCGGGCCAGCCCGCGGCGAGCGGCTTCCGGCACGACGTACATCCGCTTGATCTCGGCCGTCTGGGACGAGCCGAGCCGCTCGATCCCCTCGCGGCGCCACGCGCCCGTCGCGACGGGGACGCCGTCCAGGTAGCCGACGAAGAACGCGCCGTTCGGGGCCGCGAACATCGCCGGGTCGGTCGGGTCGTCGTCGCGGCCGCCGTACCGCTCGGTGTAGACGCTCTGCACCTGCTCCACCAGTGGCCCGACGTCGGGGTGGTCGAACGGGACCTGGCGGATCTCCACGGGTGCTGGACTCCTGCGGTGGGTGGGGGTGGGCAACTGAGAGAATACGAGCCATGTCGCTGCTGATCCCCGCCGACCTCCTGCCCGCCGACGGCCGGTTCGGCTCCGGTCCGTCCAAGGTCCCGGCCGGCCGGCTCGAGGCGCTGGCGGCGACCGGACGCACGCTGATGGGCACCTCCCACCGGCAGCCGCCGGTCAAGGGCCTGGTGCGCCGCGTCGTCGACGGCCTCACGACGTTCTACGACCTGCCCGAGGGCTACGAGGTCGTCATCGGCAACGGCGGCTCCGCGGCGTTCTGGGACCTGGCGACCTTCGCGCTGGTCGAGCAGCGCAGCCAGCACGCGGTGTTCGGCGAGTTCGGCGCCAAGTTCGCCGCCGCCGCCCGCAAGGCGCCCTGGCTCGGCGCGCCCACCGTGCGGACGGCGGAGCCCGGGTCGCTGGTCCTCCCCGAGGCCGAGGCCGACGTGGACGTCTATGCCTGGACCCACAACGAGACCTCGACCGGTGTCGTGGCGCCGGTGGTGCGTCCGGCCGGCGCACGCGAGGACCAGCTCACTCTGGTCGACGCCACCTCCGCCGCCGGTGGCCTGGCCCTCGACGTCACCCAGGCCGACGTCTACTACTTCGCGCCGCAGAAGTCGTTCGCCTCCGACGGGGGCCTGTGGCTGGCGCTGATGTCGCCGGCCGCCGTCGCGCGCGCCGAGCGGATCGCCGCCTCGGACCGCTACATCCCGGCGTTCTTCGACCTCGTGGGAGCGCTCAAGAACACCCGGCTCGACCAGACCTACAACACCCCCGCGGTGGCGACGCTCTTCCTCATGGCCGAGCAGCTGGACTGGATGAACGCGCTCGGCGGCCTGCCGGCGATGGTCGAGCGGGTCGACGCCTCCGCGCAGGCGCTCTACGACTGGGCCGAGAAGGCGTCGTACGCCGCGCCCTTCGTCGCCGACCCGGCGCACCGCTCCCCCGTCGTCGGCACCGTCGAGCTCGACCCCGCCATCGACAAGGTGGCGCTCACCCGGACGCTCGTCGCCAACGGCATCGTCGACCTCGACGCCTACCGGGGCATCGGCACCAACCAGCTCCGGATCGCGATGTACCCCTCCATCGACGCCGCCGACGTCACCGCCCTCACCCGCTGCATCGACTGGGTCGTCGAGCGGCTCTAGCCCGTCGAGTCCCGAGTCGTGGCCCCGCGAGTCCCGGGTCCTGGCCCGTCGAGTCCCGGGTCGTAACCCTCAGAGCTGCGCGCGGACCGCGTCGTACGTCGGCCGCCCGAACGCCACGATCCGCGCCTCCGACACCGACGTCCGCGCGGACCGGAAGACCTCGAGTGCACACGCGATGGCGTCGTCCTTCGGCCAGCCGTAGACCCCCGCGCTGACCAGCGGGAAGGCGACCGTGCGCGCGTCGAGCTCGTCGGCCACCTCGAGCGCGCGCCGGTAGCACGACAGCAGCTGCTCGCGCGTGCCGACGCCGTGCACCGGCCCGACGACGTGGATCACCCATCGCGCCGGAAGCGCGCCGGCCGTCGTCCACCCGGCGTCCCCCGTGGCGAGCCCGTCGGGGAACCGCGCGACGCAGTCGGCCAGGATCGCCGGCCCACCCGCGCGGTGGATCGCGCCGTCCACGCCACCTCCGCCCCGCATCGCGTTGCTCGCGGCGTTGACGATCGCGTCGACGTGCTGGGCGGTGATGTCACCCTCGACGGCGGTGATCTCCATCAGCCCTCCTGCGCGTCGGCCTCGTTGCGGATCAGCCGCAGCGTCGCACGCTCCAGCGCCGCCTGTCGCGCGTCCGGCGAGTCGTAGTTGCGCCGGGTCGTGGCGGCGATGGTCCGGCCCTCCTCGAACGCCGAGACGACCCGCGGGTCGACGTACGACGAGCGCGCCAGCGCGGGCGTGTTGCCCAGGAACTCCGAGACCTCCCGCATCGCGGCGGTGACCAGCCGCTTCCGGGCGGTGCGCGAGGCGGTGCGACCGGTCTTGCGCAGCGTCGACTCCAGCTCGTCGTAGCCCTCCGCCAGCGCCGCGGCCGCCAGCACCGTCGCGTGCCAGGTCCGGAAGTCCTTCGCGGTCGCCTCGACGCCGGTCGTCTCCCGCACGTACTCGTTCACCAGCTGCGGCAGCATCGCCCGCCAGCGGCGACCCTCCTGGTAGGCGAGCAGCCGGCCGTCGCTGCCGCGTCGCCGCCGCATCACGTCCACGGCCTCGCGCACCATCGCGTCGTCGATCTCGATGCGGTGCTCCACGCCCGACTTGCCGGTGAACGTGAAGACCAGCCGGTCCTGGCGGCGGCGGACGTGCTGGCGCTGCAGGGTGGTGAGCCCGAAGCTGCCGTTGGCGTCGGCGTAGACGTCGTTGCCGATGCGGAAGTAGCCGATGTCGAGCAGTCGCACCGCGCACGCGCACGCCCGCTCGAGCGGCATGCCGTCGCGAGCCAGGTCGGTCATCACCTGCTCGCGGGCCCGCGACAGCGCCTCGCCGAAGCCGAGCACCCGGTCGAACTTCTCCGCGTCCCGCCGGGCCCGCCACTGCGGGTGGTAGAGGTACTGCCGCCGGCCGGCGTCGTCGGTGCCGACGGCCTGGAGGTGCCCGTTGGGGTACGGCGTGATCCAGACGTCGGTCCACGCCGGCGGGATGACCAGGTCCCGGACCCGCTGGGCGTCCTCGGGAGCGAGGCGCTCGCCGTGCTCGTCGAGGTAGACGAAGCCCTTGCCCGCGCGGCGACGCGTCCAGCCGGGCTCGTCGGGGGACGTACGACGCAGCCGGACCATGCCCCTCGGTTGCCGCCCGGCCCCCGCGTCATGTCACCGGCGGCCTCAGAGCATCCGTCGCAGGTGCCGGTCCCGGCGTACCACCGTGTGCCGGAGGACCAGGCCGACATGGAGCGCCACGGCGACGAAGAACGCCACGTGCGCCGTGACGTGCGCCGGCAGCCAGCCGTCCTCGCCGGCCACCAGGAGCAGCCCGGTGGCCGGGATGACGAAGAGCAGCGCGAGCAGCGCCTTCTCCAGCAGTCCCTCCAACCGCCGCTCGACCGGGCTGAGAGCTGGCGCCCACGGGGGCAGCGGTGTCGTCCTCCGCCACACCACCCGCACCACACCGAGGGCGAGGATCGTCAGGCCGAGCAGGACGTGCCACTCCGGCAGGCTCAACCCGCCGTCCAGGAGGTCACCGGTCCCGAGGTCGCCGAACGCCACGTCGACCGGCTCGTCGGCTCGGTCGTCGAGGCGATCCTGCTGCGCCTCACAGGCGTCCTCGAGGCGGTCGAGCCGCTCCTCCTCGGCGTCGGAGGTCTTGCCGCCGCCGCGTTCCTCTCCGGGCGGGTCGCACGCGCGGTCGGCGGCGTCGCCGTCCTCGATGCGGTAGCCGACGACGAACTGGGCCGCGATCGCGAGGACGGTCGCCCAGTGCAGGACCTTGGTGACCAGGCCGTAGCCGTGCTCGCCGTTGCGCAGCCGCATGGGTCAGTCATACCGCGTCACCGGGGAATCCCGGGGCTCGACAGGTCAGCGGGGACGCAGCGAGCGGAGCAGGACGACGATCATGGCCACCCCGACCACGCCGCCGAGGAGCCAGGGCCACAGGCCGCGGTCGGTCCGTTCGGTGACGGCGACGGGGTCGCCGGACTCGCCCGACTCGTCGGTGGAGTCGGGTGCAGGGGTGGCGGTGGGGTCGCTGGTCGCTGAGCCGTCGCCGTCACCGTCGTCAGCGACGTCGACCGGGTCGAGGACGAGGACGTCGGTGCGCGAGCCCTCACTGCTGAGGTACACCGCCCCGGAGGCGTCGACGGCGAGCCCCTCCCCCTGCTGCTGGCGCGGCAGCGGGATCGAGCGCACCCGCTCCAGCGCCGGCCAGGTGTAGAGCGTGGCCGAGGTGTAGCCGCGGACCAGCGCGTGCCGGCCGTCGGGCAGCAGCGCGCCGTCGGTCGCCATCGGCAGGACGTCACCGACCGGCTCCAGCAGGTTGGGCGCGGCGGCGGACAGCTCGGCGGGGGCGGCGTACAGCGTCCCGCCCAGGAAGCCCTTGGTGGCGACGTAGAGCCGGCCCTCGGCGTCGCTGAGCATCGTCTCGGCGTCGTGGGCGCCGTCGGGGTAGACCAGCTCGTAGACCTCCGGCGAGACCCGCCGCTCGCCGCGGCCCACGGGGACGCGCGCGACGGTGAGTGACTCCCGCACCCGGTTGTTGTCGCCGATGTCGCCGACCCAGACATGCTCGTCGCCCGCTGGCGCGAGCGCCTCGACGTCGTAGGGGTCCTCGGCCCAGTGCGTCACGCCGACGGTCCGGCCGTGCCGGTCGACGATGAAGACCCGGCCGCTGTCGCCGGAGTCGTTGGTCGTCGCGAAGAGGCCACCGACGGCCACCAGCCCCGACGACTCCGCGATCGCGGCATCCTCGAACGCGAACGCAACCCGCTCGGTGCCGGTCGGAGCCGCCGCCGCGCCGAGCAGGAACGGCACGATGACCAGGGCGGCCAGCGCGCGCTCGAGCCACAGCAGCCGGGGCAGCCGGTCACTCACCCGTCGTGACCCCGAGCAGCTCGCCGAGCCTGGGCCGCAGCCGCCAGGTCGAGACGAGGTCGTCGTACTCCTTGCGCACGCTGCCACCCCTGACCGGCCCGCCGGTGCGTACGGCGCGCAGCATCGTGTTGCGGGGCGTGTGCTGGCTCTCCACGAACTGCACGACGTCGACGCGGTAGCCGCTGATCCGCAGCAGCGAGGCGCGCAGCCCGTCGGTGAGGGTGTCGGCCAGCCGCTCGCGCAGGATGCCGTGGCGGGTGAGCGCGGCGTACGGCGACGGCGTCGGCTGCTTGCGCAGCTGGGCGGCGATGTCGTGGTGGCAGCATGGGGCGGCGAGCACGAGCGGAGCCTCCCACTCCACGGCGCGGGCCAGAGCGTCGTCGGTGGCGGTGTCGCACGCGTGCAGCGCGAGCACGACGTCGGGCGGCTGGGGCAGCTCGACGCCCGAGATGGTGCCGGCGATGAACTCCGCCGCCACGCCCAGCTTCTCGGCGACCGCGCTGTTGTGGTCGCGGGACTGCTCCTTGACGTCGACCCCGGTCACGACCACCGGCAGCCCCTTGAGGGTCAGGTAGCGCTGCGCCGCGAACGTCAGGTAGCCGTTGCCGCAGCCCAGGTCCACGATCCGCAGCGGGTCATCGGCGGTGGGCTTGCGCAGCTTGCCCTTCGCGTCCTCCAGGCCGGCGTCGAGCTGCCGCAGGAACTCCTCGACCTGGCGGTACTTCCCCTGCCGGCTCGGCTTGAGGGTGCCGTCCTTGTCGGAGATGCCGAGCGTGACGAAGACCGGATCGTCCGCCGGGAGCAGCCGCTCCTTGGGCTTGTCGTGCTCGCGCGCGACCTCGACCTCCGTCGCCCGCGGGGTCGTGATGACCAGGGCCTCGAGCTTCTTGGTGACCCGCACCGCGTGGTGCTCGGTGGTGGTGTCAACGTTCCAGTGGCCGAACGGCTCGTCGAGCAGCGCGTCGACGGCGTCCCTGGCGTCGCCGGCGGGGTAGTTCTTCGTGAACGCCTGCGTGGCATCGAAGGTGGTGACCTGCAGATGCCGACCGCCCTTGAGGTCGACGTACCTCAGCTCGGCGCGCCGCCACTGCGGCGTCGTCCCCTTCTGGCGGCCGGATCCGACCGCCTTGACCAGCACGTCGGGGTCGAGGATCAGCCCGCGCATGCGGTTGAGGACGCGGAGCAGGGGTTCGCTCATCGGGGGTTCACTTCAGTAGCTGCGCGACGAGGACGATCACGAGGAGAGCCACGAGTGCCGCGGGGATGACAAGGCGACGGTGGCGGGGGTTCACCCCTCGATCCTAGAAGCCAGCAGCTCCGCGAGGTGCATCGCGGGCCCGTCCGCAGGTGTCGACCCGAGCTCCTCCCCGTTGGTCGACCGGCGAGCGTCGTCCCTCGTTGGTCGAGCCGGCGAGCGCCAGCGAGCCGTGTCGAGACCACCGCACCGCCTCGTCGGTCGAGCCGGCGAGCCACGTCTCCTCGTTGGTCGAGCCGGCGAGCGCCAGCGAGCCGTGTCGAGACCACCACACCTCGTTGGCCGAGCCGGCGAGCCGCCAGGCGAGCCGTGTCGAGACCACCCGTGGTGCCGCTGGGAGCCAGGGTGTCGGGGGTCTCGACACGTTCGGCCCTTGGCGGGCCTCACTGCTCGACCAAGGCGGGTACGTCGGCCCGGCGAGCCGCCGCCTCGTTGGTCGAGCCGGCGAGCGCCAGCGAGCCGTGTCGAGACCACCCGTGGTGCCGCTGGAAGGCGGGTATCGGACTCGTGATCGGCCCTCCACAGGGCCGGCGGCGGGCTCGCGGGGACTGTCGGTGGCGGGTGCTTGAGTGGACTCATGACCAGCCCGCGGATCGACCTCGACACCACGCCGGACTCCCCGGCCGGGGTGTTGGCCGACCTGCGCACCCACCGCGAGAACGCCCGGGCCGCCGAGGTGCAAATGATGGTCGACGCGATCGCCTGGGCGGCCATGCACTCGGTCGACTCGATCTCGCAGGCCGCGACGCTGCCGAGCACCGAAGGTGCCGTGGCGATCGCGGGCGAGGGGGCGCCGCTGGTGGCGGAGTTCGCCATCGCCGAGCTCGCCGCGGTGCTGGGGCGCTCCACCGACTCCGGCCGGATCTGGCTCGGCCAGGTCATGGAATGCCGCTACCGACTCCCTCGCATCTGGGCCGCGTTGACCGGTGGCCGGGTGCAGCCCTGGCAGGCCCGCCGCATCGCCGAGGCCACCCTCAGCCTGCCCGTCGAGGCCGCGGCCTGGGTGGACCGACAGCTCGCCCCGGTGGCGCACAAGATCGGCCCCGCCCAGCTGGACCGCACCATCACCGAGGCCCTCACCCGCTTCCAGCCCGACCGAGCTGAAGCCGAAGCACAGGCCGCCAGGGAGTCGCGGTACGTGACGGTCGAGACCCGGCACATCACCACCACCGGCTGCGTCCAGCTCCACGGCACCCTGGACCTGGCCGACGCCCTCGACCTCGACGACGCCCTCCACGCGGTCGCCACCACCCTCGCGCAGTTGGGTTCCACCGACTCCCTCGACGTACGCCGCGCCAAAGCCCTCGGCGAGATCGCCCGCAACGACCACACCCTCCACCTCACCACTGACTCCGATGAGCAGACCGCGAAGCCCGGTGAAGCGCCGGTGCGGGTGCCCGTGCCCCGACGCCAGGTGGTCCTCTACGCCCACCTCACCGTCCACGATGACGGCGATGGTCAGGTGGTGGATCCGTTCGTGCGGGTGGAGAACACCCGCAGCCTCATCACCCTCGACCAGCTCCGGGAATGGCTCACCATCCAGAACACGACCGTGACCGTGCGGCCGGTGCTCGACCTGAACGAGCACCTCGAGACCACCGGCTACCAACCCACCAACCGACTCCGGGAGCAGGTGGCCTTGGTCAACGGCCGGTGCGTGTTCCCCCACTGCACCCGCCCCGCCCGCGGCTGCGACACCGACCACATCACCGCCCACACCACCGGCCATGCCGCCGGCGGACCCACCTGCTCCTGCAACCTCGCACCCCTGTGCCGCCGCCACCACCGGATCAAGACCCACACCGCCTGGAGCTACGACCTGCTCGACCCCGGCACCTATGTCTGGCGCAGCCCACACAGCCTGAGGTTCCACGTCGACACCGAGGGCACCACCAGTATCGAGACCACTCGACATCCATCCCGCCCCTGACCCCGCCACCCCCACCCGGGGAGCGGGGCCACCAGCACGCCCCCCGGGAGGTCTCGACACGGCTCGCCTAGCGGCTCGCCGGCTCGACCAACGACGGACGCCGCCTACGGGCCGTCGGGGGTGCGCCGCGCAGCCGCCAGCGCGGTGCGCACGACGTCGAGCACCGGAAGCTCGCCGGCCTCGATGGCCGTCACCGGGACCCAGGCGACGGCGTCGGTGGTGCCGTCGACCTCGGTGACCACCGGCTCGGCGTCGTCGGGGACGGTGGCGGCGAAGACCAGGTGGACGCCGTGGAAGTCCTCGTGGCGGCCGTTCGGCGCGGTGCCAGTCACCGCGACGTCGTCGACCTCCAGCACCGCTCCGACGACGCAGTCGATGCCGCACTCCTCCCGGACCTCGCGGGCCAACGCCGCGCGAGGGCTCTCTCCGAAGTCCACACCGCCGCCCGGCAGCGTCCAGGAGCCGGAGTGGAACCCCCGCTCGGAGATGCGGGTGAGCAGCACGTCGGGACCGCGCCGCACGAGGGCGTACGCCGCCACGCGCTGCATTTGGTACGGCCGGTGCTGCGCGAGCGCCTCGCGCACCAGCGGCAGCGTCGGCACCGCACCGGAGAGCACGTCGGCGAGCGGGAGCCAGGCCGCCTCGGCGGTCGATCCCCCGACCTCGACGGTCTGCGGCTCCGGCGCATCCAGCGGCACCCACCCGTCGTACACGATGCGGAGAGCGTGCGCGTCGACGTTGCGCCCGCGCCGCCAGGTGTTGGCCCGGTGCGCCGAGAACACCCACGCGGTGTCGCCGATGGAGACGTCGAGGCCGGTCTCCTCGTAGACCTCGCGCACCACCGCGGCGCGCGGGTCCTCGCCGTGGTCGAGCCCGCCGCCGGGCAGCGTCCACAGCGGCGACCGGGTGAGGGTGTCGGAGAGTCGGCTGAGCAGGATCCGGTCACCGCGCAGGACGACGGCGTACGCCGCCACGCGCTGCACCTGCGGCAGACGGGTGCGCCGTCGGGGTATCTGGCGGCTCACGCGGCGGCCCTCACGAGAACGGCGGACGGTGGTCGCGGGCCAGCGAACGGCGGCCCGCCCAGCGCCACACCCGAGCGGCTCGGTCCCGATCCTCGTCGGTGACGAGGTTGCCCATCCAGCGCAGCGCGAGCGTCATCAGCGCGTCCGAGCGCATGCCGACCGGCCCGAGGGCGGCGACCAAGCGGGGGTTCGTCGCGATGCCGGCGAGCTTGCGCGCGATCGAGAACGACTCGCCGTAGTGGTCGCGCAGCAGCGCCGGCCACGCGGTGGCGAGGTCGGTCCGGGCACCGCTGCCAGAGCTGCCAGAGCCGCCAGAGAGCATCTCGGCGACCAGCCGGCCGGTCTCCAGGCCGTAGTCGATGCCCTCACCGTTGAGCGGGTTCACGCAACCGGCGGCGTCGCCGATCAGCGCCCAGTTCGCGCCGGCGACGTTGCTGACGGCGCCACCCATCGGCAGCAGCGCCGAGGCCTCGGCGCGCAACTCGCCCTCGATCCCGAACTCCTCCTGGATCGAGGCGGCGTAGAGGCGCATCAGCGGCTTGATCGCGATGTCGGCCGGGCGCTTGGCGGTGGCCAGCGTGCCCGCGCCGAGGTTCACCTCGCCGGTGCCGAGCGGGAAGACCCAGCCGTACCCGGACAGCACCGGTCCGACGCCCGACGAGCCGGTCGCCGGACCACGCAGCTCCAGGTGCGAGCTGATCCAGGGGTCGTCGCTGCGCGAGGAGCGCACGTAGGAGCGGCCGGCGACGCCGTACACCGTGTCGCGGTGCCACTCCCGGCCCAGCACCTTGCCCAACGGCGAGCGGACGCCGTCGGCGACCACGAGGCGGTGGCAGGCGATCTCCACGGTCTCCTCGCCGCGCCGCAGCACCACGGCAGCCACCCGGCCGCCGTCCATCCGGACGTCGACGGCCCGCAGCCCGTCGACGGCGGTCACGCCGGACTTGATCGCGGTGGTGCGCAGGTGGTCGTCGAGCTCGGTGCGGGCGACGGCGGAGCCCCAGCCCGGCAGCGAACCGCCCGGCCACGGCAGCTCCAGCGTCTGCCCGAAGCCATGGGCGCGCAGACCGCGGTTGGCCGGATGAGCGCGCAGCCAGTCCTCCAGTCCGAGCCGGACCAGCTCGTGGATCGCGCGCGGCGTCAGCCCGTCGCCGCAGGTCTTGTCGCGCGGGAAGACGGCGGCGTCGACCAGCAGTACGTCGAGGCCGGCGCGCGCGGCCCAGGTCGCGGCCGCGGAGCCGGCCGGCCCGGCGCCCACGACCAGCACGTCGGTCGAGGTCGGGAGCGTGCCGGGCATGTCCTCATCCTTCCAGACCGAGGAGCCGCGCCTACCGCAGGCCGGTCGCCCGGAAGGCGCGGTCGTAGATCTCCCGCACCACCTGCTCCTTGCGGGCGTTGTACGCCATCGCGTCCTCGCCGGCCGCGGTGCTCGCCGCGGAGGCCTCGCGCTTGACCTGCGCGTAGCGCTCGCGCTCCTCGGGGTTCCCGCGCAGCCAGTCCCGGAATATCCGGTGCTTGACCAGCTCGGGACTGTCGAAGCCGAACACGTGCACGTGGCAGCGTGGCTCGTCGGCGCGCAGCACCCGGTGCTGGTACCACCACGGCTCCCGCACCCGCAGCTCGAACCCGACGGCCTCCAGAGCGGGGACGTACGCCGCCTCGTCGGCCGGGTCGGCCACCGTCAGGTCGATGTCGATCACCGGCTTCGCGGGCAGGCCCGGCACGGCCGTCGAGCCGACGTGCTCGACGACGATCGCCCGCCAGCCGAGGGCACTGCGGATCGTCGCCGCGATGGTCGCGAACGTCTCCGGCCACGCCGGGTCGTAGTCGACGACGTCGACCAGTGTCGACGGGCCGGTGCTCACCCAGGGGGACTGCCCGGGCGGCGGCGGGCTGTCGTCGAAAGTCACGATCTCCTCACGGCTGGGCATGTCGTGACTCTAGGCAAGCGCGGGGCGGGTGTCAGGGCGCTCACCCGCGCTGTATCCCCCGCTCGACCGGATCTCGACGCACCAAGGCCCCGTCTGCTGGCGCAGGCGGGGCCTTGGTTTGCTCGATCTGGTTCCTTCACCAGAGCTGAGCGCGCTTGCGCGCGTCAGCTCTGATAGGAACCAAAGTCGAAGTCGTCCAGCGCGACGGCCTGACCCTGGCCGGTGGTGCCACCGAACTCGTAGTCGTACGGGTCGTAGCCGGAGACGGAGTACGCCGCGGCACGTGCCTCCTCGGTCGGCTCCACCCGGATGTTGCGGTACCGCTCGAGGCCGGTTCCCGCCGGGATCAGCTTTCCGATGATGACGTTCTCCTTCAGACCGCGCAGCGAGTCCGAGCGACCGTTGATCGCCGCGTCGGTGAGGACGCGGGTCGTCTCCTGGAAGGACGCGGCCGAGAGCCACGACTCGGTCGCGAGCGAGGCCTTGGTGATGCCCATGAGCTCGGGACGACCCGAGGCCGGCTTGCCGCCCTCGGAGACCACGCGGCGGTTCTCCTCCTCGAAGAGACCACGGTCGACCAGGTCGGACGGCAGCAGGTTGGTGTCACCCGACTCCAGCACGGTGATCCGGCGCAGCATCTGCCGCACGATGATCTCGATGTGCTTGGCGTGGATGGACACACCCTGGCTCTTGTAGACGCCCTGGACCTCGTCCACGAGGTGCTTCTGGGTGGACCGGACACCGAGGATGCGCAGCACCTCCTTCGGGTCGGGGGTACCGACCGTCAGGGTGCGACCGACCTCGATGTGCTCGCCGTCGGCAACGTTGAGGCGGCTGCGGCGCGAGACGACGTACTCGACGACCTCGGAGCCGTCGTCCGGCGTGAGCAGGACCTTGCGGGCCTTGTCGGTCTCCTCGATCTCCACGCGGCCGGAGGCCTCGGCGATCGGGGCGACACCCTTCGGGGTGCGAGCCTCGAAGAGCTCGACGACGCGGGGCAGACCCTGCGTGATGTCGTCGGCGGAGGCCACACCACCCGTGTGGAAGGTACGCATGGTCAGCTGCGTGCCGGGCTCACCGATGGACTGCGCGGCGATGATGCCGACCGCCTCACCGATGTCGACCAGCTTGCCGGTGGCCAGCGAGCGGCCGTAGCACTTCGCGCAGGTTCCGGTCCGGGCCTCGCAGGTCAGGACCGAGCGGATCTTGACCTCCTCGATGCCGGCCTCGGCGAGCTCGGCGATCTTCACGTCACCGAGGTCGTCACCGGCGGCGGCGAGGACCTCGCCCGACGTCGGGTGGACGATGTCGACGGCCGCCGTGCGGGCGTACGCCGTGGTCTCGACGTCCTCGCCCACGATCGGAACCGTGAAGCCACGCTCGGTGCCACAGTCGTCCTCACGGATGATGACGTCCTGCGACACGTCGACCAGACGACGGGTCAGGTAGCCGGAGTCGGCCGTCCGCAGCGCGGTGTCGGCCAGACCCTTGCGGGCACCGTGGGTCGAGATGAAGTACTCGAGCACGGAGAGACCCTCGCGGAAGTTGGCCTTGATCGGCCGCGGGATGATCTCGCCCTTCGGGTTCGCCACCAGGCCTCGCATGGCGCCGACCTGACGGATCTGGTTGAAGTTACCGGACGCACCCGAGATGACCTGCATGAAGATCGGGTTGCGGCGGTCGAAGGCCTGCTCCATCGCCTCACCGACGAGCTTCGCAGCCTCGGTCCAGATCTCGACCAGCTCCTGACGGCGCTCCTCGTCGGTGACGAGACCGCGCTCGAACTGCTTCTGGATCTTGGCGGCCTTGGCCTCGAACTCGGAGAGGATCTCGGTCTTGTTCGCCGGCGTGGTGACGTCGTCGATCGAGACCGTGACACCCGAGCGGGTCGCCCAGTGGAAGCCGTTGTCCTTCAGAGCGTCGAGCGACGCCGCGACGACGACCTTGGGGTACCGCTCGGCGAGCGCGTTGACGATCGCACCGAGCTGCTTCTTGCCGACCTCGACGTTGACGTACGGGTAGTCGGCCGGGAGCGTGTCGTTGAAGATCGTGCGGCCCAGCGTGGTGTCCACGACGAGCGGGTCGCCCTGCTGCCACCCCTCGGGAACCTCGAGGCCCTCAGGCGGGACGATGCCGTCGACCTTGATCTTCACCTTGCTCTGCAGCGTGATCTCGCCGCGGTCGAAGGCCATGATCGCCTCGGCCGGCGACGCGAACGTGCGGCCCTCGCCGGGCTCGCCGTCGCGGTCGGCGGTGAGGAAGAACAGACCGATGATCATGTCCTGCGACGGCATCGTGACAGGCCGACCGTCGGACGGCTTGAGGATGTTGTTCGTCGACAGCATCAGGATCCGGGCCTCGGCCTGCGCCTCGGCGGACAGCGGCAGGTGCACCGCCATCTGGTCACCGTCGAAGTCGGCGTTGAACGCGCCGCACACCAGCGGGTGCAGCTGGATGGCCTTGCCCTCGATGAGCTGCGGCTCGAACGCCTGGATGCCGAGACGGTGCAGCGTGGGCGCGCGGTTGAGCAGCACGGGGTGCTCGGTGATGACCTCTTCGAGGACGTCCCACACGACCGGCCGGGCACGCTCGACCATCCGCTTGGCGGACTTGATGTTCTGCGCGTGCGAGAGGTCGACGAGCCGCTTCATGACGAACGGCTTGAAGAGCTCCAGCGCCATCTGCTTGGGCAGACCGCACTGGTGCAGCTTCAGCTGTGGACCCGACACGATGACCGAGCGGCCGGAGTAGTCGACGCGCTTGCCGAGGAGGTTCTGGCGGAAGCGACCCTGCTTGCCCTTGAGCATGTCGGACAGCGACTTCAGCGGCCGGTTGCCCGGGCCGGTGACCGGACGGCCACGGCGACCGTTGTCGAATAGCGAGTCGACGGCCTCCTGCAGCATCCGCTTCTCGTTGTTGACGATGATCTCGGGCGCGCCGAGGTCGAGCAGCCGCTTGAGGCGGTTGTTGCGGTTGATGACGCGGCGGTACAGGTCGTTGAGGTCGGAGGTCGCGAAGCGGCCACCGTCGAGCTGGACCATCGGGCGCAGGTCCGGCGGGATGACCGGGACGGCGTCGAGCACCATGCCGATCGGCTTGTTGCCGGTCTTGCGGAAGGCGTCGACGACCTTGAGGCGCTTGAGGGCGCGGACCTTGCGCTGGCCCTTGCCGGTCGCGATGGTCTCGCGCAGCGAGTCCACCTCGGCCTCGATGTCGAAGGTCTCGAGGCGCTTCTGGATCGCCGTGGCGCCCATGTGGCCCTCGAAGTACTTGCCGAACCAGTTCTTCATCTCGCGGTACAGGAGCTCATCACCCATGAGGTCCTGGACCTTGAGGTTCTTGAACGTGTCCCACACCTCGTCGAGGCGAGCGATCTCGGCCTCGCTGCGCTTGCGGATGGCGGCGAGCTCACGCTCGGCACCGTCGCGCACCTTGCGCTTGGCGTCGGCCTTGGCACCCTCGGCCTCGAGGGCCGCGAGGTCCTCCTCGAGCTTCTTGGTGCGGTCCTCGATGGCGACGTTCATGCGGTTGGTGAGCCGCTCGCGCTCGAGGCCGACCTTGCCCTCGAGGGCGCTGAGGTCCTTGTGGCGGGCGTCCTCGTCGACCGAGGTGATCATGTAGGCCGCGAAGTAGATGACCTTCTCCAGGTCCTTCGGGGCCAGGTCGAGCAGGTAGCCCAGGCGCGACGGGACGCCCTTGAAGTACCAGATGTGGGTCACGGGAGCGGCGAGCTCGATGTGGCCCATGCGCTCGCGGCGCACCTTGGAGCGGGTCACCTCGACGCCGCAGCGCTCGCAG
>NZ_DASWXC010000010.1:0-52939 GCF_036405735.1 Nocardioides sp.
CGCGCCCAGCTCCGCCAGCGCCAGGCCGACGCTGGCCGCCGTCGCGCCACCACCGAGGATCGTCGCGGTGCGCACCGGGCCGTCGTACCGCTCGCGCACCGCGGCCGCGGCCCCCGGCAGGTCGGTGTTGTCGCCCGCCCATCCGCTCGCCGACGGCACGAGCGTGTTCGCGCCGCCGGCCAGCTCGGCCCGCTCGGTCACCGTGGCGGCGAACGCGAGCGCCTCCCGCTTCAGCGGCGCGGTCACCGACACGCCGCGCCACGACTCGTCGAGCGAGCCGACGTAGGCCGCGAGCCCGCCGGCGGGCACCCGGACGGCGTCGTAGGACCAGCCGTCCAGGCCGAGCGCGGCGTACCCCGCGCGGTGCAGCGTCGGGGAGAGCGAGTGCGCGACGGGGTCGCCCACGACGGCACAGCGGTACTGGCCGGGTATCGAGTCAGGCATCGCTCAGCAGGCGCCGGCCGACTCGTTCGCGCAGTAGTCGCGCAGCTCGTTCTTGAACTGCAGGAACTCGTCGTAGTCCTCGGTGAACTTCGTCTCCCCCGTCTTGAGGTTGACCGTCACGTAGAAGAGCCAGTCCCCGTCCTCCGGGTTGAGGGCGGCCTGGATGGCCGCGTCGCCCGGCGCCTCGATGGGCGTCGGAGGGAGACCGGGGTTCTTGTAGGTGTTGTACGGCGTGTCCCTGGCGAGGTCGTCGCTGGTCGGTACGACGAGCAGCGACTGGTCGAGCCCATAGTTGACCGACGCGTCGATCTGCAGCAGACCGTTCGTCACCCCGTTGTCGGGGTTCTCCAGGCGGTTGTAGATCACTCGCGCGATCTTCGGCATGTCGTCGCCGCGGCCCTCGGCCTCGATGAGCGAGGCGATCGTCATGACCTCCGCCGGCGTGTAGCCCAGCTCCTCCGCCTTCGCCTCGAGGTCGTTCTCCTCGGCGGACTGCTGCCAGCGGGCGACCATCTTCTTGAGCATGTCGATCGGCTGGTCCGTGGGCGCGAAGGCGTAGGTGGCCGGGAAGAGGTAGCCCTCCGGGTTGCCCTCGGCGTAGTCCGGCAGGCCGAGCTGGTCGGTCTGCTCGAGCGCCGCCTGGAAGTCCGCCTTCTTGAACGGCGTCCCCTTGGCCAGCAGCTCGACGATGTCGACCACGCGCAGGCCCTCGGGGACCGCGACCGTGGTGGTCACGATGTTCGCCGGGTCGACGAGCACCGCGAGGGCGTCGGCCGCCTTCATCTCCTTCTGGAGCGTGTAGAAGCCGACCTGGATGCCGGCGGAGTCGGGGTTGGCGGTCGCGGCCGCGATGAAGGCGTCGACCGAGGCGATGACGCCGGCGTCCTTGAGGTTGCGGCCGATCTGCGCAGCCGTGTCGCCCTGGCGCACCTCGAAGGTGACCTCGCCGCCGGCCTGCTGTCCGGAGAAGTCGGAGGGCCCGCCGCCGAGCTTGTCCCCGAGGTCGAGGTCCATCAGCCGCGAGATCCCGAACCAGCCGCCACCGACGATCACCGCCAGCGCCACCAGGACCGCCAGGCAGCCGGGCAGCCCGCGGCCGGCCTTCTCGGCCCGGCGGCTGCCGCCGCGGCGTGGCTCGGACGCGCCGTCCTCGTCGACGTACTCCTCGGGCTCGTCGAGGAAGTCGTCCTCCATGGGCAGCACCGAGCCCTCGATCGGCTCCTCGGCCGGCACCGCGGGTCGTTCGGCGGTGTCGCCCCAGCTCTGCTCCGGGTGGTCCTGACTCATGCCGTTACCTCGACCATCTCTCCAGGCGCTTCCCCCGAGGCGCGTTCGCTGTCGAGGGCGTGCTGCAGGATCAGTACGGCGGCCGCCTGGTCCACCACGGCGCGCCGGCCCTGCCCCTTTCGCCCCCGGTCGCGGAGCATAGCCTCCGCGGAAACCGTGGTGAGTCGCTCGTCGACCAGCCGCACCGGCACCGGCGCCACCCGACGAGCGAGGACCGCAGCGAAGTCACGAACCTTCGCGGTGGCCGGGTTCTCTCCGCCCTTCAACGATCGGGGCAGGCCGACGACCACCTCGAGGAGCGTGCTCTCCTCGGCGATCTCGGCCAGGATCGCCGAGATCCTGGCCACGTCCCCCCGACCCCGCTTCACCGTCTCGACCGGTGTGGCGAGGAAGCCGCTCGGGTCGCTGCGGGCGACGCCGATCCGGGCGTCGCCCGGGTCGATCCCGACCCTCACCCCGGCCCGCATCGGGTCAGCCTCGCGCGACCAGGCCGGGCACCAGCCCGAGCGCCTCGTCGATGCGACCGACCTCGGTGCCGCCGCCCTGGGCCATGTCGTCCTTGCCGCCGCCCTTGCCGCCGAGGACCGGCCCGAGCTCGCGCAGGACGGCGTTGGCCGACAGCCCGCGGGCACGACCGGCGTCGTTGGTGGCCGCCACGATCGAGACCTTGCCGTCGGCATCTCCGATCACGACGACCAGCGCCGGGCGGTCGGCCTGGATCCGGCCGCGCACGTCGGTCGCCAGCGTGCGGACGTCGCCGGCGGCCGCACCGGTGACGTGGTGGGCGACCACGGCCACGCCGTCCACGTCGGTGGCAGCGGCCGCGATCTCCCCGGCTCGGGCGAGCAGCTGCCCGACGCGGACCTTCTCGATCTCCTTCTCCGCGCTGCGCAGCCGCTCGACCAGGTCGCCCACGCGGCCGACGAGGTCGTCGGGCTGCGCCTTGAGCAGGTCGGTGAGCTGGCTGACGACATCGCGCTCGCGGGCGAGGTAGCGGAAGCCCTCCACGCCGGTGAGCGCCTCGATGCGGCGGTTGCCCGAGCCGACCGAGGCCTCGCCGGTGACCACGACGGTGCCGATCTGGCTGGAGTGGTCGACGTGGGTGCCGCCGCACAGTTCGCGGCTCCAGGGGCCGCCGATCTCGACGACGCGCACCTTGGTGTCGTCGTACGTCTCGCCGAACAGCGCGATCGCGCCCCACTCCTTGGCCTGCTGCAGCGTCATGTAGTCCCACGACACCGGCAGGTCGGCCCGCAGCGCGTTGTTGGAGACCTCCTCGATCTCCTTGACCTGACCGGGCGTGAGGCCCTGGGTCCAGCCGAAGTCGAGGCGCAGGTAGCCGGGCCGGTTGTAGGAGCCGGACTGCAACGCGGTGGGGCCGAGCACCTCACGCAGGGCCGCGTGCACGACGTGCGTGCCCGAGTGCGCCTGCCGGGCGCCGATGCGCCACTCCTTGTCGACCTGGGCGTGGACCGCCGTGCCGGGGACGAACTCGCCGTCGACGACCCGCACCTGGTGCACCACCAGGCCCTTGACCGGGCGCTGCACGTCGAGGACCTCGAGGCGGCCCCCGTCGAACTCGATGATGCCGGCGTCGGCGGCCTGGCCACCGGACTCGGCGTAGAACGGGGTCCGGTCG
The DNA here is from genome assembly GCF_036405735.1 of Nocardioides sp. GTDB lineage: Bacteria > Actinomycetota > Actinomycetes > Propionibacteriales > Nocardioidaceae > Nocardioides. The sequence continues at coordinate 3,371 of NZ_DASWXC010000010.1, forward strand.
AGTACCAGCTCGCCCACGTCGCCGTCGCGCAGCGCCGGCACCGGCGTGCCGCCCGCGAGGAGCGCCAGCGGCCGGGACTCGGTCTCCAGGGTGGAGTAGGCGAGCCACTCCGTGGGCCCGGTGGCGTCGAGGATGCCGCGGTAGACCGACAGGTCCGCGTGCTGCCCCTTCTTGGCCCGGGCGTCGGCCTTGGCCCGCTCACGCTGCTCGGCCATCAGGCCGCGGAACCCCTGCTCGTCCACCTGGAGTCCGGCCTCGGTCGCCATCTCCAGCGTCAGGTCGATCGGGAAGCCGTAGGTGTCGTGGAGCTGGAACGCCTTGTCTCCGGAGAGCACCGTGCCGCCCGCGTTCCTCACCTCGCCGGCGGCGAGGTCGAAGATCTGGGTGCCCGCCTCCAGCGTCTTGCGGAAGGTCTCCTCCTCGGCGGTGGCGACCCGGAGGATGCGGTCCCACTCGGAGTGCAGCTCGGTGTAGGTCTCCCCCATCTTGTCGCGGGAGACCGGCATCAGCTCCGGCAGCGCGGGGTCGGAGTAGCCCAGCAGCCGCACGTTGCGGATCGCGCGGCGCAACAGCCGGCGCAGCACGTAGCCCCGCGCCTCGTTGCCGGGCGTGACGCCGTCGCTGATGAGCATCATCGAGGAGCGGACATGGTCGGCGACGACGCGGAAGCGGACGTCGTCGTCCGGATTCGCGCCGTACTTCTTGCCGGTGAGCTCCATGGCCTTCTCGATGACCGGGAACATCACGTCGGTCTCGTACATGTTGCTCTTGCCCTGCAGCAGGTAGGCGACCCGCTCCAGGCCCATGCCGGTGTCGATGCTCTTCTGCGGCAGCGAGCCGGCGATGTCGACGTCGTACTTCGAGCGCGCCGCGGAGATGTCGTCCTGCATGAAGACGAGGTTCCAGAACTCCAGGTAGCGGTCGCCGGCGTCCCAGTCGCGGTCGGCGCCGTACGCCGGCCCGCGGTCGATGAGGATCTCCGAGCACGGGCCGCCCGGCCCCGGGACGCCCATGGACCAGTAGTTCTCCCGGGGCGGCAGCCGGACGATGCGGTCGTCGGGCAGCCCCGTGACCTTCTTCCAGATCGCGACCGCCTCGTCGTCCCCGTCCAGGACGCTCGGGTAGAGCACGCTCTCGTCGAGGCCGAAGCCACCGTCGGCCTGCGACTTCGTGACGAGCTCCCAGGCCAGCCGGATCGCGCCGTCCTTGAAGTAGTCCCCGAAGGAGAAGTTGCCGCACATCTCGAAGAAGGTGCCGTGGCGGGTCGTCTTGCCGACGTCCTCGATGTCGGGAGTGCGGATGCACTTCTGCACGCTGGTCGCGCGCGGGTACGGCGGCGTCTCCTGCCCGAGGAAGTACGGCTTGAACGGCACCATGCCCGCGTTGACGAAGAGCAGGTTCGGGTCGTCCAGCAGCAGCGACGCCGACGGCACGGCCGCGTGGGGCCCGACCGTGGTGTCGTGCTCGAAGTGGGCGATGAACCGCCGGCGGATCTCCGCGGTCTCCATCAGTGGGTGCCTTCCTTACTTTCGTCGGTCGAGTAGTCCTCGTGAGGAACGAGCGAGGGCGTATCGAGACCACTGCTCAGCTGCGGCGTCCGGTCGTACGCCGGCCCGAACCGCTCCCGCAGCTCGAGCTCCTTGTCGGTCTTGGCCTGGGCGACCTCCTCGCGGAACATCCGCGCCCCGACGCCGAGGGCCTGCCAACGGTCGTGGAGTCCGTCGGGTGTCAGCGCCTCGGCGGCGCGCCTCCCGCGGATCATGGCGTAGACGCCCATCCCCGCCCCGGCGACGAACCAGACAGCGCGGCTCATCCCGCGGGCTCCGGATCCAGCCCGGCCCGCCGGCGCGCGCGGTACTCGCGCAGCGCGGCGCGGACCTCGACCTTGCGGGCCTTGCGCGAGCGCTTGACCTCCCGCTTCATCTCGAAGCGGATCCGGTGGCGCACCTCGGGCCGCAGCGCGTGCCGCACGCCGTGGGCCAGGGCCGCCGCCTGCACCACGGTCTCGCGGACCACGGCGTCGGCGAAGGCGGGCGGCGTGAGGGTGACCCGTGCGGGGACGGGTGCCTCGGCCGGGTCGGGCTCGCCGAGCTGGGTGATGACGAACGACGCGGCGTCCGGCGCCGTCATCGACGACGACGACGGCATCTGCGCTGGCGCTGGCGCCGTGAGCCGCCGTTCCAGCTCGTCGAGGCGCACCTGCAGCGCGGCCATGGTCTCCTGGGCATCGGCCAGCCGGTGGGCCTGCGCCCGGCGCAGCCGGACCACGACGACGGCGAGGACGACGAGAGCGAGCGCGGCGAGCAGCAGCGCCGCCAGCATCGTGATCTCCCGTCCGGTCATGGCCCCCGACCCTATCGCGCTCGTGGCCGCGTGCCGCGAGTGCATGAGCGCCGTACCTACCGCTGCCCGCGGATGATGCGGCGGATCCGCTCCCACCGCTCCTTCACGCCGGCCTCCGCGCCGTGGGACGTGGGCTGGTAGTAGCCCGCGTCGCCCACGACGTCCGGCGCGTACTGCTGTTCGGCGATGCCGAACGGCTCGTCGTGGGCGTACTTGTAGGTCTCGCCGTGGCCGAGCTTCTTCGCCCCGCCGTAGTGGGCGTCGCGCAGGTGCGGTGGGACGGTCCCGATCTTTCCGGCCTTGACGTCCGCGATCGCGGCGAAGATCGCGGTGGTGACCGCGTTGGACTTCGGCGCGACCGCCAGCGCGATGGTCGCATGCGCCAGGGTCAGCTGCGCCTCCGGCATCCCGATCAGCTGGACCGTCTGCGCAGCGGCGACCGCGGTCGTCAGCGCCGTCGGGTCGGCCAGCCCGATGTCCTCGCTGGCCAGGATCATCAGCCGCCGCGCGATGAACCGGGGGTCCTCCCCTGCCTCGATCATCCGCGCCAGGTAGTGCAGCGCCGCATCCGCGTCGGAGCCACGCACGGACTTGATGAAGGCGCTGACGACGTCGTAGTGCTGGTCGCCCTGCCGGTCGTAGCGAACCGCGGCCTGGTCGACCGCCGTCTCGGCCATCGCCAGGTCGATGGTGCTGCTCCCCGTCGAGGTCGCCGCCCCGGCCGCCGCCTCCAGGTAGGTGAGGGAACGGCGGGCGTCGCCTCCGGCGAGGCGCACCAGGTGCTCCAGTGCCTCGTCGGTCAGCGTGTAGGCACCGGCCAGGCCGCGTTCGTCGGTCAGTGCACGCTGCAGCACCTCGCGCACGTCGTCGTCGGTCAGCGACTCGAGGCGGAGCAGCAGGCTGCGGCTCAGCAGCGGGGAGATGACGGAGAAGAAGGGGTTCTCCGTGGTGGCCGCCACCAAGGTGACCCACCGGTTCTCCACCCCGGGCAGCAGCGCGTCCTGCTGTGCCTTGCTGAAGCGGTGCACCTCGTCGACGAAGAGGACCGTCTCCTGGCCGGTGGCGACCAGCGCGGCCCGGGCCTGGTCGATCGCCGCGCGCACCTCCTTGACCCCGGCGGAGACGGCCGAGACCTCCATGAACCGGCGGTCGCCGCGACCGCCCTGCTGGCTCACGATCCCGGCGATGGTGGTCTTGCCGGTGCCGGGCGGACCCCACAGCAGCAGCGAGAGTGACTGGTCGCCCTCGATGAGCTGGCGCAGTGGCGAGCCGGGCGCGCGCAGCTGCTGCTGGCCGACGAGCTCGTCGAGCGTGCGCGGCCGCATCCGGACCGCCAGCGGCGCCGCGGCGTGGTCGGCCGCGCTGAGCGACCCACCGGCAGCGGGCGGTGCGCCCATCGGGAAGAGACCGTCGTCGGGCACCCTCAGCCCTTGACGACCGTCTTGCGCTCGAGGTCGAACCAGGAGTCGGCGTACCCCGGCCCGGTCGGCAGCTCGGCGGCCGGGCCGGCGGCGAGGTCCGGGGTCCCGGTCTCGTCGACGCCCAGCAGGCGCGGCGTGACCGGCTTCTCCGGCGCGTGGCCGAGCTCGCCCGGGAAGTGGCACGCCACCTTGTGCGTCGGCCCGACCTGCAGCAGTGGCGGCTCGACCCGGGCGCAGATCTCCTGCGCGAGCGGGCAGCGGGTCCGGAACCGGCAGCCCGAGGGCGGGTTGATCGGCGACGGCACGTCGCCCTGCAGCCGGATCCGGTCGCGGCGCCCGCCGACGGCGGCCTGCTTCACGTCCGGCACGGCGGACAGCAGCGCCTGCGTGTACGGGTGGTGCGGTCGGCTGTACAGCGTCTCACGGTCCGCGATCTCCACGATCTTGCCGAGGTACATCACCGCGACCTCGGGACAGAAGTGACGGACCACGGCCAGGTCGTGGGCGATGAAGAGGAACGCGATCCCGAACTCGCGCTGCAGGTCCTGCAGCAGGTTGACGACCTGCGCCTGGATCGACACGTCGAGCGCGGAGACGGGCTCGTCTGCCACCAGCAGCTTCGGCTGCAGCGTCAGGGCGCGGGCGATGCCGATGCGCTGGCGCTGGCCGCCGGAGAACTCGTGCGGATAGCGGTTGTAGTGCTCGGGGTTGAGACCCACGATCTCGAGCAGCTCCTGCACCCGGGCGAGCACCTTGTTGCGCGGCACGATCTTGTGGATCAGCAACGGCGCCCCCACGATCGCGCCGACCGTCTGGCGCGGGTTCAGCGAGGTGTACGGGTCCTGGAAGATCATCTGGATGTCGCGTCGCAGCGGGTGCAGCTCACGCTCGGAGGTCTGGGCGATGTCCCGGCCCTCGAAGCGGATGCTGCCGCCGGTCGGCTTGTAGAGCCGGGTGATCAGCCGACCCGTGGTCGACTTGCCACAGCCGGACTCGCCGACCAAACCGAGCGAGCCGCCGGCGTTGAGCTGGAAGGACACGCCGTCGACGGCCTGGACCTGGCCGACGGTACGGCGGATGATCCCGGAGCTCTTCACCGGGAAGTACATCTTGAGGTCCTCGACCTCGAGGATCGGGGCGCGCGTGTCCGGGGCGCTCGACGCCGCGTGACCGGTCAGCTCGTCGGTGGTCACTTGTCCTCCAGGATCTCGTCGACCAGGTCCGGCGCGATCTCGGGCAGGATCTCTGCCTCGTAGACCTCGTCGGGGTTGGTCAGGTGGCAGCGCTTGAGGTGGCCGAAGCCGCGCGTGCCGGGGGTCAGGTCGGGCTGCTGGGTGCGGCACAGGTCGCCGGGCACCTTGTCCTTGTGGGCGCAGCGCGGGTGGAACGCGCAACCCGTCGGCGGGTTGAGCAGGCTGGGCGGGTTGCCGGGGATCGGGATCAGCTTGGCGTCGGTGTCGCCGGTGACCTCGGGGATGCTGGAGAGCAGTCCCCAGGTGTAGGGCATCTCCGGGTGGGTGAGGATCTCCTTGCAGGCGCCGTACTCGACCGCCTTGCCGGCGTACATGACCAGGACGTCGTCGGCCATCTCGGCCACGACGCCGAGGTCGTGGGTGATGATCATGATCGCGGACTCGAACTCGCGCTGCAGGTCTTGCAGCAGGTCGAGGATCTGCGCCTGGACGGTGACGTCCAGGGCCGTCGTGGGCTCGTCGGCGATGAGCAGGCTGGGGTTGTTGACCAGCCCCATCGCGATCATGGCCCGCTGACGCATGCCGCCGGAGAACTGGTGCGGATAGTCGTCGACGCGTCGGTCGGGCTGCGGGATGCCGACCCGGTCGAGCATCTCGATCGCCCGCGTCCGCGCGGCCTTCTTGCTCACGTCGTTGTGGACCCGGTAGGCCTCCATGATCTGGTTGCCGACCGTGTAGTACGGGTGCATCGCGGAGAGCGGGTCCTGGAAGATCATGGAGACCTCCAGGCCGCGCTTGCGGCGCATCTCGTCGTCGCTGATCTTGAGCAGGTCGACGCCGTCGAGCAGGATCTCGCCGCTCACCTGGGCGTTGGTCTTGCGGTGCAGGCCCAGGATCGTCGAGGTGGAGACCGACTTGCCGGAGCCGGACTCGCCGACGATGCCGAGCGTCTTGCCCTTCTCGAGATCGAACGACAGACCGTCGGTGGCCTTGACGAGGCCGTCCGGCGTGGGGAAGTGGACCTTGAGGTCGCGGACGGAGAGGAAGCTGGTCACGGGAGACTCTCTTCTAGCTGGGCTTGTGGCCGGGCTTCTGGCCGGGGGTGGCAGCCGGCCCTCAGCCGACCCGCACGCGAGGGTCGATGAAGGCGTAGAGGACGTCGACGATGATGTTCGCGACGATCACGAACGAGCCCAGCAAGATGACCAGGCCCACGAGCGTGGGCAGGTCGAAGGTCTGGCTGGCGGTGACGGCGAGCTTGCCGAGACCGTTGTAGTTGAACACGCTCTCGGTGATGATCGCGCCGCCGAGCACCGACGCGATGTCGATGCCGGCCATCGTGACCAGGGGTGTGAGGGCGGCGCGCAGGCCGTGCTTGAACAGCACGGTCCGGCCCGGTAGCCCCTTGGCCCGGGCGGTGCGGACGTAGTCCTCGCTCATCGACTCGAGCACGAAGGCCCGCGTCATCCGGACATAGCCGGCCATGTAGAGCAGGGCCAACGTCAGCGCTGGCAGGAAGAGGTTCTTGGCCCACTCGAAGACGCCGCCGTCGGCGATGGCGACGTACTGCGGGAACGGGTAGATGTCCCACTTGATGGAGACCCAGCGCAGCAGGAACGTCCCGATGAAGAACGAGGGGAAGGCGTAGAAGATCAGCGCGGCCCCGACGATGCCGCGGTCGAGGATCGTGCCTCTGAAGACGGCCGCGGTCACTCCGAAGAGGACGCCGCCGGTGAGCCAGAGCAGGATCGCCATCAGCGCCACCGACGCCGAGATCGGCAGGGCGCCCTTGATCAGCTCGTTGATGGTCTTGCTGTTGTAGACCGAGTAGCCCAGGCACGGAGCCGCGCAGTGGGTCACGATCTCGGGCGCCGCCTCGCGCAGCTGCTCGTCGGCCGGGAAGTCGCGGCCGACCACGACGCCCTGGACGAAGTCGCTCCACTGCACGATCGTCGGCTTGTCGTAGCCGAGGGACTTCTTCGCGGCCTCGAGCGCCACCGGGTTGCCGGCGCAGGACTTGCCACACGCGAACCGTGCCGGGTCGATCGGCGAGGCGAAGAAGAGCACGAACGTCACCAGGCTCATCGCCAGGAGCAGCACGACGCCGATCACGACGCGGCGGATGACGTAGGCCAGCATGCGGGACCACCTTCGGTGGGGGTTCGATGACAAGGCTAGTCCGGGATGGCCGGGTTCGCCCTGGTCCGGGCAGTTCGGGCGGGTGGCGCCGCGGGGAGCGTTCCCTGGGCGGGCCCCACCCGAGAGCCGGGTGGGCGCGGTAGCGCCCACCCGGCCGGGTCGATCAGTGCTGGTCGACGACCAGCGTCAGATCAGTTCTTGACGCCGATGACGCCGAGGTCCGGGAACTCCGAGGAGGCCGGGGTGGTGTTGAAGTTGGCGACCTTCGAGCCGTGCAGGAAGTTGAAGACCGCGATCTCGAGCGGGATGTACGCGACGTCCTCGCCCAGGATCCTGTCGGCCTCCTGCAGCGCGGCGGTCTGCTCGTCGAGGGTCGCGGCGTTCGCGGCCTTGTCGATCGCAGCCTCGAACTCCGGCGTCGTGTAGGCGCCGTAGTTCTGGCCGTTGCTGCCCTTGGTCAGGTTGACCTTGCTGAACAGCGCCGGGGTGACGGTGATGGCCGACGGCCAGTCGGCGCCCCAGCCGGCCCAGTAGACGTCGGAGTCGTTGCCCGGCTTCTGGACGACGTCGTAGTAGGTGTCGCCCAGCGGGTCGAGGACGGTCTTGAAGCCGGCCTCGTCCCAGGTCTGCTTGAGGGCGGCAGCCTGCTTGTCAGCGGTGTCGGACTGCGGGTAGGTGAACTTGATCTCGACGTTCGACACGCCGGCCTCGGCGAGCAGCTGCTTCGCCTTCTCGACGTCACCGGAGTTCGGGCCGGCGAAGGCCGGGTTCGGCTCGTAGCCGACCACCGACGGGTTCACGATGGACTCGGCCGGGACGTAGGCCTTCTCGCCACCGCCGGCGGCGATCCAGGCGTCGATGTTGGTCGCGGCGGCGAGTGCCTCACGGACCTTGGGGTTCTTCATGTCGGGCGAGTTGAAGTTCGGCACCAGGTAGTCGACGTACGGCGACTCGATCGTGGTGAGACGCTCCTCGACCGGGCCGGTGATCTGCGAGAAGTACGCCGGGGGCACCCGCTGACCGGTGACGCCGGTCTGGGCCTCGCCACTGTCGGCGATGAGCTGGTCGTAGATGACCTCGGTGGTCTGGCCGATCTTGAAGGCGATCTTGTCCGGCAGCGCCTTGCGGATGTCGGTGCTGTCGGTGGCCGCGTCGTAGTTCTCGTTGCGGACCAGCGTGCCGCCGGAGTCCTTGTTCCAGGTGCCCTCGAGCTTGTAGGGACCGTTGGAGAAGATCTTGAAGTTGGACTTGTCGCCCTCGTCCTCGGACTGCTTGTACGGGTCCATCATGTGCAGACCCGCGACAGCGAGCGGGAAGTCCGGCCACGGCTTGTTGAAGCGGTAGGTGATCGTCTTGCCGTCGCAGGTGATCGCCTTGTCGAAGTGCTCCTGGCCCTCGCCGGTGTAGGGGCCCTTGTAGGCGGGCTCGCCGTCGACCTGCGGGATGTCGAGGTAGCTCACGATGTAGTTGGGGCCACCGGTGATGACGTCCTGGGCGAAGACACGGGAGGCGCCGTACTTGAAGTCCTCACACGTGATCTCCGAGCCGTCCTCCCACTTGATGCCGTCCTTCAGCGTGAAGGACCACACCTTGCCGCCCTCGGTGGCGGTACCGGTGTCGGTGGCGAGGTCCGGCACCGGGGTGCTGGCCTCGGTCGCGTCATCCGACGCGGGGAACGTGACCAGCGAGCGGTAGACCGTGCGACCGAAGTTGCTGATGTCGCGGCCGACGTAGATCCGCTGCGGGTCGACGTGCTCGATCGGAGCGTAGATGAAGTAGTTCAGGGTGCCGCCCTTGGCGGCGGAGGCGTTGCCGCCCTCCTCCGAACTGTTGTCGTCGCTCCCGCCGCCGCACGCGGCGAGCGCAACCGTCAGGGCAGCAGCAGCACTCGCTGCCACAGCCCGCTTCCGGTAGTTGGCCATTGCTTCTCCTTGGATGGGTGACGCGCCGGGGTCCGGCGGCACTTTCGACGGCGCCGTGCCGTCGAAGCTGGGGGTTATCCGGTTGTCGACCCGCGCCCGCTAGCGCGAGCTCTTGGGGTCGAGGGCGTCGCGGATGCCGTCGCCGAGCAGGTTGAACGAGACGACGATGATGCAGATCAGGAACGCGGGGGCGAAGAAGTAGATGAACGCCTCGGACGCGTGGGCGTACTGCAGCGCGTCCCGCAGCACGTTGCCGAGCGTCGGGGTCGGCGGCTTGATGCTGACGCCGAGGTAGGACAGCGCGGCCTCGGCCGAGATCGCCGCGGGCATGAACAGCGTGAAGCTGACCAGCACCGGGGCCCAGAGATTGGGGAGGATCTCCTTGAAGTAGATCCGGCCCTTCGAGGCGCCCAGGAGCACCGCTGCGTCGACGAACTCCCGCTCGCGGATGGTCAGGACCTGGCCCCGGATGATGCGGGCGATCGAGGGCCAGCCGAAGATGCCCAGCACGAGCACGACGTACGCGCCCTGCGCGAGGTTGCCGGCGGGGATGTGGACGTACTCGACCAGGAACGCGACGGCGGTGTACGACAGCGCGAGCAGCATCAGCGTCTGCGGGAAGGCCAGCGTCAGGTCGATGACGCGGCCGATGATCATGTCGAGCCAGCCGCGGCTGAAGCCGGCGATGATGCCGAGCACCACGCCCAGCACGAGGGCCACCAGGGTGGCCAGCATGGCGATGACCAGTGAGAACGTGATGCCGTACCACATCCGGGACAGCGCGTCCCGGCCAGCGCCGGGCTCGACGCCGAGTGGGTGGTCCCAGCTCATGCCGCCCCACTTGCCGGCAGGCAGCGTGTTCTCGTCGAGCAGGTTGCCCTCACCGCTGTTGTGCAGCGTGAAGGGGTCGAGCACACCGAACTTCACCAGGAAGGGCGCCGCGAGGGCGGCCAGGAGGTAGAGCGCGACGATGACGAACGCGATCATCGACAGCTTGTCCTTGCGGAAGCGCTCGACCGCGAGCCGGGTAGGCGACTTGCCAGCGACCTTCGCAGTCTCGTCCGGGTGACCTGTCGGGTCCGGCAGGTGCTCGGTCTCCAGGTTGCTCACCGTGGTGGTCATGTCACCTCTGTCCATTCATGTCGCCAGCCGGCTGCAGACGCCTGCCCGAGCGCCGACTCGCGGGCGCAGGATGGGTCGGGCGCCGTGCGTGACTCTATGTGAAGAGTGCGTACCGAGAGGTCACCTGTGCGTAACGATCTGGTCAAGACCACGCCGCGAGGCGTACGGCGGATCAGGCGTCGGCGGCCAGATCCTTCGGCGCAACGGCGTCCACACCGGCCTCCTTGCGCTGCTGGGCCGTGATCGGCGCAGGCGCCTCCGTGAGCGGGTCGAAGCCGCCGCCCGACTTCGGGAAGGCGATGACCTCGCGGATGGAGTCGGCCCCCGCGAGCATCGCGACGATGCGGTCCATGCCCACCGCGATGCCGCCGTGCGGCGGGGCGCCGTACTTGAAGGCGTCGAGGAGGAAGCCGAACTTCTCCTGCGCCTCCTCGTCGCCGATGCCCATCACGTTGAAGACCCGCTTCTGCACGTCCTCGCGGTGGATACGGATCGACCCGCCGCCGAGCTCGCTGCCGTTGCAGACGATGTCGTAGGCGTAGGCCAGCGCGCTGCCAGGGTCGGTGTCGAAGGTGTCGGCGAACTCCGGCTTGGGGCCGGTGAAGGCGTGGTGGACCGCGGTCCAGGCACCGGCACCCACCGCGACGTCGCCGCTGGCCACCGCGTCGGCGGCCGGCTCGAACATCGGGGCGTCGACCACCCAGGTGAACGCGAAGGCGCTCTCGTCGATCAGGCCGCAGCGTCGGCCGATCTCGAGGCGCGCGGCACCGAGCAGGGCGCGGCTGGACTTGGTGGCGCCGGCCGCGAAGAAGATGCAGTCGCCGGGCTGGGCGCCCGCGTGCTCAGCCAGGCCGGCCTGCTCGGTCTCGGAGAGGTTCTTGGCGACCGGGCCGCCGAGCGTGCCGTCCTCCTGGACGAGGACGTAGGCCAGTCCCTTGGCGCCGCGCTGCTTGGCCCAGTCCTGCCAGGCGTCGAGCTGCTTGCGCGGCTGGCTGGCGCCGCCCGGCATGACGACCGCGCCGACGTAGTCCGCCTGGAAGACGCGGAACGTGGTGTCCTTGAAGTAGTCGGTGAACTCGACCAGCTCGTAGCCCATGCGCAGGTCCGGCTTGTCCGAGCCGTAGCGGCGCATGGCGTCGGCGTAGGTCATCCGCGGGATCGGGCGCGGGATCTGCTGGCCGATCGTCGCCCACATCTCGGCGAGGACGTCCTCCATCAGCGCGATGACGTCCTCCTGGTCCACGAAGCTCATCTCGATGTCGAGCTGGGTGAACTCCGGCTGCCGGTCGGCGCGGAAGTCCTCGTCGCGGTAGCAGCGCGCGATCTGGTAGTAGCGCTCCAGGCCGCCGACCATGAGCAGCTGCTTGAACAGCTGCGGGCTCTGGGGCAGGGCGTACCAGCTGCCGGGGTGCAGGCGGGCCGGCACCAGGAAGTCGCGGGCGCCCTCGGGGGTGCTGCGGGTCAACGTGGGCGTCTCGACCTCGACGAAGCCGTGCCGGTCGAGCACGTCGCGTGCGGCCTTGTTGACCCGACTGCGCAGCCGGATGGCGCTGGCCGGGCCCGAGCGACGCAGGTCGAGGTAGCGGTGCTTGAGCCGCACCTCCTCCCCCACCTCCACGTGCTCGTCGATCGGGAACGGCAGTGGAGCGGCGGTGTTGAGCACCTCGATGTCGCCGGCCGTCACCTCGACCTCGCCCGTGGCGAGGTTCGGGTTGACGTTGCCCTCGGAGCGGGCGACGACCTCGCCGGTGACCTTGAGGCAGAACTCGTTGCGCAGCGCGTGCGCCGACGCCTCGTCGCGGATCACGACCTGGACCACGCCGCTGGCGTCGCGCAGGTCGATGAAGGTCACGCCGCCGTGATCGCGCCGCCGGGCCACCCAGCCGGCGAGGGTGACGGTCTGGCCGACGTGCGCGGCGCGCAGGGCGCCGGCCTCATGCGTGCGGATCACTGGATCTCCTCGATCTTCCTCAGGTAGGCGGCCAGCTCGGCCAACGGGACCGGGACCTGGTCGCCGGTGCTCATGGTCTTGACCTGCGCCACGCCCGCCTCGACGTCGCGCTCGCCGATGACGACGACGACCGGGGCCCCGGACCGGTCGGCGGCCTTCATGGCGCCCTTCAGGCCGCGCTCGCCGAAGACCTGGTCGGTGCGCAGGCCGGCGGCGCGGAGCTCGGCCACCACGAGGGCGGCCCGCTGGCGCGCGGCACCCAGCGGCACGACGTACGCGTCGAGCGGGGAGGCCGGCCCGGGCGTGAGTCCCTCGGCCCGGCAGGCGAGGAAGGTGCGGTCCAGGCCGAGGCCGAAGCCGATGCCGGAGAGCTCCTGGCCGCCGAGCTCGGCCATCAGGCCGTCGTAGCGGCCGCCCCCGCCAATCCCCGACTGCGCTCCCAGCCCGTCGTGGACGAACTCGAAGGTGGTCCGCGTGTAGTAGTCCAGGCCGCGCACCATCCGCGGGTTCACGACGTACGCCGTCCGCTGGGCGTCCAGCAGCGCGCGGACCGCGCCGAAGTGGTCGGCGCAGGCCTCGCACAGGTGGTCGAGCATCAGCGGCGCGTCGGCGAGCTGCTGCCGGACCTCGGGCCGCTTGTCGTCGAGGACGCGGAGCGGGTTGATCCGCGCGCGCTCCCGGGTGGGCTCGTCCAGGTCGAGGCCGTCGAGGAAGGCCACGAGCTTCTCGCGGTACGCCGGCCGGCACTCGCGACAGCCGAGGCTGGTGAGTTCGAGCCGATAGCCCGTCAGGCCGAGCGCGCGGTAGCCGCGGTCGGCGATCGTGATGACCTCGGCGTCCAGCACCGGGTCCTCGGAGCCGATCGCCTCGATGCCGAACTGCTGCAGCTGGCGATAGCGACCGTGCTGGGGGCGCTCGGCCCGGAAGAACGGGCCGGCGTACCAGACCTTCACCGGGAGCTGGCCGCGATCGAGCCGGTGCTCGATGACGCTGCGCATCACCCCCGCGGTGCCCTCGGGGCGCAGCGTGAGGGAGCGGTCGCCGCGGTCGGTGAAGGTGTACATCTCCTTGGAGACCACGTCGGTGGACTCGCCGACGCCGCGCACGTAGAGCGCGGTGTCCTCGAAGATCGGCAGCTCGACGTACCCGTAGCCGGCCAGCACGGCCTCGCGCGACAGGGCGTCCTTGATCGCCAGCCATGCCGCCGAGTCGGGCGGGAGGTACTCGGGGACGCCCTTGGGCGCCTGGATGGTGGTGTCGCTCATGCGCTGATCAGGTCCTGGAGGAAGGGGTTGGTCGCGCGCTCGCGACCGATGGACGTCTGCTCCCCGTGGCCGGGCAGCACCACGATGTCGTCGGCCAGCGGCAGCACCTTGGTGGCCAGGCTGCGCAGCATCGCGGCGTGGTCGCCGCCGGGCAGGTCGGTGCGGCCGATGGAGCCGGCGAAGAGGAGGTCACCGGAGAACATCAGCTCACTGACGTCCTCGCCGGCGTACGGCGTGCGGAAGGTGACCGACCCCTCGGTGTGGCCCGGGGTGTGGTCGACGACGAACCGCAGCCCGGCGAGCTCGAGCGCCTGGCCGTCGGAGATCTCCTTGACGTCGTCCGGCTCGGCCCAGCGGTAGTCGCCGCCCAGGAGCATCTGGGTCGTCTCCGGCGACATGCCGGCCATGGGGTCGGCGAGCAGGTGCCGGTCGTCGGGGTGGATCCAGGCGGTCGCGTCGTAGGTCCCGGCGACCGGGGCCACGCACCACATGTGGTCGACGTGGCCGTGGGTGACGAGCACCGCCACGGGCTTGAGCCGGTGCTCGCGGACGATCGCGTCGACCCCGGCCGCGGCGTCCTTGCCCGGGTCGATCACGACGCACTCACTGCCGGGGCCGGTGGCCGCGACATAGCAGTTCGTGCCCCAGGGACCGGCGGGGAAGCCTGCGATCAACACCGGCAAAGCCTATCGAGCCAGCACGGTCGCCGTCGCACCGGGCGGTCTGACTACGATGGGCGCCGTGACGAGTGAGCAGTGGGGCCGGGTCGACTCCGAAGGCAACGTCTACGTCAAGTCCGGCGACGACGAGCGCTGGGTCGGCCAGTACCCCGACGGCACCCCCGAAGAGGCCCTCAAGCTCTTCACCGACCGCTACGACCAGCTCGCCTTCGAGGTCGAGCAGCTCGAGCGGCGGGTCCACGCCGGCAAGGCCTCCCCCGACGAGGCGGCCGAGGCGGTCAAGACCGTGAAGGCCAAGGTCGCCGACGCGCACGCCGTGGGCGACCTGGCCAGCCTGGCGGGACGCCTCGACGCGCTCACCCCGATCATCGCCACGCAGCGCGACGCCCGGCGCGCCGAGCGCGCCGCGCGGGCCGAGGAGGCGCGCGCGGCCAAGGAGAAGATCGTCGCCGAGGCCGAGCGCCTCGCGCAGAGCGAGGACTGGCGCAACGGGGCCAACCGGCTGCGCGACCTCCTCGACCAGTGGAAGGCCCTGCCCCGGATCGACCGGTCCGGCGACGAGGCGCTGTGGAAGCGCTTCTCGACCGCGCGGACGGCGTACACCCGGCGCCGCAAGGCGCACTTCGCCCAGCTCAACGAGCAGCGCGAGTCGGCCCGCTCCGTCAAGGAGAAGCTCGTCGTCGAGGCGGAGGCGCTCGCCGAGTCCACCGACTGGGGTGCCACCGCCGGGCGCTACCGCGACCTGATGCAGCGCTGGAAGGCTGCCGGGCCGGCCCCCAAGGATGTCGACGACGCGCTGTGGCGGCGGTTCCGCACCGCCCAGGACACGTTCTTCGGCGCCCGCGACGCCGCCAACGCCCAGCTCGACGCCGAGTTCGCCGCCAACGCGGAGGTCAAGGAGTCGCTCCTGGCCGAGGCGGAGGCACTGCTCCCCCAGGTCGACACCGCTGGCGACCTCACCGCGGTCAAGGCAGCCTTCCGCGACATCGCCGAGCGCTGGGACGCGGCCGGCAAGGTGCCGCGCGACCGGATCCGCGACCTCGAGGGCCGGATCCGGAAGGTCGAGCAGGCGATCAAGTCCGCCGAGGACGAGCAGTGGCGCAAGTCCGACCCCGAGAAGTCCGCCCGTGCCGACGACATGATCACCAAGCTCGAGGCCGCGATCGCCCAGGTCGAGGCCGACCTCGCGAAGGCCCGGGCCGCCGGCGACGCGAAGAAGGTCGCGTCGCTCGAGGAGAACCTCGAGTCGCGCCAGCAGTTCCTCGACATGGCCCGCCGCGCCGCTTCGGACTTCTCGTAGCTCTCAGCCCGCGAGCCTGCGAGCGGGATGAGAACGCGGAGAGGGTCGAGCAAGCCCCGCGACCGAGCTTGCGAGGTCGCGACGGGCGTGTCGAGACACCACCGTCCTACTGGGTGACTCGATAAGCGTCGAAGACCCCCGGGACGCCGCGGACCGACTTCAGCACGGTGTCGAGGTGCTTGGCGTCGGCCATCTCGAAGGTGAACCTGCTCTTGGCGACCCGGTCGCGGGTCGTGGAGAGGTTCGCGCTGAGGATGTTCACGTGGGCGTCGGAGAGCGCCATCGTGATGTCGGAGAGCAGCCGGGACCGGTCGAGCGCCTCCACCTGGATGTTGACCAGGAAGGTGGCCGAGCCGCTCGAGCCCCACTCGACCTCGACCAGCCGCTCGGTCTGCGCGAGCAGCGCGGCGGCGTTGGTGCAGTCCTTGCGGTGCACCGAGACGCCACCGCCCTTGGTGACGAACCCGAGGATCGCGTCGCCCGGCACCGGGGTGCAGCACTTGGCGAGCTTGACCCACACGTCGGCGACGCCCTTGACGACCACGGCTGACTCGCCGTTGACGTCGGCCATGGCGCGGTTGCGCCGGGCCGTGATGGTGACGGCCTCGGCGAGGTCCTCCTGCGCGGCGTCGTCACCGCCGTGCTCCTCGATGACGCGGCGCACGACCGCCTGGGCGGAGAGGTTGCCTTCGCCGACGGCGGCGTAGAGCGCCGACACGTCGGCGATGTTGAAGTGCCGGGCGGCGAGCGTCAGCGACTCGTGCGACATCAGCCGCTTGAGGGGCAGGCCCTCCTTGCGCATCAGCTTGGCGATCTGCTCCTGGCCCTTCTCGATCGCCTCCTCGCGCCGCTCCTTGGTGAACCAGGCCCGGATCTTGGAGCGGGCGCGGTTGCTCTTCACGAAGCCGAGCCAGTCCTGCGAGGGGCCCGCCGTGGGCGACTTGGAGGTGAAGACCTCGACGACGTCGCTGTTCTCCAGCGTCGACTCCAGCGGCACCAGCCGCCCGTTCACCTTCGCACCGATGGTGTGGTGTCCGACCTCGGTGTGGACGGCGTAGGCGAAGTCGACCGGCGTCGCGCCCGCGGGAAGCGGGATGACGTCGCCCTTCGGGGTGAAGACGTAGACCTCGGTGCGGTTCATCTCCAACCGCAGCGACTCCAGGAACTCCCCCGGGTCCTCGACCTCGGACTGCCAGTCGATGAGCTGCTTGACCCAGCTCATGTCGGCCGCCGCGTCCTTGGGGTCACCGGCCCGCTTGTCGGTGTCGACGCCGTTGCGGCCGTCCTCCTTGTACTTCCAGTGCGCCGCGACGCCGTACTCGGCGCGGCGGTGCATCGCGAAGGTGCGGATCTGCATCTCCACGGGCTTGCCCTGCGGGCCGATGACGGTGGTGTGCAGCGACTGGTACATGTTGAACTTCGGCATCGCGACGTAGTCCTTGAACCGGCCCAGGACCGGGTTCCAGCGCGAGTGCAGCACGCCCAGTGCGGAGTAGCAGTCGCGGTCCTCGGCGACCAGGATCCGGATGCCGACCAGGTCGTAGATGTCGGCGAAGTCCTTTCCGCCGACGATCATCTTCTGGTAGATCGAGTAGTAGTGCTTCGGCCGCCCGGTGACCGTCGCCTTGATCTTGGCCTCGCGCAGGTCGTTCTCGACCTGGCTGATGACCTGCGCCAGGAACTGGTCCCGGGAGGGGGCGCGCTCGGCGACCAGGCGCACGATCTCGTCGTAGATCTTGGGGTGCAGCGTCGCGAACGCGAGGTCCTCGAGCTCCCACTTGATCGTGTTCATGCCGAGCCGGTGGGCCAGCGGAGCGTAGATGTCGAGCGTCTCGCGCGCCGACCGCTCCTGGCTCTTCAGCGGCACGTAGCGCAGCGTGCGCATGTTGTGCAGCCGGTCGGCGAGCTTGATGACCAGGACGCGGATGTCCTTGGCCATCGCCACGATCATCTTGCGGATCGTCTCCGACTGCGCCGAGTCGCCGTACTGCACCTTGTCGAGCTTGGTGACGCCGTCGACGAGGTGGGCCACCTCCTCGCCGAAGTCCCGCGTCAGCTGCTCCAGCGTGTACGGCGTGTCCTCGACGGTGTCGTGCAGCAGCGACGCGACGAGGGTCGGCTCGGTCATGCCGAGCTCGGCGAGGATCACCGTGACGGCCAGCGGATGGGTGATGTACGGGTCGCCGCTCTTGCGCTTCTGACCCTCGTGGAACCGCTCGGCGGTGCGATAGGCCCGCTCCAGCAGGGCGAGGTCGGCCTTGGGGTGGTTGGCGCGCACCGCGCGGAACAGGGGCTCGAGCACGGGGTTCGTCGTGGGGCCGCCGCGCGGGCCGATGCGGGCAAGCCGCGCGCGCATGCTGCGCCCCGAGGGCGCGGCGTCAGCGGGACGGGCCTCAGGGACACGGCCCCGAGGAGCTGCGACTGCGCGGTCCTCGCTCACGGGGCTCAGTCTAGGCCCCGTCGACCACCAGCAACGCTGTGAGGGGCAGATCGCCGGCGGCCTCCCGGCCGGGCAGGAACGCCAGCTCCATCAACACCGCGGCCGCGACGACCGTGCCACCGCACGCGGCGACCAGCTGCCGCGTGGCGGCCAGCGTGCCACCGGTCGCGAGCACGTCGTCGACCACCAGGACCCGCTCACCGGGCGCGATCGCGTCCTGGTGGATCTCGAGGGTCGCCTCGCCATACTCCAGCGCGTAGCCCACGGCGTGGGTCTCCCGCGGCAGCTTCCCGGCCTTGCGAACCGGGACGAAGCCGGCACCGAGCGCGAGCGCGACGGGCGCGGCGAGGATGAAGCCGCGCGCTTCCATGCCGACCACCTTGTCGACCACGGGCCGGCCCGCGTCGTCGCGACCGGCATCCGCGAGCGCCTGCACGACGGCGGTGAAGCCGTCATGGTCGGCCAGCAGCGGCGTGATGTCCTTGAACACCACGCCGGGCTGCGGGTAGCCGGGCACGTCCCGGATCATCGCCCCCAGCCGCGTGGCCAGCTCCGGGTCGCTCACGCTAGCTCTTGCCGCGACGCGAGCGCGGCTGCCGGGACGGCTGCTGCCGGCCCGCGGCGCCGCTGTCGCGGACCGGGCCCTTGGCCTGCGGCGCGATGCGCCCCTTGCCGTACGCCGCGGCGGCGCCGCTGCCCCGGGCCGGACCGCGCGAGACCGGGGTGCCCTGGTCGTCGTGGTCGGGGTCCTCGTCCTCGTCGCCGATCTCGAGGTCGCCGTAGTCGACGCCCACGTCCGAGCCCGGCGCCGCCTCGGTGAACACCGGGACCGAGGCGTAGGGGTCGGCCATGGCCTTCGCCCGCGCCTTCGCGCGCCGCTCGGCGAGCACCACCTCGGACTCGTTGGACTTCAGGTGGACCAGGATGCGCGGTGCCACCCAGACCGACGAGAAGACGCCGGCGGCCATGCCGACGAACTGCGAGAGCGCGAGGTCCTTGAGCGAGCTGGCGCCCAGCTGGACCGCGCTGACGTAGAGGATCGCGCCGATCGGGATCAGCGCCACGATGCCGGTGTTGATGGAGCGGACCAGCGTCTGGTTGACCGCCAGGTTGGCCGCCTGGGCGTAGGTCTGCCGGGTCTGCTTCATCGCCGCGGTGTTCTCGCGCACCTTGTCGAAGACGACGACGGTGTCGTAGAGCGAGAAGCCGAGGATCGCGAGCAGGCCGGTGACGGCGGCCGGCGTGAC
Source organism: Nocardioides sp. (assembly GCF_036405735.1). Lineage (GTDB taxonomy): Bacteria > Actinomycetota > Actinomycetes > Propionibacteriales > Nocardioidaceae > Nocardioides. Next base: position 22,394 of record NZ_DASWXC010000010.1, read on the forward strand.
CGGGAACCCGGACAGCGAGTAGACGCCGATCGTGATGACGATGTCGTGGACGAGCGCGGCCAGGGCGGCGATCGACATCTTCCACTCGCGGAAGTAGAAGCCGATGAACAGCATGACCAGGACGAGGAACACCACGACGCCGGTGATGGCGCGCTGGGCCACCTCCTGACCCCAGCTGGCGCCGATCTCGGACGGCGAGATCTGCTCGTCGGTCACGTCGACCACCGAGCGGATCGCCTCGATGACCCTGGCGCTCTCCTCCTCGGTGAGCTCCTCGACCACGATGAGCATGCCGGCCCCGCCGCTGGTGTTGACCTGCGGATCCGCGGCGTTCTCGATGCCGGTGTCGGCGACGGCCTCACGCAGGTCGTCGGCGGTCCCCTGGGTGACCTGCGAGGACTCCAGCCCGTTGAGCTGGTACTGCACGCCGCCGGTGAACTCGACACCGAAGTTGAGGCCACGCAGGACGACGACCAGCAGCGCGACGAGGACGATGGCCCCCGAGACGGCGTACCAGAAGGCGCGCTTGCCGACGAAGTCGATCGACTTGTGGCCCGTGTAGAGCTCGTTGCCGAGCCGGTTGAACTTGCCCATCAGGCCTTCCCTCCCACGGTGGCCGGGGTGCCGGCCGGCGCGTCCATGCCGAGCGTCTCCTCGCTGAGGCCGGACAGCTTCCCGCCGCCGTTGAAGAACTTGTAGCGCGCCAGGTAGGACACCGCCGGCTTGGTGAACCAGAACAGCACGGCGAGGTCGATGAGCGTGGAGAGGCCGAGCGCGAAGCCGAAGCCCTTCACGACGCCCGTGGCGAAGATGTAGAGGACGGCCGCGGACAGCAGCGAGACCACGTTGGCGGCCAGTCGGGTGACCTTGGCGCGGACCCAGCCGGACTCCACCGCGACCCGCATCGACTTGCCGTCGCGCATCTCGTCGCGGATGCGTTCGAAGAAGATGATGAACGAGTCGGCGGTGACGCCCACGGCGATGATCAGACCGGCGATGCCGGGCAGGGTCAGCGTGAAGTTGGCCGTCTCGCTGAGCAGCAGCACCATGGCGTAGGTCCACGCCGCGGCCACGACCAGCGAGGCGAGCACGACCAGGCCCAGGCCGCGGTAGTAGAGCAGGCAGTAGAGCATGACGAGCCCGAGGCCGAAGGCGCCGGCGGTGAGGCCCGCGGAGAGCTGGTCACCGGCGAGCGTCGGGCCGATCACCTCGGCGGAGACGTCCTTCTCGAAGGCGACCGGCAGGGCGCCGTACTTCAGGCTCGTGGCGAGGCTCTCGGCCTCGGCCTGCGTGAAGTCACCGCTGATCTGGGCGTCGCCGACGATGCGGGTCTCGGCCGTCGGGGCCGAGATGACCTGGCCGTCCAGGACGATCGCGAACTGCTGGTTCGTCCCGGCGATGGTGCCGGTCGCGTCCGCGAAGACGTCGCCGCCCGGGCCGTCGAAGCTGAGGGACACGACGTACTGGACGTCGTTCTGCGGGATGCCGGCGGCGGCGTCGGTGACGTTGCGGCCCTCGATGATCGCCGGCGTGAGGAGGTACTTCGCGCTGCCGTCGGGCGAGCAGGTGACCAGCGGCTGGGCCGGGTCATCCACGAGGGTCTGCGGGTCGACGGGGCAGGTGAGCTCGTTGTACTTGGTGATCCACTCGGCCGGCGGGTTGTTCATGAACGCCACCGCGTCGTCGAAGCGGGCCTTGCCGGCGTTGTCACCGCCCTGTGTCGGGGACGGCGACGGCGTCGGCGTCGCGGTAGCGGCGGAGCCTGCGGTGGGCGCCGTGGTGGGCACAGCGGTGGGCGTGGCGGTCGCCGACGGCGTCGCCTCGCCGGCCTTGAGGTACCCGAGCGGGGCCCGAGGAGCCGCCGGCGCGGCCGGGTCGGCGGGCGCCGGGGTGCCGCCGGTCAGGCCCTGGTCCAGCCCGCCCGCCGGCGCGGCGCCGCCGCAGCCGCCGGTGGTGGAGTCGCACGCCACGAGGCGGAACCGCAGCTGCGCCTGGCGCTTGACGGTGTCGACCAGGTCGCGGCGGCTCGGTCCCGGGATCTCGACGACGATGATGTTGTCGCCCTGCGTGGTGACCTCGGCCTCGGTGACACCGGAGCCGTTGACGCGCTGGTCGATGATGCCGCGCGCCTCACGCATGTTCTCCGCGCTGGGGTCACCCTTCGCGATCAGCGTGATCCGGGTGCCGCCCTCGAGGTCGAGCCCCAGGGCCGGCTTCCAGGTGCCGGCGAGCGCGACGAGCCCGTAGGCGATCGCCAGGGCCAGGAAGAACACCACCAGGGTGCGTCCCGGCCGGTAGGCCTTGGCTGCCATGTGTCAGTTCTCCTCCGACCCGGGTGCGCTGATGTCGCCCTCGGGCTCAGGCTTCGGGACGACCCGGCCGATCGCGCCGCGGACGACCTTCACGGTCACCCCGGTCGCGACCTCGACCAGGAGGTACTCGTCGGTGATCTGCTCGATGGTGCCGAACAGTCCCGAGGTCAGCATGACCTCGTCACCGGGCTTCAACGCGGACTGCATCTGCTGGAGTTCCCGCGCCCGCCGCTGCTGCGGCCGGATGAGCAGGAACCAGAAGACGAGGACGATGAGTACGAGCGGCAGGATGGCGCCGAGGTCCGACACGAGTGATCTCTCCGACGAGGTGGGCTGGGCGTGACCGACCCAGATCGGCCGACGCGCAAGCATAGCCGTGCGCGTCGCCGCGTCGGGGAATCGGGCGAAATCGCCTGCTACTCCTGGAAGAGGGGGTCCTGCCCAGGCGTCGACGCCGGTGCGCTCAGCCCGAGATGGGCCCAGGCCGCGGACGTGGCGACCCGCCCCCGCGGGGTGCGGGCCAGGAAGCCGTTGCGGACCAGGAACGGCTCGGCGACCTCCTCGACGGTCTCCCGCTCCTCCCCCACCGCGACCGCCAGCGTGGCGACGCCGACCGGCCCGCCGCCGAAGCGGCGGCACAGCGCGTCGAGCACGGCACGGTCGAGCCGGTCCAGCCCCAGCGCGTCGACCTCGTAGAGGTCGAGCGCACGGCGGGCGAGCTCGAGCGTCACGGTGCCGTCCGCGCGCACCTGCGCGTAGTCGCGCACCCGGCGCAGCAGCCGGTTCGCGATCCGCGGCGTACCCCGTGAGCGCGAGGCGATCTCGGCGGCTCCCTCGTCGGTGAGGGGTACGCCGAGCAGCCCGGCCGAGCGCCGCACGATGAGCTCCAGCTCGCCTGTCTCGTAGAACTCCAGGTGTCCGGTGAAGCCGAACCGGTCCCGCAGCGGCCCGGGGAGCAGTCCCGCACGGGTGGTGGCGCCGACGATCGTGAACGGCGGCAGCTCCAACGGGATGGCCGTGGCGCCCGGACCCTTGCCGATGACGACGTCGACGCGGAAGTCCTCCATCGCCAGGTAGAGCATCTCCTCGGCCGGGCGCGACATCCGGTGGATCTCGTCGACGAAGAGGACGTCGCCCTCGTTCAGGCCCGACAGGATCGAGGCCAGGTCGCCGGCATGGGTGATGGCCGGACCGCTGGTGAGCCGCAGCGGGGCGCTCAGCTCGGCGGCGATGATCATCGCCAGCGTGGTCTTGCCCAGGCCCGGCGGGCCGCTGAGCAGCACGTGGTCGGGCGCCCTGCCGCGCTGGCGGGCGGCTTCGAGCACCAGGCCGAGCTGCGCCCGCACGCGGGCCTGCCCGACGACCTCGTCGAGGCTCTTGGGACGCAGCGCCGCCTCGACGACCCGCTCGTCGCCGTCGGCGTCCGCCGCCGTCAGGCGGCTGTCCAGGTGCGCCGACTCGAGTGCCGACAGCTGGTCGCTCTCCTCCTCGTGGAACGGCATCGGCTCAGGCCTTGCTCAGCGCCTGGAGAGCGGCTCGCAGCAGCGCCCCCACGTCGGGGATCGGCCCCGCCTCGTCGGCGACGGCGTCGACGGCCTTCTCGGCATCCTTGGCGTTGTAGCCGAGTCCCACCAGGCCCTGGTGGACCTGGTCCCGCCACGCGGGAGTGGTCACCGGAGCGCCGTCGGCGAGGCGGGCGGCGGTCGGCGACCCGATCCGGTCCCTGAGCTCGAGGATGATGCGCTGGGCGACCTTCTGCCCGATGCCGGGCACCTTGGTCAGCGTCTTCACGTCGTCGGTGGCGACCGCCGAGCGCAGCGCGTCGGGACTGAGCACGGCCAGCATCGCCTGGGCGAGCTTCGGCCCGACGCCCGAGGCCGTCTGCACCAGCTCGAAGGTGGCCTTCTCGTCGTCGTCGGCGAACCCGAACAGCGTCAACGAGTCCTCCCGCACGACCATGCTGGTGGGCAGCGCCGCCTCCTGCCCGGTGCGCAGGGTGGCGAGCGTGTTCGGGGTGCAGAGCAGCTCCAGACCGATCGATCCGGAAGCCCCACCGACCTCCACGACGGCGCTGGACAGCGACACGGCCGCGACCTTGCCACGGACGAAGGCGATCATCGGGTCCTCCCTGCGGCGAGACGGGCCGTCGCGGCGGCGGCAGCGGCCTCGAGGCGCGCCTGCGCCCCACCCCGCCAGATATGGGTGATGGCCAGCGCCAGCGCGTCGGCGGCGTCGGCCGGCTTCGGCATCGCGTCCAACCGCAGGATCCGGGTCACCATCGCGCCGACCTGCGCCTTGTCGGCCCGCCCGCTGCCGGACACCGCCGCCTTGACCTCCGACGGCGTGTGCAGCGCGACGGGCAGCCCGCGTCGGGCGGCGCAGACCATCGCGATGCCGGCGGCCTGGGCGGTCCCCATGATGGTCGAGACGTCGGAGCGGGCGAAGATCCGCTCGATCGCCACCGCATCGGGCCGGTGCTCCTCAATCCAGGCGTCGACGCCCTTCTCGATCGTGACGAGTCGCTGCGGCACCGGCAGCTGGGACGATGTGCGCAGCACGTTGACGTCCACGAGCGAGAGCGGCCGGCCGGCCTGACCCTCGACGACACCCATGCCGCACCGGGTCAGGCCCGGGTCGATGCCGAGCACACGCATGGGGCGCCCCTCCAGTTCCGATCGAACGTCTGTTCTACGGACGCAACCGTAGCCCGACCGCCACCGATGCGGGCCAGCGACACGCCCCGGGAACGGGCCGGGGGCTGCTAGGCGTCGAGCTCCTCGAGGACCTCGTCGGGGATGTCGGCGTTGCTGAAGACGTTCTGCACGTCGTCGAGGTCGTCGACGGCGTCGACGAGCTTCATCACCTTGGCGGCGGTCGCGGCGTCGGCGACCGGGATGTCCATCGTGGCGACGAACTCGACGTCGGCGGACTCGTAGTCCACCCCCGCCTCCTGGAGCGCCGAGCGCACCGCGACCACGTCGGTCGGCTCGGAGACGATCTGGAAGGCCTCCCCGAGATCGTTGACCTCCTCCGCGCCCGCGTCCAGGGTCGCCTCGAGGACGTCATCCTCCGAGACGCTCCTGCCCTCCTGCTCCTTGGCGACGACGACGACGCCCTTGCGGTTGAAGAGCCGGGAGACCGAGCCCGGGTCGGCCATCGTCCCGCCGTTGCGCGTCACGGCGGTGCGGACCTCCATGGCGGCACGGTTCTTGTTGTCGGTGAGGCACTCGACGAGGAGCGCGACGCCTTGCGGGCCGTAGACCTCGTACATGATGGTCTGGTACTCCGCGCCGCCGGCCTCCAGGCCGCCGCCGCGCTTGACCGCGCGGTCGATGTTGTCGTTCGGGACCGACTGCTTCTTCGCCTTCTGGATGGCGTCGTAGAGCGTGGGGTTGCCCGTCGGGTCGGGCCCGCCCAGCCGCGCGGCGATCTCGATGCTCTTGATGAGCTTCGCGAACAGCTTGCCGCGCTTGGCGTCGATGGCGGCCTTCTTGTGCTTCGTGGTCGCCCACTTGGAGTGGCCAGACATGGGGTCCTCTTCTACTCGCTCGGTCGGCGGCCGATCCTACCGCCGCCGCGGGAGGCTCAGCCGTGCACCAGGTCCAGGAACAGCCGATGGAGGCGCCCGTCCCCCTCGACCTCGGGATGGAAGGAGGTGGCGAGCAGGTGCCCCTGCCGTACGGCGACGGGGTGGTCGGCTGCCTCGGCGAGCACCTCGACCCCTGCACCCACCTCCTCGACCCAGGGAGCGCGGATGAACACCGCGTGGACCGGGTCGTCGATCCCCGCGACGACGAGCTCCTTCTCGAAGGAGTCGACCTGTCGCCCGAAGGCGTTGCGGCGCACGGTGACGTCGAGGCCGCCGAAGGTCTCCTGCCCCTCGGCCCCGCCCAGGATCCGGTCCGCGAGCATGATCATCCCGGCGCAGGTGCCGAAGACCGGCATGCCGTCCTCGATCCGCTGACGGATCGGGTCGAACAGCTCGAAGGTGCGCGCCAGCTTGGCCATCGTGGTCGACTCCCCGCCGGGGATGACGAGCCCCTGACACCCGTCGAGCTCGGAGGGACGTCGTACGGTCCGCACCCCCACGCCGAGCTCGCCGAGCATGCGCACGTGCTCGCGCACGTCGCCCTGGAGCGCGAAGACACCGATGGTCGCGGAGCTGGTCACGACGGGATCGTAGGCGCAGGCGCCTCCCTAGCCGGCGGTCAGGGTGAAGCTGCGGACGATCGTGCTGACGTTGCCCCACGAGTCGGTCGCGCGCACCGTCAGCGTGTACGCGCCGGCCGACGGGTAGGCGCGGTCGGCGAGGTTGTTGCTGCTGGCCGTGTTGAACCAGGCCGTGCCCGCGGCGATCGACGGCTGCCAGCTCGTGCAGTCGCCGGTGTAGGACGTGGTCGTGTCCTGCCAGCACTGGGCGTCCTTCTGCAGCCGGAACTGCACTACGACGCCCCCCGACGCGTCGGAGACGGTGCCGCAGGTGATCCGCTTCTTCGTGCACGCCGTGCTGACCGCCGTCTGCATCGCCGACACCGTGGTGCTGGTGCTGGTCGGAGCCGTCACCGTCAGCACGGGCGGATCGATCTCCTGACACACCGGCTGCGAGCTCTGGTTGTGCCCGGTCAGGAACTTCCAGGTCGTCGGTGGGGCCGTCCAGGAGGCCACGCCTGTCGGACGGGCCACCGCGGTCACGGTGACCATCGCGTCGGCCGCCACCGCGGACGGGTCGTAGCGGACGCTGAGCGTGTTCGGATCGAGCGAGCTGTCCACGGTCGGCGCTGTCGGAGGCGTCGTGGTGACGCCGCTGACCGTGACGTCGTAGGTCAGCGGGACGGCCGTGACCCTCGGCCAAGTCAGGTCGACCCCGCGCAGGCTGGTGGTGCCGGGGACCACGGTGCAGGTGGTGTTAGGCGGGGACGGGACCGTGTATGCCTGCTGGGTCGTGCCGGTGACGCTGGGCGCGTCGGTCCAGGACGCCAGCGTGGAGGCCGACCGGTGCTGCAGCACGAGCCCGGAGACCGCGGCGACGACGAGGAGCGGCACCACGGCGCCGGACCGGCCGGCGCGCCGCCGCCACGGCGTCCTCCCCCGGCGCCGGTGGCCTCCCGCCGGACGGCGCTCGTCGGACCGGCGCTCGTCGGGCCAGGGTCCACCGCCTGCCGGACCGCGCAGCAGCACGGAGAGCAGGAAGGCGGCGTACGCGCCGAGCAGCGCCATGCCGGCCGGGCTGGTCAGCCATCCCACGGCGTAGCCCACCCAGGGCAGGTGGAACAGCACGACGTCGGCGTGCGTCACGCGGTACGGCGCGGCGTCGACCACCTTGTTGGCGTCCCCCTTGAGCCGGAGGATCGCCGCGCCGGGGACCCGCTCGACCGCGTGGATCCGGTGGGTGACCCGGGCCCCGGCGGGAGTGGGGACGGAGACGATCTGGCCGCGCTCCAGGTCCCGGGCGGGGACCTGGTGGGAGATCGCCAGCGCGCCGGTGCCGATCGTCGGCGACATCGACCCCGACATGAAGACCAGCGGCCGCAGCCCGAACAGCAGCGCCGCGAGGGTGACGACGATGCACAGCAGCCCGGCGACCGCCCCCACGGTGAGGACGGTCTGTCGCACGCCCGTCGCGAGACGGGACGACCGGCCGGTCACGAGAGGTCCGAGGTGCCGGTGAACGTGAGGACGACATTCGAGACCGCGCCCTGGAGGGTCGTGGACGCGTTCGCGTCGAGCGTCACCTGGACACACACGGTCTCGCTGGCGCCTGCGGCCAGCTGACGCCCGGTCGCGAGCAACGGCCCGTTCAGGGTGGTCTGCGAGCCGGGCAGCGCGCTGCCGGCGCAGGTGGCGAACGGCGATGTCCCGGTGACGGTCGCGTCACCGGTGACCTTGACGACGAGGCTGCCCCGGAGGTTCTTGCCGTCGGCGTCGGTGGCCGTCGAGCCAGCGGTGTACTTCAGTGCCGCGGTCCCGGCGTTCGTGACGGTGAGCACGCCGGCGACCGAGTTGCCCGGGACCATGGTGGAGATGCTGAGCGTGGTGTAGCCGGTGACCGCATCGCTGCCGTTGACCTTCAGGTCGATGGTGGCGGCCGTGAAGGTCGTGCCGCTGACCGCCGTCGCGTCCGACCAGTGGGCGAAGGTGCCGGTGACGCACGCCGAGAGCACCACACCGAGCCCCAGCGCGGCCCGGATCCGGACGGACACGAGGGCATGGCGCAGGAACCCGCGCCGCGCCGGGCGCACCGCCCGCCTCGCCTTCGTCCCCATGGTCGCTCGTCCCCCCGTGCGCCGTTCAGTGCCGCGTCGATCGCAGCCGCACCCGCAGGTTGAACGGCTGCTGTCGACGCATCGTCGAGTTTCCTGCCTGTGGATGCAGCTGCACCCGCACCCAGACCCGCTTCACACCGCCGGGCCGGAGCCGGACGTTGAACATCCACCGGCCCCGTGGCCGGGCGATCCGGACCCAGCGCTGGCGCGTCTTCACGAAGAAGCGGAGATCGCCCGCCCGTACCAAGGTGTGCCGGTCGTCCATCGCGAGGCGGACCGACAGCCGCGCCTGCCCCTCGCCGCGGTTCTTCACGTAGAAGCTGTGCGTCGCGGTGTCGCCCGGCACCCAGACCATCCGGCTGTCGAACAGCGGCCCCGTGAGGTTCCGCTGCCAGTGGTGGCCGTCGTGGCTCACGGCGACCTTCGACCAGCGGCGTGGTGCGGCCTCGGACGGGCCCACCAGTGCGGCTCCCAGCGCCAGCGTCGTCAGCAGGACGACGAGGCCGCGGGACCGCCGTGTGCCCGGCGAGGTCATGACCCTGCTCCGCCCTCCACCGGCCGCTTGCGCCGACGGTCGCGAACGGCCCCGACCCACTGGGCGAGGGCGTAGCCGGCCAGGCCCACCGCGATCAGCCCGACCAGGACGCGGCGCTGCGCCGGCGAGACCGATGACGTCGCGTAGCCGACGTACGGCACGGCGTACCAGAGCCGGCCCCGCACCTGCTCCGGCAGCACCCAGGCCCGGTCGGCGGCGCTGTTCGCATCGCCCTTGGTCTGCCAACGCACGTCGCCCGCACCGTCGTAGCCCACCGAGAGCACGCGGTGCGTCACCACGGTGGGGTCGCCCGAGCGGAGCTGGTAGGTGATGACGTCGCCGGCGGCGATCGTCGACGGGTCCACCTGCCGTACGGCGACCAGCGTGCCCGGCGGCAGCTCCGGGCGCATGGAGCCGGTCTCCACGACGTAGGTGGTGGCCCCGGCGAGGCGGGGCACGACCAGCGTGACGAGGAGCAGCGCGCCGATCGACAGCACGACGAGCCAGGACACGACCTGGCCGAGCCAGGAGACAGCCCCGCGCGTACGCCGGCGGGGCTTCTCCTCGACTGCGGCGTCATTCCCCCCGGTCATGACGGCCATGGGACTAGACGTTCGGGTCGAGCTGCGTCGCGGTGAGCGTGACGTCGTCGAGCAGGGCGACCCCGGTCTGCGAGTCGTTCGTGGCGGCCACGAAGTCGAAGACCACCGTCACCGTCGCGCGGTAGGTCTTCGAGGCCGCCCCGTCCACGGTCGTGACACCGTCGACCACGGTCGAGTTGTCGGACGTGTCCTTCCAAACGGCCGTCGGGACGAGCTCGTCGTCGAGCGTGGTGGTCGCATCGGTCAGGTCCGGCGTACTGACACCGAGCTGGACCTTGATGTTGGTGCCGACCGTCGTGAGCGTGACATCGCAGACCTTCACGATGGTGTCGCCCGGCACGACCGTGTGGCTGGCCGGGTCGAAGACCTCGCCGTCATGGATTCCGCCGGAGAACTCCCACTCGTGGGTCCCGGCGCTCGTCGCGTCGTCGCAGACCGGCGTGTCCATGGTGATGCTGCCGGAGTTGATCGTCGCTCCGGCGATCGTGCCGGTGCCGGTCCAGAACGCCAGCGTCCCGGCGCCACCGAGCATCAGCGTGCCGGCCGCCAGTGCGGCCAGCGCCCCCTTCGTTGCCTTGTTCATGCCTTCCCCCCTTGGAAGTCACTAGGCGCGTGGGGCCATGGCCCGACGCCCCACGCGGACTCTCCACCACCGGGGGTCGGCGAGGTCGCGACTTCTCAGGGTTTGTAGATGACTTGACGACAAACTGTGGACGAACGGCGTTCGCCGAGGGGCGCTCGTTACCAGCCGCGCTCGGCCAGCCGGTGCGGCTGGGGCAGCTCCTCGACATTGATGCCGACCATCGCCTCGCCGAGGCCGCGGGAGACCTTGGCGACCATGTCGGGGTCGTCGTGGAAGGTGGTCGCCTTGACGATCGCCTCGGCCCGCCGGGCCGGGTCACCGGACTTGAAGATGCCGGAACCGACGAAGACGCCCTCGGCGCCGAGCTGCATCATCATCGCGGCGTCGGCCGGGGTGGCGATGCCACCGGCGGTGAACAGCACGACGGGCAGCTTGCCGTTGGCGGCGACCTCGCGGACCAGCTCGTACGGCGCCTGCAGCTCCTTCGCCGCGACGTACAGCTCGTCCTCCGAGAGCGAGCCGAGACGCCGGATCTCCTTGCGGATCGTGCGCATGTGGCCGACCGCGTTCGAGACGTCGCCGGTGCCGGCCTCGCCCTTGGAGCGGATCATCGCCGCGCCCTCGGTGATCCGGCGCAGCGCCTCGCCGAGGTTCGTGGCACCGCAGACGAACGGCACGGTGAACGCCCACTTGTCGATGTGGTTCTCGTAGTCGGCCGGGGTCAGCACCTCGGACTCGTCGATGTAGTCGACACCGAGCGACTGCAGCACCTGGGCCTCGGCGAAGTGGCCGATGCGGGCCTTGGCCATCACCGGGATCGAGACCGCCTCGATGATGCCGTCGATCATGTCGGGGTCGCTCATCCGCGAGACGCCGCCCTGGGCGCGGATGTCGGCGGGAACCCGCTCCAGCGCCATGACGGCGACCGCGCCGGCGTCCTCGGCGATGCGCGCCTGCTCGGGCGTGACGACGTCCATGATGACGCCGCCCTTGAGCATCTCGGCCATGCCCCGCTTCACACGGCTGCTGCCGACGATGGGGCCGGCGGCCGTGTGCTCGATGCCGGTGTCGATGCTGGTGCTGGTGTCGGTGCTGGCCTGGGGTCCGGTGCTGCTCATGGGTTTCATGCTAGGTCCGCTCGCGCGGGCCCGACGCCACGGGGGCCGTCCGTGGACCAGGTTTTACCCGGCCTGCTGGGCGAGCGCCTGCTGGCGCACCACCCAGATCCGCTGTCCGACCGTCACCGTGCTGGCGATCGCGAGCACCCACAGGGCGGCGTACATCAGCGGCGGGAAGTCGAAGATCGCCGAGAGTCCGGTGAGCACCAGCACGGTGACGAGCCGGTCGGCGCGCTCGGCGATGCCGACCTGCGCCTGGAAGCCGAGTGCCTCCGCACGGGCACGGGCGTAGGACGTCACCGATCCCATGACGGTGCACACCAGGGCGAGCACCAGATAGAGCCGGCTGTCGCCCGGCCCGGCGAAGTACAGCGCGAGGCCGCCGAAGATGGCCCCGTCGCCGATGCGGTCCAGGGTGGAGTCGAGGAAGGCGCCGAAGGAGGAGCTGCGCCCCTGACGGCGTGCCATCGCCCCGTCGACCAGGTCGCTGAAGACGAACGCGGTGATGAACAGGACCCCGGTCAGCAGGCGGCCCTGCGGGAAGAACACCAGCGCCCCGACGCACACGCCGACGGTGCCGACGAGGGTCACCGCGTCCGGGCTGACCTTGAGCTTGATGAGAAGGGTCACGACGGGCGCGAGGACGACGCCCTGCCAGAACGCCTTGAACCTGTCCAACATGGTGGCGTCAGGCTAGCGGGTCAGCGCGGCGCAGATCTCATCAACGGCTGTCGGCGCTCCGGCGACGGCCCAGGTCCGGCCCGCGGCCGCCACCTCTCGGGCCGTACCGCCCGCACCGAGGACCAGCGCGGCACCCGGCAGCCGGTCCCACGGCGGCACCGAGTGCTGACAGCTGGCGTGGAGCCGGCCCTGAGCCACCGCCGTGAGGTCCATGGAGCCCGAGCCCAGCATCCGCAGGGTGGCGGCGCGCGAGGCCACCGTGGTGAACGCGTCACCGACCGCGTCGCCGAAGAACGGCGGGTGGAGGTACGTCGTCAGGCACGACTCGCTCAGCGGACGGTCCGCGATCGGCTCGATCGGGACGCCGTTGCGGGTCGAGGGCAGCCCCGGGCCGCCGACGTAGAGCGCGTCGTCGGCCGGGTGGTAGATCGCCCCGAGCAGCAGGTCCTCGCCGTCGGTGAGGGCCAGGGCGGAGCACCACCACGACAGGCCCTGGACGAAGTTGTAGGTGCCGTCGACCGGGTCGATCACCCAGGTGCGGCCGCTGGTGCCGGGCGACGAGGCACCTTCCTCACCCAGGACTCCGTCGGCCGGCCGCTCGCTCGCGAGCCGGCGCACGACGATCTCCTCCGCCGCCCGGTCGGCGGCGGTGACGACGTCGGTGAGCGAGGTCTTGGTCTCGGTCTCGACGCCCTCGTGTCGCATGCGCAGAGCGAGCCGGCCGGCGGCGCGGACCAGCTCGCCGGCGAGCGTGACGTCCGCGGGGTCGGGAACGCGGGTCATGCCGGCCAGGCCCGGGCCAACAGGTCCCGGGTGTCACCGAGCAGCTCGGGCAGCGTCTTGGTGCGACCGATGATCGGCATGAAGTTGGCGTCGCCGACCCAGCGCGGCACGACATGCTGGTGCAGGTGCGCGGCGATCCCGGCACCGCCGGCGACGCCCTGGTTCATGCCGATGTTGAACCCCGGCGCCCCCGACACCGACCGCAGCACACGGAGCGCGGTCTTGGTCAGCTCGGCCATCTCGACGGCCTCAGCATCGGTCGTGTCGACGTACTCCGCGACGTGACGGTAGGGGCAGACCATGAGGTGACCCGCGGAGTACGGGTAGAGGTTGAGCACCACGAAGGCGAGCTCCCCGCGATGGACGACGAGCCCGTCGGCGTCGTCGAGACCGGGGATCCGGCAGAAGGGGCACTGCTCCTCGCTCGGGTCCTCCGGCTTGCTCTCCCCGCGGATGTAGGCCATCCGGTACGGCGTCCAGAGCCGCTCGAGCGCGTCGGGCTCCCCCACGCCGTCCTGCACGTGGGTCGCGACGGGGTCGGTCACAGACCGGCTCCGGGGACCACGGGGACGATGTCCTGGATGGGCTGCGCGGGATCGATGGTGACGCCGAAGGAGCGGGCGTGGCCGTCGACCACGAACCACACCGACTGGCTGACGAGTTCGATGAGCATCTCGGGACTCAGCCTACGGTCCGGCTGGAAGAGCCAGTTGCGCACCGAGGAGAACACGCCGCCCACGACGCCGTGCACCAGCGGGTCGAGCACGTCGGCCAGCTGCCCGTCGGTGACGCCACCGAGGACCTCCAGGCCGAGCGCGATCACCTCGCGGACCTGGTGCGCGATGCGCGCCAGTCCCTGCTCCAACGGACCGCCGCCGTGCTCGCCGTCCCGCTCGTGGTCGGCGAGGCGGTGCAGGGCCGGGTGGTCGACCGCCCAGCGGACGTAGGTGCCGACCGCCCGCCGGATCACGTCCGGCACCGTGCCGTCGAGGGCCAGCGACGGCACGAGCTGCTGCCAGACGTCCTCGAGGATCTGGGCCTGCACGGCTCGGTCGAGGTCGGCCCGGTCGGCGAAGTGCCGGTAGATCACCGACCGGTTGAGGCCGGCTCGCTCGGCGATCCGGGCGACGTTGACCTCGGCGCCGGGCTCGCCGTCCTCCACCACGGCGATGGCCGCGGCGATGATCTGGCGCCGCCGCTCGGAGTTGTGCTGCCGCCAGCGCGCCTGACGCCCGTCGCCCTGCCCCCCGGCGGTCATGTCACGCCCGGACCCGGAGCCTGCTGACGTTGCGCACCAGTCGGGTCGGCGAGTAGAGCGCGCCGGTTCGCTGCTCCCGGGCGATCCGCCGCATCTCCTCGACGTCGACGATCTTGACCCGGGGACGACCCGAGTCCTGTCCTCGCCGGCGCTCCTCGCGCTCGATGGCCTGCCAGCCCGCCAGGTCGACGACCTCCGGCTGGCGCCTGCGGACCATCGCAGCGATGGTCGCGGCGTTGCCGGCGGGCTCGGCGTAGTCGCCCTTGTCCAGGTCGTCGAGCACCTGCTCCACCGTCTGCTCGGAGTCGGTCTTGTTGGTCCCGATGAAGCCGTTCGGCCCGCGCTTGACCCAGCCCGAGACGTACACCCCGCGCGAGACTCGGCCGTTCTCGTTCGGCACGACGCCCCGCGCCGCGTCGTACGGGAGGTCGGCGACCGGCAGTCCCTTGTAGCCGACCGCACGGAGCACGATCCCGGCCTCGATGACCTCGGTCTCGCCGGTGGCCACGGCGCGCGTGGTGCCGTTCTCGTCCACCTCGAGCCGGTTGCGCGACACCTCGACCCCGGTGACCCGCTCGTCCCCGAGCACCCGGATCGGTGAGGCGAGGAAGCGGAGCACGATGGTGCGCTTCGCAGGGTCGAACGGCTTCTCGGCGAGGTCACGCAGGAGACGGGACTTGGTGTCCTCCCCGGTGATCGGGACGCCACCGGTGTCCACGACGACGTTGATGTCGTCGTGGCCGGCCAGGCCCACGAGCTCGGGCACGGTGAAGGCGGCCTCGGCCGGGCCGCGCCGGCCGAGCACGACCACCTCGCGCACGGAGCTGCGCCGCAGCCGCTCCAGCGGCAGCGTGGCGATGTCGGTGGACTCCAGGTGGGCGACGTCCTCGGTCAGCAGTCGCGCCACGTCGAGGGCGACGTTGCCGTTGCCGACCACCACGACGCGCCCCGACGCCACCGTGTCGAGCGGGATGAACAGGTCCTGCTTGTCCGGATGGCCGTTGTACCAGGCGACGAAGTCGGTGGCCGACAGCGAGCCGACCAGGTCCTCGCCGGGCACGGCCAGCGGCCGGTCGGCGGCAGCGCCGACGGTGTAGATCACCGCGTGGTAGTGCGCCGCCAGCTCGGCGTGGAGGATGTCCTTGCCGACCTCCACCCCGAGGAAGTAGCGGAAGCCGGGCTGCCGCTCGATCTCCTTGAAGAGCTTCTGCACCTGCTTGGTGTGCGGGTGATCGGGAGCGACGCCGAAGCGCACCAGGCCGTACGGCGTGGGCAGCCGGTCGTAGACGTCGACCGTGATCTCCGGGTGGGTCAGCAGCTCGTCCGCGGCGTACATGCCGGCCGGGCCGGCGCCGACGACGGCGACCCGGAAGGGGCCCTCGTTGAGCAGCCGGCGCTGCGGTGGGACCAGCGCCAACGGCGTCCGGTCGGCGTGCGGGAAGACCTGGTAGTACTCGGCGTTGAGCGCGAGGAACGGCTGCTGGGCCGGCGTCAGCGTCGTATGGGGCACGATCGCGTCAGCCGGGCACGCCGTGGTGCAGGCCCCGCAGTCGACGCAGTAGTTGGCGTCGACGTAGAGCATCTCGGCCTCGGCGAAGCCGGGCTCGCCGGGGGCCGGGTGGATGCAGTTGACCGGGCAGGCCAGGACGCAGGAACCGTCCGAGCAGCAGGACTGGATGACGACGTGAGGCACGTAGGCGGCTATCTAGGTGACGCGCGGACGCGGTGGCGGACGGGACTGCTGACGGTCAGTGCGTGGCGGAGGCCGGCTCGCCCCGGAAACGGGCCGGCTTGCCGTCGATGCCCACGGCCTTCCAGATCAGCTTGGTGACGGGGTTCCGCAGGCCGAGGTCGTCGGCGAGCATGCGGACGTCGGTGAACATGTCGCGCAGCGTCTTGCGCGAGTCCGGCGAGTCCCACCAGATCTCCTTGGCGACCTGGTCGGGAATGCCCATGTCGCGCCGGGCCTGCTTGCTGGGGACCATGATCACGTCGCACAGGCCGCGCATGATGATCGGGTACAGCACGGCGAGGATGTGCTTGCGCACCGGGTCGAGCCTCGGCACGTGGTGCTCGAGGTACTGGTGCGCGAACCCGATGTGGCGCGCCTCCTCGGCGATGTGGATCTGCATGATGCGGTCGATCAGCGGGTGGCTGCCGCCCGCCCGCATGACGCTCTTCTGCAGGTGGTCGATGGGCTCCTCGCCGGCGAGGATGCCGACGAAGAAGGCCTCGGGGAACCACGCGCCGGCGGAGGTGATCAAGGGAACGATCAGCTTGAACGGCGTCGACGCCCCGGCGACCTGGACCCCCGTGACCTCGGCGAACCGGTTCACGGCCTCCTGGAACATCTGGGTGTGGTGAGTCTCCTCGGTCACCTCGTGGGTGGCGTAGCGGAACTCCGGGTTGTTGTCCTCCATCCAGATCAGCCGCTGCATGACGCCGGCGACGAGCACCTGCTCGAACTGGCGGCCCACCTTGGCGATCTGCGCGTAGCGGTACATGCCGATCTCGATCTGCCGCTGGCGGGGCAGCGCCTTGTACCAGGGGTGCCGGCCGATCTCGTCGGCGTCGTTGAGGATGAACCGGTCGTCGTCGAGGAAGACGGCCATCGCCGGGTCGTCCCAGGCGATGTCCTTGAAGGCGTCGAAGTGCTGGTCGACCGAGGCCTGGGAGAGCGTGCGCAGGGTGTCGTAGTAGTCCTGCCTGCCCTGCGGCACGTGCTGCCCGGCCTGGGCCTGCTGGGACTGCCCGTGCTCGCGGTGCTTCTTCTCGGGCTGAACGGCGGTCATGTCGCTCACCTCTCGACGTTGAACGTAAGGACGTGACCCACGTTACTAGGACGGCTGTCCCACTTACAAGAGTTAGCGCGACGTGGCGTCACAATTATTTCGCACCCCGCCGCCCGGCCAGCGATCTGGCCTCACACCTGCACGTGGGTCTCCACGGCCGACACGACCCGCGCCACCGCGTCCTCGACGGAGACGCCGTTGTCCTGGCGTCCGTCGCGGTAGCGGAAGGAGACCGCACCGGCAGCCACATCATCGTCCCCAGCGATGAGCATGAAAGGGATTTTCTGCAACTGCGCGTTACGGATCTTCTTCTGCATGCGGTCGTCGGAGTGGTCCACCTCGACCCGGATGCCGGCCTTCGTGAGCCGTGCGGCCACCTCGTCGAGGTAGTCCGCATGCCGTTCGGCGACGGGGATCGCCACGACCTGGACGGGAGCCAGCCACGGCGGGAAGGCGCCGGCGTAGTGCTCCACGAGCACCCCGAGGAAGCGCTCGATCGAGCCGAACTTGGCGGAGTGGATCATCACCGGCTGCTGCTTGGAGCCGTCGGGGGCGACGTACTCCAGGCCGAACCGCTCGGGCTGGTTGAAGTCGTACTGGATCGTCGACATCTGCCAGGTGCGGCCGATCGCGTCGCGCGCCTGCACCGAGATCTTCGGCCCGTAGAACGCCGCGCCACCCGGGTCGGGGACGAGCTCGAGGCCGGAGTCGGTGGCGACCTGCTCCAGAATCATGGTCGCGGTCTCCCACTGCTCGTCGGTGCCGATGAACTTGTCGCTCTCGGGGTCGCGCGTCGACAGCTCCAGGTAGAAGTCGTCGAGGCCGAAGTCCTTGAGGACGCCCAACACGAAGTCGAGCAGGTGCTTGATCTCGGCCGGCGCCTGCTCCGGGGTCACGTAGGAGTGGCTGTCGTCCTGCGTCAGGCCGCGGACGCGGGTCAGGCCGTGGACGACGCCGGACTTCTCGTAGCGGTAGACGGTGCCGAACTCGAACAGGCGCAGCGGGAGCTCCCGGTAGGAGCGACCGCGGCTGGAGTAGATCAGGTTGTGCATCGGGCAGCTCATCGCCTTGAGCTGGTACTTCGCACCCTCCAGCTCCATCGGCGGGAACATCGTGTCGGCGTAGTAGGGCAGGTGGCCCGAGGTGTGGAACAGGCCGTCCTTGCTGATGTGCGGCGTGCCGACGTACGAGAAGCCCTCCTCGATGTGGCGCCGGCGGACGTAGTCCTCCATCTCGCGCTTGATGACGCCGCCCTTGGGGTGGAAGACCGCGAGGCCGGAGCCGAGCTCGTCGGGGAAGGAGAACAGGTCCAGCTCGCGACCGAGCTTGCGGTGGTCGCGCCGCTCGGCCTCCTCGATGCGGTGCAGGTGCTGCTCGAGGGCCTCGGCGGACTCCCAGGCGGTGCCGTAGATGCGCTGGAGCTGCTTGTTCTTCTCGTCGCCGCGCCAGTACGCCGCCGCGCTGCGCATCAGCTTGAAGGCGGGGATCCGCTTCGTCGTCGGGAGGTGCGGGCCGCGGCAGAGGTCCTTCCACGCCACCTCGCCGTTGCGGTCGAGGGTGTCGTAGATCGTCAGCTCGCCGGCGCCCACCTCGGCGGAGGCGCCCTCGGCGGCATCCGCCGCCGAGCCCTTCAGCCCGATCAGCTCGAGCTTGTAGGGCTCGTCGGCGAGCTCGACGCGGGCGTCGTCGTCGGTGGTGACGCGCCGGGAGAACTTCTGGTTGGCCTTGATGATCTTCTTCATCAAGGACTCGATCTTGGCGAGGTCCTCGGGCACGAACGGCGTCGGCACGTCGAAGTCGTAGTAGAAGCCGTCCTGGACCGGCGGCCCGATCCCGAGCTTGGCCTCGGGGAACAGCTGCTGCACCGCCTGCGCCATCACGTGCGCGGTGGAGTGGCGCAGGATGTCGCGGCCGTCGGGGCTGTCGATGGCGACGCCCTCGACGACGTCACCGTCCGCCACCTCGGTCGCGAGGTCCTTGAGCTGCCCGTTGATGCGGGCCGCGATGATCGAGGGGTCGTCGACGAACTGCTCCCATGCCTTGGTCACGGGCGCGATCGTAGCCCTCGCGCCACCACCTACGCTCGTGGGTTGGCGCCGCGACGGCGCGCGTGCAGCGTCGAGTCGTGGACGTCGACGCTGGCGCCGTCGCGCACCATCGTCCGCGGCCGCTGCTCGGCCGCGAGCACCTCGAAGTCCTCCGGGAGCCCCGGCAGCAGCTCCTCGGCGAGGAACATCGCGCGGCGGTGGCTCTCGCTCAGGTGGGTGAAGGTGTCCGAGGGTGCGTGGCCGACGACGAGGAGATGCCCGCCCGGCGCCACCGCCTGCGCCAGCCGGCGCGTGACGTCGACCATGCCGCCGTCCGGCGGGTGCAGGAAGTGCGTGGTGACCAGGTCGTAGCGCCGGCCGTCGGCCGCGAACGTGCGGGCGTCGACCTGCCACCAGTCGACGCGATCGCCGACACCTGCCTGCTCCGCGTGCCGGGCGGCCCTGGCCAGGCCGTTGGCCGAGAAGTCGGCGCCCGTGACGCGCCAGCCCTGCTGAGCCAGCCAGATCACGTCGCCGCCCTCGCCGCAGCCCACATCCAGCGCGGCCCCGGGCGTCAGCTCGGACACCTCGACGACCAGCTGGGCGTTGGGGTTGCCGCTCCAGATCGGCTCCTCGCCGGCGTACCGCTCCTCCCAGGCGTCGGGCTCGAACATCTCCTGCGCGTCGTGTCGGCTCATGCCACCAGCGTGCCGCGGCGCGCGCTGGACGCCCAGCGTCGTTGCCGTTGCGGCAAATGCCCGAGACCCCGCACGGAGGCAGGGCGTCCGTACGGGGTCTCGGTGCGGGTGGTGAGTCGCGGGCTCAGCGCACCGCGCTCAGCGCCAGCTTCGTCAGCTGGATCGACTGCGGGATGGAGGGCGCCGTGCCGTCCATCGACATCGCGCTGGCGTAGACGACGAACTTGCCCGAGCGCACGAAGAGCGTGTTCCCGATGACGGTCTGACCCGAGTACGTGGCGGTGGTCTGGTAGCCCCAGCGCTCGTTGCCGAGCTTGAAGCGGATCGGCTTGATCTTGGCCTTCACCTTCTGGCCGTCGATCGTCGGCGTCGCGACCGGGCACTTCTTGGTCGAGGCCGAGGAGGAGTGCAGGTACTTGATCGCGGCCTTCGCGGTCGGGAACCGCATCGCGGAGACGAAGACGCCCGGCCGGGCACCCGTCATCAGGTAGGAGGTCGGGTCCTCGTAGTTGACCGGAGCCGAGTACGACGCGGTGCGGGCGCTCGCGCCCTTGATCGGCTTGCCGGGCTTGCACTTCTTGCCGGGGCCGAGCACCTTGCTGGTGCTCTCCGAGGACGTGCCGCCGGCGAAGTGCGGGTAGACGGTCGCGACCTGGGCCACGGTCGGGACGCCCGGTCCGTTGACCGCTGCGGTGGCGGAGGTCGTGAGGGCGGGGGCGGCGAGGGTGGCGGGAACGACCAGCGCGATCAGCGCGCGCGTGAGCCAACGCTTGGGCATGAGGTTCTCTCTTCGGGTTGGGGATGGTCCGCGGCCGGGACCGGCGCGACCTACGTTGCCGGCCCGGGCTTGCGACGGGCTTGCGGCTGGCTTGTAGCGGCGACACCCCGAAGCGGTTCACCGCCGGGCGGGTCAGCCGAGGCTGCGGTACGCGCTCCTGAAGAAGACCAGCGGGTCGTCGGCGTCGCCGACGGTGAGTTCCTGCACCCGGCCGACGACGAGGTAGTGGTCACCGGCCTCGTGGACGGCCTCGATGGTGCAGTCGATCCACGCGAGGCTGCCGGTCAGCTGCGGATCGCCCAGTGCCGAGGACGACCAGTCCACTCCGGCGTACTTGTCGGCGCCGGTGCGCGCGAACTGGTTCGAGACCGCCTCCTGCCGGGCGGAGAGCAGGTTGACGGTGAAGTGGCCGGCGTCCTGGATCAGCGGCCAGGCCCGCGACGTCCGCGCGGGGACGAACATGACCAGTGGCGGCCGGAGCGAGACCGACGAGAACGACTGGCAGGTCAGCCCCACCGGGCCCGCCCCCGTCATCGCGGTCACGACCGTCACCCCGGAGCAGAACCGGCCCAGCACGTCGCGGAAGCCGCGCGCCTCCTGCTCCTCCTCTGCGGTGGTGGCCGCGTCCGCGGGCGGCAGCGGCGAGAAGTCGAAGCTGCCCTGGAAGGAGTCGATCAGCGCGCGTGGCAGCCGAGCCGGCGCGGCGTCGGCCGACACGTCCTCTGGGGTTCCCACACCACCATGGTGCCCGTTGGCCCGTGCGACCGAGCTCGCGGCCCCACGCCGAGACGGCCCGCTCAGAGCTTGGCGAGCCTCGCGAACGGGCTGGCGATGCGGATGAGCTGCGGGCGGAAGTCGACCGTCACGGCCTGTGCCTCGACGCTCACGACGCGCCCCATGCCGTAGGAGTCGTGCGAGACCATCTCGTCGACCTCGAACTGCAGGATGACCGGCTCGGGGTCGGCCTGGAAGGGACTGCTGGCGAGGTGGCGGCGCCGGGGCGCTGAGGTTGTCATCGACCCCAGTATGCGCCCCCGGCGGCCGGTCGGCGAGTTCCCGGCGGGCCCGCGAACCACGACCTCCGACGCGGACCCCGATGTCCGCCGGTGGGTACCGGGCGGCGTGACCACGCACACCGCACCTCCGCAACAGCCCGCCCACGCCACAGGACCGGCCCGCCCCGGCGGCCTGACGACCGCCGAGGTGAGGGAGCTCGGCCGCCGGCTGGACGCGATCCGGCAGGAGGTCCTCGACAGTCGCGGCGCACGCGACGCGGCGTACATCCGTCGTGTCATCACGGTGCAGCGGGCCCTCGAGGTCGGCAGTCGGGTCGTGCTTCTCGGCAGTCGCCACAAGGCGGCATGGCTGCTCGGCACGACCGGCCTCGCGGTGGCGAAGATCCTCGACAACATGGAGATCGGCCACAACGTCCTGCACGGCCAGTGGGACTGGATGCGCGACCCGAAGATCCACTCCAGCACCTGGGACTGGGACCACGCCTCGCCGCCGGAGCAGTGGAAGCGCGCCCACAACGAGGTGCACCACACCTTCACCAACATCGTCGGTCACGACAACGACCTCGGCTACGGGATCATGCGCGTGGACGAGGCCCAGGAGTGGCGGCCGCGCTACCTGGTGCAGCCGGTCTGGAACCTGCTCACCGCCTGCATCTTCGAGTGGGGCATCGCGATGTACGACCTCGACCTCGGCGACCACCTCCGCAACCGGCGCCCGATGTCTCCGGAGAAGAGGCGGGAGGCGTTGCGGACGCTGCGCAAGGTCGCCCAGCAGCTCGCCAAGGAGTACGTCGTCTGGCCGGCGCTCTCCGGCCGCGGCTGGCGCTCGACGGCGACGGCGAACGCCACCGCCAACCTGGTCCGCAACGTGTGGTCGCACTCGGTGATCATGTGCGGTCACTTCCCCGAGGGCGTCGAGGTCTTCGAGCTCGACGAGCTCGACCCGACCGAGAGCCGCGGGGACTGGTACCTGCGCCAGATGCTCGGGTCGGCGAACATCTCGGGGTCCAAGGCGATGCACCTGATGACCGGCAACCTCTCCCACCAGATCGAGCACCACCTCTTCCCCGACCTGCCGAGCAACCGCTACGCCGAGATCGCGCCGCGGGTCCGCGCGGTCTTCGCCGACTACGGCCTCCCCTACTGCGCCCGACCGCTGGTCGCCCAGGTCGGGTCCGCCTGGCATAAGGTCGTGCGCCTGGCGCTGCCCAACGGCTGGCTGCGCGAGACGCGTCGCGACAACCTGCTCCCCCAGCTGCGCAAGCTGCGCGGACGCCCGGCCTGAGACGCTCAGCCCTCCTCGGCCAACCGCATCGCCTCCACGGCGATGGGCGGCGGGGCGTGGAAGTCGTAGGCGCGGAACAGCGTGGCGTGACGTACGCCGAGCCGGCGCCCCTGCAGCGCCGCGACGCCGGTCAGCATCAGACGCGGCGGCGGGTGGCCGGTCCGGGCGGGGGCATCCCCGGAATCAGCGGTCCGACTGGCCGGGCAGCGCGCCCAGCTTGCGGTGGTCCCAGCTGGTCACCCGGACCGGCTCGACGATGACGCCGACGCGCTTGCGGGCCTGCCCGCTGACGATGTCGTCGAGGAACCTGCGGCCGTCCTCGTCGAGCGGCGTGTCACCGGCCATGCGTGCGCTGACGCGGGCGCCGAGCGCCTTGACCTCGTCGTACTCCTCGACCAGCGTCGCGGTGCCCTGGATGCTCACGCCCCGCAGCTCGAAGTAGTCCTCGCCGTCCTCGACCAGGCAGCTGATTCGCGGGTCACGGCGCAGGTTCGCGACCTTCTGGGACGCGCCATAGGTCCAGAAGGCGATCCGCCCCTCGTCGAGCACGTAGAACAAGGTGGTGAGGTGCGGGGCGCCGTCGGCCCCCACCGTGGCCACCTGCACCTTCATGCTGTCGGCGAGGAAGGCGGTCACCTCCTCGTCGCTGAGCCGCACCGCCTGGCGTCCCTGAGCCATGCCTCCACCTCTCCGGACCTCGCACCGTCGTCGCACCAGCAGAACGCGAACGGCCCCCGACGATGCCGGGGGCCGCTCTGCGCTGGTGGGCGATACTGGGTTTGAACCAGTGACCTCTTCCGTGTCAAGGAAGCGCGCTACCGCTGCGCCAATCGCCCGGGTCTTGAGTTGTGGTGGGGGTGGAGGTGGGTACGGGATTTGAACCCGTGTACACGGATTTGCAGTCCGTTGCCTCGCCTCTCGGCCAACCCACCGTGGAGGCCAGACACAGGCCGGAAGGATCCTGCTTGTGCCCCTCAGAGCGGACGACGAGGCTCGAACTCGCGACCTCAACCTTGGCAAGGTTGCGCTCTACCAACTGAGCTACGTCCGCTTGCTTCCCCGACCGGCTTCCCGGTCCGGGCAACGACGAGAACATTAGCGGAGACCCCAGACCGTGCCAAATCCGGGGTGTCGCAGTGAGACACAACGGTGTGATTCGGCCCGACACAGCGCGGCACGCCGCCGAGGGTTGCCTAGGGTTGCCGCCATGCTCACCTGGATCAACGGCGACCTCCTGCCCGACCCGACGACCCCGGCGGTCCGGGCCGACGACCACGGCCTCACCGTCGGCGACGCGGTCTTCGAGGCCGTCAAGGTCGTCGACGGGCAGCCGTTCGCGCTGACGCGCCATCTGGACCGGCTGCACCGCTCGGCCGCCGGCCTCGGGATCGGGCCGGTGGCCGACGAGCTGCTGCGCGACGGCGTGGCCGCCGTCCTGGCGGGACAGCGCCTGCCGCTGGGCCGGATCCGCATCACCGTGACCGCCGGACCGGCGCCGATGGGGTCGGGCCGGGGCGACGCCGCTCCCACCGTCATCGTCGCGGCCGGCCCGATGGCTCCCGCCGCCGACAGCGTCGCGGTCGTGACGGTCCCTTGGCCCCGCAACGAACGGGGCGCGCTGGCCGGGCTGAAGACCACCTCGTACGCCGAGAACGTCATCGCCCTCGCGGAGGCGCAGCGGCGGGGTGCCAGCGAGGCGATCTTCGCCAACACCCAGGGTCGCCTGTGCGAGGGCACCGGGACCAACGTCTTCTACGTCGTCGACGGCGAGCTGCGGACCCCGACGTTGGCCAGCGGCTGCCTGGCCGGCGTGACGCGGGCCTTGGTGCTGGAGTGGTACGGCGCCACCGAGGTCGACGAGCCCATCGAGGTCGTCGACCGGGCCAGCGAGGTCTTCTTGGTCTCGACCACCCGCGACGTGCAGCCGGTGGCGCGCTGGAACGACCGCGAGCTGCCGTGCGGGCCCATCACCCGAGCGGCCCAGCAGGCCTGGCGCGCCCGCGAGCCGGAGCTCCTGGGCCGCTGAGCCGGGCTGATCAGGAGGCCAGGAGAGCGGCGACGAGGCCGTCGAGGTCGAGATGGCGGCCCTCGGTGCCGACCGGGACCGCGGCGAAGGTCTGACCCAGGAACGCCTGGAGCTCGTGGGCGTCGGTCTCCGCGACCAGCCGGCCGTCGGGCGAGCTGAAGTCGAGGACCGCCACTCCGTCCCCGTCCTCGCCCAGGCCCGGCCAGACCTTGACGTCGCCCTCCCCCGCCGGCGCCGCGAGCCCCTGGAGGAGCAGGGTCCGCGACACCACCCACTCGACGTCGCCGGCGCTGGAGTGGAACAGCAGCGAGACGGCGTACGGGTCGTCGGTGCGGTAGCGCAAGGTGGTCTCGACCTCGACCAGGCGACCCCACGGGTCCAGACACCACAGCGTGATGTCACGGGCGAGCTCAGGTTGCTGGGTGTGCTTCCTGTGGTTGGTCATCGGTGTCTCCTCGTCGGTGCTTACCCTGTTAACGAGACGGACGCCGAGACGATCCGTGACGAAGGTCGTGATTTTTTCGTTCTGCTGGCCCCGATGTGAGTCCTCGGCGTGGATGCGCTAGCCTTTCGGCGCACCACAGCGGGCGATTGGCGCAGTGGTAGCGCGCTTCGTTCACACCGAAGAGGTCACTGGTTCGAACCCAGTATCGCCCACCAGGAGAAGGCCCCGCCAGCAGGTCGGGGCCTTCACCCTTTTCCGGGATGGCTGGGACGGGAAAACGGACCGGCAATTGGTCGCCGATCGGGCGGAAATGGACACGGCGTCCCCCAGCCCACCGGCCCAGGGGACGCCGTGCGTCTGTGGGGGAACCGATCAGTGGTCGCGCACCTGCAGGTCGAGAGCGACGTCAGTGGCGACGGCGGTGACGGCGGCCGGGCGGCTCGTGCGAGCACGCGGTCGTGAGGTCATGCGCGCAGACTAGGACATCGTCGTCACCGTGTGCACGAAACGGCCGAGGTCTGGACTCCGTCGTACCCCGTCGCACCCCGTCGCACCAGCCGGCACCCGTAGGGTTGCCCCTCGTGACGCAGATGCCGGCCGACCTGCTCGAGCACGCCCTGGCGGCGAAGGGCTTCATGCCGCCCGAGGAGGGCGCGCTGCTGTTCCGCCACGCCCTGCAGCGGCTGCCGCACGGGCCGGTGCTCGAGGTCGGCACCTACTGCGGCAAGAGCGCCGTCTACCTCGGCGCCGCCGCCCGCGAGGCCGGCGAGCCCGGTGCGGTCGTGTTCACGGTCGACCACCACCGCGGGTCGGAGGAGAACCAGGCCGGCTGGGAGCACCACGACACCACCCTCGTCGACCCCGACCTGGGCCGGATCGACACCCTGCCGTTCTTCCGCCGCACCATCGCCGCCGCCGGGCTGGAGGAGCACGTCGTGGCGGTCGTCGGCCGCAGCGGCACCGTCAGCGCGCACTGGCGCACCCCGCTGTCACTGCTGTTCATCGACGGGGGCCACGGCGAGCAGCCGGCGCGCGAGGACTTCGCGGGCTGGGCTCCCTGGGTGGCGTACGACGGCCTGCTGGTCGTCCACGACGTCTTCCCCGACCCTGCCGACGGCGGCCGGCCGCCGTACGAGCTGATCTACCTTCCCGCGCTGGCCTCCGGCGCCTTCGAGGAGGTCGAGGCGCTCGGGTCGATGCGGGTGCTGCGCCGGGTCCGCGGCGAGGCCGGCGACGCGCTGGGCTGAGGCCCCCGGCCGTCCAGGCCGCGCCGGAAGGACCTCAGCGCCCGCGAGCCGGTGGTCCAGGCGCGCTCGGCCGCGATCCCGACCAGCAGCGAGGCCGCGACCGCGAGGTAGGGATGGCCGGCCCCCTCCAGGCCCGGGTAGACCTGCCAGTGGGTGAGGTAGATCCACAGCGAGGCGGCGCCGACGACGCGCAGCGGCGTCGCGAGCAGCCGCGGCACGGTGACGGTCCGCACGGCCAGCAGGAGCACGACGGCGGCCACCACGGTGAGCTCGCGCTGCAGGTCGCCGAAGAAGCCGAGCCCGGCCGTCAGCGCGAGTGCGGCCACGGTGGCGCGCTGCCAGCGGCTGCGTGCCTCGTAGGCCACCCAGCCCAGCGCGACGCACCACAGCACGGGCCCGACGCTGTAGCGCTCCACCGGGCCGGCCTCCACGCCGACCCACGCGTAACGCGCCGTCAGCGCAGCCACGGTCACGGCGAGCGCGAACCCGAACGGGTGGGCTCGCTGCGCACGTCCCAGCCTCGGCACGGCGAGCAGCGCGGCGAGTCCGGCGCAGCCCCAGACCACCGCCTCGAGGAACCAGAACTGCCAGTCCGGCGACCACCGGTCGGTCCCGACGACGCCGTTGAGCAGCAACGCCGTGGTGGGCCGGTAGTCGCCGGTCACCAGCGCGGCGCCGCCGATCCACAGGGCGGACGGGACGGCGACGGCGGCGAGGGCGCCGAGCAGCCGACGTACGCGCCGGTGCTGCTGCGGAAGGACGAACCGTGCCAGGTTGTAGCCGACGAGCGCGAGCAGCAGGTGCGCGCCGCCCGGGACCTGCACGATGTCGGTGTGGGTGAGGAGCACCATCATGATCGCGACCGCCCGCAGCAGGGCCGGCAGCTCGACCGGTGTCGTCCACCGGCGGCGCGGCCCGGCCCGTTCGGCGAGCTCGGCGATCGTCAGGTGCTGCCAGCCGGCGGGGAGCTCACCGAGCCGGTCGGCCAGCCGCATGGAGACCTCGACGAACGAGAGCGAGTCGCCACCGAGGGTGACGAACGTGTCCTCGACGCGCGCTTCTGGCCGACCGAGCAGGACGGCGTAGAGGTCGCGCAGCGCCGCGGGGCTCGCCCCACCATCGGCGGGCGCGGGCGTCGACGCCGCGACCTCCTCGGCCGCGGTGGCGTGCCGGCCCAGCGCCGCGTAGTCGACCTTGCCGTTGGCCGTGCGGGCCAGCTCGTCGACGACGTGGACCTGCACCGCGGCGGCCGGGACCGCGGCCAGCCGGGCGACCCGGCCGCGCAGCTCGCGGGCGACGCGCTCGCTGTCGGTGAAGGCGTGCAGCGAGGAGCCGGGCGCCACCAGGCGTACGCCGGGTCCGGCCTGCTCCTCGAGCCGGTCCAGGTCCAGGCGCAGTCCGAAGACCTTGCCGAACCGGCTCAGCCGGCCGGTGATCTCCCACAGGCCGTCGTCGCACTGGCGCGCGAGGTCACCGGTGCGCAGCTCGCCGAGCTCGGGACCGCGGGCCAGATCGAGCGGCCCCGCGGCGTACCCCATCATCACGTTGGGACCGCTGTAGACCAGCTCCCCCAGGTCCTCGGGCAGGCCCGGGACGGGGTCGAGCCGGAAGGAGCCGCCGGGGATCGGCACGCCGATCGCCTCCGGCCGGTCCTCGGCCAGGTCCGGCGGCAGGTAGGCCATCCGGGCGGTCGCCTCGGTCTGGCCGTACATGACGAAGAGGTCCCAGCCCCGCTCACGGCCCAGCCGCGCGTGACGGCGGACCTGCTCGGGCGCCATCCGGCCGCCGGCCTGGGTCACCAGCCGGAGACTCGGCAGCCGGCGCCGCTCGAACCCGGAGGCGTCGAGCAGGTCGAAGGTGTAGGGCACTCCCGCAAACGACGTCGCCCGGGCCCGGTCGAAGAGCTGCCAGAAGCATTCGTCGGCGACCGAGTGACCGGTCAGCACGACGGCGGCGCCGGTCAGCAGGTGGCTGTTGAGCACTGACAGGCCGTAGCAGTAGTGCAGCGGCAGGGAGGTCATCGCGCGGTCGGTCGGCCGCAGCCCGAGGTAGTCGGCGATGCTGGCCGCGTTGGCGACGAGGTTGTCCCGGCTGAGCCGGACCAGCTTCGGGGAGCCGGTCGAGCCGGAGGTCGAGAGCAGGACGGCGAGGTCTGGGTGCAGCGCGCCGACACCCTCGCCGTCGCCCGGGCACTCCTCCAGGCGGTCACCGCGGGCGATCACCCCGGGGCGGTAGCGCTCCACCAGGTCGCCGTGCCGCGTGGCGTCACCCGGACCGACCAGGATCACCGGATGACGACCGGCCAGCGCAGCGAGGTAGGTGACGACGCTGTCGACGTCGTTGGACGCCTCGAGCATCACCAGGCGGCGCGCACCACCCAGCCTCTCGGTCCGCTGCGCGACGGCCTCCTCCAGCTCGGCGTAGCTGAGCGTGCGGTCCTCGGTGACCAGCGCCACGGCCTCGGGTGCGCCGCGCAGCAGCAGGTGGCCGACGTCGGGCCGGGTCCCGCCCTGCAGGGGCGTGCTGGTCACGGCAGCACCTCGGCGTCAACGGGGACGTCGACCGGGGCGCCCACCGGATCGGGGAACGCGACGGCGGACCCGGGGATCCGCAGCCGGACCCGGTCGCCGAGCGTCGCGGCCGCCTCGCCCGTGAGCCGGGCACCGACCACGTCTCCCGACGGCAGCCGGACCTGCAGCGTCCCGTCCTCGCCGCTCGCGACGACCTCACCGACCAGCAGCGTGGCGTGGCCGAGGAAGTCGGCGACCGCCGGCACCGGGTCGCTGCTGAGCTCGGCCGGCGTGCCCGCCTGCAGCAGCACACCGTCCGCGAGCACGGCGACCTGGTCGGCCAGCGAGAGCGCCTCACCCTGGTCGTGCGTGACCAGCACCGCGGCGGCGCCGCTGGCCCGCAGCGCCCGCACGACCGCACGTCCGGTCTCCTCGCGCAGTCCGGCGTCGAGCGAGGAGAACGGTTCGTCGAGCAACACCAGTCCGGGCTTCGGAGCCAGCGCGCGGGCGAGCGCGACGCGCTGCTGCTGGCCGCCGGAGAGCTGGTGGGGCTGCCGGTCGGCGAGACCACGCGGCAGCTCGACGAGGTCGAGCAGCTCAGTCACCCGGGCCGACCGCTCCTCCCGGCGCAGGCCGAAGCCGATGTTGCCCGCGACGTCGAGGTGCGGGAAGAGCGCGCCCTCCTGGGGCACGTAGCCGATGCCCCGCCGTCGGGGCGGCACGGCCCGACCGGCACCGACCACCGTGCGGCCGGCGATCGCGACCGTGCCGGCGTCGGGAGTGAGGAACCCCGCCACCACCCGGAGCAGCGTGGTCTTGCCGCAGCCGGAGTGGCCCAGCACCGCGGTGACGCCGCTCTCGACCCGCAGGGAGACGTCGCGGAGCACCGGCCGGGCGCCGTACGACGCGGTCAGGCCGGCCACCTCCAGCGCCGGCTCGGTCACCGTGGTCATGCCCGGCCTCCCGTCGCCAGCCGGCCCAGCAGCCAGGTCGCCGGGATCGACAGCAGCACCATCGCGACGGCGTACGGCGCGGCCGCGCCGTAGGCGACGGCGGACGCCTCGGACCAGAACTCGGTGGCCAGGGTCGTGGTGCCGAGCGGCGCCAGCAGCAGCGTCGCGGTCAGCTCCGTGGCGACGGCGAGCGAGACCAGGGCGACCGAGGTCGCGAGCCCGGGCACCAGCAGCGGCACGGTCACTCGCAGTACGGCGGTCGCGGGCGTGCAGCCGAGCGACTCGGCCGTCTCCTCGAGCCGTTGGGGTGCGAGCTCGAGGGTCGCCCGCACGCTCACCAGCGCGCGAGGCAGGAAGAGCACGACGTAGCCCGCCACCAGCACCGGCACGGTCTGGTAGAGCCCGGGCAGCCAGCGGATCGAGACGGTGACCAGGGCGAGCGCGACGACGATGCCGGGCAGGGCGCTGGTCGTGAACGCGGCGCGCTCGACGACGGTGGACAGCCGGCCGCGATGGCGCACCGCGAGCCAGACCACCGGGAGCGCGGCGAGCGTCGCCGCGGCGCCGGCGACCGCGGCCAGCGCGAGGGTGGTGCCCGCGGCGGTGGCCAGCGCGCCGACATCGACGGTGGCCG
>NZ_DASWXC010000011.1:0-16268 GCF_036405735.1 Nocardioides sp.
ACCCAGGTCTCGACACGCCTCGCCTAGCGGCTCGGCGGCTCGACCAACGGAGAACTCGGCTCGGCGGCTCGACCAACGGAGAACTCGGCTCGACCAACGGTGAACGCGGCTCGGCGGCTCGACCACCGGAGAAGGCGGCCGGCGGCTACCAGCGGGCGACGCCGAAGCCGCTGCGGCCCGGCGGGACGCCGTTGAACAGCCGCAGCGAGGCGCGGCTCGAGCCGTCGTCCCCGTCGTCGTAGAAGGCCAGCACCGTGACCGACGCCGGCGCCAGCTCCATGCGGAAGACCGCGTCGAGATCGGCGTTGAGCGCGTGTGCCACGAGCGTCTTGATGGGCGTCACGTGACTGACCACGGCCACGGTCTTGCCGGCGTGGTCGGCCAGCAGTCGGTCCAGGCCACGCAGCACGCGACGCTGCACGGTGCGGAACGACTCCCCGCCGGGCGGGGCGTAGTCGAGCTCGCCCAGCCACTTCCCGAGCTCGCCGGGGAACTGCTCCTGGACCTCGGCGAAGGTGAGTCCGTCCCAGTGGCCGAACTCCATCTCGGCGAGGTCCGGCTCCTCGGTCAGCGCGGCGCCGACGACGTCGGCCACGATCTGGGCCGACTCCCGGGTACGCCGCACCGGCGATGCCACGACGGCGTCGATCGGGTCGGCGCCGGCCGCCAGCCACTCCGCGGTGGCGCGCACCTGCGCCCGACCGTCGTCGGACAGCCCGGGGTTGTCGCCGGCGAGGCCGCCGGAGAACCGCTTCGCCGTGGTGTGGGCGGTGACACCGTGCCGCACGAGCAGCAGGGTGGTAGGCGGACCGCCGGGCGGCGCCCAGCCGCGGCTGGGAACGGTGGTGCGGGGCGAGGCCACCTCGCCGACCAGCGACTCCTCGCCGCCACCTGCGACGCTCACCCCGGCACGCCTGCCGTCGAGCGCCTCGTTGGCGAGCCGGTCGGCGTGCGCGTTGCGCTCGCGCGGCACCCAGGTGTACGTCGTGCCGGCCGGTGCCAGGCCGCGCGCCTCCTCGGCCAGCGGCGCCATCGCGGGGTGTTTGATCTTCCACCGCCCCGACATCTGCTCCACGACGAGCTTGGAGTCCATCCGCACCTCGACCGCGGCGCCCGGGGCGTACTCGGCCGCGAGCCGGAGCCCGGCGATCAGGCCGGAGTACTCCGCCACGTTGTTGGTCGCCACGCCGATGGTCGAACCGTCCTCCGCGATCACCGCGCCCGTGGCGGCATCCTTGAGGACGGCACCATAGGCCGCCGGACCGGGATTGCCCCGGGAGCCGCCGTCGGCCTCGACGACGACCGCTCGGACGCTTCCGCTCACAGCACTTGATCGTTCGCTTGCGCTCACAGCACCTGATCGTTCGCTTGCGCTCACAGCCCTGACTCGGCCGTGCGCACCAGGATCCGCGAGCACTCCTCGCAGCGCACGACCTCGTCACCGGCCAGGCCACGGATGCGGGAGAGCTCGGCGGGGTCCAGCGCGATCATGCAGCCACCGCACTGGCGGGCACGCAGCTCGGCGGCGCCGACACCGCCCTTGCTGGCGCGGATCTTGTCGTAGAGCGCGAGCAGGTCCTCGGGCAGGCCCGCGACCGTCTCCGGCCGCTCGGCCTCCACCTCGGCCAGCTCGGCGTCGAGAGCGGCGACCTTCTCGTCCCGCGCGGCGACCAGGCCGGCCAGCCGCTCGTCGTGCGCGGCGAGCTGCTGCTCGAGGACGGCCAGCGCCTGCTGGGCGGCCTCGAGCTGCTCCATCACCTCGAGCTCCTCGTCCTCGAGCACACCGATGCGGCGGTCGAGCGAGACCAGCTCGTGCTGCATCCGCTCCAGGTCCTTGGGGTTGGCGATGGCACCGGAATCCATCCGCTCCTGGTCGCGCTTGCGGCGGGTCCTGACCGCCTCGACGTCGGCGTCGGCCTTGCGCTGCGCCGCCGAGAGGTCGTCGACCCGGATGCGCGCGTCGCGGGCCTGGTCCTCCACGCCGCGACGGCTCTCCTGGAGCTGGGCGATCTCGGCGATCTCGGGCAGGCTCGCCCTGCGGTGGCGCAGCTGGGCTGCGCGGGCGTCGAGCCGCTGGACGTCGAGCAGCTTGACCTGGGCGTGGGGATCGGCTTTCAGGGTGTCTCCTCAGACTCGGAACGTCCATGGGTCGGTCACGAGCGTGCTGACCCGGGTCTCCACCGTATCGCCCAGCGCCGACGCCAGCTTCCGCGCCGCCACCGGCAGCCACGTCCACTCCGCCGCCCAGTGGGCGACGTCGACGAGCGCCGGACCGTCTTTCTCGAGGAACTCCGCCGCCGGATGGTGGCGCAGGTCGCTGGTGACGTAGACGTCGGCGCCCGACCCGACGACCCGGTCGAGCAGGAAGTCGCCGGAGCCGCCGCACAGCGCGACCGTCCGCACCGGCCGCTCGGGATCGCCGGCGACCCGCACCCCGTGCGCGCTCGTGGGCAGCGCGGCCGCGACGGTCGCCGCGAACTCCCGCAGGGTGGTCGGCGAGACCGATCCGATCCGGCCCGTGCCGGTCGCGCCGGGGCGCGGCGGGCCGGACGGAGCGAGCTCGACGACGTCGTACGCCGGCTCCTCGTAGGGGTGGGCGGCCAACAGCGCAGTGACGACCGCGGCCCGCCGAGGGCGGGGCAGCACCACCTCGATCCGCGTCTCCGCGACCACCTCGGGCTCCCCCACGCTGCCGATCGCGGGGCGGGCCCCCGGCAGCGGACGGAACCGCCCCTCGCCGGCCGTGGAGAACGAGGCGCTGTCGTAGTCGCCGAGGTGGCCGGCGCCCGCGTCGGCGAGGGCGGTGCGGACCGACTCGGCGTCGGCCAGGGGGACGTACGTCGTCAGCTTGTCCATGCCGACCGGGGCCGGCACGAGCGGTCGCTGGTCGGTGAGGCCGAGCGCGTCGGCCATCGCCTGGGAGACCCCGTCGACGGCCTGGTCGGCGTTCGTGTGCGCGGTGAGCAGCGCGCAGCCGGCCTTCGTCAGTGCCGCGAGGGTGCGTCCCTTCGGCGTCGTCGCAGCGACGCTGTGGACGCCCTTGAGGAAGAGCGGGTGGTGCACCACCAGCAGGTCGGCGCCCCACTCGGCCGCCTCCTCGGCGACGGCGAGGGTCGGGTCGACCGCGAACATCACCCGTCGGACCTCCGCCTCCGGCTCACCGGCCACCAGACCGACCGCGTCCCAGGAGTCGGCCGTGGCGGGTGGGTACCAGCTGTCGAAGAGGGTGACGACGTCCGCGAGGGTGGGCACGGACACAGGCTAGTCAGGGTGCCGGCCCCGCGTGGCGGCGCCGCCCGCCGCACGCCACCAGGGAGCACACGTGACCGTCCTCGACCGGGTCCGGCCCGCCGGCGGTGCGCGCCCCACCGGTCGCCGCGACCGGGGCTGGCCCACGGCTGCCGCCGTGGCGGTGCTGGTGGCGACGTGGGCACACCTGTGGGTGGCGGCGAGCGCGCTGTGGGGCGGCGTCCCGACCTTCAGCTACGACGAGGTCGGCACCCTGATGATCAGTCGGGCGATGGCGGGCCTGCCGTCCCCCGAGGTCACGGGCGCCGGGTACTTCCCCGGCTCGGCGGTCCTGGTCGCGCCGGTGTGGTGGCTCGCCGACGACCCCGACGCCGTCTACCGGGTCGCGATCGGGCTCGGGGTCGTCGTCGCCCTGGCCACGATCTGGCCGCTGGCCCGCCTCGCGACCCGGCTCGGCCTGACGATGCCGCAGGCGGTCGCCGCGGGGGCCGTGGTGATGGCGCTGCCGGCGCGGTCGCTGCAGGCCGACCTGGCGCTGGCCGAGAAGCCGCTGTTCCTGCTGCTGGTGCTGGCGGTGCTGGCGGCGGCGCGGCTGGCCGAGCGACCGACGTACGGCCGGGCGGTCCTCCTGGGCGTGCTCGTCGCCGCCGCGTACTTCACCCACGTCCGGGCGCTGACCATCGTCGCCGCGGCGGCGGTCTGGCTGCTGCTCCTCGCACGGCGGCACCCGCGGGTGGCGCTGGTGGGCGGGCTGACACTCGGCAGCCTGTCGTGGGGCGCCGGCCGGCTCGCGCACCACCTCAACGGCCTGGTCGACCCGAACGGCTTCAGCCAGGGCGCCGGCTTCGTCGACAACCTGCAGGCGACCCGGCCGGGGCTGGTCGGCCGGACCCTGCTGGGCCAGTCCTGGGAGCAGCTGGTCTCGACCTACGGCCTGGCCATCGTCGGCATCCTCGCGCTGGCCGGCCTGGTGCGCGCCGAACTGCGCCACCGCTCCCCCGGCTCGGCCGGGCTCATCGCCCTCGCGACGCTGGCACTGTTCTCCGCCAGCGTGCTGGCCTGGGCGGTCGAGGACCAGCTCTACGCGACCTCGTGGCGCCGTCTCGACGCCTGGATCTACGGACGGTACGTCGACCCGGTGTTCGCCCTGCTCGCGCTGGTCGGCCTGGCCGCGATCGTGCGGGGCGTCGAGGGCCGCATGCTGCGCGCGACCTGGTGCCTCGCCCTGGCCGTCGCCGTCCCGACGGTCCTGTGGCTCGCGCCCCAGGCGCCGACGTGGGCGTTCATCACGCCCGGCCACATCCCCGGCGCGATGGCGTGGTCGTGGGCGCTGCCCGAGGCGGAGATCCCGGCGGGGCTGGTGCCGACGCTCGGCAACGCCAACCGGTTCTGGCTGCTGGCCACGCTGACCGCGCTGGTCCCGCTCACCGTGCTTGTTGCGGCGCGCCGCCACCCGGTCCTGGTGGGCGCGACGGTGCTGGCGGTGGCGGTGCCGGGCGTGGTGGCTGCCGACCAGGCCTCGGGGCGCTACCAGCACGAGCTCGGGCTGCGCCCCGCGCTGACCACGATGCTGCGCGACATCGCCGCCACGCACCCCGGCACGACCGTCTCCTACATCGAGCGGTGCCCCGACGAGCTGCACCGGCCGGGCGGTCGCCGCAACCGCTACGCGTGGCTGCTGCTGCCCACCGTGGTCTCGCGCGACCCGAGCGCCGACATCGTCATCGCCTGCCCGGGGGCGCCGGCCGCGGCCACGCCCGGTGCCGTGCCGCTGCCGGAGTCGGCGTACGGCGAGCTGCTCGCGTGGGTGCGCCCCGGTCCGCTCCAGGACGCTCTGCGGTCCGAGGGCCTGCTGCCCTCCGCCGGGCGACCCGGACAGGTTTCGGTGCCGGGAGGCGGGTAACCGGATCCATATGCGGACCACCGACCTCGCACCCCTGCTCAGCACCCCCGGTCCCTACGCCACCGTCTTCGTCGACGTCAGCCAGGACACCGAGACCGGCCGCCAGGAGCACGACCTGCACGCCCGCGAGGCCTGCGAGCAGCTGGCCCGGCAGGGCGCCGACGAGCGCGCCGTCGCCGCCGTCGCCGAGCGGCTGGCCGAGCCGGTGGACCGGCCCGCTCCGGTCGCGCGCCTGCTCGTCGCCACCGGCGACGGCATCGCGTACGACGAGACGGCGACCGCCCAGGTCGGCCGGACCGTCGCCACCTGGGACGCCCTGCCCGACCTCGGGTCCTGGATCGCCCACCGCGACGCGGCCGTCTCGTTCGTGCTGGCCCTGGTCGACCACGAGGGCGGCGAGGTGACGCTGCACGACTCCGACGTCCCGGAGCCCGAGCTCGAGATCGCGGCCGGCGGTGAGGAGCGGTTCGTGCACAAGGTCCCCACCGGTGGCTGGGCCGCGCTGCACTACCAGCGCACCACCGAGAACGTCTGGCGCCGCAACGCCGACGCGGTCGTCGAGGAGGTGCAGCGACTGGCCCAGCAGGGCCACAGGCTGGTGCTCCTGGCCGGTGACCCGGCCTCGGTCGGGATGGTCCGGCGGGGGCTGGAGGAGGGGGCGGCGTCGCAGGCGAATGTCGTGGAGCTCCCGACCGGCAACCGCAACGCGGACGGCGGCGACGAGGCGCTGCAGGAGGCGATCCGCTCCGCGCTGCTGGACCACGTGGTCGAGCGACGCACGGCCGTGGTGCACCGGCTGCGGGAGGCGCTCGGGCGCGGGGAGGGCGCGGCGACCGGCGTCCGCGATGTCGCCGACGCCTTCGTGCAGGGCCAGGTCGAGACGCTGCTGATCGACCCGCAGGCGCTGGCCGAGCTGCGCCTGGACCCGAGCGCCCACCCCGGGCTCGCGTTCGGAGCCGGGCAGGTCGACGGGGAGATCCGGGCCGACGAGGGTCTCATCGCGGCCGCGCTGCTCACCGACGCCGATGTCGTACCTCTCCCGCAGGCGGCCCTCGGCACCCCCGTCGCCGCACTGCTGCGCTGGGCGACCTGAGCGGGAGCGACGTGACGGGCGTCCTGACGGCGGGACACGGGACCGCGAGCCGGGACGAGCTCGCCGCGCTCCTGCAGCAGGCCGGGGTCGATCGGGTCTGCGACATCCGCCGCTTCCCCGGCAGCAGGCACAACCCGGCCGTCGCACGCGACGCGTTGGCGACCTGGCTGCCCGACCACGGCATCGCCTACCGATGGGAGCCGCGTCTGGGCGGCCGCCGTCGCGTTCCGGCGGGGCAGGATCCGGCCGTCGACGGCTGGTGGCGCGTGACGGCCTTCCGCGCCTACGCCGCCCACATGCGCACCCCCGAGTTCGCGGACGGCATGGCCGAGCTGCTGCGGCTGGCCGCGGCGGACCGGACGCTCATCCTCTGCAGCGAGGCGGTGTGGTGGCGGTGCCATCGCCGGCTGGTCGCCGACGCCCTGACGCTGCTGCACGACACACCGGTCCACCATCTGATGCACGACGGGACGCTGGTCGCGCACCCGCCCTCCGAGGGAGCCCGGGTCACCGCCGACGGCCTGCGGTACGACGCCACGCCGGCCCCGTCGACGCGCGTGCCGGTCAGTTGACCTGGCGCTCCCGGCCCTCCCAGTAGGGCCCGCGCAGCTTGAACTTCTGCAGCTTGCCGGTCGCCGTACGCGCCAGCTCTGAGCGCACCTCCACCGAGGTCGGCGCCTTGTAGCCCGCCAGCCGCTCCTTGCACCAGGCGATCAGCTCCTCCTCGCTCGCGCTGGCGCCGTCGGCGAGCACGACGAGCGCCTTGATCGTCTCGCCCCACTTCTCGCTGGGCACGCCGATGACTGCCACCTCAGCGACAGCCGGATGGGAGAAGAGGACGTCCTCCACCTCGATCGAGCTGACGTTCTCGCCACCGGTGATGATGACGTCCTTCTTGCGGTCGCTGATCGTGAGGTAGCCGTCCTCGTCCAGCGTGCCGCCGTCGCCGGTGTGGAACCATCCGCCCTCGAGGGCGCGCTCGGTCTCCTCCGGCTGCTCCCAGTAGCCCTCCAGGACCACGTTGGAGCGGGCGAGCACCTCGCCCTCGCCGTCCACCTTCAGCGTGACGCCCAGGGCCGGCGCTCCGGCGCGGGTGAGCCGCTGCGCCCGCTCGAGCGGGTCGAGCTGGTCCCACTCCTCCCGGGTGCGGTTGATCGTCAGCAGCGGGGAGGTCTCGGTCAGGCCGTAGATCTGGATGAACTCCCAGCCCAGCTCCTCCTGGACGCGGACCACGGTCTTCGTGGGCGGCGGGGCCCCGGCCATGATGATGCGGACCCGATCGCGGCCGGGGATCTCGCCGTCCCAGTCCTGGGCGGCGTCGAGCACCGCGTTGGCCACGGCCGGCGCCGCGCACATGAGCGTGACGCCGTGGTCGCGGACGCGTCGCAGGATCTCGCCGCCGTCGACCTTGCGCAGCACGATCTGCCGGATGCCGAGCCCCGTCGTGGCAAACGGCATCCCCCAGCCGTTGGCGTGGAACATCGGCAGCGTGTGGAGGTAGACGTCACGGTCGGTCAGGCCGGCGTGCAGGCCGAAGGTGACGGCGTTGGTCCAGATGTTGCGGTGGGTGATCTGCACGCCCTTGGGGCGTGCGGTGGTCCCGGAGGTGTAGTTGATGCAGGCGGTGGCGTTCTCGTCCCGCTCCCACGCACGCGGCTCGGCGTCCGGAGCGGCGAAGATCGCGTCGTCGTCGCCGAGCACGAAACGGTGCTCCGCGGTCACGTCCGCCAGCGACGCGTCGAGCTCGGGGTCGACCAGCAGCACCCTCGCCCCGGAGTGGCCGACGATGTACTTCACCTCGTCGGGCCGGAGCCGGAAGTTGACCGGCACGAGCACCCGCCCCGAGCCGGCGACGCCGAAGAACGACGTCAGCAGCCGGGCGCTGTTGTGGCTGACGACCGCGACCCGGTCCCCCACCCCGATGCCGAGCTCGTCGAGACGTGCCGCCTGCCGGTTCGCCAGCTGGCCGAGCTGACGGTAGCTCAGACCCGCTCCACCGAGGGGCGGCGCCGGCTGGCTCGGCTCGTCGACGACACCGACCCGGTCGCCGTACACGGTGACGGCGCGCTCGATGAAGTCCGAGACGCTGAACGGAACAAACACAGGCGACCTCCACGAGTGATCGGCATCACTATCCGTCCCTGGACTGTAGCGCCGCACCTGCCGCCCTCCCGAGAGGGCGGCGGTGACCCGCGGTGGGCGCAGAGGGACTCGAACCCCCGACCACCTCCTTGTAAGGGAGGTGCTCTAACCAACTGAGCTATACGCCCGCGAAAGCGCGGCACAGACTACGCGAGAGGGCGGCCAGCGCCGAATGCGCCGCGGCGTGCTCGCTGCGCGGGCGGCAACGACGAGATGAGCGAGGCGAGATGAGCGCGCCGAGATGAACCAGGCGAAATGAAAGTTGAGCCGCCGGCGTCTCGGGTCACCAGCGGCTCAACTGCTCCCATGCTAGGACCGGCCGCCAAGACCGCGGGCGGGAACCGCGGAATCCGCCTCCGCTGGTCTGGACCGGCCCGCTCAGCCCTGTGCCGCGGCGCGCAGCTGGCGCAGGTGCTCGTCGAGGTCGCGGCCGTCCGCCGCGGCGTTGTGCACTGCCCAGCGCACCCGCCCCGCGAGGTCCACGACGTACGACGACCGCCGGGCCGTCCCCCGCTCGGCGTCGAAGACGTCGTAGGCCCGGGCGACCTCGCCGTGCGGCCAGAAGTCCGAGAGCAGGGGGAAGTTGATCCCGTCGGTGTCCGCGAACGCCCGCAGCGAGAACACCGGGTCGCACGAGACCGCCAGGACCTCGGTGTCGAAGGTGAGGAACTCGTCGAGACGGTCGCGGATGCCGGCCATCTCGCCGGTGCAGACCCCGGAGAACGCGGCCGGGTAGAAGAGGATCGCGACGGCCTTGCTGCCCCGGTAGGAGGAGAGGGTGACGCTCTGGCCGAACTGGTCCCGGAGCGTGAAGTCGGGGGCCGGCCCACCGACCTCGAGCCCGCCAGCTCCACGAGCGCCGGTCGGGTGGTCCAGTTCGGTCACGCCTTAGTCCTTCCAGTCGTGCAGGTCCCGCTTGAGCACCTTGCCGGTCGCGTTGCGGGGCAGCTCGTCGAGGACGACGAACTCCCGCGGCACCTTGTAGCGAGCCAGATTCTCCCGCACCCAGTCCTTCAGATCCGCATCGGTGACGTCCGCACCGGAGCGGACGACGACGAAGGCGCGCAGCCGCTTGCCGAACTCGGCGTCCTCGACGCCGACCGCGGCCGCCTCCACGACGGCCGGGTGGCGCGCGAGGCAGTCCTCGACCTCCTTGGGGAAGACGTTCTCCCCGCCGGAGACGATCATCTCGTCGTCACGGCCCTCGACGTACAGCCGTCCCTCGCGGTCGAACCTGCCGACGTCGCCGGTCGACATCAGGCCGTCGACGACCTCCTTGGTGCCGCCGCCGGTGTAGCCCTCCATCAACAGGCTGTTGCCGACGAAGATCCGGCCCGAGGTGCCGACCGGGACCTCCCGGCCGTGCTCGTCCAGGATCCGCACGACCGTGCCCCACGGCGGCTTGCCCGCCGAGGTCGGCGCTGCCCGCAGGTCGTCCGGCGTCGCGATCGAGGCGTAGGCGACCTCGGTGGAGCCGTAGATGTTGTAGAGCCGGTCACCGAACGCGTCCATCCACGCGATCGCGAGGTCGCCCGGAAGCGCCGATCCCGAGGAGGCGACGACCTGCACGCGCGAGAGGTCGTACGTCGAGCGGGTGGCCTCCGGCAGGCTGAGGATGCGCTGCAGCATCACCGGGATCGCCACGAAGGAGTCGCAGCGCTCCTGCGCGAGCACCGCGAGGGCGTCCTCGGGCTCGAAGCGGCGCCGCAGCACCAGCGTGGAGCCGAGCAGCATCGCCAGCAGCAGGTGCGCCAGGCCCCAGGTGTGGAACAGCGGCGCCGCGATGTGCGTGCGCCAGCCGGCGTGCAGCGGCATCCGGGACAGCAGCGAGACCGCCGCGTCGACACCGGCCTCGCTGCGCGGGGCGCCCTTGGGCGTGCCGGTGGTGCCGGAGGTCAGGATGATCAGCCGACTGGCCCGCCCCGGTGAGCGTACGTCGGCCGTGTCGCCGCGTGAGATCAGGCGCTCCACGGTGTCCCCGGCGACGTCGCTGTCGGTCCAGGCGACGACCCGGTCGGCGACCGGCGCGCCGGACAGCAGGCCGGTGAACTCCTCGTCGTGGATGACCAGCTTCGGCTTCTCGCGCTCGAGCACCTCGGCGATCTGGGGCGCCGCGAACGCGGTGTTGAGGTAGAGCACGTCGGCGCCGAGCTTGGCGACCGCCACGGTCGCGTCCACGAACCCGCGGTGGTTGCGGCACATCACCGCCACGCCGTCGCCGGCACCGACGCCGCGCTCGGCCAGCGCTCGCGCCAGGGCGTTGGAGCGGTCGTGCAGCTCTCGCCAGGTCAGCTCTCCCAGCTCGTCGACGACGCCGATCTGGTCGGGGTGGCGCACCGCGAGCGTGGCGAAGCCGCCCGCGGGGCCGGTCCCCCACGAGTGCAGCACCTTCAGCAGCCGGGCGATGACCAGGGGCGAGTACGGCTGCACCAGGCCCGAGCCGGCGATGACCTTGACGGCCGTTCCGGCCGCGCCGACGCGCGCGAGGGCCCGGCCCACGCGCGGAAGCCGCTGTCGTGTGGAGGTCACGCCGGCGTCTTGGGCGCCACCAGCCGGGTGGCTGCCCAGTCCTTGCTGACCGACGCGGTGGTGGTCTGCGCGAGGCCGGCGACCGGGGCGGCCTCGGCGATGTCGGCCGGGTCCACGGAGCCGGGACGGCCCACCTTGGGGGTGAGCAGCCAGATCGAGCCGCCGCCGACCAGGTCGGTCAGTGCGTCGACGAGGCCGTCGACCAGGTCGCCGTCGTCGTCACGCCACCACAGCATCACGGCGTCGACCACGTTGCCGTAGTCGCCGTCGACGAGGTCCGCGTCGATCGCGTCCTCGATCGCGACCCGGAGCTCGTCGTCGGTGTCGCTGTCCCAGCCCAGCTCCTGGATGACCATGCCGGGCTTGAAGCCCAGCCGGTCCGC
Source organism: Nocardioides sp. (assembly GCF_036405735.1). Lineage (GTDB taxonomy): Bacteria > Actinomycetota > Actinomycetes > Propionibacteriales > Nocardioidaceae > Nocardioides. The sequence goes on from NZ_DASWXC010000011.1 coordinate 11,300, forward strand.
AGGCCCGGTGGCCGCGGTCGAGCTCACGAGTGGTTCCTCCATGCTCTTCAGGGTCAGATGCGCCGTGCCCGCGAGCGGGCCCGGTCCTCACTCGGTAACCGAGTGGTGGATAGTCCAGCGGAGTCCGCCGCACCGCGCAAGCATCTCGCGCGGGTTCGGGACCGTCGCCACCGGGGCGACACGCCGCCACGGTGGCGCGGAATCGGTTGCGGAATCGGTTGCGGGATCGGGGCTCCTCACCACGGTCCCGAGCCTACTCACGGGTAAATTCCCTCCGCTTCGCTCCCGTGGAACGATGCAAGGGTGACCGAAGAATCCACCCCCACTTCCGGCACCTCCGCGCCTTCGTCGCCCACCGTCATCCACGAAGGCCTGCCGACCCAGCTCCCGGACATCGACCCCGAGGAGACCCGCGACTGGCTGGCGTCGTTCGACGCCATGGTCGACGAACGCGGCCGCGAACGAGCGCGCTACGTCATGCTCCGTCTGCTGGAGCGGGCGCGCGGGATGAACGTCGGCGTGCCCGCCCTGCGCAGCACCGACTACATCAACACCATCCCGCCCGAGCGCGAGCCCTGGTTCCCCGGCGACGAGGAGGTCGAGCGCCGGATCCGCGCGTTCATCCGCTGGAACGCCGCGGTGATGGTCTCCAGCGCCAACCGCAAGGGCCTCGAGGTCGGCGGTCACATCGCCACGTACCAGTCCTCGGCGAGCCTGTACGAGGTCGGCTTCAACCACTTCTTCCGCGGCAAGGAGCATCCCGGCGGCGGCGACCAGATCTTCTTCCAGGGCCACGCCTCCCCCGGCATCTACTCCCGCGCGTTCCTCGAGGGCCGGCTCTCCGAGGAGCAGCTCTACCGGTTCCGGCAGGAGGTCCAGCACGGGCCGGGCGCCGGGCTGTCGTCGTACCCCCACCCCCGGTTGATGCCGGACTTCTGGGAGTTCCCGACCGTCTCGATGGGCCTGACGGGCATCAACTCCATCTACCAGGCGCGGTTCAACCGCTACCTGCACAACCGCGGCATCAAGGACACCAGTCAGCAGCGGGTGTGGGCGTTCCTCGGCGACGGCGAGATGGCCGAGCCGGAGTCGCTGGGCGCCATCCGGGTCGCCGCCCGCGAGGAGCTCGACAACCTGGTCTGGGTGGTCAACTGCAACCTGCAGCAGCTCGACGGCCCGGTCACCGGCAACGGCAAGATCATCCAGGAGCTCGAGGCCAACTTCCGCGGTGCCGGCTGGAACGTCATCAAGGTCGTCTGGGGCCGTGAGTGGGACGACCTGCTCGCCCGCGACGTCGACGGCGCGCTCGTCAACAAGATGAACACCACGCCCGACGGCGCCTTCCAGACCTACTCCGTCGAGACCGGCGAGTACATCCGCAACAGCTTCTTCGGCGACGACCCGCGGCTGCGCAAGATGGTCGAGCACATGAGCGACGAGCAGATCCGCAAGCTCCCGCGCGGCGGTCACGACTACCGCAAGGTGTACGCCGCCTTCGACGCCGCCACCCAGCACGTCGGCCAGCCGACCGTCATCCTGGCCAAGACCATCAAGGGCTGGACGATCGACGCCCTCGAGGGCAAGAACGCCACGCACCAGATGAAGAAGCTGACGATGGCGGACCTGAAGAAGTTCCGCGACCGGCTCTACCTCCCGATCTCCGACCGGGACCTCGAGGAGACCTACGAGCGCACCGGCGCTCCGCCGCTGTTCCACCCGGGCGAGCAGGCTCCTGAGATCGAGTACATGCTGGAGCGGCGCCGCCAGCTCGGCGGCTCACTGCCCAAGCGGGTGCAGCGCGCCCAGCAGCTGACCCTGCCGGGCGAGCAGATGTACGGCGAGCTCAAGCAGGGCTCGGGCAAGAACAAGGTGGCCACCACCATGGCCGTCGTCCGGCTCCTCAAGGACTGGATGAAGGACCCCGAGATCGGCCAGCGGATCGTGCCGATCGCGCCCGACGAGTACCGCACCTTCGGCATGGACTCGATGTTCCCGTCGGCCAAGGTCTACAACCCGGCCGGTCAGCGCTACGAGTCCGTCGACCGCAAGTTGTTGCTCTCCTACAAGGAGTCCGAGCAGGGCCAGATGCTCCACGAGGGCATCTCCGAGGCGGGCGCGATGGCGTCGGCGACGGCGGCCGGCTCGGCGTACTCCACGCACGGCGTGCACATGATCCCGTTCTACATCTTCTACTCGATGTTCGGCTTCCAGCGCACCGGCGACTCGGTGTGGGCGATGGCCGACCAGCTCGCCCGCGGCTTCCTGATCGGCGCCACCGCCGGCCGCACCACGCTGACCGGCGAGGGGCTGCAGCACGCCGACGGCCACTCCCCGCTCCTCGCGGCCACGAACCCGGCGATCGTGCACTACGACCCGGCGTTCGCCTACGAGATCGCGCACATCATGAAGAGCGGTCTGGAGCGGATGTACGGACCCGAGGCGGAGAACGTCATCTTCTACCTGACGGTCTACAACGAGCCGGTGTCCCAGCCGGCCGAGCCGCAGGACGTCGACGTCGAGGGCATCCTGCGCGGTCTCCACCAGGTGTCCCGCGCGGCGGAGGGCGGTCCGCGCGTGCGGCTGCTGGCCTCCGGCGTCGGGTTCCCGTGGGTCGAGGAGGCCGCCCGGCTGCTGCGCGAGGAGTGGGGCGTGCAGGCCGACATGTGGTCGGTCACCTCGTGGAACGAGCTGGCCCGCGACGCCGTCGCGGCTGAGCAGTGGAACCTCAACCACCCGGGTGAGCCGGCGCGGACGCCGTACGTCACCGAGCGGCTGAGCGGCTCGAGCGGTCCTGTCGTCGCCGTGTCGGACTACATGCGCGCCGTGCCGCTGCAGATCGCCCGCTGGGTGCCGGAGGACTACCGGGTGCTCGGGGCCGACGGCTTCGGCTTCGCCGACACCCGTCCCGCCGCGCGCCGGTTCTTCCAGATCGACGCCCAGTCGGTCGTGGTGCAGGCGCTGCAGGCGCTCGCCGACGCCGGCGAAATCGACCCGGAACTGGTCAGCAAGGCGTTCGCGGCGTACCGCATCGACGACCCGACCGCGACCGCCGGCATCCTCCAGGAGGGCGGGGACGCCTGACCGCTGGTCAGGGTTCGACCAAGGCAGAGCCGGCGTACCCGTTCGGGTACGCCGGCTCTGCCGTCGTCTCAGGCCGTGGTGGAGTCCGGGACCGCGCGGACGGGAGAGGTCTTCCCGCCGGTGAGCAGCAGTCGCCGCCAGCGGGCGCGGGAGTACGTCGCCGGCTCGGTCCGCTGCAGCCACCCGCTGACCAGACGGGCGAACTTCTCCGGCTGGTCCTTGTGCGGGAAGTGCCCGCAGTTCGGCAGCACGGTCACCTCGGCCGTGGGGGCCATCTCGCGGACCGCCTCGGCGTGGCTGGCGGGGATGACCCGGTCCTCGGCGCCCCAGACCACGTGGACCGGCATGTGCTCGGTCAGGTACGCCCGGTCGCGCATCGAGAGCACCTGCCCGCGCCAGTCGATCGCGGCGCGCACCAGGTGCACGATGGCGCGGCGGGTGCGCGGGTCGCGCCAGGTCTCGACGATGTCGGCGATCTCGCCGAGGTCGCGGGTGTAGCTGGGGTAGACCGGCGCGAGCATCCGCATCGCGGTGGTCTCGACGTGCCGGATGCCGGGCAGCGTCGCGGTGGCCATCAACGTCTGCCAGCCGGGCAGGGTGATGGTGCGGATCAGCGCGGTGACCTCGCGGCCCAGGCCGCCGGGGTCGACCAGCATGAGCCGCTCGGTCCGCTCGGGGAACTGGTAGGCGAACTGCATCGCCACACCGCCGCCGAAGCTGTGGCCGACGACGCTGACCTTGTCGATCCCGAGGATCGTGAGCAGGTCACGCATGCCGTTGGCGTAGCCGGCGACGGAGTAGTCCGCGCGCGGCTTGTCGGACTGCCCGTGGCCGAGGAAGTCCGGCGCGAGCACGGTGTAGGTGGTGGCGAGCTCCTCGATGACGCCGTCCCACGTGGTGTGGTCACAGGCGAGGCCGTGCAGCAGGAGCAGCGCCGGCGCCGTACCCGGCGGCGGGCCCGCCAGCACGTACGCACGGCGGTGCCCGTGCACGGTGACGAACTGCGTCTCAGCCATCTTCGCCCTCCTGAGGCCTGGGTCACACAAGGTCGATGATTCAACCACCACGCCGATGGTCGCGTCCGGCGACCCGCGGAATTCGTCCGTGGGAGGATCGTGGCGTGTCAGCGGTACCCCTTCCTCGCGTCCATGCCGCACGCGTGCTGCGCCGGGCCACCGGCCGGCTGGCCACCGCGGCGACGGCGCGGATGGACTCGGACATGCCGTGGTTCCGCGACCTGTCCGCCGAGGACCGCAGCTGGGTGGGACTGATCGTCCAGACCGGCATCAAGGGCTTCGTGGAGTGGTACGGCGCCACGCCGACCGGACAGCCGGACGGGCCCAAGCTCGCGGCGTCGATGTTCGGCGCCGCCCCACGGGCCCTGGCGGGTGTGATCACCCTGCAGCAGACCGTGGACCTGGTGCGGCTCTCGATCGAGGTCGTGGAGGCGAACGTCGACGACCTGCTCGGCGCCGCGGAGGCCGCCGACGTCCACGCCGCCATCGCGCGCTACGCCCGCGAGATCGCCTTCGCGACCGCGGAGGTCTACGCCCGCGCCGCCGAGCAGCGTGGCGCCTGGGACGCCCGGCTGGAGGCGCTCGTGGTCGACGCGGTGCTGCGCGCCGAGACCGACGAGGTGGTGCTCTCCCGAGCCAGCGCGCTGGGCTGGGCGGCCACCGGATCGCTGAGCGTCGTGCTCGGGACCGCCCCGATCCGGCGTACCGACACCGACGTCTTCGACGAGGTCCGCAAACGCGCCCGTGCCGCCGGTCTGGACGCGCTCTGCGCCGTGCAGGGCGACCGGCTGGTCGTGCTGCTGGGCGGCGTGGGCGACGCCCGCGAGGCCGCGACCGCGGTGGCACCGCTCTTCGACCCGGGCCCGGTGGTG
>NZ_DASWXC010000012.1:0-9145 GCF_036405735.1 Nocardioides sp.
GAGCGCGAGCACGTCGCCGGGCCGGGCGCCCGAGCGCAGGACGGGGGCCTGCGTCACCGCACCGAGCACCGTCACGGCGATGACGATCTCCGAGGCCCGCGTCAGGTCACCGCCGACGACGGAGGCGCCTACGAGTCCGCATTCGGCGGCGAAGCCGCGGGCGAAGTCCAGCGCCCACGCCACCGGGAGGTCGGCCGGCGCGGCGAGCCCAACGGTGAGCGAGTGCGCGGTGCCGCCCATCGCGTTGACGTCGGAGAGGTTCTGCGCGGCCGCGCGGTGGCCCACGTCCACGGCCTCGGCCCAGTCTCGACGGAAGTGACGGCCCTCCACGACCAGGTCGGTCGAGACGACCACGTGGCCGTTGCGGATCCGCAGCAGCGCCGCGTCGTCGCCGGGACCCACCAGCACCTGCTCGCCCTGCGGGAAGTGGGAGACCAGCTCGGTGATGAGTCCGAACTCACCGGCGTCGGCCAGGGTCGCGTCGGGAGGCAGTGCCATAGGCACATCCCAGCACGCCCGGCGGCCGGCCGTCGTCATGGACACGGCTTGCCGCGGAGGGTCCACCTCACGATAAGTTGGCCGGCGACCCGCAAGCGAAGACCCCGACGATCCAAGGGAGACCACGATGGTCGTGCAGGCCTACATCCTGATCCAGACCGACGTCGGCAAGGCGGCCGAGGTCGCCGAGGCCATCGCGAAGATCAAGGGCGTCACGCTCGCCGAGGACGTCACCGGCCCGTACGACGTGATCGTCCGCGCCGAGGCGCGCAACGTCGACGAGCTCGGCAAGCTCGTGGTCGCCAAGGTGCAGACCCTCGACGGCATCACGCGCACCCTGACCTGCCCGGTCGTTCACATCTGACCCGGGGCGCGACCGTGCCCGCACGCCCCGCGCCCAAGCGGACGCGGGGCGTCGTGCTGTCCGGGCTGCTGCTCACGCTGGCTCTGGCCGTCCTGGCTGTGCTGGCTGGGTGCGGGCCGACCGAGGTCGCCACTCCCCCCGCCGCCGACCGGGCCGCGTGCGCCGCGCTGGTCGAGGACCTTCCCGACCGGCTCGCCGGGGAGGAGCGCGTCGAGGTCGAGCCGGCGGCGTACGGCGCCGGCTGGGGCGATCCCGCGATCACGCTCTCGTGCGGGGTCGGTGCGCCCGACGGCTTCGGCCCGGCCAGCAGCTGCCTCGACGCCGACGGCGTGGACTGGTTCGGTCCCGACGAGCAGACCCAGGACAACGGCTCCGACGTGACCCTGACCACCGTCACGATGCGGCCCCGGGTGGCCGTGCACTTCCCCGCGACGTACCGCGGCGGGCCGCTGGCCGCAGCGCTGAGCGACCTCGCGCCCGCTCTCAAGCGCGGCCTGCGGGTGGGCACCCCCTGCCAGTGACCGTGGCATGTGGAACGCTGGTGCCATGGCCACGACGCATCCGAGCAGCGAGTTCACCGGTCCGGTCGCCGTCATCGCCGGCGGCCTGAGCCACGAGCGGGACGTCTCGCTGGCCAGCGGCCGCAACCTGGTCCGCGAGCTGCGGGCGGCCGGCGTCGAGGTGACCGCCTACGACTTCGACCGCAACCTGCTCCACAACCTCGAGCGCGACAAGGTCGTGGCCGCCATCCCGGCGCTGCATGGCCAGTTCGGCGAGGACGGCGAGATCCAGACCCTGCTGGAGCTGATCGGACTGCCGTTCGTCGGGTCGACGTCACGGGCCTGCCGGGTCGCCTTCGACAAGGGCACCGCGCGTGAGCTGCTGCGCCGCGGCGGCATCCCCGTCCCCGACAGCGTGGGGCTCTCGGCCCAGACCTTCCGCGACATCGGCGCCAGCGCGCTGATGGAGCACGTGATGGACCGGCTCGGCGAGCGCGTCGTCGTGAAGCCGTCGCGCGGCGGATCCGCGTTGGGCGTCACCGGCGTCGACGGCCTGACGGAGCTGCCGTCCGCCCTGGTCGGCACCTACGCGTACTACGACGAGGCCCTCATCGAGCGGTTCTACGACGGTGCGAACGTGTCCGTCGTCGTCCTCGAGGGCGAGGCCGGGCCGGAGCCGCTGACCCCGATCGAGATCGACTTCGTCAAGGGCCACGAGTTCGACTTCAGCGCGCGCTACACCGCCGAGTTCGTCGGCCTGCAGAAGCCCGACCTCCCCGAGGCGCTCATCGCTCGGCTGGGCGAGGTCGCGGCCGAGGCCCACCGCGTGCTGGGCCTGCGCGACGTCTCGCGCTCGGACTTCATCGTCTCTCCCGACGGCTCGTTCGTCGTGCTGGAGACGGCCATCACCCCCGGTACGACGGAGACCTCGGTCTTCCCCTACGCCTGCACGGCGTCCGGTACGACGCTGGGTGCCGTCGCGCACGATCTCGTGGTGCGCGCGCTCGCCCGCTGACGCGCCGCCACCCGGCCCCGCTAGGGTCGCCGCCATGAGCGATCGCGAACGGCTGGCCGGCTACGTCGAGACCTGGTGGGAGGCGATCGGCGACCTCACCGCGCTGCTCGACTCGCTCTCGGCCGAGGAGTGGGCGCTGCCGACGGACCTGCCCGGCTGGGACGTCAAGGCCGTCGCCTCCCACACCGCCCACCTCGAGAGCATCCTGGCCGGGGCGCCGGAGGAGACCGCCGAGATCGGCGAGCCTGCCCACGTCACCAGCCTGATGGGTGCCTACACCGAGATCGGCGTGGTCAACCGGCGTGACCGGTCGCCCCAGGCCGTCGTGGCCGAGATCCGCGACGCGTCCAGCCGCCGCCGAGACGCGCTCCTGGCCGATCCTCCGACCGACGGCTCCGCGAAGCCGACCACCATCTTCGGTGGCGTCGGATGGGACTGGAGCACGCTGCTGCGCAACCGTCCCCTCGACGTGTGGATGCACGAGCAGGACATCCGTCGCGCCGTGGGTCGTCCGGGCGGCCTGGAGTCCCGGGCCGCGCAGCACACGGCCGACTACCTCACCGAGGGCTTCGGCTACGTGGTCGGCAAGCGGGTCGCCCCGCCGGCCGGTACGACGGCGGTCCTCGCGGTGGCCGGGAGCGAGGTCGTGGCCGTCGCGATCGACGAGACGGGACGGGCCCGGCGACTCCCGGAGGAGCCGGCGGGCGCCGACGTACGGCTGACCATGGACCGCGAGACGTTCGTCCTGGCCGCCGGCGGCCGGCGCGTGCCCGCACCGGGCGCGGTGACCGTCACCGGCGACGCCGAGCTCGGCGAGCGGATCCTGGCGCGGCTGGCCACCACGCCCTGACCGGCGTGCCCAGCCCGTGCCCCAGCCTGTGCCTCGGCCCGTGCCTCAGCGCAGGCCGACCGGCCGCTCCAGCGCCAGCTCGATGAGCTCGTCGATCAGCTCGGGGTAGGACAGCCCGCTGGCCTGCCACATCTTGGGGTACATCGAGATGGGCGTGAACCCGGGCATCGTGTTGATCTCGTTGACGATCACCTCGCCCGCGGGCGTCACGAAGACGTCGACGCGGGAGATGCCCTCCGCGCCGATGGCCTCGAAGGCGCGCACCGCGACGTCGCGCACCCGCTCGGCGACGTCGTCGGGCAGGTCGGCCGGCGCCTCGGTGCGGGCCTGGGTCTGGCTGAGGTACTTGGCCTCGAAGTCGTAGAAGTCGGCCGCGTCGTGGTCGACCACGATCTCGCCGGGCACCGAGGCGCGCGGGGCGCCGCCGGCGCGTCCCCCGAGGACCGCGCACTCGATCTCACGGCCCTCGATCCCCTGCTCGACGAGGACCTTCGGGTCGTGGAACCGGGCCTCCTCGATCGCGGCGGCCAGCCCGCTGACGTCGTCGACGCGCGTGACGCCCAACGAGGAGCCGGCCCGTGCCGGCTTGACGAAGACGGGGAACCGCAGCTCCTGCACCCGCGCGACCACCTCGGCCTGACGCTGCTCCCACTCGCGGGGCGTGACGACGACGTACGGACCGACCGGGAGGCCGTGACCGGCGAAGACCAGCTTCATGTAGTGCTTGTCCATGCCGACCGCCGAGGCCAGCACGCCGGCGCCGACGTACCTGACCCCTGCGAGCTCGAGCAGGCCCTGGATGGTGCCGTCCTCGCCGAACGGACCGTGCAGCAGGGGGAACACCACGTCGACCTCACCCAGGTCGGCGAGACTGGCGAGCTCGGTGCCGGAGTCGCCGGTCACCTCGGCCAGCCCGCCCGCGGAGAGCTCCCACCGGGTGGCGTCGCCGGAGGCGAGCACCCACTGGCCCTCGCGCGTGATGCCGACCGGGAGGACGTCGTACTTGTCGCGGTCGATGGCCTTCATGACGCCGGCGGCGGTCGCGGTGGACACGCCGTGCTCACCGGATCGGCCACCGAAGAGCAGCGCGACCCGCACCTTGCGGGCGGCACCCCCGGAGGCGGGAGCGGCGGTCGGGACGGGGGAAGCGTCGGCCATGGCGCACGACCCTACTGAAGGGCGGCGGCCACCTCGTCGAGGCGCGCCCCGCGGGAGGCCTTGAGGAGAACTGCGTCACCTTCGCCCAGCCGCTCGCGCAGCCAGGCCAGGGCCGCGGCGTTGTCGGGGACGAAGGTGCTGCGCTCGCCCGCGCCGTCGTGGATGCCGCGGGCGGCCTCGCCGACGACCAGCACCTCGTCCACGCCCAGCCGGGCGGCGTACTCCCCGACGCCGACGTGCTCGGCGGCACCGGCCTCGCCCAGCTCACGCATCTCGCCCAGCACGGCGACCGTACGCCGGACCGCCGGGTCGGCCCCGATGGCGGCGAGTGCGTCGAGCGCGGCCCGCATGGAGTCCGGGTTGGCGTTGTAGGAGTCGTTGAGCAGCGTGACGCCGCCGGGCAGCTCGCGCAGCTCCATGCGCCACTGCGACAGGGTCGTCACCGCTGACAGCGCCTCGCCGATCTCCCGGGTGCCCACCCCCAGCGCCCACGCGGCTGCGGCGGCTGCGCCGGCGTTGAGCGCCTGGTGCGCTCCGACGAGCCGGAGGACGACATGGGCAGCACCCTGGGGCGTGGCGAGCACGAACGACGGTCGGCCGAGTCGGTCCAGCTCGAGGTCCTCGATCCGTACGTCGGCCTCGTCGCTGTCGCGGCCGAAGGTGACGATCACACCGTCGGTGCGCGAGGCCATCGCCGCCACACGCTCGTCGTCGGCGTTGAGCACCGCGACCCCGCCGGGGGCGAGGTGCTCGACCAGCTCGCCCTTCGCCTCGGCGATCGCCTCACGGGACCCGAACTCGCCCAGGTGGGCCTGTCCGACGTTGAGCACGACCCCCACGTCAGGAGCGACCAGGTCGGCGAGCTCGGCGATGTGCCCGCGGCCCCGAGCACCGAGCTCGAGCACGAGGAAGCGGGTGTCGGGCTCGATGCGCAGCGCGGTGAGCGGCATCCCGAGCTCGTTGTTGTACGAGCCGCGGGTCGCCACCGTCGGAGCGACCTCGCCGAGCACGGCCGAGAGCAGGTCCTTGGTGGAGGTCTTGCCCTGGGAGCCCGTGATCCCCACGACGGAGAGTGGCCCCGCGTCGCGCACCGCCGCGACGACGTACGCCGCCAGCTGCTGCAGCGCCCGCTGCGGGTCGGGCACCACCACCGTGGGCAGCTCGGTCGGCCGGCTGCCGAGCACGGCCACGGCACCGTTGGCGGCGGCCTGGCCGACGTGGTCGTGACCGTCGCTGCGCTCACCGACGAACGCCGCGAACAGGCTGCCGGGCTCCGCCTCGCGACCGTCGATGACGACCGGTCCGGTGACGGTCACGGTGCCGGCGTCGGCCCGTGCGTCGACGGCTGCGCCTGCGGCCACCTCACCGCCGACGATCTCGGCGATCTCGGCGAGGGTCAGCGCGATCACAGCGGCATCCTGCGGGACGTCCCGGACGACTCGGTCATGGGTCCTCACCCTAATCTGTGGACCATGACGGACCTGCCCGGCCACGTGAGCGCCGCGACCCTCGCCGTGCACGCCGGCCGTCCCCCGCACGACCCGGACCAGCCGCTCAACGTCCCGATCACGATGGCGTCCACCTATGTCGCCGGTGGCGACCTCGAGTACGGACGTCACACCAACCCGACCTGGACGGCGTTCGAGGAGACCCTCGGCGCGCTCGAGGGCGGCCGGTGCCTGTCGTTCGCCTCCGGCATGGCCGCGATCACCACGGTGCTGGACCTGGTCGGCCCCGACAGCGTCGTCGTCGTGCCGCAGCACTCCTACACGGGGACGCTGCTGATGCTGGGCGACCTGGAGCTGCGCGGCCGGCTCACGACCCGGCTGGTGGACCTCACGGACACCGCGGCCGTCATCGCCGCGATCGACGAGGACGTCGCGCTCGTCTGGCTGGAGTCACCGACCAACCCGGCGATGGAGCTGGCCGACATCCCGGCCATCGTCGCCGCGGCGCACGCCGCCGGCACTCGGGTGGTGGTCGACAACACGTTCGCGACGCCGGTGCTGCAGCGTCCCCTCGAGCAGGGCGCGGACCTCGTGGTGCACTCCGCGACGAAGTTCATCGCCGGCCACAGCGACGTCCTGATGGGCGCCGTCGTGGTCCGCGACGAGGAGCTGTACGCCGTCCTCAAGGGTCGCCGCGACCTGATGGGCTCGATCCCCGGGCCGTTCGAGTCCTGGCTGGCGCTCCGCGGCCTGCGCACGCTGCCGCTGCGCGTGGAGCGGGCGTCGGCGACCGCCGCCGAGCTCGCCCGGCGGCTCGGTGAGCACCCGGCGATCGCCGAGGTGCGCTATCCCGGCTTCGGGGCGGTGCTCGCGGTCGTCCTCGCCGGCGGTCCGGACGCGGCGGACGCCCTGGTCCGCTCCACGCGCCTGTGGATCCACGCCACCTCGCTCGGCGGCGTGGAGTCGACCTTCGAGCGCCGCCGCCGCTGGAAGGCGGAGCCGGCCACGATCCCCGCCGGCCTGGTGCGCCTCAGCGTCGGCATCGAGGACGTCGAGGACCTCTGGTCCGACCTGGCGGAGGCGCTCCGCGGAGTGTGACTCCCGGGACCCGTCAGTCGGTCTCGGCCTTGGTCGGCCGGCCCAGCACGTCGTCCATCATCTCCGACGGCGTCATCCGGCCGGCGACGACGTCGTCGACGTACTGCGCCACCGGCGCGTCGACGTCCGACCGCTCCGCGAGCGCCCGCAGCGAGGCGCACGACTTGGCGCCCTCGGCGACCTGCCGCGTGGTCGCGTAGATCTCGGCGGCCGACATGCCCTGCCCGAGCTTCTCGCCGAAGGTCCGGTTGCGCGAGAGCGGGGACGAGCACGTCGCGACGAGGTCGCCGAGGCCGGCCAGCCCCATCAGCGTGAGCGGGTTGGCCCCCAGCCGCATCCCGAGCCGCGCGGTCTCGGCGAGGCCACGCGTGATCACCGACGCGGTCGTGTTGTCGCCGAAGCCGAGGCCGACCGCCATCCCGACCGAGATCGCGACGACGTTCTTGTAGGCGCCGCCGAGCTCGGACCCGACGACGTCGGTGCTCGTGTAGGGCCGGAAGGCGGGACTGTGCACCCGAGCCTGCAGCATCTTGGCGACGTCCTCGTCCTCGCAGGCGACGACCGAGGCGGCCGGTTCGCGGCGGGCGATCTCCTTCGCGAGGTTCGGGCCGCTCACCACGGCGATCCGCTCCGGTCCCGCGCCGGTCACCTCGGCGATCACCTGGCTCATCCGGTCCAGGGTGCCGAGCTCGACGCCCTTCATCAGGGAGACGAAGACGGCGCCGTCCTCGACGTACGGCGCCCACGTGGCGAGGTTCTCGCGCAGCGACTGACTCGGGACCGCCAGCACGACCACGTCGGCCCCGTGCAGCGCCTTCTCGACGTCGTGGGTGGCAGTGACGCTCGGCGGCAGCTCGATCCCGGGCAGGTAGTCGGGGTTCTCCCGGCTCTGCGTGATGGCCGTGGCCAGCTCCTCGCGCCGCGCCCAGATCGTGACGTCGTTGCCCGCGTCGGCCAGCACGAGCGAGAACGCCGTCCCCCAGGAGCCGGCGCCGAAGACCGCGACCTTGCTGCCGCGCGCCGCGTTCACCGGGCGCCCTTCTTCCGGTTCTTGTTCGGGTTGCCGGTCGCGCTGATCCCGGCCTTGCGCGGGTCGAACAGCTCCGCGGGCGGCTCCTCGCCGCGCACCTCACCCACGAGAGCGACGATCGCCTTCATGATCCGGTCGGTCGCCTCGCCGATGACCTTCGTGCTCAGCTCGCGGCCGAGGAGGTCGGAGAGGTCGACGGGGTCGCCGACCTTCATCCGCACGGTCTTGCGGGGGAACGGCTTCGGCTTGGCGGAGTACGCCGGGAGCAGCTCCTGCGCGCCCCACTGCCCGACCGGGATCACCGGGCAGCCGGTCGCGAGGGCGATCCTCGCTGCGCCGGACTTGCCGACCATGGGCCATCCCGCGGGGTCCTTGGTGATCGATCCCTCGACGTAGACCACGACGAGCTCACCGGCCTGGACCGCGGCGACGGCCGCGTCGAACGCACGGGCGCCGGCCGTCGAGCGCTCGACCGGGATCTGGCCGGCGGCGCGCAGGAACGCACCGAGCTGCTTGTTCCGGAACAGCGCAGCCTTCGCGAGGTAGCGGGGCAGCCGGCCGTGGTCCCACACGATGTGGGCGGCGGTCAGCGGGTCGACGTGGGAGACGTGGTTCAGCACCAGGAGGCAGCCACCGGACTCCGGGATCCTCTCGCCGCCCTCCCACTGCGGCTTGGTGGTGCCGAGCAGGACCGGCTTGACGATCGGGACCGCCAGCCACCAGGCCCAGCCGCGCTTCTGCTTCAGCTTCCGGTACTTGCCCACGAACGAGGAGGCTACCGGTCCCCCTGCCCCGCGGCGTGACGCAACCTGGGAGGATTTCCACGATGGTCCCGTCCGCCCTGCCCGCACGCTTCTGCATCGTGCTGCCGGTGAAGCCGCCTGCCCGTGGCAAGTCGCGGCTGGTGGGCCTGCCCGAGGAGAGCCGCCGCCGCCTCGCCGCGGCGTTCGCGCTCGACACCGCCGCGGCCTGCCTGGCCGCGGACGTGGTCGGGGGCGTGCTCGCCGTCACCGACGACGCGTCGTTCTCCCGCCAGCTGGTGGAGCTGGGCTGCGCGGCGATCCCGGACGGGGTCAGCGGCGACCTCAACGCCACCCTGGTCCAGGCCGCCCACGAAGCCGCCCGCCGCTGGCCGGACCTGACCCCCGCCGCGCTGTGCGGCGACCTGCCGGCGCTGCGCCCCG
>NZ_DASWXC010000013.1:0-140357 GCF_036405735.1 Nocardioides sp.
GGAGGCCGACATCCCGGCGTACCTCTTCGCCGGCGGGCTCGCCGCCGGCTCCTCGATCCTCGCCGCCGGCGCTGACCTGACCGGTCGCCCGGCGATGCGCCGCTCGGGCCGGTTCGTGTCGCTCGGCGCGCTCGGCTTCTCGATGGTCGCGCTGGTGCACGACCTCGGCACGCCGAGCCGGTTCTACAACATGCTGCGGGTCGCCAAGCCGACCTCGCCGATGTCGATGGGCACCTGGATCCTCTCCGCGTACGGCGCCTTCGCCGGCGCCGCCACCGCCGCCGAGGTCGGCCGGATGGTGCCGCGTCGCTGGGTGCCTCGCGTGCTGCACCGTCCACTGGACCTCCTGCCGTACGCCGACCGGCCGGCCGGCGTGCTCGCCGCCGTCGTCGCGCCGGCGGTCGCCTCCTACACCGCCGTGCTGCTCTCCGACACCGCGACGCCGTCGTGGCACGCCGCCTACCAGGAGCTGCCGTTCGTGTTCGTCGGCTCGGCCAGCGCGGCCGCGGCCGGGCTCGGCCTGCTCGCGGCACCGACCGCGGAGACCGCGCCGGTACGCCGGATGGCGGCCGCCGGCGCGCTGCTGGAGCTCACCATGGAGCACCGGATGGAGCGCTCGATGGGCGTGACCGCCGAGCCGCTGCACCACGGCCGGGCCGGTCGGTTGATGCGGGCGGCGAAGGTGCTGACAGCGGTCGGCGCCGCCGGCACGCTGCTCGCCGGCCGCAGCCGGGCCGTGGCCGCGATGTCGGGCGCCGCGCTGCTGGCCGGGTCCGCGTGCACCCGGTTCGGTGTGTTCGAGGCCGGCATCGCGTCGGCGAAGGATCCGAAGTACACCGTCGTACCGCAGCGGGAGCGCCTGGAGCGGGAGGGCCCGGTGCGCTACCGCGACTGAAGCGAAGGAGCCATCGATGACGCACACCGACAACCAGACCGCGGGCTCGGCCACCGGCGGGGTCAACCGGTGGCTGCTGGTCGCCGGCGGCCTGCTGCTGCAGTTCTCGATCGGCGCGGTCTACGCCTGGTCGGTCTTCGCCAAGGCCTACCAGGACGCCGAGCCGTGGCAGCTGTCCAAGGTGGAGGCCTCGCTGCCGTTCACCGTGACGATCGGCATGATCTTCGTCGGCAGCTACGTCGGCGGCCGGATCCAGGACCGGCGCGGGCCCCGAGTGGTCGCGCTGGCCGGTGGCGTGATCTACGCGATCGGCATCGTGCTGGCGTCGATGACGCGCGGCTCCGAGGACCTGTGGCTGCTCATCGCGGGCTACGGCGTAATCAGCGGCTTCGGCCTGGGCGTGGCCTACATCGTGCCGATCGCGATGCTCCAGAAGTGGTTCCCGGACAAGAAGGGCCTGATCACCGGCCTCGCGGTCGGCGGCTTCGGGTTCGGCGCGGTGCTCACCTCGCCGGTCGCCCGCTGGCTCATCGACCAGGACGAGGCGCAGCCCTCGAAGGCGTTCCTCTGGCTCGGGATCGCCTACCTCGTGATGTCGCTCGCGGGTGCCTCGATCTTCCGCAACCCGCCCTCGGACTACGTCGTCCCGGGTCACGAGCGGACGACGGCGACCACGACCGAGCCGGCGGCGGAGGAGTACACCGAGAAGGCGGCGCTGCGCACCCCGCAGTGGTACCTCCTCACCGCGATCCTCACCCTCAACGTCACCGCCGGCATCGCGCTGATCTCGCAGGCCGCCGCGAGCGCCGAGGGCATCGCCGACTACACCGCCGCCGGCGCGGCCACGGTCGTCGGCATCCTGGCGATCTTCAACGGCGCCGGCCGGATCGTGTGGGCGGCCGCCTCGGACCGGATCGGCCGGATGCCTGCCTTCGCCGCGATGCTCGCCCTGCAGGGCGGGTGCCTGCTGCTGCTCCCGCACGCGGAGAACCAGGCGCTGTGGCTGGCGCTCGCCGCGGTGGTCTACCTCTGCTACGGCGGCGGCTTCGGCACCATGCCGGCCACGGCGGGCGACTACTTCGGCGTGCGGTACGCCGGCGCGATCTACGGCCTGATGCTCATCGGCTGGAGCCTCGGCGGCGTCATCGGCCCGATCGTGATCTCCGCCCTGCTCGGCGACGGCGACCCGAACTACACCCTCGGCTACACCACGATCGGCATCATCGCGCTGGTCTCGGTGGCCCTGACGCTGATCACGAAGGTGCCGCGAGCGCGTCGCGAGGCCGTCGGCTCCTGACCCGAGCGTCGGTCAGCGACGCACGCGCCGCAGCAGCCCGGCGCTGACCACCGCCGTGCCGGCGACCGCCACGACGCCGGCGGCGACGGCGAGCCACTCCAGCCACTCCGGGACGTCCACGAACGGCAGCGGCAGGGTCACCAGGCCGACGCCCAGGCTGACGATCCCGGCGTGCAGCGCCCACGCCCGCGCCCAGATGCCGCCGAAGCACCAGGACAGGAACGTCGTCAGCCGCTCCTCGGCGACCTGGCCGCCGATCCCGGTCGGGAGCAGCGTCAGCCGGCCCGTCGTACGCCGGAACAGGGCGGCGTAGACGGTCACCAGCAGTAGCGAGAGGCCGAGGAACAGGGCCGGGACCAGCGCGACGGCGCTCAGTGGCTCGCCCTTGCCCGGCTCGGCGGCGTACACGAGCGCGAGCAGGCCGGTGTAGACGGTCGTGATGGCGCCCGCCGAGGCGGTCACGACGTTCATCCGGGTGAGGGCACGGTCCAGCGAGCTCTGGGTGGTGGCGACGTACGCGTCGTGCGTCGCCTTCAGCAGCGCCGTCTCCGCCGCGCGCTCCGCATCCTCGCGTGCGGTCTGGGCGGCGGTGCGCTGTGTGGCGTACTGGGTCGTGTACTGGGTGGACTGCTTCCAGGCCTCGAGCCAGGCCTCCAGCACCTTCTCGTACCTCGCCCGGGCAGCCGCCGGCGCCTCCTGGGCGGGAAGGTCCGCGGGCAGTCCGGGGGCGTTGGTCGGTCCGGGGAACGGTGGCGGCTCCGCCATGTCAGTCGCCGGGCGAGGGGGCGGGCGGCTGGAGCGGGACCTCGCGCTCCGGGGGAGCCTCGGCAGGATGCAACGGCGTCGGCCCGGTCGAGGCGGCGAGGTGGGGGTAGGCGCCGGTCAGCAGCGTCCCGGTGACGGTGTGCCACCCGGCCTCGCTGCGGTGCACCGCGCCCCACCGCGGATGGTGCTCGATCTCGGCGTCCGGCACCTCGCCGTCGATGCTGCAGCGCATGGGGCCTTGGTATCGGACGGACCGCCGGCCACGGGGGTCCTCCCGGCGACGTCCCCCAGATGGGGGACGTCGCCGGACCTCAGGACCGGGGGATCACCGTCAGCACGCGCGCGACGTGGGTGCGGAACTCCTCCATGAAGCTGCGCAGGAAGGCCTCGGTGGACTGGTCGGTGACCTCGCCCTGCTCGGTGATGAGCCCGGGGGTGAGATGGATGTAGGCCTCCGGCGCCGTCATCTGCCGGGCGTTGCAGAAGCTCAGCACCGCGCGCAGGCTCTGCTGGCCGACGGCGGTGCCGATCTGACCGATGCTCGCGCCGATGACCGCGGCCGGCATGTGGTCGAAGGAGTTCTCGCCCCACGGCCGCGACGCCCAGTCGATGGCGTTCTTCAGGGCGCCGGGGATGGAGCGGTTGTACTCCGGGCTGACGAACAGCACCGCGTCGGAGGCCGCGATGGCCTCCTTCAGCGCCCGGCCCTGCGGCGGGTAGTCCGCGTCGAAGTCCGGGCTGTAGAGCGGCAGGTCGCCGATCGGGATCTCGGTGAACTCCATGTCGTGCGGTGCGACGCGGAGCAGGGCCTTGCTGAGCGTGCGGTTGATCGAGTGGGAGGAGAGGCTGCCGATGAAGTAGCCGACTCGGTAGGTCATGGGGGACTCCTTTCGGGGGTTCCCCTGCCAGTGCCCGCACGGGGCCCGGTCACGCTGGGTACGGCGCGCCCCCGGTCAGACGTGTGCGCGGGGCTCCTCGCCGTCCGGCTCCCAGCGCAGCAGGTCGCCGGGCTGGCACTCCAGCACCTCGCACAGCGCCTCCAGGGTGGTGAAGCGGACCGCCTTGGCGCGCCCGTTCTTGAGGACGGCGAGGTTGGCAGGCGTGATCCCGACCCTCTCGGCGAGCGTGCCGACGGCCATCTTCCGCTTGGCGAGCATCACGTCGATGTCGACGACGATCGGCACTCAGATCACCTCGTCGAGCTCGTCGCGCAGCTGCTGCGCCTCGGTGGTCGTGGCCACGGCCTGGAGTAGCAACATCCGCAGCACCAGCACGATCAGCGCGACGCCGCCGACGGCGAGCGAGACACCGCAGACGATGAGCACGATCCCCGGCGCGGCGTCGCCCGGCGCCAGCGCCACGGCGAACCCGAAGACGCACAGCGCCGCGACGATCAGCGCGCCGAAGACGATGTCGACGTACCGGAAGGCGGCGTGCGAGAACACCGTGCCCCGCCGGACCATCGTCAGCAGCCGCCACACGCAGACGGCGGTGACCTGGATCGTGAGGATCAGCAGCGCCGCCAGCGCCACCACGGTGAGCTGTGCCCAGGAGGGAGCGTCTGCCTCGTCGAAGTCGCGCCACACCGCCGGCAGCACCACGACGTCGACGAACAGCGACACGGCGAGACCGACCACGATGACGGCGCGGAGGGCGAGCACGGCGAGTTGGCCCATGGAGGCTCCTTAGATCGAAGGACGAGAGGAACCTATCGATAAACGATCAATATCGCAATGGTGTCGATCGATCAGCGCCAGGCGAGCACCGTCCGCTCCAGGCCGACCGCGATGGCGGCGGCCGCCAGGCCGCGGTCGCCCAGCACGATCGGCGGTGCCAGGGCGATGCGCACGACCTCGCGCTTGAGCTGGCGCACGGCGATGCCCGCCAGCTCGTACGACGCCCGGGCGGTCGTCGGATCCACGTCGGCGCCGCTCGTGCGCAGCATGTCGGCCGTGCGCGACAGGGCGGCCGCGACCGCGCACCGGAGCGCTCGCGCGTCCTCGTCGTCGGCGTGCACCGGGCTGCGAGGATCCGACACCAGGGCGACGACGTCCTCCACCGACGCCGTCAGCTGCTGCAGCGCCCGCGCGCGGCGGTGCTGCCGGGCGGCGTCGTCGGCCCAGCGCTTCGCCCGCCAGTTGCCCCGCTGCGCCTCGAGTGCCAGGCCGACCAGCTCCTCCACCCGCCGCAGCTGCGGATCCAGGCTGGCGGTCACCGTGAGCCACTCGTCCTCCGAGAGCGGCTCCTCGGCCTCGAGCCCGACCGCGAGCCGGTCCAGCTGGTCGGCCAAGGCGTCACGCAGCTCGTCCTGCGCGCGCGTGGCCGGCGTCAGCGGCAGCTGCGGGAACGCCGCGTTGACCAGCACGCCCACCAGGCCGCCGACACCGACCAGGCCGGCGTACGCCACGACGTAGGGCCAGGGGTCCTGCCCGCCCAGGATGAGCACGAACAGGGCGGCGACCGGCACCCAGCTGCCCATCGAGCCGAACCGGGGCCAGCCTGCCAGCAGCGTGCCGAGCCCGACCACGAGCGCGACGGCCGCCACGCCGCCCGCCGGCGTCGGCAACGGTCCGACCAGCAGCAGCCGCGCGGCCACCGCGACCACGGCGCCGACCGCGATCGCGGCCACCGCCTGGCCGGCCGTGCGCACCGACGTCACGACCGTCGTCGACATCGCCACCGCGGCACCGAGCGGCGCGTAGTACGGATAGTCGTCCACGAAGCCGCCCGCCGGCTGCACCAGCAGCCACGCCAGCGCCGCCGCGCCGGCCGCCTTGAGCGCGAGCAGCACCCGTGGGTGGTGCCGCGCCAGCATCGGTCTCCTCACATCTCTCACTTCCCTCCGCGCAAGCGGTACCCGTCCGCGACCGCTAGCGTCGGGTCCGTGCGCAGTCCCGAGTACTCCGACCAACAGCTCCTCGCCGCCGTCGCCGCGGCCGCCGCCGAGCTGGGCGAGCCGCTGACGGCCACGGCGTACGACGCCTGGCAGCGCGGTCGTGACGACGCCGCCTCGCCGGCGCTCGTGATCCGGCGGCTCGGCTCGTGGACGGAGGCGTGCGAGCGGGCGGGGGTCACGACGAACGCCACGAGGTCGACCAGCAGTCGGTGGACGGACGAGGACATGGTCGGGTTCGTGCGGGAGTACCTCCGCTCGGGTCCCGGCAGCTTCGCCGGCTACACCGCGTGGGCCAAGGAGAACGACGGCGCGCCGAGCGGCTCGGTGCTGCGGCAGCGGTTCCCGCGGTGGAGCGCGCTCAAGGTCCGCGCCCAGGGCTGACGCCCGGCCCGCCGCGCGAGTAGGGCACGGCGCCGCGGGGTAACGAGCAGGCGTGATCGCCGTGGAGGAGACCGGCTTCGGCGGTCTGCGCATCGAGTACGACGACAGCGTGCTGCGGCCCCGGCCCTGGACCGTCCGCCAGTCGGAGTGGGCGGCGGAGCTCGTCGCAGGCGGGCCGGACGGGCGGCTGCTGGAGCTGTGCGCGGGCGTGGGGCACATCGGCCTGCTGGCCATCGCCCGCCAACCGTGTCCGCTGGTGTGTGTCGACGTCTCGGCGCAGGCGTGCGAGCTCGCCCGTCGCAACGCGAGGGCCAACGGGCTCGACGATCTCGTCGAGGTCCGGCACGGCGCGTTGGAGGAGGCGCTGGCGCCGCCGGAGCGGTTCGCCCTGGTGATCGCCGACCCGCCGTGGGTGCGCAGCGGCCGGACCGGTGACCACCCCGACGACCCGGTGGCCGCGATCGACGGCGGCCCGGACGGCCTCGATGTCGCCCGCGAGTGCCTCGCCGTCGCCCGTCGGCACCTGGTCGCCGGTGGCAGCCTGCTGCTGCAGCTCGGGGATCGCTCCCAGGTCGAGACGCTGGCCGCCGAGACCGACCTGCGGCTCCTCGAGGTCCGCCAGGAGGACGGCGGCGTCCTCGTCCACCTGGCCCCACCTCGTTGAGTCTCGGGTTCCCGTGCGTTGAGTCTCGAGTTGATGTGTGTCGAGTCTCGGGTTCCCGTGGGTCGAGTCTCGGGTTCCCGTGTGTTGAGTCTCGGATCGGGCGACCCTCCGAAACCCGGGTCTCGGCCCTCGGGAACCCGGGTTTTGACCCTCGGGAACCCGGGGGTTTTGACCCTCGGAAAGCCGGGTTTCGACGCTCGGGAACCCGGGGGTCAACGGAGGGCGCGGGCAGCCACGACGGTGGCGACCTGGGCTGCTTGGCCACGGATCTCGGGGATGGCGGTGGCCTCCCAGAGCGTGCCCTTGCGGGCGGGGCCGACGGTGAACAGCCCGTCGACCGGCGAGCCGTCGGCGCCGACGAGCAGCCCGTCCGGGGTGGTGTCGAGGCCGAGAGCGAGCGGGTCGGGGGTGGCGAGGCCGCGCGCGTGGAGCGAGCGCAGCAGAGGATCGGTGGTCTCGCGCAGGTCGGTGCGCGGGCCGGTGCAGTTGACGACCGCGTCCACCTCGTACGACGGCCCGGCGGGTGCGGTCACCACGGCCGCCCGGTCCCCGAGGGAGGTGACGGCGTGCAGCGTGCCGGCGCGGACGCTGAGGCGGCCGTCCAGTCGGTAGCCCTCCAAGCGCAGCGCCACCTCGGGTGCCATCCGGTGCCGGCGTACCTCCCACTCCCGGGCATAGGTCGACAGAAAGCGTCGTCGCTCCTCCAGCGGCAGCCGGCGCCAGATGTCCTGGGTGATGGGTCGCAGCCCGTCGACGACGGCGCGCCAGTCGACGCCCTGCCGGCGCGCGGCGGCGAGCTCGGAGCGGACCGCGTCGACGAGGACGTCGGCGGTCAGGGGGCCGTCGGGCACCTTGGTGACCCAGGCGGTGTGCTGCTGACCGCGATGGGGACGGGGGAGAAGGCCGTGCCGGCTCAGCATGGTGACGTGCCGCCTCGGTCCTTCCTCGAGCAGGGTGATCGCGGTGTCGACGGCCGTGAGGCCGGTGCCGACGATCACGACCCGGGCGTCGCTCGGGAGGGTGCGGAGCCGGCCGAGGTCCCACGGGTTCGCCAGGTGCCAGGGCGCCTCCGTCAACGGCTCGTCAGCCACGGTCAGCGGTGCCGGTGGCTGGTTGCCGAGGCAGAGGACGACCGAGTCGGCGACCGAGCGCGTGCGTTCGGTGACGACCGTGAACCCGTCCTCGCCCGGCACCAGGTCGAGCACCCGGCCGGCCTGGATCCGGAGCCGGTCGTCGGCGACGTCCATCAGGCGGTCCTGCAGGTAGATCGCGTAGTCGGCCCGTGGCAGGAAGCCCTGCGGGTCGTCGCTGCGGCCGGTGCGCAGCGCCCAGTCGAGCAGGTCGGAGGGGGTGTCCGGCAACGCGCTCATGTGTTGGGCGCGGACGTTGAGCAGGTGGCGCTGGTCGTTGGTGCCGTACGCGATGCCGCGTCCCACGATGCCGCTGGTCTCGTGGACCACGACCTCCAGCGGCGCGTCGATGCGCGCCAGCAGGTTGATCGCGGTGAGCACGCCGCTGGCGCCACCGCCGACGACGGCGACGCGGTGGGCGGCGGAGGTGCGGGGAGCGGTGACGGCGGGGCGGGCTGCGATGGTCACCACCAAAGACTACTTGATAAGTAGAGATTCACCAGATTCGGCTCCCGTCGGCGTGCCGCGGGCCTACTTCGGCTCGCCGGCGATGAGGTAGCGCCCGTTCTCCCAGACCAGCTGCAGGCGCACCCGGTCGTCGTCGGGCCGGTTGTTCGGGCCTTCGTAGTCGACGCGGTAGGAGACCGTCATGGCCTCCGGGTCGGCATCGATCTCGCTGGGCGTCGCCGAGCGGATCGGCGCCCAGAACGCCCGGTAGTCGTCGAACCCGCCGGACTCCTGCTGGAACTGCGGGGTCAGCCGCGCGAAGGCGGCCTCCGGATCCCTGGTCACCGTCGCGAGGTAGTCGGTCACGAACGCCCGCATGGACTCCGCGCTGGGGCCGCTGGTCGTGGGGGAGGAGGTCGCCGGGGTCGGTGGAGCGCTCGTGCCGGGGTCGCTCGCCTCGTCGGGCGAGGAGAGGGCCCGGCCCAGCAGCCAGGCGGCCAGCATCACCGCCACGAGCAGCGCCCCGAGCGCCGGCCAGAGCCACAGCCCGCGCCGCAGCGGTGGCCGGCTCGTCCGGACCACCCGCTGCGTGGTCAGCTGCGGCGTGCGCTCGCCGACCGGGTCGGCGTGGTCGACCGCCATCCCGGCGGTGACGGCCGGCACGGGAGGCAGCGCCGTCGCCGGCTCGCCACCGAGGTAGGCGCACACCTGCTCCGCCGTCCACCGCTGGGCAGGGTCGTGCACCATCGTCGCGGCGATCACCGTTCCGAGCACGCCGGCGTCCGGCAGCCGCGGCGGTGGGGTGCGCACGATCGTGAGGAGGCCGGCGACCACGTTGTCGCCGAAGTCGTACGGCGGCCGCCCGGTGAGTGCCTGGTAGACCGTTCCGCCGAGCGACCACAGGTCGCTCGCCGGGGTGGCGCTGCCGCCGGCCGCCACCTCGGGTGCGAGGTAGGCCGGCGAGCCGGTCACCACGCCGGTGCCGGTCAGGGTGGCGTCGGTGACTCCGCGGGCGATGCCGAAGTCGGTCAGCTTGGTGACGCCGTCGTTGCCGACGATGAGATTCGACGGCTTCACGTCGCGGTGCACGATGCCGGCCGCGTGCGCCTCGCGCAGCGCCTCGGCCGCCTGGCCGATCACGACGGCGACCTGGTCGGGCGGCAGTCCGCCGCGCTCGCGGGCGAGCTGGGCCAGGGTCCGGCCCTCGACGTACTCCATCACCAGCCAGCGCACCTCGCCGTCGACCGCCAGGTCGAAGACGGTGACCACGTTCGGGTGCGTCAGCCGTGCGGCGAGCTGGGCCTCCCGCTCGGCGCGTGCCAGCGCGGTGGTGTCGGCGGGGTTCACCTCGCCGAGCCGCTTCAGCGCGACGTCGCGGCCGAGCAGCTCGTCGCGCGCGAGCCAGACCGCTCCCATGCCGCCGCGACCGACCTCGCGCACCAGGGTGTAGCGGCCGGCGACGGGCTCGGATCCGACGGTCGACATGCCCCCAGCCTGCCAAACGGGGGCGAATCCGCGGCATTCCGCCGCCCGAGCGGGTGCGTGGGTTGCGGTGGTCTCGACACGCTCAGGCCTGGCGGCCTTCGCTGCTGGACCGACCACGACTGCTCGACCGACGAAGCGGTGGGTACCGGCGAGCGGTGCCGGAGCCGGCACGTCGACCGATACGGAGGAGCCATGGCCGACCGACTCGTCGCCGACCTGATCGTCGAGCGGCTGCGCGCCTGGGGTGTCGGGCGAATCTTCGGCTACTCCGGCGACGGCATCAACAGCTTCATGGGCGCGTTGCGGCGCAGCGGCGAGGTCGAGCTGGTGCAGGCCCGGCACGAGGAGAGTGCCGCGCTGATGGCGGTCGGCCACGCGAAGTACACCGGCCAGGTGGGCGTCATGACGAGCACGCAGGGACCGGGCGCGGTCCATCTGCTCAACGGCCTCTACGACGCCAAGCTCGACCACGTCCCGGTGGTCGCGATCGTCGGACAGCAGCAGCGCACGGCGCTCGGCTCGGAGTACCAGCAGGAGATCGACCTCCAGACGCTCTTCAAGGACGTCGCCGCCCAGTTCGTCCACACCGTCCTCACCGCCGAGCAGGCCGCGATGGCCGTCGACCGCGCCTTCCGTACGGCGCTCGCGACCCGCTCGCCCTGCGTCGTGATCGTCCCCCACGACGTGCAGAAGCTCCCGGCGCCGGACGGGCCGAGCCACGAGCACGGGGCGATGGCGACCGCGGCGGAGTGGCGCCGGCCGCACGTCCGGCCCCGCGAGGAGGACCTGCAGCAGGCCGCCGAGGTGCTGGGCTCCGGCGAGCGGGTCGCCGTGCTGGCGGGCCAGGGCGTCCGCGACGCCGGTGACCAGCTGCGGGCCGTGGTGGACCGGCTCGGCGCCGGCGTGACGACGAGCCTGCTGGGCAAGCCGTTCTGGGACGAGACGCTGCCGGTCAGCTGCGGCGTGATGGGCCACCTCGGCACCAGCGCCTCGGCCTGGCTGATGGAGCACTGCGACACCCTGCTGATCGTCGGCAGCAACGACCCGTGGAGCGAGTTCTACCCCGCTCCGGGTCAGGCTCGCGCCGTACAGATCGACCTCGACGGCCGCCACCTCGGCAACCGCTACCCGGTCGAGGTCGGCCTGACCGGTGACGCCGCCGAGAGCCTGAGGGCGCTGCTGCCGTTGCTGCCCGACCGCTCGGCATCGGCCTGGCGTGGCGAGGTGGAGCAGCAGGTGCGGCAGTGGCGCGAGCTCGCCCGGCAGCGCAGCGAGATCGCCGCCGACCCGCTCAACCCCGAGCTGGTCGTGCGCTCGCTGACCCCGCACCTGCCGCGCGACGCGCAGGTCAGCCTCGACGTCGGCTCGGTCGTCTACTGGTACGCCCGCCACCTCACGCTCCCGGCCGGCGTCCCCGCGCACCTGTCCTCGACGTTGGCGACCATGGGGTCCGGCGTCCCGTACGGCGTCGCCGCCAAGCTCGCCCACCCCGACCGCCCGCTCATCGCGCTGTGCGGGGACGGCGCCATGCAGATGAACGGCCTCGCCGAGCTCATCACCGTCTCGCGGCTCTGGCGCGACTGGGCCGACCCGCGCTTCGCCGTGCTGGTGCTGCACAACGGCGACCTCGCCGAGGTCACCTGGGAGCAGCGGGAGATGGAGGGCGAGCCGCGGTTCGCCGACAGCCAGGCGCTCCCGGACTTCCCCTACGCGGAGTACGCCGGGCTGCTCGGTCTCGGCGGGGTCCGGGTCGACGCCCCGGACGCCCTCGACGACGCCTGGGAGCAGGCGCTGAGGGCCGACCGGCCCTTCGTCATCGAGGCGGTCGTGGACGCCGACGTACCCCTGCTGCCGCCGTTCCCCGCCGGCGAGCAGAAGCTGGACAACTTCCGCAGCGGGCTCGAGCAGGAGGGCGAGGCCGGTCGTCACGGCCTGGACCTCCTGGACCAGCAAGTGAAACAGGAGCGCTCATGACCACCACGCAGAACCAGGCCGGCGACGACGGCAGGAAGAAGCTCGTCGCGCTGATGAAGGACATGCCGATCGGCATGATGACCACCTACGGCCCGCAGGGGCCGCACAGCTTCCCGATGGCACGCCAGGAGGTGGAGCCCACCGCGGAGCTGTGGTTCATCACTGCCCGCGACACCCGGCACGTCCGTGACCTCGCCACCAGTCCGCAGGTCTCGGTGACCTTCTCCTCGCGGGACGCGTGGGTCGCGATCACGGGCCGGGCCGAGCTCGTCGACGACCAGGCGAAGCTCGAGGAGCTGTGGAACACCTTCGCCGACGCCTGGATGCCGGAGGGTCCCGAGGATCCCAACGCCGTGCTGCTGCGTCTCGACGTCGAGCAGGCGGAGTACTGGGACACGCCGGGCGGGAAGGTCGCCTCGCTGGTGAGCTTCGCGAAGGCGAAGCTGACCGGCGAGACCTTCGACGCCGACCACGGCACCGTCGATCTGTGAGCGGCCGCCCTCCGCTCGGACGAGGGGTCAGCCGGGGGTGACCACGCCCGGGGTCACGACCTGGGCGTAGACACCGAAGACGGGCTCGCCGGCGCCGTTGCGCGGCCGGTAGCCGACCAGCGTCCGGAGCAGGGTGCCGTCCTTCGCGCCCGTGCCGGGGTGCCGATCGATGATCGCGCAGCGCGGCACGCCGACGCCCACCCGTACGACGGCGTCGCCGACGGCGACCTCGCGGCCGAGCCAGCCCTCCTCCTCGTAAGGCGTGCGGGTTTCGACCACGAAGGTCGCCCGGAACCGAGCGGCCTGCTCCACCAGTCCCTGGTGCCCGGCTCGCTCGCCGAGGTCGCGCAGCGAGGCGGTGCCGACCATCGTGATGCCCTCGCCGCCGAAGATGACGACCCCGCGCCGCGCGGCCGCCAGCCGCACCGGCCGGCCGAGCAGCGCCGACAGCGCCGCCGCGTGCGGGCCGTCCAGCAGCTCCAGCTCGGCCGGGCGGCCCCAGTAGTCGCAGGTCAGCCGCTCGCCGGTCGGCGGTGTCGGTCCGCCGACGACCGCGCCATCCGGCATGACCAGCCGCAACGCGTCGTCCGCGCGCTCCGCCACGACGCCGAGCAGCGCAGGGTGGTGCACGGTCTTGAGCACGCGTCGCCCGGCTACGTCGACCACGCACAGCTCGCGGTCGCCGACCGCGCCATGTGCGTCGAGGACGACGGCGGCGCGGGCCACGTGGGTGGTGCCCTTCACGGCGGCGAAGCCGCAGGAGAGGACACGATGGATCGCCGGGGGCGAGGGAGCCGCAGCGGACGAGGTCACGCCCGAGTACACCATGTCGGCTGAGATCCGCCCCGGGCGGCCGATGGCCGCGGCGGGTGCGTCAGGAGGCGGCGCGCCGGGTGAAGGTCAGGTGGGTGACCCCGCTCGGGGACGACACCGCCTCCACGTCGTACGCCGCCTCGAGGCCCTCGAGCCCGTCCCAGATCCGGACGCCCCGGCCGAGCACGATCGGCACCTGGACGAGATGCATCAGGTCGACCAGGCCCTCGGCGAGGAAGTCGCGGACGACGCTGGCCCCGCCGCCGATGCGGACGTCGAGCCCGTCGGCCGCCTCCCGCGCCGTCTCCAGTGCCACCGCCGGCGTGGCGGTGAGGAAGTGGAAGGTGGTGCCGCCCGCCATCTCCAGCGCGGGTCGGGGGCGGTGGGTCAGCACGAAGGTCGGCGTATGGAAGGGCGGGTTGGGTCCCCACCACCCCGTCCAGTCCGGGTCGTCCTGCCAGCCGGGCGGGCCGAACTTGTGGGCGCCCATGATCTCGGCCCCGATGCTGTCGCCGTGCTGCCGGGCGAAGGCGTCGTCGACGCCGGACGCGCCGGTCTCGGCGTCCCAGAAGCGGGTGCGGAACATCCACTCGTGCAGGCGCTCGCCCGCGTGCCCGAACGGCGCCTCGGCCGACTGCGGCTCGCCCGTCGCGAAGCCGTCGAGCGAGATGGACAGGTTGTGGATCCTCGTGCGGGACATCGGGCGGCTCCTCGGTCGGTGGCGGCGCTGGCAGCCGAGCCTGCTCGCCCCCGAGGCGCCTGGCAAGGGAGCTCGCCGCCCGTCGGAGCCGGGCGTGCGCTGACCGGCGGGCCGGAAAGTTCTGCAGCGAGTTGGTTACCGGTCTCCCTACGCCGTGGATGGCGGTGGCGACAGCAAGGCGGGCGGGGATGCGGATGCGGCGGGCGGACTGGCAGTTCCCGGCCGAGCCGCGGACCGTCGGCACCGCCCGCCGCGAGGTCGCCCGGTCGCTGCCGGGCCTCGTCGGGGAGTCCCGGGACGTCGTGCTGCTGCTGACCAGCGAGCTGGTCACCAATGCGGTGCGCTACAGCACCGGTCCGGTGGGCGTGCGCCTGACCTGGGACGACGCGCACCTGAGGATCGACGTCTCGGACCCGTCGCAGGAGCGGCCGGTGGTGCGCTCGGTCGACCAGACCGCCGTACGAGGACGCGGGCTGATGCTCGTGGAGGCGCTCGCGCACAGCTGGGGAGTCGATGTCCAGCAGGTGGGGAAGTCGGTGTGGTTCACGCTCGACACCCGGCCAGGTGCGGGCTAGGAGGGCGGCTCGAGCAGGCACCCCAGCCCGGTGGTCCGCAGCAGCAGCTGACCCAGGCGGGAGTGACATCGCACGGTGAGGACACCGCCCGCGGCGGCGGCGTCCGCCCGGGCCTGGACGATGACGCCCAGCGTCGTCGCGTCCATGAAGGTGAGCCGGTCGAGGTCGACGACGATCTGCCTGTGGCCGGTGTCGATGGCCTCACCGACGGCTCGCTGCAGGTCGGGCACGACGGCCAGATCCGCCTCGCCGTGCGGCGTCACCACGATGGTGTCCCGCTGCGGGCAGGAGAAGCCGACCTGCAGCTGCGCGGCCGCGAGCCGTGGAGCGACGGTCTCGTGGTGCCGGTCGTCCGGCGGGGAGGGGCACTGCGACGGCATGGCAACCCGGTCGTCCCCGAGAGCAGCCGAGTCTTTGCCGAGCGGCTCCCGTGTCGATGATGCACCGGGAATGCCGCCACTGACTGCGACGAGCGAAGAAGACTCGGTGCGTTCGACGCTACGCCGTCACCGGCCCGACCACAAGCGGCCCGAGGTCCAGCAGACCGCCCGGGGCGCCTCAGAGTATGGGGCGCCCACCCGTGACCGCGACCCGGGCGCCGGAGATGTAGCTGCCCTCGTCGGAAGCGAGTAGCACGTAGACCGGAGCCAGCTCGACCGGCTGGCCGGCGCGACCCAGCGGGTGTCGGACCCGGACTCCGGACCCATGCCACCCCGCAGCCCTGCCACCCCGCCATCCAAGAGGTCACCGTGACTCTTCGCAGGTCGAGTGACCCCCCGCAAGGGTCACTCGACCTGCCAGGGGTCACGGTGACCTTTTGGGCAGCGGCCGCAGGTGTCACGGTGACCGTTCGGTCGAGCGGTGGACGCGGAACCAGCGGTGGTCGTAGCCGGCCAGCGCCAGCTCGAAGGCGCCCGAGGACACCGGGACGGAGTCGAAGGCGAAGAGGTCTTCGAGCCACACGCGGTCGGCGCCGTCGAGATCGTCGGGCTCGAGGCGGACGGTGGTGGTCACCGGCTCCGCGGAGAGGTTGTGGACCGCCACGATCGACGCGCCGTCCCAGCGGCATCGGTGCGCCAGCACCTGGGCGGCGGGCTGCTGCAGCACGCAGAACTCGCCCCAGCCCAGCTCGGGGCACTCGCGGTAGGTCTGGATCAGCTCGCGCATGAAGTGCCACAGCGAGTCGGGATCGCGCCGCTGGTCGGCGACGTTGACGTGTTCGGGGCCGTACCCGCCCGGCACGACCCGCTGCACCAGCTTGCGCGGTGGAGCGGTGGAGAAGCCGCCGTTGGGCCCGGGCTCCCACTGCATCGGTGTCCGCACCGCCATCCGGCCCTCGGCCTCGAGGTCCTCGCCCATGCCGATCTCCTCGCCGTAGTACAGCGTCGGGGTGCCGGGCAGGCTGAACAGCAGGCTGTAGACCATCCGGACCCGCCGTGGGTCGCCGTCGAGCATCGGCGGCAGCCGGCGCTTGAGCCCGCGGCCGAAGATCTGCATCTCCGGCTCCGGGCCGAACGCCGCGAACACCTCCTGCCGCTCCTCCTCGCTCAGCTTGTCGAGGATGAGCTCGTCGTGGTTGCGCACGAACGTCGCCCACTGGCAGTCGGGGTGGATGGCCGGCCGGGCCTGCAGCGCCTTCATCACGGGCGCGGCGTCCTGGCGGGCGAGCGAGAGGTAGAGCGCCTCCATCCCGATGAAGTCGAACATCATCGACAGCTCGTCGCCACCGCCTCCCGACGCGCCGTCGCCGCCGAAGTAGGCCTGCTGCTCGGCGTGGGGCAGGTTCACCTCGCCCAGGAGGATCGCGTCGCCGCGTCGCCGGCCGAGGAACGCGCGCAGCGCCTTCAGGTAGGCGTGCGGGTCACCCGGTACGTCGTCGGAGGCCGTGTCGAGGTCGGCGATGAGGAACGGCACGGCGTCGACACGGAAGCCTGCCAGCCCGAGCTGCAGCCAGAACCCGATCGACTTCGCGATCTGGTCGCGCACCGCGGGGTTGGCGAAGTTCAGGTCGGGCTGGTGGCTGTAGAAGTGGTGGAGGTACCACTCGCCGCTGCGCTCGTCGAGCGCCCAGATGCTGTCCTCCTTGTCGGGGAAGACCACCTTGTCGGCGGTGTCCGGCGGTGGGTCGGTGCGCCAGACGTAGTAGTCGCGGAACGGGCTGTCCTTGGAGCGCCGGGCCGCCTTGAACCACGGGTGCTGGTCGGAGGTGTGGTTGACGACCAGGTCCGCGATCACCCGGATGCCGCGGTCGCCGGCCGCCCGGACCAGCTCGACCAGGTCACCGTGCGTGCCGAGGCGGCTGTCGACGCCGAACAGGTCGGTGACGTCGTACCCGTCGTCGCGGTCGGGCGTCGGGTAGAACGGCATCAGCCACAGGCAGGTGATCCCCAGCTCCGCGAGGTAGTCGATCCGCTCGGTCAGCCCGGCCAGGTCGCCGATGCCGTCGCCGTCGGAGTCGCGGAAGGTCTCGACGTCGACGCAGTAGATGACCGCGTTCTTCCACCACAGGTCGCCGGTGCTCACGTGCCTGGCCATCACGCCTCCTTCAGCTGGGGGAGGACGTGCTCCCCGAACGTGTCCAGGAACCGCTCCTGCGACTGGCCGACGTGGTGCAGGTACACCTCGTCGAAGCCGGCCGCGGCGTACGCCGCCAGCCGGTCGCGGTGCCAGCCCAGGTCGGCGGAGATGTCGACGACGGTGCGCACCTGCTCGACGGTGACGCGCTCGCCGACGACGTCGAACCCCTCGGCGGTCTCGGTGTCCCAGCAGACGGGCTCGGGGAAGACGTTGGTGCGCCACTGCTCGTGCGCGGTCGCCGCCGCCTCCGCCTCGGTGGGCGCCCACGAGAGGTGGACCTGGAGGGCGAGCGGCCCACGGCCGCCGGCGTCGCGGTACGC
The DNA here is from genome assembly GCF_036405735.1 of Nocardioides sp. Classification (GTDB taxonomy): domain Bacteria; phylum Actinomycetota; class Actinomycetes; order Propionibacteriales; family Nocardioidaceae; genus Nocardioides. The sequence continues at coordinate 17,411 of NZ_DASWXC010000013.1, forward strand.
CGCCACGTGGTCGGCCAGCTTCTCCGGCGCCTGGTTGACGGTCACCATGCCGTCGGCCCACGCCGCGACGCGCGCCGCGCTCGCCAGCGACACCGCCGGCCCGATCAGCCGGGGCGGCGGGTCGGGCACCTCCCAGAGCCGGGCGCGGTCGACGGTGACGCGGCCGTCGTGGCTGACCTCCTCACCGGCCAGCAGCCGCCGGATGACGTCGACGCACTCCTCGAGCCTGCGGGTGCGGACCTCCTTGCGCGGCCAGCGCTCGCCGGTGATGTGCTCGTTGCTGGCCTCGCCGCTCCCCAGCGCGGCCCAGAACCGGCCCGGGAACATCGAGCCCAGCGTCGCGATCTTCTGCGCCAGCACGGCCGGGTGGTAGCGCTGCCCGGGCGCCGTGACGACACCGAACGTCAGGTCGGTGGTGGCCAGCGCCGCGCCCAGCCAGGACCAGGCGTACGCCGCGTGGCCCTGCCGGCGGCTCCACGGCGAGAAGTGGTCGGAGCACATCGCCATCTCGAAGCCCGCCTGCTCGGCCCGGCGTACGTCGGCCAGCAGCTGGGCGGGCGCGATCTGCTCATGACTGGCGTGGAACCCGAACCGCGTCATGCGGTCAGGTAACCGACTCGCCGCCCGGTGACGCGCTCCGGCCCGGCGGTGTCGCCGTTCACTCGGTTTCCTCACCCGGTCCCGGCTGCGGCCGATGAGCCTGCCAGCTGATCGGGCGGTCCCATGAACTTCTGAGCCCCTGGGGGTACGACATCAACGGCTTCTCCTGGCGTGACCTGTCCATCGGCGCCAAGCTCGGCGCCCTGACGGGCGCCTCGGCACTCGGCATGCTCCTCATCGGCGGCGTCGGCATCCAGACGCTCCAGGACGTCTCCGGCAAGACGGAGGAGATGACCCGGATCAGCTCCATCGCGCTCGACTGGTCGGCCGCGGACATGGCGCACGACGCCATCCGCGGCGACATGCTGGCGGCGCTGCTGGCCACCACCGACGCGGAGGTGGAGGCAGCGGCGGCGAGCCTCGCGGACAACGAGGCGAGCATGGCGAGCAGCATCGAGGCGGTGGGCACGCTCGGGCTGACCGGTGACCCGGCTCGCGACTACCGGTCCGCGGTCACGGCGGTCGACGGCTACGTCGCCGCCGCCGAGGCGCTGGTCGCGTCGGCGCAGGAGTCCCACGGCGCCGCGATGAAGCGGTTCCCGGCGTTCCAGGAGGCCTTCGAGGCGGCCGAGGAGGCGCTGCCCCACGTGACCGAGCGCCTCGACCAGATGGTGGCCGACCGCGACCAGGCCATCCGGGACGGGCGCACCCGCGCCGTCTGGATGATCACCGTCGCAGCGCTTCTGGCGGTGCTCCTGGTGGCCGCCCTCGCGTGGGCGGTGCGCCGCGCGGTCGTCGTACCGCTCCGCTCGGTCTCGGCCGCCCTCGGCGCCATGGCCGGTGGCGACCTCACGGTCGCCGCCGACGTCACCTCGGGCGACGAGGTCGGCCAGATGGCCGCCGCCCTGGCCCAGGCCCAGGAGGGCGTACGCCGGGCCGTGGTCGCGCTCGAGAACGGCGCCAACTCGGTCAGCGGCTCCTCGCGCGCCCTGTCGGAGTCCACGACCAGCATCAACGCCGCGGTGCAGGACGTCTCGGCGCAGTCCGGTGCGGTCGCCACGGCGAGCGGTCAGATCACCGCCAGCCTGCAGACCGTCTCCGCCGGCAGCGAGCAGATGGGCGCCTCCGTGCTCGAGATCGCCCGCAACGCCACCGGCGCCGCCCAGGTCGCCGACTCCGCCGTCGGCAAGGCGGCCGAGACGCAGCGCGCGATGCAGGCGCTGTCCGCCGCGTCCCTGGAGATCGGCAAGGTCGTCGACACCATCACCTCGATCGCCGAGCAGACGAACCTGCTGGCACTCAACGCGACCATCGAGGCGGCCCGTGCGGGCGACATGGGCAAGGGCTTCGCGGTCGTGGCGGGCGAGGTCAAGGAGCTCGCTCAGGAGACCGCCTCCGCCACGGCCGACGTCACCCAGCGGGTGGCCGACATCCAGGCCCGCGCCCAGCAGGTCGACGCCGCCATCGCGGAGATCGGCGGCGTCATCGGCCAGATCAGCGACTTCCAGACCACGATCGCCAGCGCGGTCGAGGAGCAGAGCGCGACGATCGCCGAGATCAACGCCAGCCTCAGCCAGGCGGCGCAGGGCTCCCAGGAGGTCGCCTCCGGCGTGGAGCAGGTCGCCGGCGCGGCCCGCCAGACCGGCAGCGACGTCGCCGAGGGCGAACGCGCCGCGCGGGCCCTCGCCGATCTCGGCGAGGAGCTGCAGCGGCTGGTCGGGCAGTTCCGGGTCTCCGCGTAGGCGTCGTCCGGCTCTCGGCGGTGGTTCGACGGATTCGCCGCCGTCGGGATGCACGTTCTGCTCGCCGGTCGGGTACCCGGTACTCGAACCGACGAGAGGAGAACACCCCGAGATGAGCACCATCGAGAAGTCCCTCACGGTCGACGTACCGGTCCGTGCCGCGTACGACCAGTGGACCCAGTTCGAATCGTTCCCGCAGTTCATGGAAGGCGTGGAGGAGGTCCGTCAGCTCGACGACCGGCGCCTGCACTGGAAGGCCGAGATCGCCGGTGTGAAGCGGGAGTGGGACGCCGAGATCGTCGACCAGACGCCCGACCAGCGGATCACCTGGCGGGCGACCGACGGCACCAAGAACGTCGGCACGGTCTCCTTCGCTCCCGAGCCGATGGGCGGGGCCACGAAGGTCACGCTGCGCATGGAGTTCGAGCCCGAAGGCATCGTCGAGAAGGTCGGCGACGTCCTCAACGTGGTCGAGCGCCGGGTCGAGGGCGACCTGACGCGCTTCAAGGAGTTCATCGAGGCGCGCGGCACCGAGACCGGCGCGTGGCGAGGCGAGGTCAAGCCGGGGGACATCGGCTGAGCCGACCGCCAGCTCCACAGGGCGAGACCCGAGGACGAGGGCCCGGACCGGCAGGTCCGGGCCCTCGCCGTACCACCGGCGTGCCAGGGGCCCATCACCGGCGCATCACGAGCGCAGCACGAGCGCATCAGGAGCCCGGTGTCGGGGAACCGCAGGCCCATGACGAGCATCGACGTCGGCCGCCCCGTCTCCGGGGACGTCATCGACCTGATCATCGAGGACCACCAGCTGTTCGAGCGGCTGCTGCGGCAGCTGCGCGACACGACCCAGGACCGCGACGCGGTGCGTCGCGCCTTCGCGGCCGTGCTGATCGCGCACGGGGAGGCCGAGGAGGAGCTCGTCTATCCCGTGCTGCGGCGCAAGGCCGCGGACATCGGCGAGCACGAGGTCGAGCACGGTCACGAGGAGCACGCCGAGGGCAACGAGGCGCTGCTGAAGGTGCTCGAGCTCAAGGGCACCGACACCCAGGCCTTCACCGACGCGGTCGAGGAGCTCAGCAACCTGGTCGCGCACCACATCGCCGAGGAGGAGCTCACCATCCTCAGCCCGGCCCGCGAGGAGGTCGGCGAGCGGGTACGCCGCGACCTGGGGGAGCGGTTCGCGGCACGGCGCAACGAGCTGATCGACCAGGACTGCGGCTCGGTGGACAACGTCCGGCGCATCGTCGCCGACGCGGCCGCCGCAGGGTTACTCGACGAGGAGTGAGCCTCAGAGCGCGGCGTGCCGCGACAGCTCGGGCGAGGTGAGCAGCGCCAGGTCGGCGCCGGTCAGGGTCACCTCCGACTCCGTCGTCGTGGCCGGTCGCAGCACCATCGCGACGTCGTCGTCGTTGGTGCGGTCCACGGAGTACTCGATGCCGGCGTACAGGAACTCGCCCCAGCTCATCGCCCACGGGTGGGCGGCGTCGAGGCAGACCGCCGTGGTGTCGCCGAGCTGGTCGCGGACCTCGTCGACCCGGTCGGCGAACGCGGCGGTGAACAGCAGGATCCGGCACTCCAGCGCCGCCAGGAGGTCGTGGTTGAGCGCCGCGCCGGGCTCGAGGTGGACCGGGCACCACACCGCGCCGGCCCGGCTGATGCCGAACACCGCCGCACTGGCCAGGGGCTCGTCGGCGGAGAGGGTCGCGACCCGGTCGCCCACGCCGACGCCCTGGGCGGCCAGCGCGCCGGCCACCCAGCGACTCAGCCCCTGCACCTCGGCGTACCCCAGCGTCTCCGCACCGCTGGCGAGGCACGGGGCCGTGGGGTCGAAAGAGGCGCCGAGGTCGAGGTAGTCCACAAGTCGCATGCGACAGACTCCTTAGCGGTACGACGTGTCTGCCAGCGTGTGCCATTTTTTGACACTCGTCAAGCGAATCGCGCGAACCCGGCGAACCTCTGCGTTCGCCTGCCGGGAGGCTCCGGCCGGGCCTAGGCTGCGACCGCTAGTCTCCCCAGCCGAGGAGTGCTCGTGTCCCCTTCTGTCGCACCCGAGCCGGAGGGCATGCCCCGGCACGACGACCGCCGGCGGGCGCTCGCGGAGTCCGCGCTCCGCACACTGGGTGAGCTCGGCTACGCCCGTGCGTCGCTGCGGGAGATCGCTCAGAACTCCGAGTTCAGCCACGGCGTCGTCCACTACTACTTCCGGGACAAGCTCGACCTGATCGTCTACTGCGCGCAGTACTACGAGTCGATGTGCGCGGACCGCTATGACGACCTGGTCGACGGGGCGACCAGCGCCGAGGGGCTGTGTGACGACTTCGCGTCCCGGCTGGCGGAGAGCATCGCCCAGGACGCGTCGGTGCACCGGCTGTGGTACGACCTGCGCTCCCAGAGCATGTTCGAGGACCCGCTGCGTGAGGCCGTCTACGGCGTCGACCGCACCCTCGAGGGTGTGGTGTGGCGGGTGCTCACGGCGTACGCCGAGCTCCAGGGCCGATCGGTGGCCGTGACGCCGCGGACGGCCTACGGCCTGCTCGACGGGCTGTTCCAGCAGGCGCTGCTCGCCCATCTCGCCGGCCAGGATGACGCGCTCGAACGGCTCGCCCGGCAGGTCCGCGGTCTGCTGCCGCAACTGCTGCTGGTCGACCAGGACGAGGGCTGAGCCGCCCGTCACTCCTGGTCCTGCTCGCCGGCGTGCGGGTAGTCGTCGTCCGCGGCCGTCACCGTCGCGCCCTGCTCGAGGGCGTCGGCCTCGTCGGCCTCCCCGGCGTCGATCGCGGGCGTGGGCTCGGGGGCGTCGGCGGGGTCGACGGGCTGGCTCTGCTCGGCGACGTCCGCCTCGTTGGCCTCCGTGCCGAGATCCATCGGGTCGCTCATGGCCTCCTCCTCCGGTGACGACCGCCCGTGGTGGGCGGCTCGATACGCCGGGGTACCCCGCCGGGCCGACGCCGATGCCGGTGCCGGCGACTCACTCGTGCCGTTGCCGCCTGACGTGCACCAGCCGGCGCGCCCTCCGGTGCGCGATGGCGGCGCGGGCGGCGTTGTGCCCGGGTGCTCCGTGCACGCCGCCGCCGGGATGGGCCGACGCCGACCCCAGGTACAGACCACGCACGGGCGTCTCCGCCCGGCCCAGCCCCGGGACCGGCCGGAGCACCAGCTGCTGCCGCGGCCGCGCGGTGCCGCCGTTGAGGGCACCGCCGATCAGGTTCGCGTCGCGGCGCTCGAGCTCGTGGGGACCCAGTACGCGGCGGGCGAGCACGCGGGACCCGAAGCCCGGCGCGAGCGCCTCGAACCGCGCTTGGATCCGGTCGGCCAGACGCTCGGCGCGGGCGTCGTCCCACGGCCCGGTGATGCCCTCGCCGCCGGCATCCTCGCGGGGGAGGTGCGGCACGTGGGTGTAGGCCCACAGGGACTCGGTCCCCGCCGGGGAGCGGGTCGGGTCCGCCGTCGTCATCTGGCCCGAGAGCAGGAACGGCGCCGACGGCACCACTCCGGCGGCGACCTGGCCCAGCGCCTCGGAGAGCTGCTCGAGCGAGTCCGCGACGTGTACCGTGCCGGGGGCGTACGGCGGCTCCGACTGCCACGGCACCGGCCCGTCCAGCGCCCAGTCGACCTTGATCGTCGCCGGGTCGAGCTCGAAGCGCCGCATGCCCGCACGCACCCGCCACGGCAGGTGCTCGGGGTCGACCAGCCGTCCGTAGAGCGCCGGCGCGCTGGTGTCGGCGACGACCGCGTGGCGCGCCTCGATCCGCTCGCCGTCGGCGAGCCGCACGCCTCGGACCCGTCCCTCGCCGACCTCGATCCGCGTCACCTCCGCGCCGCAGCGGATCTCGCCGCCCAGGCTCGTCGCACGCCGCGCCATCGCCCCGGTGAGCTCCCCGGCCCCGCCCCGAGGCACCGGGAACCCCACCGTCTGGCCCAGCAGGCACAGCATCAGCGCCATCAGTCCGGAGCCGACGCCGTCGAGGGGGATGTCCGCGTGGCCGGCGTTGCCGGCCAGCAGCAGTCGAGGCGCGTCCCCGCCGAAGCGGCGCCGGCCCAGCTCGGTCACCGGTGAGACGAGGTCGCGGACGAGCTCCCGCGCCCGGGGGAGCCGGGCGAGGCCCGCGACGAGGGGCCGCACCGGCGGGAACGGCGTCAGCAGTCCCGCCACCACCTGGTCGCCGATCCGGTCCCACTGCTCGCACAGCGCCAGCCAGGCGTCACCGTCACCGGCGTACTCGTCCTCCAGCAGGGCGGCCGTGACCGTGCGGTCGCGGTGCAGCATCGCCCAACGTCCGTCGGGCAGGGCGTGGCCCAGCGCGGCAGGCGCGTGCTCCCAGACGAGCCCGTGCTGCTCGAGGTTCAGCGAGCCGATCGGCGCGGAGGCCGCCGCGAGCGGGTAGAACGCGCTGAAGGTGTCGTGGACGAATCCCGGGTGCACCTCGGTGTCGCTGCGCACGGCGCCGCCGACCTCGGGCTGGGCCTCGAGGACCAGCACCGACCACCCCGCGTCGAGCAGGTGGTTGGCCGCGACCAGCCCGTTGGGGCCGGCTCCCACCACGATGGCGTCGTACCCGGTCACCGGACCTCAGCGCCCCTCGGCGACGAGCGCCAGCCTCCGCAGGGTCTCGACGTTGCGCCACTTGAGGAGGACGCCGCGGAGAGGGCGGGGAATGAGGCTCCCGGGACCCCGGACGATCTGCTCCTCGATCCGGACCCGGCTGCCGTCGCCGGCCTCCTCGACGACGAGCCGGACGGCCGCCTCACCGAACGGCCAGGCCCGGGCCCGCAGCGCCAGCAGCGTGCCCGGCACCGTCTCGGTGACCTCGGTGTAGTCGTCGATCAGCACCGGCCACACACCGACCGAGTGGTGCAGCCGGGCACCCTTCTCGGGCCAGCCGGCATCGACCTGTCGCATGCGGCTCGCGCCGACCACCCACACCGGGTAGAGCCAGCCGTCGGCCAGGACGTCCCAGACCTTGGCAGCGGGGACGCCGACGTCGCGGACGTTGGTGATCATGCCGAGCGGTACCCGCCAGCCGCCCGCCGTACCCGCCCGTCACCGGCCGCGTCGTGGCTCGTGCGGCGCCTCGTGCAACGCCCATGCGTCAGCCCACCGTCCGCAGCGCCCGCAGGGCGTACTCGACCAGCACGATCAGCGTCTCCTTGGTGGAGCTGCGGTCGCGGGCGTCGCAGGTGACGACGGGCACGTCGGCCCGCAGGGCGAGCGCCTCGCGGACCTGGGCGAGGGTGTGGCGCCGGTCGTCGTTGAAGACGTTGTGCGCGACCACGAACGGGATCTCGCGGGCCTCGAAGTAGTCGATCGCCGCGAAGCAGTCGGCGAGCCGACGGGTGTCGACGAGCACGACGGCTCCGATCGCGCCGTGGGTGAGGTCGTCCCACATGAACCAGAACCGGTCCTGTCCCGGGGTGCCGAACAGGTACAGGATCAGGTCCTCGTCCAGCGAGACCCGACCGAAGTCCATGGCGACCGTGGTGGTGGTCTTGTCCGGCACCGCGGAGAGGTCGTCGACGCCGGCGGTCGCCGAGGTCATGACGGCCTCGGTGGTCAGCGGCGCGATCTCGGACACCGATCCCACGAAGGTGGTCTTGCCGACGCCGAAGCCGCCGGCGACGACGATCTTCGCCGACAGCGTGGCCTGGCGGGCGTCGGCGATCACTGCATCTCCTGTGGGTCGAGCCGGGCGTGGGTCATCACGGCCGTCACAGCGAGCGGAGGCCGCCGAGCACGCGCTCGAGGAGCCGGGCGTCGGGGCGGGCCGTGGTGACGTGGGTGTGGACCTGCACCAGGCCCCGGTCGGCGAGGTCGGCCAGCAGCACCCGTACGACGCCCAGCGGCACCCCGACGCGGGCGGCGATCTCGGCCACCGACTGGCTCGTGTCGAGGCAGAGATCGATCATTGCCCGCTCCTCGGGGCTGCGGCCGGCGTCGGCGCCGACACCGGGCGCGGCGGTGACCAGCGCCTCGATCGGGTAGTCGCGCGACGGCCTGGTCCGGCCCCGGGTCAGCGCGTACGGGCGGACCAGCGGTGGGCTGTCGTCGGATCGGCGGCTCATGGGGTCCTCCTGTCGCTGCTCGCCGGCATCGTGGATCGCATGACGCATCAGGCCCTGACGTCCTCGGCGGTGCGGCGCTCGGGAGTGAGCGCCGTGGCGACCCGTGCGATGAGGAGCTGCATCTCGTAGCCGACCTGCCCCAGGTCGCAGTCGGCGCTCGCGAGCGCAGCGAGGGTGGAGCCCTCGCCCACCGACATCAGCACCAGGTAGCCCTGCTCCATCTCGACGACCATCTGGTGCACCGGTCCCGCCGCGAAGCAGCGAGCCGCGCCCTGGGTGAGGCTCGTGAGGCCGGCGGCGATGGCGGCGAGCTGGTCGGCGCGGTCTTGGGGGAACTGGGCGGACCGTGCCATCGGCATGCCGTCGGCCGAGACCAGGATGACGTGGGCGATGTCGGGGGTCTGGCGCGCGAGGCTGTCGACGAGCCAGTCGAGGTTGGCGGCGATGGTCATCGGTGGTCCTCCTCCGCGGGCGTGGCGCTGCCCGGCTCGGTGAGGCGGGCGCGTTCGACGCCGCGCTGGAAGCCGCTCAGGCTGCGGTTGCGTCGGGGGTCCCGCAGCTGGGTGGGCGGGGGAGCCGGCAGGTCCTCGGTCTCCGCCGACCCGGGGATCAGGTTGCGCCCCGGCACCCGCATCGGCAGCCCGTCGGCGGTGCGGGGGGCGTGCTCCTCGACGGTCGCGGTCAGCTCGGCGGCGCGCCGCCAGCCGTCGTCACCGGGCGAGGCCCACTCCGGCACGTCGGGGTCGACCGGCGGCTCGGCCGGCCCCTGGAGCTGCGTCGGCTGGACCCGGGCCTCGCGACGTGGGCTGAACCACTCCGACTGCAGTCGCGCAAAGATCGGCGAGACGTCGTCGTCCTGCTCCTCCGCGTACGGCGCGTCCAGCACGTCCTCGCGCAGCTCCGGCTCCCGCAGGGGCTCGGGCTGGGGCTCCGGCTGGGGCTCCGGCTCGGGCTGGGCCTCGAGATGCGCCTCGGGCTCGACCTCGCGCTCGACCTCGAGCGCGACCTCGGGCTGGTGCTCCTGGGGCGCGGGGAACGGCACGACGTTCGGGATGCGGCTGGGCAGACCGCTGGCCGTGGCCGGCCCGGCTGCCGACGTGGGAGCGGGACGACCGCGGGCGAGGAAGCTGCTGAGCAGCTCCTCGGGCTCCTGCCCCGGCCCACCGGGACCGAACCAGCTCGTCTGCTCCGGGGCCGGCGCGGGCGCGGGAACGCGCACGGACGGACTCGGAGGCACAGGTGCGTGAGTCGACCGCTGAGTGGGCCCGTGAGTGGGCCCGGGAGTCGGCCCGGGAGTCGGCCGGGGAGGTGGCGCGGCCGCGTGCGCGGCCGGCTCGGCGAGCGCGGCGCTCGGCACGCCGACCCGCGCGACGATGCCGCTCGGCTCGTGGCTGTGCAGCTCGACGCTCAGGCCGCTGCGGGCGGCCAGACGCGAGGTGACCACCAGGCCCATCATCCGCGCGACGTCGGCGTCGAGGCCGTCGGTGCGCCGCAGCTTCTCGTTGGCCGCCGCCAGTTCCTCGGGCGTCATGCCGATGCCCTGGTCGATGACCTCGACGACCAGGTCGGCGGTGGGCCCGTCCTGACGGGTCCGCACCACCACGGGAGTGCCGGGCGGGGAGAAGTTGGTCGCGTTCTCGACCAGCTCGGCCAGCAGGTGCACCAGGTCGTTGGCGACCTGAGCCCGCATCGGCCGGTCCTCGGTCGACTCGATCTCGACCCGGTCGTACTGCTCGACCGCGGAGGCGGCCGCCCGCAGCACGTCGAGCACTGGTACGTCGATCCGGTTGGCGTGCCCCTCGCCACCGGCCAGGATCATCAGGCTCTCGCCGGTACGCCGCATCCGCGTGGCGAGGTGGTCGAGGCGGAACAGGCTCGCGAGACGCTCGGGGTCCTGCTCGGCGGCCTCCAGCTCGTCGATGAGCCGCAGCTGCCGGTCGACCAGGCCCTGGTTGCGGCGGGCGAGGTTGACGAACATCCGGTTCACCGTCGCCCGGACCTGCGCCTGCTCGGCTGCGAGCCGGACCGCCTCGGCGTGGACGGCGTCGAACGCTCCGGCCACCTCGCCGATCTCGTCGCCGTTGCCAATGGCCAGCGGCGCCACCGACACGTCGATGTCCGCGACGTCGGCGCCGTCGGTGCGCCCGATGTCGCGGACCCGGTGGGGGAGGGCGTCGTTCGCTACGTCGAGGGCGGCCAGGCGCAGCTGGCGCAGCGGCCGGATGATCGAGCGCGCCACCACCAGCGCGCCGGTCAGCGCCAGCAGCAGCATGAGCAGGAGCACGGTCGAGCTGGCCACGGCGTCGTTGCGGGCCGACTCCCGCGCCTCGCCGACCTGCGCCGACAGGTCGTCCGCGGCGCCGACGATCACCTCGGCGAGCGAGGCGAGGAACGCGGCGGTGGTCTGCTGCCAGGCGGTCCGGTCGAGGTCGAGGCCGTCGGGGTCGCGGGTCGCGACGAGCTGGTCGACGAGTGCCTGGACCCGGCTGCCACCCTCGTCGAGGATCTGCTCGAAGCGCGCCCGGGTGGCAGGGTCGGTCTGCTCCGCGAACTGCGTGGTGGCCAGCTCCCACTCCGTCATCGCGCGGGCGAGCACGAGGTGGTCGTAGTCGCCGATGGCGTCGTCCTCGATCGCCTTCGCGACCAGGGCGCGCTCGACGGCGATCGCCTCGGCGGCCGGGCGCACCCGCCCGAGGGCCGACGCCGCACGCAGCAGCGTCTCGTCGCCCAGGGCCGGCAGCCGGCCGGCGATCCCGAGCAGGAGGTTCAGGGTGTTGGTGTACTCCGTCTGGGCGAGCAGCCGGCTGCTCGGGGTGGCCAGCGACTTCCGCAGGTGGGGGAGCCTGTCGAGGGCGTCGGTGACGGTCGCGAGGTCCTGCTGCAGCGGCGCGTTGGCCGAGCTGTCGACGCCGGCGGCCCGAGCCCGCCACGACGCGACCGCCGCGTCCGTCGTGGCGCGCACCTGCGCCAGCTGCTGGGGCGGCAGGCCGGCAGCGGACCCGGCGTCGCGCTCGACCTGGAGCTGCAGGGCGAGCCGGAAGCCGGTCGGGAGGGTGGTCGCGAGGCTCTCCGTCCGTGCCAGCTCGCTGCTGCGCTCGACGGCGTCATAGGTGCGCAGGCCGCCGAGCGCCAGCGCTGCGGCGGTAGGGACGAGCAGGACCGCGATGAGCCGGGGTCGGATGCCCCGCCAGGGCCTGGTCTTGCGTCGTACCGCACCCTCGTTGGTTGGCATCGCCATGCTTCCTCGTCTCCGACGCCCGGACCGCACCGAGAGCGACCTCGGATGCTGGGCATCCGCTGTCCGTGCCGTGTCGGCCGACGTCGCTGCACCCCCGGATGTGTGCAGCTTCACGCCGATCGTGCCAGCCGTGGAGCGGGCTCGGGCAGGGGCGAGCAAAAAATCGGGACCTTCGTCCCGGTGGCGTTCCTAGGAGCGCGGCGCGCAGCCGGCGGCCGCTCCGACCCGGGTCAGGCCGGCCCGGTCGCCGGCGCCCCATCGGGTTCGGCCGCGGTTGTGGGGGCTCATGATCTGCTCGGCGTCGTCGACGTGCGCCAGCCCCACGGCGTGGCCGACCTCGTGCATGAGCAGGGACTGGTACGCCGCGACGCGACCCCGCGCCGGCGGCCGCCAGGTGCGGTCGAGGACCACGGCGCCGCGGACGTAGATCCCGTCGACGGCGACGGCGCCGCCGTACCCGATCGCCGGGCCCGCCAGCGCCGGCACGCGGCCCGGCGTGCTCCACGCCAGCGCGATGCCGTTGCTCGGCAGCTGTGCCGTGGTGTCGCCGCCGGCGTACGGCACCAGCCGGGTGCGGCCCTCGTAGACGAACCGGAGCCCGCTCGCCGCGGCGGTGCGCGCGAACGCGGTGTGCACGAGCCTCAGCGCCCGCCGGCCGAGGGCGCGGGGTGCGCCGGCGGGGTTGTACCAGTAGGGGATCGGCTGACAGGCGTCCCAGTGCGCGGGGCGACCGGCGTCGGTGAGCAGGAAGCTGAACGACGAGGCACGTCCGGCTCCTCGGCCGGCCACGGCCGGAGGTGCCAGCAACGTCAGCACGGCGCCCAGCACCAGCACCGGCACCAGGGCGGCGGTGACGGTGATGGAGCGGTGTCCGAGACGGGACGTCACAACGGTGGCATCGGCACCCGGGCGGGCGAGCTGAGGGGTCGGGGTGGGTACCGGATGAACCCACCCGCGACCGCGAGGAGGCATCATGCCCGGCAAGGACGAGCTCCCGTCGACCGTCGAGCGCTCGCCGAAGAAGGCGCAGCGCACCTGGATCAAGGCCCACGACGCCGCCGTCGAGGAGTACGGCGAGGGCGAGCGGGCGCATCGCACGGCCTTCAGTGCGCTCAAGCACGGGTTCGAGAAGGTCGGCGACCACTGGGAGGCCAAGGACCACAAGGGCCCCTCCGACGCCCAGGCCGAGAAGGGTGGTTCCCGGGCTCGCAAGGGCGGCCGCACGGCCGGTGGGGTCGACGCGAACGCCACCAAGGCCCACCTGATGGACCTCGCCCGCCGGCTCGACGTCCGGGGCCGTTCGACGATGTCCAAGGACGAGCTCGTCGAGGCTATCGGCAAGGCCAACGACCGCGAGACCCGCAAGGCCCGCGACTGAGTTCCGCCGATTGGCTTCAGTGAGCCAGCTCACGCCCGATGGGACAGGTGTGAGCACCTACTCCACCGACCTGCTGGACCGCGCGCCCGAGACCTTCCGGACGCGGTACGAGGCTCGCATGGCCGACCGTCTCGCGCGGTGGGCCGAGGCCTGGTCGGGCCTGGACTGGCACCACCCGCACCCGGAGGACGGGCTGGTCGATGCGCACTGTGCCGCGTGGCACGAGGCGCGCGAGGCCGCTCGGCGCAGCGACCCCACCTGGGAGCCGTCGCTGCTCGACGAGGCGCTGCTCGAGGTCCTGCTGCTCGGCGCCACCATGCCGCGCTGGGAGGAGCACCTGCTGTGGGGCGACCTGCACGTCGCGCTCTACCGACAGAGCAGCCACGCCCGGCGCGCCGGCGACGCCGCCTCGCCGACGCCGCTCGGCGTCCTGCTCCACCACTCGCTGCGCATCGGCCTGCCCAAGACGATCGACCGGGTGGTCAAGCGCGCCCAGGAGGCCGCCGAGAGCCTGGGGGAGCGGATCTCCGGCGCCTGACGGTGCCCCCGGTCACTGCCCGGTCACTGGTCCGGTCACTGGTCCGGCGACGGTGCCTCCGGCAGGCTGTCCCTGATCCGGCGCAGCGCGGCGGTGGTCGCCAGCAGGTCGCAGATGCGGGCCAGATCCCGGCGGGCCGGCTCCGGGATCTCGGGGCACAGGTCGGCCAGGAGCAGCAGCGCCGCGCCGCGGGCCGCCCTGCCGGGGTGGCCACCCGGGAGGTCGGGGGCGAGCTGCACCGCCTCGAGGCAGACATCGACGGCGAGATCGCGCAGGTCGCTGCGGTCCGGCGGCACCAGCGCCGTGGAGACCCGCAGCAGCCTGACCGAGGCATCGGTGCGGTCGCTGCTCATGGGACACCCCCCTTCCCGTCGTACCGCGGAACGAGCCGGCTGTGCCGGGCGTTACGCGGACACCTGACGTTCTCAACCTCCCCGCCGCGTGGCGGCGGTCGGTGAGGTCAGGTACCCCGAATTGGGGGTGGCGACCAGGTGGGCGGCCCGGGGTCGGGGGCCGGCTCAGCGGAAGACGACGGTCTTGTGGCCGTTGGGCAGGATCCGGTGCTGGGCGTGCCAGCCGACCGCGCGGGAGAGCACCTGGGCCTCCACGTCGCGACCGGCGCGGACGATGTCCTGCACGGTCGCGCGGTGGTCGACGCGCAGCACGTCCTGCTCGATGATCGGGCCCTCGTCGAGGTCGCCGGTGACGTAGTGGGCGGTCGCGCCCACCAGCTTCACGCCCCGGTCGAAGGCCTGGTGGTAGGGCTTGGCGCCCTTGAAGCTCGGCAGGAACGAGTGGTGGATGTTGATCGCCCGCCCGGCGAGCCGCTGGCACAGGTCGTCGGAGAGGATCTGCATGTAGCGGGCCAGCACCACCAGCTCGACGTCGAGCTCCTCGACCAGCTGCATCAGCCGTGCCTCGCCCTCCGCCTTCGTGTCAGCCGTGACCGGGACGTGGTGGAAGTCGATGCCGTAGGAGCGCACGAGCGGCTCCAGGTCCCGGTGGTTGGAGACCACCGCCGGAATCTCGACCTGCAGGGCGCCGGACTGCCACCGGAACAGCAGGTCGTTGAGGCAGTGACCCTCCTTCGACACCATCAGCAGCGTGCGGCAGGGTGCCTGCGCCTCGACGAGGCTCCAGTGCATGCCGTAGCGCGGGGCGAGGTCGCCGAAGTCGGCGCGCAGCCGCTCCAGCGTCACGGCGGCGTCGAGCACCTCGAAGTGGATGCGGAGGAAGAACCGGCCGGTCAGCGCGTCGCCGTACTGCTGGCTGTCGAGGATGTTGCCCGCCCGCTCGACCAGGAACCCCGAGACGGCGTGCACGAGGCCGGGGCCGTCGGGGCAGTCGACGATGAGGACGTAGTCGGGGGCGCCCATGTCAGCCGTTCGCGATCTTCTCGATGAGCGCGGTCGTGGAGATGGCGGGGGTGCGGGGCAGGTAGACCACCTCGCACAGGTCCTTCATCTCGTCGAACCGGCCCGCCCAGTCGTCGCCCATGACCAGTACGTCGGCGCCGAACTGCTCGATGTAGTGGCGCTTGAGCTCCAGGCTCTCCTCGAGGAACACCTCGTCGACCGCCTCGAGCGCCCCGACGATCGCCATCCGCTCCCGCTCGCTGAAGACCGGCTCGCGGTCCTTCTTCACCTTGTTGAGGGCGTCCGCGGAGACGCCGACGACGAGGCGGTCGCCGTACGACGCGGCCCGCTCGATGATGCGCAGGTGCCCGACGTGGAACACGTCGAACGTCCCGAAGGTGATCACGGTGCGAGCCATGGCTGGGGATTCTTCCACGACGCGTGGACCCGCCCGAATTCAGGCAGCAGGCACAATCGCCACCATGACGACCACTGCGCCGCCGCCCGGCCCGTCATCGGGCCCGTCAATGGGCCCGTCATTGGGACCGTCAATGGGAATGGTCGCCGGTGACCCGACCGCCGACGCCGGCCGGCGCCAGGCGCTGCGCCGGATGCGCACGCTGGCGGTGTCGCTGCTGGTGCTCGCGGCGGTGGTGTACGTCGCGACGCTGGGTCGTGACGGTGGCTGGGGGTTCGTCAACGCCGCTGCCGAGGCGTCGATGGTCGGCGCCATCGCGGACTGGTTCGCGGTCACCGCGCTGTTCAAGCACCCGCTCGGCCTCCCGATCCCGCACACCGCCCTGATCCCGAAGCGCAAGGACGACCTGGGCCGTGGCCTGGAGGAGTTCGTGGGCGAGAACTTCCTGCAGGAGGCGATCATCCGCGACCGGGTCCTCAACGCCCAGCTCTCGGCGCGGGTCGCGGCCTGGCTCTCGGAGGAGGACAACGCGCGCCGGGTCGTCGACGAGGTGGCCGAGGTCGCCGCCCTCGGTTTGGCGCGGATCCGCGACGAGCACGTGCAGAGCCTGGTGGAGGAGGCGCTGTTCCCCCGGTTCCGCGAGGAGCCGATCGCCCCGCTGCTCGGGGGGCTCCTCGGCGAGGCGCTCAAGGAGGATCTCCACCACGGGCTGGTGGACCTGGCGCTCGTGGAGCTGCACGGCTGGCTGGTCGACCACCCCGACACGGTGACCGAGGTGTTGGAGGAGCGCGCCCCGTGGTGGTCGCCGCCGGCGATCAACGAGCGCGTCACCGCGCGCATCCACGTCGAGCTGGTGCGCTGGGTGGCCGACATCCGCGACGACCCCGAGCACCGGGCCCGGGCGGCGTTCGACTCGATGCTGGTGCAGCTGGCCCGCAACCTGCTCGAGGACCCGCCGACCCAGGCCCGCGCAGAGCGGCTCAAGGAGCGGTTGCTGGACCACCCGCAGCTGCTCGCCTCCAGCGTGTCGCTGTGGAACGCCCTGCGCCGGGTGTTGACGGTCTCGCTCCAGGACCCCCAGGGAGCGGTGCGCGCCCGACTGCTCACCGAGCTGACGGCGTTCGCCGGCCGGCTCGCCGAGGACCCGCAGCTGCGGCGGCGGCTCGACGGCCTGGCCGCGGACGCCGCGGTGTTCGTGGTGGACCGGTACGGCGCCGAGGTCACCGCTGTCATCACCCACACCATCGAGCGGTGGGACGGCCGGGAGGCCGCGCGGCGCATCGAGCTGCACGTGGGCCGGGACCTGCAGTTCATTCGGATCAACGGCACGATCGTCGGCGGCCTGGTGGGGCTGCTGATCCACGCGGTCTCGGTGGTGCTTCACTGATGGGTGTGTTCGGTCGCAAGCGCAAGCCCGCAGAGCCGGTGGAGCCGGTGGAGCCCGACGAGCCCGCCGGTCCGGTGCCCGAGGACGTGCCGATCCGCGAGGACATGATCCGGCTGGGGCAGTTCCTCAAGCTCGCCAACCTGGTCGAGCACGGGGCGCAGGCCAAGGAGGTGATCGCCGCCGGAGAGGTGCTCGTCAACGGCGAGGTCGACACCCGCCGCGGCCGTCAGCTCCACGTCGGCGACGTCGTACAGCTCGGCGGCCAGGCCGCCCGGGTGGTCGACGAGGCGTCGTACCAGGACGACCTGCCGTGGTGACGCGGGCGCGCGCCTGACGGTCGCCGCAACGGTCGCCAAACTGTCACCGTGACACTTCGAACTGTCACCGTGACAGTTTGCCGCGACAGTGACCTTTCAAAGTGTCACGGTCGCCGCAAGGTGTCACGGTGACAGTTTGCGAGCGTCGGCGACTCAGCTGACCGCGAGCAGGTCGACCACGAAGATCAGCGTCTCGCCCGGCTTGATGACGCCGCCGGCGCCGCGGTCGCCGTACCCCAGGTGCGGCGGGATGACGAGCTGCCGGCGGCCGCCGACCTTCATGCCCTGGACGCCGGTGTCCCAGCCGGAGATGACCTGGCCCACGCCCAGGCGGAAGCGCAGCGGCTCGCCGCGGTTGTACGACGCGTCGAACTCCTCCCCGGTGGAGTGCGCGACGCCGACGTAGTGCACGCTCACGGTGCTGCCGGCGGTCGCCTCGGCACCGTCGCCCTCGGTGATGTCGGTGATCACCAGGTCGGCGGGCGGCTCGGGGTCGAAGAAGTCGATCTCAGGCTTCTGGCTCATTGCGCCAGCCTATCCGGCGCCCGTCGGCGCGCTACTCGACCGAGCGGCAGGCCTGGACGAGGACCGGCCCCGGCAGATGCTCGGCGGCCCGGGCCCGGCCGAGGTTCCACTCCAGCCAGTCGTCATCGGGCGCCGCACGGCCGACCAGCGCGCAGACCCGGGCGGCGCCGCCGTGGTCCGCGAAGGTCGGGACGGCGTCGTCGGAGAGGTTCTGCAGGTAGTACCAGTCGATCCGGCCGGTCTCGTCGTACCGCTCCAGGTTGTGCCGCGCGATCCACGCATCGGGGTTGACCAGCGCCAGGCCGAGCAGTGCCACCGCACCGCTGACCAGGCCGAAGCGCGCCAGCCACCGGGCGCTCAACGAGAGGCCGGCGGCCATCACGGCGAGCACGAGGAGACCCAGCCAGCCCTCGAAGACGTCGACGAGCAGCCGCAGCCGGGTGAAGCCGTAGGCCTCCTGGTAGACGTGCATCCGGTACAGCGCCGAGCCCACCACCACCAGGGTCTGGACGCAGAGCAGCCCGAGCGCGACGCGCAGCCACACCCGATCGCCCGGCGTGGCGCGCGGCGCCTTGCGGGCGGCCGCCCAGATGACCAGCAGCGTCAGGGCGGTGGCCAGGGTGAGCTGTCCGAAGCCCTGGTGGACGTAGTCGGCGTAGGTGAGCCCCGTCGTGCGCCGCAGGTAGTCGTGCCCGCCGAAGATCACCGTCGCCTGCGCGGCGAGGAAGCCGGCGAAGACGGCATCGATGACGAGCACGGGCGCGAGCCACTCGTAGCGACGACGGACCGGCCGCGGCGTGCTGCCGTCGCGGCTCAGGACAGGCGGGTTGAGGCCGAGGTACGCCGCCGCGAGGACGGTGCCGGCGACGGCGACCGTGACGAAGGCCCGCAGCACGAACGTGTCGATCGTCAGATCCGGGACCAGCGTGTCGACCCACTCGGCGAGCAGGGCGTCGGCGGAGGCGAGCAGCAGGCCGAAGACGAGCAGGCCGAGCCCGGAGAGGGCGACCGTGCGCAGCACCGCGGCTCCGTCGCCCAGCCAGCGGGCACGTCCGAGCGCCTGCTCCAGCGTGCGTCCCAGCCACGGCAGGCCCCGCAGTCCGGCGAGCGGCCAGGACACACCGGCGAGCAGGAACGCCGGCAGGGTGCGACCCCGCGTCACGCCGACGACGCAGACGGCGGCGCCGGCGAGCACGCACAGGACGGCGATCCACTCCGCGTCCCGGACCGTCGTCATGGCGGCGAGCGCCGCGCAGAGTCCGGCGCAGGTGAGGGTGAACGGGTCGCGACGGTCCCTCGCGGCGCCCAGCACCACGCCGCCGGCGGCGAGCAGTACCAGGAACCAGCCGAGGCCGAGATCGCGGAACGGCAGCACGATCCCGGCGAGCAGCCCGGCGGCCAGGGCGAGTCCGGCCACGATCGGCCGGGCCGGAGCGCGGTCGGGCCAGAACGAGCCGAACAGGTCCGTCGTCACCGCACGGGGCGGCACCGGGCTGCTCTCGGCGGGCAGCGCGGGCGCGGAGATCGCGACCTCCGGGGTCGTGGTCGGCGCGCGGTCGGGCGGCGACAGGGGCAGCTCGACCCGGACCCGGGCGCCGGCCTCGGAGCCGCTCTCGGGGTCGACGAAGGCGATCGAACCGCCGTGCAGCTCGGTGACCCAGCGGGCGATGGCCAGGCCGAGCCCGGTGCCGCCACCCCCGTCGGTGGCGGTGAGGGTGCCGAACGGCTCGAACACCCGCTCGCGGTCGGCCGGCGCGACACCCGGTCCCTGGTCGTGTACCTCCAGCAGGTAGCGGTCGCCGGCCGCCCACGCACGGACGAGGACGGTGCCGCCGGACGGGCTGTGCCGCGAGGCGTTGTCGAGCAGGTTGGCCACGAGCTGTCGCAGTCGGGCCGGGTCCGCGTGGACGACCAGGTCGGCGGGGATGTCGACGTCGTACCGCACCTCGCGGCCCAGGGCGCCCGCCTCCGCCACGGCCTCGGCCAGCAGCGGCGCGAGCGGCACCGGCTCGGACGACAACGGCGCCTTGCCGGCGTCGACCCGCGCCAGGTCGAGGAGGTCGGCGACCAGGCTGCTGAGCCGCTCGGCCTGACCCAGCGCGGTCTCGAGGGCGCGGGGGTCCCCGACGCCGTCGACGGCGTTCTCGAGTACGGCGGACAGGGCGGCCAGCGGCGTTCTCAGCTCGTGGCTGACGTTGGCGACCAGCTCCCGACGCTGCCGGTCCACCGAGGCCAGGTCGCGGGCCATCGTGTTGAAGGCGCGAGCCAGGTCGCCCACCTCGTCGTGTGAGGTCGCGGTGACGCGGACGGCGTAGTCGCCGGTCGCCATCCGCCGCGCGGCAGCGGTCATCTCCCGCAGCGGTGACGTCATGCCGACGGCGAGCAGCTGCGTGACGGCCAGCGCGAGCAGGATCGTGACGGGCACGCTCAGCCACGGGGGTACGCCGCCGGCCCGGCCCAGCGTGGCCACGGCCGCCGCGACGGTCGCGCTCGCCGCCACCAGCAGGCCGAGCTTGACCTTGAGCGACGTGACGCCCGCCAGCGGCTGTCGGCTCACCGGTCGGCCCCCGTCTCGAGCGCGTAGCCGACCCCGTGGGCGGTCCGGATCCGGTCCGAGCCGACCTTGGCACGCAGTCCCTTCACGTGGCTGTCGACCGTGCGGGTCCCGGAGCCGCCGGGCCAGCCCCACACCTCGGCCAGCAGTCGCTCGCGGGTCACGACCGTGCCCGGCTCCGCGGCCAGGCAGACCAGCAGGTCGAACTCCGTCGGTGTCAGTCGCACCTCGTCCCCGTCGGCCCACACCCGTCGCGCGGCCGCGTCGACCCGCAGTCCGTTCAGCTCGACCGGCTGGGGCCGCTGCGGGCCGGCGAGTTCGTGCAGCTCGGCGGCCCGCTCGACGCGGCGCAGCAGGGCACCGACCCGGGCGACCAGCTCGCGCATCCGGAACGGCTTGGTGAGGTAGTCGTCGGCGCCGACGCCCAGGCCCACCAGCACGTCGGCCTCGTCGGCGCGGGCGGTCAGCATCAGCACCGGCACCGGGCGCTCGGTTTGGATCCGGCGACACACCTCGAGGCCGTCGTACCCGGGCAGCATGACGTCGAGCACGACGACGTCGGGGGAGTGCTCGGCGTGGGCCGCGACCGCGCCCGGCCCGTCCCAGGCCTGGACCACGTCGTAGCGCTCGGCACGCAGCCGGTCGGCGACCGCCTGGTTGATGAGCGGCTCGTCCTCGACGACCAGGACGGTCCGCCGCGGCGGTGTGCCGGTGTCAGGGCTCATGCTCGAAGGCTACGAGCGGGACCGGTCGGACGGCGTGCGGAAGACGTGGAGGTTGTGTGCAGATCCGGGCGGAGCCGATCTCACGCCTGGTGGAGGTAGTGGTCCAGCTGGTCGCGCTCGAAGGTGAGTTCGTCGATGCGGTGCTTGACGAGGTCGCCGATGCTGATGATGCCGACCAGGGTCGTGTCGTCGACGACCGGCACGTGCCGGATCCGGTGCTCGGTCATCACCGCCATCACGCCGTCGACGGTGTCGTCCTCGGTGCAGGTGGTGACCGCGCGGGTCATGATCCCGGCGACGGGATGCTCGAGAGCGGACGGGTCGGCCTCGAGCCGGCGGACCACGTCGCGCTCGCTGACGATGCCCTCCACCGCCGCGCCGTCACCGCTGACGATGCAGGCGCCGATGTTGTGCTCGGCCAGGACGGCCAGCAGCTCGCGGACCGCGGCGTCGGGCCGGATCGTCACGACGTCGCGGATCGGCTTGCGGGCCAGGATCGCTCCGATACGCATGCTGAGAAGGTAGACCCCTGCGACGGCCGCCGAACAGCCCCGGGCACCTGACATTTCCGACCGCGACACGCCGAGGAACGGTCGGCACGGTCAGGTGCGCGGCAACAGGGCCGGAGGTCAGTGTCCCCGCAAGCGGGTGACCGAGCCGGGGCCGCTGGTGGGCCAGTCGGGGTCGCCGTCGTCGTCGGGGGAGGCGCCGAGGAAGCCCAGCGCCGCGTCGTGCAGGTGGCTGTTGCTGGCCAGCGCGTTGCCGCCCCACGGCCCCGGGGTGCCGTCCAGCGCGGTGAAGGTGCCGCCGGCCTCGGTGACGATCGGGACCAGCGCGGCCATGTCGTAGGTCTCCAGCTCGGGCTCGGCCGCCAGGTCGACGGCCCCCTCGGCGAGCAGCATGTAGGACCAGAAGTCGCCGTACCCGCGGGTGCGCCAGCAGCGCCGCATCAGCGCCAGGAAGTCCTCCAGCCGGCCGCGCTCCTCCCAGCCGTGGAGGGAGGAGTAGGCGAGCGAGGCGTCCTCGAGGCGGCGTACGTCGGACACCTGGTTGCGCGTCGCCTTCATCAGCGACTTGCCCGTCCACGAGCCCTGCCCCTGAGCGGCCCACCAGCGGCGGCCGAGCTGCGGTGCGGAGACGACCGACATCACGACCTCGTCCTCGACGGCGAGCGCGATGAGCGTTGCCCACACGGGCACGCCGCGCACGAAGTTCTTGGTGCCGTCGATCGGGTCGATGATCCAGCGGCGCGCGGCGCTGCCGCTCACGCCCTGCTCTTCGCCGGTGACCGCGTCGCGGGAACGGGCCCGGGAGAGGGTCCGGCGGATCGCCTCCTCGACGGCCTCGTCGGCGTCGCTGACCGGGGTCAGGTCGGGCTTGGTCATCACGTGGAGGTCGAGCGCCTTGAAGCGCGCCGAGCTCAACGAGTCCGCATCGTCGGCGAGCAGATGCGCGAGGCGGAGGTCGTCGGTGTAGTCCGGAGACACGCTGGTCACGCGCTCACCCTAATCTCACCGAGGTGCGCGACGATGTCGTGCATGGAGATCAACGGGCTCCCGCTGCACCCGCTCGTCGTGCACGCGACGGTCGTCCTGCTGCCGGTCACCGCCCTCGTGGCGCTCGCCTACGTCGCCCTCGCCGGACGCCGCGAGCAGCTGCGCTGGCCGCTGCTCGTCCTCGCGCTGGCCGCCGCGGTGCTGGTGTTCGTCACCACCATGAGCGGCGAGGACCTGCTCGACAACCGCTTCCAGGGCCTCACCGGGCCGCTGGCCGAGCGGGTCGAGGACCACGAGGAGCTCGGTCTGCGGCTGCGCACGGCGACCTGGGCGTTCGCCGGGCTCGCCGTGCTGACCACGCTGCTGCACCGGCGTGGCGGAGCGCTGCGCTGGGTGCTGTGGGCCCTCCTCGCGGCGGCGGCCGTGGTGGTGGTCGTGCTCGTCTTCCTCGCCGGCGAGTCCGGCGCCCGGGCGGTCTGGGGTCTCTAGCGCGTCACAGGAGGTACGCCGGCACCGACCGTGCCTCGAGCAGCCGCCGGAACGACGCGACCCGCTCCGGGTCCGCCTGGCCGGCCTCGACCGCCTGGTCGAGTCCGCACTCCGGCTCGTCGGCGCCATGGGTGCAGCCGCGCGGGCAGTCCTCGGTCATCTCGTCGAGGTCCGGGAACGCCTCGATGAGGTGCTCGGGCTCGACATGGGCCAGGCCGAAGGACCGGATGCCGGGGGTGTCGACGATCCACCCCGCCTCGTCGGGCAGCCGGAGCATCAGTGCGGAGGTGGAGGTGTGCCGGCCGCGGCCGGTGACGGCGTTGACGTGGCCGACCTCGCGGCGAGCGTCCGGCACGAGCGCGTTGACGAGCGTCGACTTCCCCACGCCGGAGTGGCCGAGCAGCACCGACGTGCGTCCGGCGAGCCGCTCCCGCAGCTCGGTCAGGTCGCCGTCCTTGCGGGTCACGACCCACGGCACGCCGAGTGAGCGGTAGGTCGACAGCAGCGTCTCGGGGTCGGCCAGGTCGGCCTTGGTCAGGCACAGCAGCGGCGCCAGCCCGGCGTCGTACGCCGCCACCAGGGCCCGGTCGATCAGCCCGGTCCGCGGCTCGGGGTCGGCCAGGGCGGTGACGACGACGAGCTGGTCGGCGTTGGCGACCAGCACGCGCTCCACCGGGTCGTCGTCGTCGGCGGTGCGGCGCAGCACCGTCGAGCGCGGTGCGACCTCGACGATGCGCGCCAGCGAGCCCTCGGCGCCGGTGGTGTCGCCCACGATCCGCACCCGGTCGCCGGTGACCACGCCCTTGCGGCCCAGCGGCCGGGCCTTGACCGCCCAGAGCTCGCGGCCCTCGACGATGACGGTGAACCGGCCCCGGTCCACGGTCACGACGACGCCGTCGACCGCCTCGTCGTACGTCGGCCGCTCCTTGGTACGCGGCCGCGAGCCCTTGCGCTTCGGGCGGTCGTAGTGCTCGACGTCGTGCTCGGAGTAGCGGCGGTTCACCCGGTGCCTCCTACAGCAGGGAGGCCCAGAAGGGGGCGAAGTCGGTGAAGGTCTTCGACGTCGTCGCGATGTTCTCGACCAGCACCGGGTCCTCATCGGAGCCGACCGCGGCGCCCACGATGACGCCGGCGTGCGCCATCCGGTGGTCCGCGTAGGTGTGGAACACCCCGCCGTGCAGACGGGCGGGCCGCAGCGAGAGCCCGTCCTCGTGCTCGGTGACGTCCGCGCCCAGGGCGCCGAGCTCGGTGGCCAGCGCGGCGAGCCGGTCGGTCTCGTGGCCGCGAATGTGGGCGATGCCGCTCAGGTGGCTCGGGGTGCGGGCCAGCGCGCACAGGGCGGCGATGGCCGGGGCCAGCTCGCCGACATCGTGCAGGTCGGCATCGATGCCCTCCAGGCCGGTCGCCGGGTCGGGGCCGGTGACCCGCAGCGCGGTGCCGTCCGGCAGGCCGACGTACTCTACCGTGCAGCCCATCCGGGCGAGCAGGTCCCGCAGGGCGTCACCGGCCTGGGTGGTCCGGCGCGGCCAGTCGCGCACCGTGACGGTCCCGCCGGAGACGGCGGCCAGGGCGAGGAACGGAGCGGCGTTGGAGAGGTCCGGCTCGATCAGGTGATCGACGGCCGCGATGGTGCCGGGCTGCACGACCCAGCGGTTCGGCGCGCTGTCGTCGACGTGGACGCCGTGTTCGCGCAGCACGGCGATCGTCATGTCGATGTGGGGGAGCGAGGGCACCGGCGGACCGGCATGGCGTACGTCGACACCGCGGTCGTAGCGGGCTCCGGCGAGCAGCAGTGCCGAGACGAACTGCGAGGACGCGCTCGCGTCGATCGTGACGACCCCGCCGGGCACCGACCCACGGCCTGCGACGGTGAACGGCAGCGCGTCACCCTCGACCGTGACGCCGAGGTCGCGCAGCGCGCGGAGGATCTCGCCGACCGGCCGCTGGCGCATGTGCTCGTCGCCGTCGAACCCGACCCGGCCGGTCGACAGTGCCGCCGCCGGCGGGACGAACCGCATCACCGTGCCGGCCAGACCGCAGTCGACCTGGGCGTCTGCGTCGAACGGTCCGGGCGTGACGGTCCAGTCCTCGCCACGGGTGTCGACCTGGGCGCCGAGCGCCGTCAGCGCGGTCGCCATCAGCAGGCTGTCGCGGGAGCGCAGCGCCCGGCGTACGACGGACGGGCCGTCGGACAGCGCGGCCAGGATCAGCGCCCGGTTGGTGAGCGACTTGCTGCCGGGCAGGGTGACGACGGCGTCGACCGGGCCGCGGGCGCGGGGCGCGGGCCAGGGGTCGGCCGGGGCCTGCTGCGCGGTGGTCACCGGGGAAGACTATCGAGGATGAGCCGGGCCGAACGGACCGTCCTGCCGTCCGTCCGGCCGGGGCTCACGGCAGGTGGACCTTGGCGGCGATCAGCTTGGCCTCGCGCCGCGCCTCCCGGCGCGCGAGCCGTGCGGCCCGCCGGGCGTCCTTGGCGGCCCGGCCGGCCCGCCAGGCCAGGCCCGGCCTACCGTCGGTGTCGCCCGCGGCGATGATCAGTCCGCCGAGCAGCGAGGCGTTCTTGGCGAACTGGAGCTGCTGCGCCCGCCGGTTCTGCGGCTGCTCCTCGTCCCAGAACGCATGGCCGGCGAGCGTGGTCGGGACCGTCGTTGCGGCGAGCACCGCGGCGCAGGTGCGCGGCGCCCGGCCGGTCGCGAGCCCCAGCGCGGCGACGATCTGGAGGCCGGCGTTGAGCCTCACCCAGGTCTCGGGCTTCTCCGGCACGGGGACGCCCAGCCGCTGGCCGAGGCTGCGGACGAGCGGCTGCACCTTGTCGGTCACCCGGGTCGCCTCGCCGGCGGCCCAGGACGGGTCGCGCAGCGCGTTGACGGGCCCGATCAGGTAGATCGAGGAGAGGAGCGGACGCGCGACGAGCCTGCTGACGGTCATGCCTGCTCCATACCCGCTCGCCCCGGCCATCACACCCGCGCGGTCCCTTGCGTGCGCGCCGGCAAAAGGTCACGGTGACACTTGCAAACTGTCACCGTGACACTTGGCGTCGAGAGTGACCTTTCAAAGCGTCACTCGCACGGCCAACTGTCACGGTGACAGTTTGCGCGCGGAGGCACCCTCTACGCTGAACGACATGTGCGGGCGCTACGCGTCGAGCCGCTCGGCCGGTGAGCTGGTCGACGAGTTCGAGATCGAGGAGATCCGCGTCGCCGCGCCGCTGGAGGCGAGCTACAACGTCGCCCCGACCGACGAGGTGTACGCCGTCGTCGAGCGCCCACCCCGGCGAGAGGCCGATGCCGAGCCGGAGCCGCCGCAGCGACAGCTCCGCTCCCTGCGCTGGGGGCTGGTGCCGTCCTGGGCCAAGGACCGTGCCATCGGCAGCCGGATGATCAACGCCCGGATGGAGACGGTCGCCGAGAAGCCGGCCTTCCGCAAGGCGTTCGCCAGCCGCCGCTGCCTGCTGCCGGCCGACGGGTACTACGAGTGGTACGAGACCGAGGTCGCGGGCCGCAACGGGAAGCCCGTGAAGCAGCCGTTCTTCATCAGACCGAAGGACCACGGCGTGCTCGCGATGGCCGGCCTGTACGAGATCTGGCGCGACCCCGACAGGGCCGACGACGACCCGGACCGGTTCCTGTGGAGCTGCACCGTGATCACCACCCGCGCCGAGGACGAGCTGGGCCGCATCCACGACCGGATGCCGCTCATGGTCGAGCGCGAGCGCTGGCGCGACTGGCTCGACCCGACCCGCGCGGCGGGCACCGACCTGCTCGTCCCAGCGGCGCCGGGCCTGCTGGAGGCCTACCCCGTGCGCCCGGCGGTCGGCAACGTCCGCAACAACGGCCCCGAGCTGCTCGAGCCGCTGCCGTTGGAGCAGGTGGACCCGTGACGGCCCAGGTCCGCATCGGCACGCCGTACGGCGAGGGCCGACTGGTCACGCACCGCGCCCGCTCCCCGCTGGCGACGCTGCTGCTCAGCCACGGCGCGGGCAACGGCATCGACACCTCGGATCTGCAGGCGCTCGCCGGCGAGCTGCCGCGCAACGGCATCACGGTCGCTCTCTTCGAGCAGCCCTGGAAGGTCGCGGGAAGCCCGGTCGCCTCACCGCCGAAGACGCTCGACGTCGGTCTGACCGCGGCGGCGAACTGGATGCGGGTGCGCACGCCACTGGTCGTCGGAGGACGTTCCGCCGGAGCTCGCTCGGCCGCACGCACCGGTCGCTCGCTCGGTGCGGCCGGCTGTCTGGCGCTCTCCTTCCCCCTGCACCCGCCGGGCAAGCCGGAGCGCAGCCGGGTCGAGGAGCTGCGCGAGGCGCGGCTGCCCACCTTGGTGATCCAGGGGGAGCGGGACCCTATGGGCCGCCCCGAGGAGTTCCCCGAGCTGCGAGGCCTCGATCTAGCGGTGGTCCCCGCCGCCGACCACGGTCTCAAGGTCGGGGCACGGGCTCCCCTGAGCCAGCAGGACGTGCTCGACATCGTCGTCGAGAGCACCCTGGAGTGGGTCGTGCGCGAGATCAGCGGCTGAGCCGAGGTCACCGCGGAGCCTGCCGAAGCCGCGGGAATGGTGCAGCGCTTCGCGACGTTCCGACTGACATGGCAACGACGACCGCACTCCTCGAGCGCCCGGCCACGGTGACGGGCGCGCGCGTAGGCTGGGTCCCGATGACTGCCAACGACGACATCGGCTACGACGCGAACCTCGACGCGCGCCTCGAAGAGGCACCCGTCGATCTGGCGACCGAGACCCCCGAGGAGCGTGCGCTCCGCTTCGAGCGTGACGCGCTGCCCTTCCTCGACCAGCTCTACTCGGCGGCGATGCGGATGACCCGCAACCCCGCCGACGCCGAGGACCTGGTGCAGGAGACCTTCGCGAAGGCCTACTCCTCGTTCCACCAGTTCCGCCCGGGCACCAACCTCAAGGCGTGGCTGTACCGGATCCTGACCAACACCTTCATCAACACCTACCGCAAGAAGCAGCGTCAGCCGCAGCAGGCGCTCGCCGGTGACACCGGCGACGTCGAGGACTGGCAGCTCGCTCGTGCCGAGGCGCACACCTCCACCGGTTTGAAGTCCGCCGAGATGGAGGCGCTCGAGCACCTGCCCGACTCCCAGGTCAAGGACGCCCTGCAGCGCCTGCCCGAGGAGTTCCGGCTCGCGGTCTACCTCGCCGACGTCGAGGGCTTCGCCTACAAGGAGATCGCCGAGATCATGGACACCCCCATCGGCACGGTGATGTCGCGTCTGCACCGCGGCCGTCGTCAGCTCCGCGACCTGCTCTCCGACTACGTCCACGCCAACGACCTGCTCCCGGCCGGGTCGAAGGCGGCACCATCTGAGGGGAGCGACCGGTGAGCCACACGCACGAGCAAGCCGAGGGGGAGGTCTCCGCACGCGAGTGCGCCGACTTCCTCGAGCAGATCGTCTACCTGATCGACAACGAGCTCGACGCCGCGGACTGTGCCGCGGTGCGCGCTCACATCGACACCTGCAATCCGTGCCTGGAGAAGTACGACCTCCAGCGCACGGTCAAGGCGGTCGTCGCCCGCTCCTGCAGCGAGGTCGCCCCGAGCGAGCTGCGCGGCAAGATCCTGCTCGGCCTGACTCGCGCGAAGATCGAGATCGAGGAGGGCTGACCGGGCACCCGCACCGGAAAGCGAGAAGCCCCGAGCCTGCTGGCTCGGGGCTTCTGTGACTGCCTGGGCTGATCCGCTCAGGCGTTGGGGCGCTTGCCGTGGTTCGCGCCCTTCTTCTTGCGAGCGCGGCGCTTGCGACCGGTCTTGCCCATGGTTCCTCCTACGATCGTGTGCCCGTCGGGTTGCCCCGAAGGGCTCAGAACAGTCTCCCAGAGAGAGCACCGCGGACGAAATCCGGCTGCGGGCGCCGGCCGGGAGGGTCGGTCAGGAGCGCAGGAGCTCGTGCCGCGCGCGCAGGGCGTCCACCAGCACGAGGACGAGGTCGGCGCGCACCTCCGGATGATGCGGACCGAGCGCCAGCAGCAGGTAGAGCGAGCGCAGGAACGCGTCGGCACTGGCCCGGGCGACATGGTTGGCCGGGTCCGCGGCGATGCGCGCCACCCAGGGCTCCAGCACGGTCAGCGGCACGGCGTTGCGGCGCAACACGGCCAACGTGGCGGCCGCCAGCCCATCGGTCTCGGCGTTGGCGAGGGGAGAGCCGTCCGCGGTCAGCACGCGGTCGGCGACGACGTCGAGCAGGACGGTGAGCTCGGGCTGGCTGAGGTGGGGCGAGCGGGCCAGTACGGCGAGCGCCTCGGCGCCCCGCTCGACCGCGTCCGCCCGCCCGTGACCCGGGACGACGCCACGCAGGTCGCGCTCGGCGAGCAGGAACGTCGCCAGCCGGTCGCCCCACTCGAGCACCTTGCCGCCCGGGACGAGCGGCCGGTCGTTGTCCCGCGCGATGCAGCAGGTGAGCACGGCGGCCGACGCGCTGCGCCGGAAGACGCTGTCGGTCCCGCTCTCGCCCAGCCCGACGACCAGCCCGGCGGCCATCCCGTCGCCCAGACCGGCCAGCAGGTCGTCGTACACCCCCCGCTCGACCCAGGCGCACAGCGTGGGCAGCGCGATGCCCTCGCGCAGCCGAGCGTCAGGGTCGCCCAGCATCCGAGTGAGCTCGGCGGTCAGCTCGTCGAGGGGCCGGTCCGAGGGGACCGCGAGCCCGGTGGCGCGCACGCCGTCCCAGTACGACCCCGACATCGCCATGGCCCCATTCTGACAAACGGCGGGCGCTTTCCGACAAACGCCGACCGCCGGCGGTGGCAGAGCTCCGCTCGTCGTCTTGCGCGCCGCCCCGGGTTCACGCCGCCGCGGCCGGCCGCCCTAGATTGGGCTCGTGCCGTCCCTGATCGAGCTGGTGCGCAGCCACACCGACCTCGACGACGACGACGTCGCCTGGCTGCAGCTGCTCCAGGCCGACTGGCAGATCGTCGCCGACCTCTCCTTCGCCGACCTCGTGCTGTGGCTCCCGGACCGGGAGGGCAAAGGGTTCTGGGCGGGCGGGCAGATGCGTCCCACCACCGCGCCCACGGCGTACGTCGACGACGTGCTGGGCACGTTCGTGCCGGTCGGCCGCCGACCGCTGCTCGACGAGGCCTACGCGGTGGGCCGGTTGGTGCGCGAGGGCGATCCCGAGTGGCGCGACGAGGTGCCCGTGCGGGTGGAGTCGATCCCCGTGCGGCACCGCGACCGCGTGATCGCGGTCGTGGCTCGCAGCACCAACCTGCTCGGCGTCCGCACCCCCAGCCGGCTGGAGCTGACGTATCTGCAGACGGCGGCGGACCTGACGCAGATGATCGCCAACGGGTTCTTCCCGTCGACCGGACAGCGCAGCGACCACGCCGACACCCCGCGGGTCGGCGACGGCTTCGTGCGCGTGGACGACGAGGGCCTGGTGGAGTACGCCAGCCCGAACGCCCAGTCCGCCTTCCGCCGGCTCGGCCTCTCCGGCGACCTCGCCGGTCTCTCGCTGGCCGACACCACCCGCGAGCTGGTGCCGCCGCGGCTGCGGCCCGACGAGGAGACGCTCAGCGCCGTCCTGGGTGGCCGGACCCACCGCGAGGCGGAGATCGGGACGCCCGGCGTCTCGCTGATCGTGCGCTCCATCCCGCTGCGTCCGCACGGCCGCCACATCGGCGCCGTGGTGCTGGTCCGTGACGTGACCGAGCTGCGGCGTCGCGACCGCGAGCTGGTGAGCAAGGACGCCACGATCCGCGAGATCCACCACCGGGTGAAGAACAACCTGCAGACCGTCGCCGCGCTGCTGCGGCTGCAGGCCCGGCGGATCGACTCGGCGGAGGCCAAGGACGCGCTCGAGGAGGCCGTACGACGGGTCGGCTCGATCGCGCTCGTGCACGAGATGCTCAGCCAGACGGTGCACGAGCACGTCGCCTTCGACGACATCGCCGACCGGCTGGCGGGCACCCTCGGCGACGTGAGCGCCGTGGCGCGGCCGGTGCTCGTGCGCAGGGTCGGCTCCTTCGGGGAGCTGCCCTCGGAGACGGCCACGCCGCTGGCGATGGTGCTGGCCGAGCTGTTGCAGAACGCCGTCGAGCACGGCTACGCCGACGGCCGCCCGGGTGACGAGGACAGCGGCATCGTCATGACGGTGCGTCGCGTCGACGGGCGGATCCAGGTGGCGGTCGAGGACGGCGGCCGCGGACTGCCGGCCGGCTTCGACCTGGCGACGTCGACCAACCTGGGTCTGTCGATCGTGAAGACGTTGGTGGAGTCGGAGCTGGGGGGTCAGCTGGTGCTGGGGGACCGCCCGGGCCGCAGCGGTGCCCGGGCTCTCATCGAGCTGCCGGCCGACGGGTAGGAGTGAGGGAGCGCTCCCACCGCGCGGCGCGAGGCCGGCTCGGACCGGTCAGACGCCGGTCCGAACCCGGGCGCGGGCGTTGCGGCGCTTCAGGGCGCGACGCTCGTCCTCGCTCAGGCCGCCCCACACGCCGTGGTCCTGGCCCGCCTCGAGCGCCCACTGGAGGCACTGTTCGCGGACGTCGCAGCGACGGCAGACCTGCTTGGCCTCCTCGATCTGGAGGATGGCCGGGCCGGTGTTGCCGATCGGGAAGAACAGTTCCGGATCCTCGTCGAGGCATGCCGAACGGTGGCGCCAATCCATGGCAGGGGGTTCCCTCTTTCCTTGAACGTCATGTGCAGCGCTGGGTTGCAGGACTGCGGAGGCTCGGTGCGTTGGGATGTGAACGCGTTCACGAGCGCACCATCCAAGCGTCTCCCGCCGTTGTCGGTTAGACAAGGCCCGCCCGTGGTGTGTTTCATCACCGCCGACTTCGGGGATTCCGCTTGACGACCTCTACCATGCCCCGGTGACCCGACCGACCCCTCTCACCGTAGCCGCTGCACTGGTCGGACTCCAGGCCCTCGCCCTCGCGGTCTACGGCGTCCTCGAGATCGCGCACCTCACCAGCGGTCGCGCGACCGTCGCGGTGACCACCTCGATCTTCTTCCTCGGGTACGCCGCCGCGCTGACCGGCTGCGCCTACGGACTGCTGCGCCTGGTCTCCTGGACGCGCAGCCCCGTCGTCCTCACCCAGCTCATCGAGCTGGGGCTGGCCTGGAGCTTCCGGGACATGCCCCAGGTCGCCGTACCGCTCGCGCTGGTCGCCTTCGCCGTGCTGGTCTGCATCTTCGCTCCGGCCAGCGTGGCCGCGCTCGAGCCCGACTCCGAGGACTGACCCGGCGGTTCTGGACCCGGATCAGTCCGTCAGGCCCTCGCGCAGCTGCGCGAGGGTCCGGTTGAGCAGCCGCGAGACGTGCATCTGGGACACCCCGATCTCGGCGGCGATCTGGGACTGCGTCATGTTGCGGAAGAACCGCAGCAGCAGGATCCGCTTCTCGCGCGGCTCGAGCGCCTCGAGCAGCGGCTTGATCGACTCGCGGATGTCGACGCTGGCCAGGCTCTCGTCCTCCACGCCGATGCCGTCGAGGATCGTGGCGGCGCCGTCCTCGGCCTCCTCGCCGGCGTCCAGGGAGAGCGTGGCGTAGGCGTTGCCGGACTCCAGCCCCTCGACGACGTCCTCCACGGTGCAACCGATCTCCTCGGCGAGCTCGCGCACGGTGGGGGAGCGACCCAGTCGCTGGGTGAGCTCGGCGCTGGTGCTGGTGATCCGCAGCCGGAGCTCCTGCAGCCGCCGGGGCACCCGGATCGCCCACCCCTTGTCCCGGAAGTGACGCTTGATCTCGCCGATGATCGTGGGCGTCGCGTACGTGGAGAACTCCACCCCGCGCTCGGCGTCGAACCGGTCCACCGCCTTGAGCAGCCCGATCGTCCCGACCTGGACCAGGTCCTCCAACGGCTCGCCCCGGTTGCGGAAGCGGCGGGCGCAGTGCTCGACCAGCGGCAGGTGGAGGCGCACCAGGTCGTCACGGGCGCGAAGGCGCTCCTCGTCGTCCGCGCCGGGATCGGTCAGCCGGACGAAGAGGGCGGCACTGCGGTGCCGGACGTCCTCCATCATGGGGTCGTCCCGAGTCGACTCGTCGCTCATGTCAGCTGGCCGGCCCCGGCTGCGCCCCGGGCAGCGGCTCCAGCGGCGTGGCGGCCGCGACGAGGGTGATCTCCAGGCGGCCGTCGGTGGTGGCGACGCGGGCATCGGTCGCCAGCGTCGTCAGCACCATCCAGGCGAAGCCCTCCGGGTCCGGCGCGGTCGGCTCGTCGGCGTCCGCGGCCACCACGACGGCCAGCTCACCGGTGCCGAGCCAGAACCGGGCCGTGAGGTCCGCGTCCGGCCGGGCGCCCTCGAGCACCAGGGCGGACGCCTCGCCCACCGCCATCCGCAGGTCCTCGATGTCGTCGAGGGTGAAGTCGAGCCGGGCCGCGACGCCGGCGGTGGCGGTGCGCAGGACCGAGACGTAGGCACCGTCGGCGGGGACGCGAAGCTCGACGTCGGGACGGCGGCTGGAGACTCCGGGCATGTCCGGCATCCTTCCTCATCCCGGCGGCGCTCACACCTGCGGGTGGCGATCCGGAACGGGCCGGTGATGGCCGGCAAAAGCGCGCCGCCCCGGTCCGAGCGGACCGGGGCGGCGCGACGGGGTGCCAGGTCGGCTCAGGCCTTCTTGGTCTCCCAGAAGATCTCCGCGATCTCGTCGATCTTGGCGAGCAGCTGGTCCGCGACGGCGCCGTCGAGCGTGCCCTTGGTGCCGGAGGCGCCCGCGAGCTTGGTGGCGTCGTTGAAGAGCGTGTGCAGCTGCGGGTACTTCTCGAAGTGGGGGGCCTTGAAGTAGTCGGTCCACAGCACCCACAGGTGGTGCTTCACCAGCTGGGAGCGCTCCTCCTTGATGATCACCGCGCGAGTGCGGAAGTCAGGGTCGGAGCTGTCGTTGGCCTTGGCGATGATCGCCTTGATGGACTCGGCCTCGATGCGGGCCTGGGCGGGGTCGTAGACACCGCACGGAAGGTCGCAGTGGGCGGAGACCTCGAGGCTGGGGGCGAACAGTCGGGCGAACATGCGGTTCCTCTCGTGCTCTGGGAAGGCTCGGATGGTGCTGCTGCGACACTACTCCGCGTGTCGGACGCTCCACGAGGCAGGCCAGGGGTCGCGCAGCCGCGCCCGCGGTGGGGGCTGGCGAGGGTGCGGGGCGCGTCCATGGAGCCCACCCTGAGCGCCGGCGACCGGCTGCTGCTCTCCTACCGGCGTACGCCGGCCGCGGGCTCGCTCGTCGTGGCGAGGTTCCCCGACGGCGTGGTCGTGGTGAAGCGGGCCGACGCTCCGCGCGAGACGGCGTCCGGCGCCGCGGGCTGGTGGCTGCTGAGCGACAACCCCGACGCCGCCGGCGCCGTCGACTCGCGCGCCCGGGGCGCCATCGCGGCCGGGGACGTGCTCGCCGTGGTCGTGGCGCGGCTCTGGCCGCGGCCGCGTCGGTTCGCGCGAGGACCGCACCGGCCTCTGTGAGCCATCGCATATGTCCGGCCCGCGACGCCTGCGCGGAGGCCGTGACAGACTGCTGGTGAGGGCCAACATCCCTGTCGAGGTTCCGCGACCGATCACCCTTCGCCTTTCGCGTCGAGCCGCCTGTTCCCCAGCGATGCACCGAAGGTCCGTGATCAGCATGATCCCCACGCACACCGAGCACCCCCTGCCGTACGCCGGCGACCCCGTCTTCGACCTCCACCTCGGGGGCAAGCTCGAGGTGGCCCTCACCGCACCGCTCGTCGACAAGGACGACCTCTCCAAGGCGTACACGCCCGGCGTCGCCCGGGTCTGCACCGCCATCGCGGAGGACCCCTCGCTCACCCAGCACTACACCTGGGTGCCCAACACCGTCGCGGTCGTGACCGACGGGACCGCCGTCCTGGGTCTGGGAGACATCGGCCCGTCGGCCGCGATGCCGGTGATGGAGGGCAAGGCGGTGCTCTTCAAGCAGTTCGGTGGCGTGGACGGCATCCCGATCTGCCTGGACACCACCGACGTCGACGAGATCGTCGAGACGGTCGTCCGGATGGCGCCCAGCTTCGGCGGCATCAACCTCGAGGACATCTCCGCGCCGCGGTGCTTCGAGATCGAGGACCGCCTCAAGGAGCGCCTCGACATCCCCGTCTTCCACGACGACCAGCACGGCACCGCCGTCGTCACGCTGGCCGCGCTGACCAACGCGCTCAAGCTGACCGGCCGCAACCCGGAGTCGACGCGCGTCGTCATCTCCGGGGCCGGCGCCGCCGGCGTCGCGATCGCCAAGATCCTCATCGAGGCCGGCATCAAGGATCTGGCGGTCACCGACCGCAAGGGCGTGGTCAGCTCCGACCGCAGCGACCTCACCCCGGTCAAGCGGGCGCTGGCCGAGCTCACCGCCGACCGCACCGGCCGCACCGGGACGCTGGCCGAGGCGCTGGAGGACGCCGACGTGTACATCGGCGTGTCCGGCGGCAGCGTGCCGGAGGAGGTCGTCGCGACGATGGCGCCCGAGGCCATCATCTTCGCCATGGCGAACCCGAACCCCGAGGTCCACCCCGAGGTGGCCCACCGCCACGCCCGCGTCGTCGCCACCGGTCGCTCGGACTTCCCGAACCAGATCAACAACGTGCTGGCGTTCCCAGGCATCTTCCGCGGCGCCTTCGACGCCCGCGCGACCGCGATCACCGAGGGCATGAAGCTGGCCGCCGCCGAGGCGCTGGCCGACCTCGTCGGCCGCGATCTCGCCGAGGACTTCATCGTCCCCTCGCCGTTCGACCCCCGGGTCGGTCCCGCCGTGGCGGCCGCCGTCGCCGAGGCCGCCCGCACCGACGGCGTCGCCCGCGCCTGAACCCGTCGACCCCCGGGTTCCCGTGGGTCGAAACCCGGGTTCCCGTGGGTCGAGTCCCGGGTTTCCGTGGGTCGAGACCCGGGTTCCCGTGGGTCCAATCCCGGGTTCTGGAGGGCCGAGTCGGGGGTTCGGTGACGGCCGCTAGGTTGTCCGCATGTTCGCCGTCTACGCAGAGTCGATCAACCGAGAGGACCCGCTCAGCGGGCTCGTACTGGGCGAGCGGCCCGACCCGGTCGCCCCCGACGGGTGGACGACGGTCACGGTCAAGGCCGCCAGTCTCAACCATCACGACCTGTGGTCGCTGCGCGGTCAGGGCCTGAAGTCCGACCTGCTGCCGATGATCCTCGGCTGCGACGCCGCCGGCCTCGACGAGGACGGCAACGAGGTCGTGGTGCACTCCGTGATCAGCTCCCCGGACTGGTCCGGTGACGAGACCACCGACCCCCGGCGCTCCCTGCTCTCCGAGAAGCACCAGGGCACCTTCGCCGACAGGGTCGTCGTGCCGCGCCGCAACGTGGTGCCGAAGCCCGCGGGACTGTCCTTCGAGGAGGCCGCGTGCCTGCCGACGGCCTGGCTGACGGCGTACCGCATGCTCTTCACCCAGGGAGGCCTCAAGGCGGGTGACAGCGTGCTCGTGCAGGGTGCCGGCGGCGGGGTCGCCACCGCCCTGATCGTGCTGGCCAGAGCGGCCGGCCTGAAGGTCTACGCGACCAGCCGTGACGAGGCCAAGCGGGCGCGCGCGCTCGAGATCGGTGCCCACGAGGTGCTCGCGTCGGGGGAGCGGCTGCCGACGAAGGTCGACGCCGTGATGGAGACCGTAGGGCGCGCCACATGGGAGCACTCGGTGCGCTCGCTGCGTCCGGGTGGTGCCATCGTGATCTCCGGAACCACGTCCGGGCCGAACCTCGACGACGCGATGCTCACCCACGTCTTCTTCCTGCAGCTGAGAATCATCGGCTCCACCATGGGCACCCGCGCGGAGCTGGCCTCGCTCGTCGCGATGATGGACGCCACCGGCGTGCGCCCGCTCATCGACCGGACCCTGCCGATGGAGAAGGCGCGCGACGGCTTCGCCGCCCTGCAGCAGGGCGACGTGTTCGGCAAGATCGTCTTCACGCGCTGATGGCCACCCACCTGGTCACCGGCGCGGGCTCCGGCATCGGCGCCGCGGTCGCCGACCGGCTGCACGCCCGCGGCGACCGCCTGCTCCTCGTCGCCCGCAACGAGGAGAGGGCCGCACAGCTCGGCAGCCGCTACCCCGGCGCGACGACGCTGGTCGCCGACCTGGCCGACGCCGCCGCGGTCACCGCTCTGGAGCTGCCCGACCGGCTCGACTCGGTGCTGCACGTCGCCGGGGTGGTCGACCTCGCGCCCGTGTCGGACCTCGAGCCCGCCCAGCTGCGTGAGCAGCTCGACGTCAACCTGGTCGCGCCGCTCCTGCTCACCCGCCAAGCCCTTCCGGCCGTACGCGGGGCGCGGGGACTGGTCCTGTTCGTGAACTCCTCGGCCGGCCTGGTGGCGAGCGCCGGCTGGTCGGCGTACGCCGCCTCGAAGTTCGGTCTGCGTGCGGCCGCCGACGCTCTGCGGGCCGAGGAGCTGCCGCACGGCGTGCGGGTCAGCACCGTCTTCCCGAGCCGGACGGCGACGCCGATGCAGCAGAAGGTCCACGAGCAGGAGGGCGGGGTCTACGACGCCTCGCGCTGGATCCGCCCCGAGACGGTGGCCGACACGATCCTGCACGTGCTGGACCTGCCGGCCGACGCGACCATCCCCGAGGTCACCGTCCGCCCGCTCGTCCAGCGTCCGGGCACCTGAGGACGCTCGGAGGGTGCCGGGCCGAGGCTCAGTCCTCCGGGTCGTCGAGTCGTGCCAGCCACGTGGCGAGCCGCTCGACGGCGGTCTCGAACTCGGGATGAGTGTCGACGAACGCCTGCAGCTGCTCGGCGAGCCACGCGAGCGTGACCTCCTCGTCTCCCCGGCGCTTGTCCAGCTCCTCGATGCCGCGGTCGGTGAAGTACATGGGCTCATTCTCCCAGGCGGCACCGCGCTCCGACGACGACGTCCGGGCTACGCCGAGCGGGCCAGGACGAAGATCCGCACGCGCCGGCCGGTGATCCGCCGCAGGTAGGCGCGGTAGCCGGGATAGATGCGGTCCGATGCGCGCAGCACCTCGTCGTACTCCTGCTGCGAAGCCGGCCGCGCCAGCACCGTGACGCTGCGCGATTGGTAGGAGACCGTCGCCTTCGGGTCGGCCTCGAGGTTCAAGACCCACGCGGGCGTGGCCGGCTGGCCGAAGTTCGTGCCGAGCAGCGCCAGGTCGGCGCCGCAGGGCAGCGCGATCAGGTGGGAGGTACGGACCTGCCCCGAGCGTCGCCCCGTGGTGGCCAGCTCGAGCACCGGCAGCCCGGCCAGGATCTCCGGCGCACTGGTGCGGCCGCGGCTGAGTCGTTTGACCACGTCGTCGAGGTGCCGCAGCACCCGCGAGAACACCCATCCACCCGCCCGGGTGGCGGCGACCCGCTGCACCAGCCGGCGCAGTGGGCCGGGGTTCGGGAAGCGGTAGTCGAGGTCGGCGGCGAGTCCCATGGGCGTAGTCCACCACGAAGCGCAGCGGCCCCCGGGGTGTTCCCCGGGGGCCGCTGCGGTGTCTTTCCCGCTGCTTACGCGAATGCGCGACCGATCAGCTCGGCCTGCTCGGCCAGGTGGCGCTTGACCGTGCCGACGGCGGTGGTCGTCGACGCGATCCGGGTGACCGGCTCGACCTCGACGCCGAGCTCCGGCAGCACGCTCAGCGCGTACGTCGGCCACGGGCCCTGGTTGACCGGCTCGTCCTGCACCCAGCGGACCGTGGTCAGGTTCGGGTACTTCGCGATCTCGGCCTTGAGCTCCTCGATCGGCCACGGGTAGAGCTGCTCGACCCGCGCGATCGCGAACGCCTCGCCGTTGTCCCGCTTGGTCCGCTCCACCATCAGGTCCCAGGTGACGCGGCCCGAGCAGAGCAGCAGCGTGGTGACCTTGCTCGGGTCGGCGGCGTCGTCACCGATGACCGCACGGAACGTGCCGGAGGTGAAGTCAGCCGGCTTCGAGGCGGCCTCCTTGCGCTTGAGCATCGACTTCGGCGTGAAGACGACCAGCGGGCGGTGCTCCTCGCCGAGCGAGTGCTGGCGCAGCAGGTGGAAGTAGGACGCCGGGGACGACGGCTGCGCGGCGACGAACGCGTCGTCGGCGGCCATCTGCAGGAACCGCTCGATCCGGGCCGAGGAGTGGTCCGGGCCCTGGCCCTCGTACCCGTGCGGCAGCAGCAGCACGACGCCGGAGTCCTGTCCCCACTTGGTGCGGCCGGAGGTGATGTACTCGTCGATCACCGTCTGGGCGCCGTTGACGAAGTCGCCGAACTGGGCCTCCCAGAGCACGAGGGCGTCGGGGCGGGCCACCGAGTAGCCGTACTCGAAGCCGAGCGCGGCGTACTCGGAGAGCAGCGAGTCGTAGACGTAGAACTTCGACTGGTCCTCGCTGAGGTTGGACAGCGGGGTCCACTCGTCGGCGTTGTGGCGGTCGATGATCGTCGCGAACCGCTGCACGAAGGTGCCGCGCCGCGAGTCCTGGCCGGCCAGGCGGACCGGGCGGCCCTCCATGAGCAGGGAGCCGAAGGCGAGGATCTCGCCGGTGCCCCAGTCGATGTTGCCCTCGGTGATCGAGGTCGCCCGCCGCTGCAGCTGGGGCATCACCTTCGGGTGGACGGTGAAGCCGCTGGGCGGCGTGACGTAGGCGTCGGCGATCCGCTTCATGACCTCGGGGGAGATCGCGGTGTGCGCCTGGCCGACGGTCTTCTCGGGGTAGTCGGGGACGGTGGTCCACGCCTCCGGGGTGGAGTCGGCCTCGCGGACCTCGGTGAAGACCCGCTCCAGCTGCTGCTGGTAGTCGCGCAGGACCGCCTCGGCCTCCTCGATCGTGATGTCACCACGGCCGACGAGGGACTCGGTGTAGAGCTTGCGCACCGAGCGCTTCTGCTCGATGAGGTCGTACATCAGCGGCTGCGTGTAGCTCGGGTCGTCGCCCTCGTTGTGACCTCGGCGGCGGTAGCAGACCAGGTCGATGACGACGTCCTTGTTGAACGCCTGGCGGTACTCGAACGCCAGCCGCGCCACCCGGACGCACGCCTCGGGGTCGTCGCCGTTGACGTGGAAGATCGGCGCCTGGACCATCCGGGCGACGTCGGTGCAGTACAGCGAGCTGCGCGAGGAGCCGGGGGAGGTGGTGAACCCGACCTGGTTGTTGATGACCAGGTGGATCGTGCCGCCGGTGCGGTAGCCGCGCAGCTGGGAGAGGTTGAGCGTCTCGGCGACCACGCCCTGGCCGGCGAACGCCGCGTCGCCGTGCAGCAGGAGCGGCAGGACCGGGAACTCCTCGCCCCGGTTCAGCACGTCCTGCTTGGCGCGGGCGATGCCCTCGAGCACCGGGTCGACGGTCTCGAGGTGCGACGGGTTGGCCGCCACCGACACCTTGATCTGGTCGCCCGTGCCGGCCTCGAACTCGCCCTCGGCGCCGAGGTGGTACTTCACGTCGCCGGAGCCCTGGACCGTGCGCGGGTCGATGTTGCCCTCGAACTCACGGAAGATCTGGTTGTAGGACTTGCCGACGATGTTGGCCAGCACGTTGAGCCGGCCGCGGTGGGCCATGCCGATCGTGACCTCGTCCAGACCTGCCTCGGCCGCGGCCTCGCAGATCTCGTCGACCACCGGGATGGTGGTCTCCCCGCCCTCGAGCGAGAACCGCTTCTGCCCGACGAACTTGGTCTGCAGGAAGGTCTCGAACGCCTCGGCCTGGTTGAGCTTGAGCAGGATGCGCAGCTGCTCCTCGCGCGGCGTCTTCTCGTGCGGCCGCTCGACCCGCTGCTGGATCCACTGCCGCTGCTCGGGGTCCTGGATGTGCATGTACTCGATGCCGGTGGTCCGGACGTAGGAGTCACGCAGGATGCCGAGGATGTCGCGCAGTTTCATGAACGGCTTGTCGGCGCTGCCGAAGGAGCCGGTCGGGAACTCGCGGTCGAGGTCCCACAGGGTCAGCCCGTGCGACTCGACCTCCAGGTCGGGGTGGCTGCGCTGCTTGTACTCGAGCGGGTCGGTGTCGGCCATCATGTGACCGCGGACCCGGAAGGCGTGGATCAGCTCCAGGACGCGGGCCTGCTTGCTGATCTGGTCGTCGTGGCTGGTCGCGACGTCCTGGGCCCAGCGGATCGGGAGGTACGGGATCCGCAGCGAGCGGAAGATCTCGTCGTAGAAGCCGTTGCGGCCCAGCAGCAGCTCGTGCATGACCTTGAGGAACTCGCCCGACTGCGCGCCCTGGATGACGCGGTGGTCGTACGTCGAGGTCAGCGTCATGACCTTGCTGATGCCGTTCTTGGCGATGGTGTCGGCCGACGCGCCCTGCCACTCGGCGGGGTACTCCATCGCGCCGACGCCGATGATGGCGCCCTGGCCCTTCATCAGGCGCGGCACGGAGTGCACGGTGCCGATGCCGCCGGGGTTGGTCAGCGAGATCGAGGTGCCCTGGAAGTCCTCGACGGTCAGCTTGCCGTCGCGGGCCTTGCGGACGAGGTCCTCGTAGGCGGTCCAGAACGCCGCGAAGTCCATCGTCTCGGCGGCCTTGATGCTCGGGACGAGCAGCTGGCGGGAGCCGTCGGGCTTCGGGACGTCGATGGCGAGGCCGAGGTTGATGTGAGCCGGGGTGATGAGGTTGGGCTTGCCGTCGACGACGTCGTAGCCGACGTTCATCGAGGGCATCGCCTTGACCGCCTGCACCAGCGCGTAGCCGATGAGGTGGGTGAACGACACCTTGCCGCCGCGGGCGCGGGCGAGGTGGTTGTTGATGACGGTGCGGTTGTCCCACAGCAGCTTGACCGGCACCGAGCGCACCGAGGTGGCGGTGGGGACGGTCAGCGAGACGTCCATGTTCTGGGCGGTGCGGGCCGGGGCGCCGCGCAGCACGGTGTACGACGGCTGGTCGGTGGCCGCGGCCGGCGCGGGAGCGGGGGACTCCTTCGGCACCGGGTTGGTGGTGCCCTTCGCCGGCTCGGCGGCCTTGGTGTTGTCCGGGCGCGGCTTGGCGACGGGGGCCGGCGCGGCAGCAGCCGGGGCGGCGGGGGCCGCGGCCGGCGTACGGTTCGCCGGCTGGGCCTGCTGGGCCGGCTGGCTCGGCTGGGCCGGAGCGCCGTTGGCGGGGGTGCCACCGGCCTCGAAGAAGCGGACCCACACGGGATCAACGCTGGCCGGGTCCTTCTGGTACTGGTCGTACATCTCCTCCACGAGCCACTCGTTGGCTCCGAACTCTGCGGGGATGTCAGTGGAGGATGGGTTGCTGCCTGAGGGCTGCGGCACGGCTTGATTCGCCTCTTCCGGATGAGCGCGCGACGGGGGATGGGGCCGGAACGTTTTCCGGTCCTCAAGGCTAGACCCACGCCCTAGCAAATGCAGGAGATGGGTGCCCCTTTCAGGCAAGGTGTCGTGCACCCCACACGATTGGATCGTTAGCAATGAGATTTTCCCGCGTTGCGCCGGCTCCGGCGCACCCCTGCGGCCGGGTGGCGCGACCACTCCGGTCGCTGTCAGCAACGCTGGCCGCGACCCTGGTCGCCGGCGCGCTGCTGAGCGCCTGCACGGGCGGTACGACGGACGAGGATGCCGCCCCGTCGGGGACGGCCGGACCCGAGGGACCGCTGGCCACCGAGACCACGATCGCCGCCCTGACCGGCCGGCTCGACCAGGCCGGCCAGGACGCGGTCGCCGAGGCCGTCACCGCGGTGGTCGACGGCTGGATCGACGCCGCGTACCTGGGTGAGTTCCCCCGCGCCGACTTCGCTCCCGCGTTCGCCGGCTTCACGCCCGGCGCCGCGGCGAAGGCCCAGCGCCTCCCGGGCATGACGAGCGCCCCCATCGCCGACCGGATCGAGGCTGCGGAGGCCACCGC
Organism: Nocardioides sp.; assembly: GCF_036405735.1. Taxonomy (GTDB): domain Bacteria; phylum Actinomycetota; class Actinomycetes; order Propionibacteriales; family Nocardioidaceae; genus Nocardioides. The sequence continues at coordinate 59,959 of NZ_DASWXC010000013.1, forward strand.
CCGGGAGGTCGGGCTGGACGTGCTCGCCGTGCGCGGCCAGCCCGCCGGCGTCACCGCGGTCGTCAACCTCACCTTCGAGACCACCGGGACCCTCACCGGCCCGCAGCAGGTCACCGGACGCCTCGACCTGACCCCCGCCGAGGGCACCTGGAAGATCTTCGGCTTCGACATCACCAGCACGACCGGCACCGCCCCGGCGGCGCCCCCGACCGGCGAGGAGGCCCAGTGATGGCCCGCATGATCCCTGCTCGGCTCGCTCGGGGGCTCGGCCGACGGGTCGCGGTCACGACGGCCCTGGCCGCCGTCCTCGGTCTGACGGCGGTCGCGCTGCCCGACGCCACCCACCGCACGCCGGACAGCGTCCTGGTCGCCACCGAGCACGCCGCGACGGTCGACATCGGCAAGGACATGCTGTGGGTCCTCGCGGTCGGCTCCGACGCGCGCCCGGGGGAGGACATGCTGCGCAGTCGCGGCGACGCCCTCCAGCTGGTCGGCATCGACACCCGCACCGGCGCCGCCACGGTGCTCGGCGTGCCGCGTGACTCCTGGGTCCCGATCCCGGGCCACGGCTCGAACCGCATCAACGCGGCGCTCTACTTCGGTGGGCCGAAGCTGCTCGGCGAGACCGTCGGCAACCTGTTCGGCGTCGAGCCGGACTACGTCTTCGTCACGCGGTTCAAGAAGTTCGAGCAGCTGGTCAGCGACATCGGCGGCATCTGGATCGACAACCCGTTCTACTTCGAGGACCAGTACCTCAAGGAGCGAGGCTTCCAGAAGGGGCGCATCAAGCTCACCGGCTACGAGGCCCACGCCTACGCGCGGATCCGCAAGGCCTTGCTGCGCGGCGACTTCGACCGCTCGGCCAACCAGCAGAAGGTCATCAGGGGCATCCAGCGCAAGGTCCGCAACAGCGCCGGCAAGCCCGGCTTCATCGCCAAGGGCGTGCTGAGCGTGACCCGCAACCTCGCCACGGACCTCGCCCCGACCGAGCTCTACCGGCTGGGCCACCTGCTCGCGTCCATCGACCCGGGCAAGGTGAGCGCCTGCGTGCTGCAGGGCAGCATCGGCAACGTCGGCGGTGCCAGCGTGGTGCTTCCCTTCACCGAGCAGGCGAAGCGGATGGGCGCCGACGCCAAGGACGACGCCGTCACGAGGTGCGTGGGCTGATCGCAGCTCTGGCGTGGTCCGGCGGTCCGACGCAAGGTCGGGCCGCCGGACCTCAGCTGGCGGTGAGGGGTGCGTCCTTGGGCTTTGGGATGTCGTTCTGCCACGCCGGCGGCGTGTAGGCGTACAGGCTGCCGGCGGCGCCGCGGACGCGGTCGACGTACGCATGCGCCTCGGCGGGGATCTGCACCCGCGTGGCGGCCCCGCGGGCCAGGTACATCGTGGTGAAGCCGTGCGCGTGGGCCGCCTTCAGGATCCGCAGGGCGTAGGTCGGTCCGCCGGAGAGGTTGGACAGCACCTTGATCTCCACGCGCCTCTGCCACGCCGGCCCGTAGTAGCGCCGGGCCGACGCCGCGAGGCTGCTGAAGGCCAGGTTCAGCGCGCGCGGGCTGGTGAAGGGCCGGATGTTCTTCACCTCCCACTCCACGGAGATGCCGCGGGCGGCGTTCTGCTGGAAGGTCATGTCCGCGTTGCGGAGGCCGACACGTCGTCGCATGCCCGACCAGGCGCGCGTCGGGAAGCGGCCCTTCTTCAGCCACCGCGGGTTGTACGGCGCGCCGTGCGCGTTCACCCAGGTCAGGTGGCCGGGCTGGGACACCCCGCGCGCGCCGGAGCGCATGACGGCGGCCGTGGTGAACGAGAGCTGCCCGTTCTGGTCGATCCACTTGTAGCCGCGGGCCGCCGCCGCGCGGGTGCCGCGGAGCGAGTCTCCGATGGTGCCGCTGCCGCCCTTGGTGCGGGCGTTGTTGTGGTACAGCGCTCGGCCCGGTGCGGCGTAGGCCACCCTGCCGACGACCGACTCGAAGCTCGGCTCGGAGGCGGCCTTCGAGCCGTTGAGGTCGACGTCGGCGACCGTGATGTAGAAGCCGTTGGCCGGGACGGGTGCGAAGGTCACGTCGCCGTTCACGTCGGTGGCGAGGAGCTGGTCGACCGGCGTGCGTGACCCGTTGGCGTAGCCGGTCAGACGCGCCGGGGCGCCGACGACGGGCTGGCCGTACTGGTCGGACAGCTTCGAGGTGATGACCACGCCGCCCGCGACCGGGACCGTGGTGGAGCGCACGTGGGTCACGACCTGGGCGTAGAGCGGCGCCTCCACGGCCTCGGAGGAGGTGCCGTCGGTGACCCGGATGACCGCGCGACGGGCGGCGACCTGCTCGGGTGTGAGCGTCAGCGTGGCGCGGAAGATGCCGCCGCTGGGCGCCGTGCCGCCCGTCGTCGGTGCGGTGGAGGACGCGAGCGTCGGAGCGTCAGCCCGGTGGTCGAGGCTTCCGGTGGTCCCGCCTGTGGTGCGCGTATAGGTGTGGCCGTCGAGCCGGGAGGTGAAGTACCCGAGCGGCACCGCGGCGCAATCGCCGGTCCCCTTCGCGATCTTGACCCGGGGCCTGATGAAGGGGCCGCAGAGCGTCTCGCCGGTGCGGTCGTCCTTGAGGTCCTTGTCCGGCTCGGCGAACCTGGTCGCGCTCGGCGAGATGGTGACGTTCGCCTGAACAGGCGGGTCGGCCAGGTTCAGCGGCACGAGGCAGTCCGCGTCACTGAACGCGGCGGCCTCCAAGGCCAGCGTTCCGGACGCCGACGCGGTGATCGTGGTCTCGAAGACGTCAGCACTGCGGGCCAGGCAGCTGGTGCCCGGCGCCCCTCCGGTCGCCGTCAGCTTCACGGACTGCACGGTGGTCGCGGCGCCGAGCATCACGTGCACGTCCCCGGGCCGGACGCTCTGGCCGTCGATCGGCGTGAAGAACGCCACCGCCGGCTCGTCCCCGTCCGCCGCCGCGGCGCTGCCGATGGCCACCGCCGGAACCGTCGAGGCCACCAGCGTGGCGGCAGCCAGCCGCGCGACGTGTCGGAGATGCTTGCTGAACCGTGCCATGCGCACGCCCTTCGTCCGCGGCGCCTCCCGATGAGGTGCACATGTGACTGGTGTGAAAAGCGTGACGAAGATTAACCCGAGACCGACCGACCGTCAGCCAGATCGCGGCAACCCACGGCACGGCGGCACGAACAACCGCCGAAATGCCGACGGGCCCGCTCTCGCGGGCCCGTCGGATCGGTGCCTCCGGCAGGATTCGAACCTGCGGCACCTGGTACCGGAAACCAGTGCTCTATCCCCTGAGCTACGGAGGCAACGCACCGGCGTGGCCAGTGCGTGGATGACCCTACAACCACCGCAGGGATGCGTCGAAACCGGGCGCGGGTTCCGGCGCCGATACTGGTTCGGGGCCACCGGCACCGCGCCGTTAGGCTTGCCGGGTGACCCCTGACCAGCTCTCCAGCGCGATCGTCGACGTCCTGACGACGCTGTCGGACGAAGGCGCGCTCGCGCTTCCCGACGGTGTCCCGAGCAGCGTGACGGTGGAGCGACCCCGGCAGAAGGGGCACGGCGACTACGCCACGAACGTGGCGCTCCAGCTGGCCAAGAAGGCCGGCACCAACCCGCGGACGCTGGCCGACCTGGTCGCCTCGCGGCTCACCTCGCACGACGGCATCGCCGGTGTCGAGGTCGCGGGGCCGGGCTTCCTCAACATCAGCGTCGCAGCCGGCGCGCAGGGCGAGATCGCGGCCGCCGTCGTGACCGCCGGCCCGTCGTACGGCTCCAGCCGGACGCTCGCCGGACAGCGGATCAACGTCGAGTTCATCTCGGCCAACCCCACCGGACCGCTCCACCTGGGCCACACCCGCTGGGCGGTGCTGGGTGACGCCATCGGCCGTGTGCTGGCCGCCGCCGGCGCGGAGGTCACCCGCGAGTTCTACATCAACGACCGCGGCGTGCAGATGAACCACTTCGCCGCCTCGATCATCGCGGCCGCGACCGGCCAGCCGACCCCGGAGAACGGCTACGCCGGCGGCTACATCGACGACCTGGCCAAGGCCGTCGCCGACGCGGCGCCCGGGATCTTCGAGCTGCCCGAGCCCGAGCGGACGACCGCGGTCCGCGCCAAGGGCTACGAGCTCCAGCTCAAGGAGCAGCAGCAGCAGCTCGACGGGTTCAACACCCACTTCGACGTGTGGTTCTCCGAGCTCTCCCTGCACGACAGCGGCTCCGTGCCGGAGACGCTGGCGCGGCTCAAGGAGCTCGGCCACGTCTACGAGGAGGGTGGTGCGCTCTGGATGCGAACCACCGACTTCGGGGACGACAAGGACCGGGTCCTCATCAAGTCCGACGGTGAGCTGACCTACTTCGCCTCCGACACGGCGTACTACCTCAACAAGCGCGAGCGTGGCTTCGACCACTGCATCTACCTGCTCGGCGCCGACCACCACGGGTACGTCAACCGGCTGCGGGCCATGGCCGCGTGTGTCGGCGACGACCCGGACCAGACGCTCGACGTGATGATCGGGCAGCTGGTCAAGATCCTGCGCGACGGCCAGGAGCTGAAGCTCTCCAAGCGCGCGGGGACGATCGTGACGCTGCACGAGCTCGCGGAGGAGATCGGCGTGGACGCGCTGCGCTACTCCCTGGCGCGCTACCCGGCCGACAGCCCGCTGACCCTCGACGTCGCCGAGATCACCAAGGCGTCCAACGACAACCCGGTCTACTACGTGCAGTACGCCCATGCGCGCACGAGCGCGATGGTCCGCAACGCCACCGACCTCGGCATGGCGCTGCCGGACCTGACGCCGTCCGCCGACGGCCCCGGCTTCGACCCCGCGCTGCTCTCGCACGAGCGTGAGGGCGACCTGCTCCGCGCCCTCGCGGAGTTCCCGCGGGTCGTCGCCAGCGCGGCCGAGCTGCGCGAGCCGCACCGGGTCGCGCGCTACCTCGAGGACACGGCCTCGATCTTCAACAAGTGGTACGACACCCGCGAGTGCCGCATGTTGCCGCAGGGCGACGAGCCGGTCACGGCCACGAACCTCGCGCGGCTGGTGCTGGTGGTCGCGACGCAGACGGTCCTTGCCAACGGCCTCGGCCTGCTGGGCGTCTCGGCACCGGAGCGGATGTGACGCGCTCGATGGCTGGTCACGTCTCGCCGGGCGGCTTCACCGGCACCTCGCCCGTCTGGCTGCGCGAGCCCGACGACGTCAATGCGCTGGTCGGCTCGCTGTGGCCACGGACCGCGACGAAGGTCGACGGTGTGCTCCAGGTCGGGGGCCTGTCCGTGCCCGAGATCGTCGCCAACGTCAACACGCCGGCGTTCCTGCTCGACGAGGCCGACTTCCGTGCCCGCGCGCGCGCCTTCCGCGACGCGTTCGCCGGCTGCGACGTCTACTACGCCGGCAAGGCGTTCATCAGTACGGCGGTGGCCCGGTGGGTCGCGGAGGAGGGGCTGTTCCTCGACGTCTGCTCCGACGGCGAGCTGACCGTCGCGCTGCGGGCCGGGGTCGAGCCCGCCCGGATCGGCTACCACGGCAACAACAAGTCCGCGATGGAGCTGCGCCGTGCCGTGCACGAGGGCGTCGGCCGGATCATCGTGGACTCCATCGTGGAGATCGACCGCCTGGCCGACATCGCTACGCAGCTCGGCGTCGTGCAGCCGGTCATGGTGCGCGTGACGGCCGGCGTGGAGGCGCACACGCACGAGTTCATCGCCACCGCGCACGAGGACCAGAAGTTCGGCTTCTCGATCAGCTCCGGATCGGCCTTCGAGGCGGTGCGTCAGGTGCTCGCGGCCGGGAGCCTCGACCTGCGTGGCCTGCACAGCCACATCGGCAGCCAGATCTTCGACACCTCCGGATGGGAGGTGGCGGCGCGGCGGGTGCTCGCGCTGCACGCCCGCGTCGCGGCCGAGCTGGGTCACGCCATGCCCGAGCTCGATCTCGGCGGTGGTTTCGGCATCGCGTACACCACCCAGGACGACCCGGCCGATCCGGCGGTGCTGGCCGAGCAGATCATCAGGATCGTGGCGGCCGAGTGCGGCGCGCTCGGCGTCGACGTACCGCACCTCTCGATCGAGCCGGGCCGGGCCGTCGTCGGCCCGGCGATGTTCACCGTCTACACGGTCGGCACCGTCAAGGAGGTCTCGCTGGACGGCGGCGCGACCCGCACCTACGTCAGCGTCGACGGCGGCATGAGCGACAACATCCGCACCGCCCTGTACGACGCCGACTACTCCTGCACCCTCGCCTCCCGTGCCTCGGACGCCGCGCCGGTGCTCGCGCGGGTGGTCGGCAAGCACTGCGAGTCGGGCGACATCGTGGTCAAGGACGAGTTCCTGCCCGGCGACGTTCGTCCCGGCGACCTGGTCGCCGTCCCCGGCACGGGCGCCTACGGCCGCTCGATGGCGTCGAACTACAACCACGCCCTGCGCCCGCCCGTCGTCGCGGTCCGTGACGGCGCGGCCCGGGTGATCGTCCGCCGCGAGACCGTCGACGACCTGCTGGCCACCGACGTCGGCTGAGCGCCTGCCTGTTCGTCAAGGTATGCAGAGGAAGGTGCACCTACCGTGCGGAGTTCCGCGAGGGATGTGCGCACTTCCCTGCATACCTTGATGGGCATTCACGCCCGCAGCCGGGCCAGCACCGCCTGCCCGCGCGGCGAGAGCCGGTAGCCGACCGGCAGGCTCTCGGTGAGGCCGAGCTCCTTGAGCCGGCGTACGTCGGCCTTGAACGGCTTCTTCTCGCGACCGATGCTCGCCGCGATCGTCTCGGCGAGCTCGGCGGGCCGCGCCTCGATGAGCTCGAGGTGCTGCCGGACCCACGGGCCGCGACGGGAGCGCCGGTCCATCTCGGCGAGCCGCGCCAGCAGCGCGACGATCTCCGCCTCGTCCGGGAGCCGCTCGCGCAAGGACGCCCGCTCATCGGCCCCGCCGAAGCGCACGCCGATCCGGTAGACGTCACCGTCCTTGCGCGAGAGGAAGGCCAACAGCGCCGGCAGCGTCGTGCCGGCGCGGGCGGCGTCCTGCGGCGTCAGAGCCGCGGGGTCGACCACGTCGACCGAGACGAACTCCACCACGCCGATCCGGGTGCGCTGCCGCCCGCCGGCGACGTGCATCGGCCGCTTCCAGCGCCGGAACGCCAGGTCGACCTCGCCGGCGGCGATCCGGTCCAGGTCGGCGTTGGGGAAGAGCACGACGCCATCCTGCCGTCGGGCGGCGCTCGTGTCAGGTGGTCCGGAGGCGCACATCCGGTGCGAAGGATGTCCGCGTTCGGACCGTCCGGCACCGCGGGCGGCCGTGCGCCGATACCCTGGTCCGGTGAGCAGCGACATGGCCTACCAGACCCCGGAGGGCGACAAGCCCGGGCCGGGCACCGGCCGACCCCTCGGGATCGCCGTGCTCGGCTGCGGATCGGTCGGATCGCAGGTCGTCCGACTGCTCGAGGAGCAGTCCGGTGACCTGGCGGCCCGGATCGGAGCGCCCGTGCGGCTCGTCGGCGTCGCCGTACGCCGCCTCGACGCGCCGCGGGAGGTGGACCTTCCCGCGGAGCTGCTGACGACCGACGCGCAGGCCCTCGTCACCCGCGACGACGTCGACGTCGTCATCGAGGTGATCGGCGGGATCGAGCCGGCCCGCAGCCTCATCCTGGCCGCCCTGGAGTCCGGGGCGAGCGTCGTGACGGCCAACAAGGCCCTGCTCGCCGAGGACGGCGCGACGCTGTTCGAGGCCGCCGAGAAGGCCGGCCGCGACCTCTACTACGAGGCCGCCGTCGCCGGTGCCATCCCGATCCTGCGCCCGCTGCGCGACTCGCTCGCCGGCGACAAGGTGACCCGGGTGATGGGCATCGTCAACGGCACCACGAACTACATCCTCGACAAGATGGACACCCACGGCTCGGGCTTCGACGAGGCGCTCGCCGAGGCGCAGGAGCTGGGGTACGCCGAGGCCGACCCGACGGCCGACGTCGACGGGTTCGACGCCGCCGCCAAGTGCGCGATCCTCGCCAGTCTCGCCTTCCACTCCCGGGTGACGGCTGCCGACGTCCACCGCGAGGGCATCGCCGACGTCACGGCCACGGACGTGGCCAGCGCCAAGGCGATGGGCTCGGTCGTCAAGCTGCTGGCGATCACCGAGCTCAAGGACGGCGCGGTGAGCGCGCGGGTGCACCCCGTGATGATCCCGCGCCATCACCCGCTCGCCAGCGTCCGCGACGCGTTCAACGCCGTCTTCGTGGAGTCCGAGGCCGCCGGTCAGCTGATGTTCTACGGCCGCGGCGCCGGCGGTGCCCCCACCGCGAGCGCCGTCCTCGGCGACCTGGTGAGCGTCGCGCGCAACCTCGTGGCCGGCAGCAGCAGCGCGCCGGCCTCGACGTACGCCGACCGGGCGGTGCTGCCGATGGGGGAGACCGTCACCCGCTACCACGTCTCGCTCGACGTCGCCGACCGCGCCGGCGTGCTCGCCGCGGTCGCGACCGCCTTCGCCGAGCAGGGGGTCTCGATCCAGACGGTGCGGCAGGAGGGTCGTGACGACGACGCGCAGCTGGTCGTGGTCTCGCACGAGGCCACCGACGCCCAGCTGTCCGCCACGGTGGACCACCTGCGCGGCATGGAGATCGTCCGCGACGTCACCTCGGTGATGCGGGTAGAGGGAGAGCACGAGTGAGCACCCACCAGCCGTCCCACGGGTCGGCCCATCAGTGGCGCGGTGTCATCGAGGAGTACCGCGACCTGCTCGACATCCCCGCCGACACCCCGGCGGTGACGCTGGGGGAGGGGGGCACGCCGCTGGTCGAGTCACGCTGGCTCTCCGAGGTGGCCGACGCGCAGGTGTGGCTCAAGGTCGAGGGCCAGAACCCCACCGGCTCCTTCAAGGACCGCGGCATGACCGCGGCCATCTCCGTCGCCGTGCACCAGGGCGCCCAGGCGTGTGTCTGCGCGTCCACCGGCAATACGTCGGCCTCCATGGCCGCCTACGCCGCCAAGGCGCGGATCACCCCGGTCGTGCTGGTGCCCGAGGGCAAGATCGCCGCCGGCAAGATGGCCCAGGCCGTGCTCCACGGCGCCCACGTCATCCAGGTCCGCGGCAACTTCGACGACTGCCTGAAGCTCTCCCGCGGACTGGCCGAGCACTACCCGGTGGCGCTGGTGAACTCCGTCAACCCGGTGCGGCTCGAGGGCCAGAAGACCGCCTCGTTCGAGGTCGTCGACCGGCTCGGCGACGCCCCCGACTTCCACCTGCTGCCGGTCGGCAACGCCGGCAACATCTCCGCCTACTGGCTCGGCTACCGGCAGTACGCCGACCTCGGCCGTGCCACGAAGCGCCCTGTCATGCGGGCCTACCAGGCCGAGGGCGCCGCGCCGCTGGTGCACGGCCGGGTGTTCCCGAACCCCGAGACCAAGGCGACCGCGATCCGGATCGGCAACCCCGCCTCCTGGAAGCTCGCCGAGGCGGCGGCCGCGGAGTCGGGCGGCCGGTTCGCGGCGCTGTCGGATGAGCAGATCCTGGCCGCCCAGCGGGCGCTGGCCGCCAACGACGGCGTGTTCGTCGAGCCGGCGTCCGCCGCCGGTGTGGCCGGGCTGCTGCAGGACTTGGACCAGGGGGAGACCTACGCCGGCGCGACCGTGGTCATCACGGTCACCGGTCATGGCCTCAAGGACACCGTGACCGCGCTCGAGGGCTTCGGCGAGCTGCGGCCGACCGTGGTGGACGCCGACGTCGACGCCGCGGCCGCCGCCGCCGGGCTGGCCTGAGGTGGTGCGGTTCGTCCCCGGGCCGGTCACCGTCACCGTCCCGGCCACCTCGGCCAACCTCGGCCCCGGGTACGACTCGCTCGGACTGGCGCTGGACCTGCGCGACACCCTGACCGCGAGCGTCGCGGCCGGCGGTCTCGAGATCGAGGTCAGCGGGGAGGGCGCGGGCGCCGTACCCCTCGACGAGACGCACCTCGTCGTCCGCGCCATGCGCGCCGCCTTCGCCCAGATGGGCGGGGAGCCGGCCGGACTGAGGCTGCGGTGCCGCAACGTCATCCCGCACGCGCGGGGGATGGGCTCGTCCTCGGCCGCCATCGTCGGCGGGATCGTGCTGGCCCGCGCCCTGGTCGCGGGCGGCGAGCTGCTGCTCGACGACGACGCCGCCTTCCGGCTCGCGGCCGAGATCGAAGGACATCCCGACAACGTCGCCCCGGCCTTCTACGGCGGCTTCACGATCTCCGGCCACGACGACGACGGCTTCTACGCCGTACGTGCCGCCGTCGATCCCCGGGTGAGCGCCGTCGTGTTCGTCCCGCCGACCGGCGTCGAGACCAAGGTGGCCCGCGGCCTGCTGCCCGATGCCGTGCCCCACGCCGACGCTGCGGCCGACGCCGGCCGCTCCGCGCTGCTGGTCGCCGCGCTCGCGAGTCAGCCGGAGCAGCTGCACCGCGCCACCCGCGACTACCTGCACCAGGACTACCGCCGTCCGGCGATGCCCGACAGCCTCGCCCTGGTCGACGACCTGCGCGCCGACGGCCATGCGGCCATCGTGTCCGGCGCCGGGCCGACAGTGCTGGCGTTCAGCGACGGTCCCGACACCACGTTGACCAAGGAGCTGCTCACCCGGTGCCCCGAGGGGTGGGCCGCCCGCCACCTCGCGGTCGACACCTCCGGCGCCGTGGTCGACGCCTAGTCGTGCGTGCTGGCCTGCGCCGCGTCCCCGGTGCCCACCGGTGATACATTGATCGCGCGCCGCAGGTACGGCGCACGCACTCCCGGACCGCTCGGTCCCGGACGCACCCCACTTCCCGCGCTCGACTGCAGGTCATCACTGCACGCGTGCGCGACTCCTGCCCGAAGACGCGGGAAGCCCTGACACCCAGTCAGCCGCCGGAGCCGACGCCCGGCCGGCTGTGACGACGTGGGAAGGACCTCACGTGACCGAAACGACCGACTCCACCACCGCGGCGGCTGCCGCGACCGGCGCCAAGAAGCGCGGCGGTGGCCTCAACTCGCTGCTGCTCGCCGACCTGAAGGCGATGGCCGCCGGCATGGGCATCGCGGGCGCCGGCTCGATGAAGAAGGCGCAGCTGGTGGAGGCCATCAAGGCCGCCCAGTCGGCGCAGGCCGGCAACCGCTCGCAGCCGCGCTCCGAGGCGGCCGGCAAGGGTGACTCGGCCGGCGCGAAGCCGGCGCGGAAGCGGGCGGCGCGCGCGGAGCAGGCCCAGCCCGGTGTCCAGCCCGGTGCCCAGGCCGAGCAGAGCGAGCGGACCGAGCAGAGCGAGCGGGCCGAGCGCTCGGGCCAGCCAGACCGGGCCGACCGGGCCGACGGGGCCGACCGGGCCGATGCGGCCGACGTGAGCCGGGCCGAGGACGCCGAGGAGCGCCGTGGCCAGCGCGGCCAGGGAGGCCGCCAGGGCAACCAGCGGGGCAACCAGCAGGGTGAGCAGCGCGGGGAGCAGCCGGCCCAGGAGGGCAAGCAGGGCCAGCAGCCCCAGGACGGCAAGCAGAACCAGCAGAACCAGCAGGGCCAGCAGGGCCAGCAGGGCCAGCAGGTCGGCGACGGCGACGGAGCCGACGGCGAGAGCCGCCGCAGCCGGCGTCGTCGCGGACGTGACCGCGACCGGCCGCGCGCGACCGGCGGCGCGCCACGTGAGCGCGGCGACGTCGACATCGAGATCCGCGAGGACGACGTACTCGTCCCGGCCGCGGGCATCCTCGATGTCCTCGACAACTACGCGTTCGTGCGGACCAGCGGCTACCTGCCCGGGGCCGACGACGTCTACGTCTCCATGTCGCTGGTGCGCCGCCTCGGGCTGCGTCGCGGTGACGCCATCACCGGCCAGGTGCGCCAGCCCCGCGAGGGCGAGCGCAAGGAGAAGTTCAACCCGATGGTCCGCATCGACAGCGTCAACGGCGCGGACCCGGCCACGGCCACGACCCGGGTGGAGTTCTCCAAGCTGACGCCGCTCTACGCCACCGAGCGGCTGCGGATGGAGACCGGACCCGACAACATGATCGGCCGGGTCATCGACATCGCCGCGCCGATCGGCAAGGGCCAGCGTGGACTCATCGTCTCCCCGGCCAAGGCCGGCAAGACGATGGTGATGCAGTCGATCGCCAACTCCATCACCGCGAACAACCCCGAGTGCCACCTCATGGTCGTGCTGGTCGACGAGCGGCCCGAGGAGGTCACCGACTTCGAGCGCTCGGTGAAGGGCGAGGTCATCTCCTCGACCTTCGACCGCCCGGCCACCGACCACACGATCGTCGCCGAGCTCGCCATCGAGCGCGCCAAGCGGCTGGTCGAGCTCGGCCACGACGTCGTCGTCCTGCTCGACGGCATCACGCGGCTGGGGCGGGCCTACAACCTGGCCGCTCCCGCCAGCGGCCGGATCCTCTCCGGTGGCGTCGACTCCGCGGCGCTGTACCCGCCGAAGAAATTCTTCGGCGCCGCCCGCAACATCGAGAACGGCGGCTCCCTGACGATCCTCGCCACGGCGCTGATCGAGAGCGGCTCGAAGATGGACGAGGTGATCTTCGAGGAGTTCAAGGGCACCGGGAACATGGAGATCCGGCTGCGCCGCGACTTCGCCGAGAAGCGGCTCTTCCCCGCGATCGATGTCGTCCAGTCCGGCACCCGCCGCGAGGAGCTGCTGCTCAGCCCCGAGGAGCTCGCGATCATCTGGAAGCTCCGCAAGGTGCTGTCCGGACTCGACGGCCAGCAGGCCCTGGAGCTGCTGTTGGAGCGGCTGCGCAAGGCGCAGAGCAACATCGAGTTCCTGATGCAGGTGCAGAAGACCACCCCGGCCGCCGACGAGGCGTGAGCCGCCGCTCCGGCGCTACCGCGGCCGGACGTGGCGGACGGGAATTGGCTCCCGTCCGGTCGCGTTGACTACCCTTGGCACGTTCGGCTCCGGTTCACGTCGCGCCTCCGCGTGGCGACCCGGACCCCTTGAGAAGAGGAATCCATGAAGGCTGACATCCACCCCGAGTACGTCGAGACCCAGGTGACCTGCACCTGCGGTGCCTCGTTCACCACCCGCAGCACGAAGACCGACGGCGTGATCCGCGCCGACGTGTGCTCGAACTGCCACCCGTTCTACACCGGCAAGCAGAAGATCCTCGACACCGGCGGCCGCGTCGCGCGCTTCGAGGCCCGCTACGGCAAGAAGTAGCTGCTTCCCAGCGCCGGCCCACCCGCACCAGCGGGAGGGTCGGCGCTCTGCATTTGCCCGGATTCCGCCCAGCGCAGGAGTGTGGATGTTCGAAGCAGTCGAGGGGCTCATCGAGGAGCACCGGGAGCTCGAGGGACGCCTCGGTGCGCCGGAGACCCACGCCGACGCCCGGCTGGCCAAGCAGCTCAACCAGCGCTACGCCGAGCTGAGCGCCATCATCGCCGCCTACCGCGAGTGGCTGGCGCTCGGCGACGACATCGCCGCGGCCCGCGAGCTGGCCGGTGAGGACGAGGCGTTCGCCGCGGAGGCCGAGGCGCTCGCCGGCCGACGCGTCGAGACCGAGGAGCGGCTGCGCCGGCTCCTGGTGCCCCGCGACCCGGCCGACGACAAGGACGCGATCCTCGAGGTGAAGTCGGGGGAGGGCGGCGAGGAGTCGGCGCTGTTCGCCGGCGACCTGCTGCGGATGTACTCCCGCTACGCCGAACGGCAGGGCTGGAAGGTGGAGCTCCTCGACGCGACCGAGTCCGACCTCGGGGGCTACAAGTCGGTCACCGTGGCCGTGAAGGCCAAGAGCGGCGCGAGCGAGCCGGGTCGGGCGCCGTACGGCCTGCTCAAGTTCGAGGGCGGCGTGCACCGGGTGCAGCGGGTGCCGGTCACCGAGTCGCAGGGCCGGGTCCACACCTCCGCGGCCGGCGTGCTGGTGATGCCGGAGGCCGAGCAGGTCGACGTGACCGTCGACGAGAACGACCTGCGCATCGACGTCTTCCGCAGCTCCGGTCCGGGCGGCCAGAGCGTGAACACCACGGACTCCGCGGTCCGCATCACCCACCTGCCCACCGGCATCGTCGTCAGCTGCCAGAACGAGAAGAGCCAGCTGCAGAACAAGGAGCAGGCACTGCGCATCCTGCGTGCCCGGCTCCTCGCGGCGGCCCAGGAGGCCGCCGACGCGGAGGCCAGCGACGCGCGCCGATCGCAGGTGCGCACCGTCGACCGCTCCGAGCGGATCCGGACCTACAACTTCCCGGAGAACCGGATCTCCGACCACCGCACCGGCTACAAGTCCTACAACCTCGACCAGGTGCTCGACGGTGACCTCGAGCCCGTCGTGCTCTCCGCCGTCGACGCCGACCTCGCGCACCGGCTCGCGGCGCTCGAGGACTGAGCGGTGGCGGCCGAGACCACCCGGCGCGGCCTGCTCTCCGCCGGCGCCGTGCAGCTGCGCGCCGCGGGCGTCGCCAGCCCCGAGTACGACGCCGCCGAGCTGCTCTCCCACGTGCTCGGCGTGACCCGGGGCAACCTGGTGCTCGTCGACCGGATCACCGACGACCAGGCCGACGCGTATCTCGCGCTGATCGGGCGGCGGGCCGCGCGGGAGCCGCTGCAGCACCTCACGGGCGAGGCGCACTTCCGGCACGTGACGCTCGCGGTGGGTCCTGGCGTGTTCGTGCCGCGACCGGAGACCGAGCTGCTCGCCGGCTGGGCGATCCAGGAGGCCAGGCGGGCCGAGCACGAGAACCGGACCTGCCGGGTCGTAGACCTGTGCACGGGCTCCGGGGCGATCGCCAAGGCGATCAAGGACGAGGTCCCTGAGGCCGACGTCTACGCCTGCGAGCTGTCGGAGGACGCCTATCCGTGGGCGGTGCGCAACCTGACCGGCACGGGGGTCGACCTGCGCCAGGGCGACATGGCCGAGGCGTTCGAGGACCTGGTCGGCACCGTGGACGTCGTGGTCTGCAACCCGCCCTACATCCCGCTCGAGGCGTGGGAGTCCGTCGCGCTCGAGGCCCGCGACCACGACCCCGACCTGGCCCTCTACTCCGGCGCCGACGGGCTCGACGCCATGCGCGTGCTCGAGCAGCGCGCGGCGCGGCTGCTGCGGCACGCGGGCGTGGTCGGCGCCGAGCACGCGGACGAGCAGGGCCCCGACGGGCTCGGCGGTGGTGCCCCCGGCGTCTTCGCGGCGAGCGGCCGCTGGGCCGACGTACGCGACCACGCCGACCTGGCGGGGCGACCGCGCTTCACGACCGCGCGACTGGCACGATGACCTCTGTGAGTGAGCGCTTCCCGACCGGGACCGAGGAGGAGGTCACCGCCGCCGTCGAGGCAGCCGCTGCCGCCGTACGACGTGGTGAGCTGGTCGTGATCCCGACCGACACCGTGTACGGCGTCGGCGCCGACGCGTTCGACCCCGCGGCCGTGCAGTCCCTGCTCGACGCGAAGGGCCGCGGCCGCGAGATGCCGCCGCCGGTGCTGGTCGCCTCCGCCGACACGCTCGACGCCCTGGCGGTGCGCGTGCCGGACTGGGCCCGCGCCCTCGTCGCTGAGTTCTGGCCTGGTGCGTTGACGCTGGTCTGCCACCAGCAGGCCTCGCTGCAGTGGGACCTGGGGGAGACCCGCGGCACCGTGGCGGTCCGGGTGCCCGACCATCCCGTCGCCCGCGCCATCCTCGAGCGGACCGGCCCGCTCGCGGTCAGCTCGGCCAACCTGACCGGCCTGCCGGCCGCCCTGGACGCCGACGAGGCCGAGCGGATGCTCGGCGCCTCGGTGGCGGTCGTCGTCGACGCCGGCGCGGCCGGGGGTGCCGAGCCGTCCACGATCATCGACGCCACCGGCGTCCGGCCGCGCGTGCTGCGGTCGGGTGCGTTGTCGGTGGCGCGGGTCAACGCCGTGCTCTCTGCCTTCGACCTCGCGGTGCCCGACGACGGCCCCAACGACGACCCCGAGGGCTGAGCCCGGTGCGTGCCTACGTCCTGGTGTTCCTCATCGCGGGCGCGATGACCTATCTGCTGACCGTGATCGCCCGCGAGGTCGCCCTGCGCACCGGCGCGGTGGCGCGGGTCCGGGACCGGGACGTCCACGACCAGCCGATCCCGTACATGGGCGGGGTGGCGATGCTCGGCGGGCTCTGGGCGGCGTATCTCGTCGCCCGACAGCTGCCGTTCCTGGCCGACGGCTCGCCGCTCGTGCTGCGGGACGCAGGGGTCGTCCTGGTCGCCGGGACGATGATCTGCATGGTGGGGGTGCTCGACGACCTCTTCGAGCTCGACGCGCTCACCAAGCTGGGTGCGCAGGTGCTGGCCACGGCGTTCCTCATCGCCTTCCAGATCCAGTACTGGTTCATCAGCCTCCCCGGCGGCCGCCAGTTCTCCCTCGACGCGGCCCAGGGTGCCCTGCTGACGGGATTCGTCGTCGTGGCCACCGTCAACGCGGTCAACTTCGTCGACGGCCTCGACGGGTTGGCGGCCGGCGTCGTCGGTATCGGCGCGGCCGCGTTCTTCGTGTTCTGCTACGGCCTGACCCGCATCAACGACGTCGAGCGCGGCACCACCGCGGCGCTGCTCAGCGCCGCGCTGGCGGGCGCCTGCGCCGGCTTCCTGGTGCACAACTGGCACCCGGCGCGGCTGTTCATGGGCGACAGCGGCTCGATGCTGATCGGCCTGGTCCTCTCGGCCAGCGCGGTGAGCCTCTCGGGGCAGTTCGACGCGGGGCAGCTGACGCAGGGGGCCGCGGGCTCCTCGGCCAGCCTGCTGCCGACGCTGCTGCCGATCGTGCTGCCGCTGACCATCCTCATCGTGCCCATCGCGGACCTGGTCCTGGCCGTCGTACGCCGCACCCGAGCCGGCCGCTCACCCTTCTCGCCGGACAAGCAGCACCTGCACCACCGGCTGCTCGAGATCGGCCACTCCCAGCGCCGTGCGGTCCTCATCATGTGGCTGTGGGCCGGTCTGATCGCGTTCGGCTCGGTGGTGATCAGCCTCTACTCCGGTGCCTGGGTCTGGGGCATGCTCGCGGCGATGGCGGTGCTGACGCTGGCGCTGACCTTCCTCCTCCCGAAGGTCCGCCAGCCGGTCTGAGGCCGGCCGCGCGGCCTTGATCGTTCCATTTCGGCACCGCGACACCCTTGTGATAGTTTTCACGAGCGTTCGCGTTAGCCTGGCTGACGCCGCGAGACCCGCCGATTGTCCCCTCCAGAGAACGGCCGCCGAGATGACGACCGAGTCGAAGCAGGTACGCCCCGTCAGCGGCGTCCCGACGCTTCTCGGCGCCGCAGGCTGCTGTGCTGGGGCGGCCGTCGTCCTCGCCGTCGCGGGGGCGGTCGCCTCCGGTGCGGGGGCCGCCGGTGCGGGCTTCGCCGGCGCCGCCATCGTGCTGGCCCTGTTCGCCTGGGGCGCGCTGGTCGTGGATATGGTCGCCACCGTCCTGCCCTCGGCCACCCTGATCACCGCACTCGTGACCTACGGCGCACAGATCGCGACCACGGGACTCGTGCTCGCCTGGGTCGGTCGCAGCGGTGCCTTCCTCGACGACCGGGGCTGGCTGGCGGCCGGTGTGGTGACCGGTGTGCTGGTGTGGGTGACGGCGCAGATCGTGCTGACGGTACGGCGTCGGATCCCCGTCTACGACCTCCCGCTGAGCCCGTCCCCGGACCCGTCCGCGGGCCGCCCCTCCCAGCCTGCGAGGGCGGTGGAGCGATGACGGTTCACGGCTGCTACAGTCCGGGGCGCGATGGCAGAGGAACAGCCGCCGAAGGCGAGCGGACCGGGCAAGGCTCCGGTGCGCGACCCCTGGCAGGCGTTCAGTCACCTCGTCGCCGGAGTCTTGTTCTACGGCCTGGTGGGATTCGGGCTGGATCGCTGGCTCGGCACGAGGTTCCTGGTGGTGGTGGGGATCCTCGTCGGGGCGGTCCTCGGCCTGTACCTCACCTGGAAGCAGCTGCCGCGCGAACCCGACGACGAGCCGCCGAAGCAGCCGCCGGCATGACCCGAACGAACGTTACGCAGATGCAGAAGACGCAGGAGGCAGAGTGAATTTCGCCGGAGCCATGATCCGCGCCGACGAGTTCCACGCGCCGGGGCCGGGCAGCTTCGAGCTGCCGCCGGTGTTCGAGCTGGGTTCGTTCGGCGTCACGAAGCCGATGCTCCTGCTGGTCCTCTCGGCCCTGGTCGTCGTCGGCTTCAGCTGGCTGGCCGCCCGCCGCGCCGCCGTGGTGCCGGGCCGCCTGCAGTTCGCCGGCGAGTCGGTCTACAACTTCGTGCGTGGCCTGGCCCGCGACAACATCGGCAGCGACCACTTCATGAAGTTCGTGCCGTACCTGTTCTCGCTGTTCCTGTTCATCTTGATGAACAACTACTACGGCCTGATCCCGTTCCTGCAGTTCCCCTCGTTCTCCCGCATCGGCTTCGTGATCCCGTTGGCGATCCTGTCGTGGCTGATCTACATCGGCGCCGGCATGTGGGCCCACCACGGTCCGCTGCGCTACCTCAAGCACCAGACGGTGCCGGGCGGCATCAAGGGTCCGATCCTGCTGCTCCTGGTCCCGCTGGAGTTCTTCTCCAACCTGCTGGTCCGGCCGGTCACGCTGACGCTGCGTCTGTTCGGCAACATGTTCGCCGGCCACCTCCTGCTGATCCTCTTCGCCACCGGCGGTGCCGCGCTGCTGAGCAGCGGCAACGCCCTGTACGGCGGCGTGGGCGTCCTCGCGTTCGTGCTCGGCATCGGCGTCAGCTTCCTCGAGATGCTGGTGATGTTCCTGCAGGCCTACGTGTTCACGCTGCTCAGCACCATGTACATCGGCGAGGCGATCGCCGAGGAGCACTGAGCCGGGCCCCGGCCCGCTCGGTCCGACAAGCGCAGCACCCCAGCACCACCCGCAGTACCGCACAGACCGCACTCTGAAGTAAGCACACCAGCGACGTCGCAACGACCGTCGTGCAACGAAAGGAAAAGCCGTGGAAGGCTCCCTCAACATGATCGGCCTCGGCCTCGCCGCGATCGGCCCCGGTGTCGGCATCGGCCTCATCTTCGCTGCCTTCATCAGCGGCGTCGCCCGTCAGCCCGAGGCCCAGAGCCGGCTGCAGTCGATCGCCATCCTCGGCTTCGTTCTGGCCGAGGCGCTCTACATCATCACCCTGGCCCTCGCCTTCGTCCTGCCGATCTGACCCGGTCGGTCCACGACACTCCGGATAGGTAGCTCATGAACACAGCAGCTGTTCTGGCGGCCGAGGAGGCTCACAACCCACTGATCCCAGTGGTGTCGGAGCTCATCCTCGGGGCCATCGTCTTCCTCATCGTGCTGGTCGCGGTGTGGAAGTTCGTCGTGCCGAACTTCGAGAAGGCGTACGCCGAGCGCACCGCCGCGATCGAGGGTGGGCTCAGCGCCGCGGAGACCAAGCAGGCCGAGGCCGACGCCAAGCTCGCCGAGCTCGAGCAGCAGCTCGCCGACGCCCGGCACGAGGCTGCCCGTATCCGCGAGGAGGCTCGCGAGCAGGGCGCCCAGATCGTCGCCGAGATGCGCGAGCAGGCGACGGCCGAGTCGGCGCGCATCGTCGAGCACGGCAAGGCCCAGATCGAGGCCGAGCGCCAGCAGGCGGTCACCTCGCTCCGTGCCGAGGTCGGCGCGCTCGCGACCGGTCTCGCCGGCCGGATCGTCGGCGAGAGCCTCGACGACGAGGCTCGCCAGAGCCGGGTGGTCGAGCGCTTCCTCGCCGACCTGGAGGCGAGCAACTGATGGACGTGCGTGGTGCGTCGGCCGAGGCTGTCGCCGCCCTCACCGACGAGCTGACGACCCGGGTGGGCCCGGGCGCCGGCTCGCCGGAGGCGGCGGCCGCCGTGGCCGACTCCCTGTACTCGATCGCGCAGACCCTGCGCGCCGAGGCGGCGCTACGGCGGTTCGTCACGGACGGCTCCGTGCCGGCCGAGGCCAAGGTCGGCGTGGTCCGCGACGTGCTCGGCACCAAGGCCGACGCCGTGGCGATCGACGTGGTCGCCTCCGCCGTCTCGCGGCGCTGGACGTCGGCCAAGGACCTGGCCGAGGCCCTCGAGCACCTCAGCGAGGTGGCCGCGGTCCGCTCGGCCGGTGAGGACGCCGGCCGGCTGGCCGACGAGCTCTTCGCCCTGGGCGGCGTCGTCCAGGAGAACCCGGCGCTGCGCGACGCGCTCTCCGACCCGGCCCGTTCGCTGGAGGACAAGGGCGCGCTGCTCGAGTCCCTGCTCGGCGGCAAGGCCCTCCCGGCGACGATCACCCTCGCCAAGCAGGCACTGGGCGGCACCTACCGCACCGTGTCCGCGGCGCTGGAGGAGTACACCAAGGTCGCCGCCTCGGTCCGCGACGAGAACGTCGCGACCGTGCGCGTCGCCCAGCCCCTCACCGACGCCGAGCAGCGCCGTCTCGGCGAGGCGCTCGCCCGGCAGTACGGCCGCCAGGTCCACCTCAACATCGTGGTCGACCCGGCTGTCCTCGGCGGCATCAAGGTGGAGATCGGTGACGACGTCATCGACGGCACCGTGGCCAGCCGCCTCGACGAGGCCCGCCGCCTGTTGGCCGGCTGACCACCCGACGTACAGACTTTCGTAGAGACCGAAGAGAGAAGGCACCCAATGACGGAGCTGACCATCCGTCCGGAGGAGATCCGCGACGCGCTGCAGAAGTACGTCGCCGAGTACCAGCCCGAGACGGCCGCCCGCGAGGAGGTCGGCACGGTTGCGCAGACCGCCGACGGCATCGCCCGCGTCAGCGGACTGCCCTCGGCGATGGCCAACGAGCTGCTGGAGTTCGAGGACGGCACGCTGGGCCTCGCGCTGAACCTCGACACCCGCGAGATCGGTGTCGTCATCCTCGGTGACTTCGACAAGATCGAGGAGGGCCAGACGGTCCGCCGTACTGGCGAGGTGCTCTCCGTGCCCGTGGGCGACGGCTACCTCGGCCGGGTCGTCGACCCGCTCGGCAACCCGATCGACGGCCTCGGCGAGGTCGCCACCACCGGCCGCCGTGCGTTGGAGCTGCAGGCTCCGGGCGTCATGGCCCGCAAGTCGGTGCACGAGCCGCTCGCGACCGGCATCAAGGCGATCGACGCCATGACCCCCATCGGTCGTGGCCAGCGCCAGCTCATCATCGGCGACCGCGCCACCGGCAAGACCACGGTGGCCATCGACACGATCATCAACCAGAAGCAGAACTGGGAGACGGGCGACCCGTCCAAGCAGGTCCGCTGCATCTACGTCGCCATCGGTCAGAAGGGCTCCACCATCGCCTCGGTGCGCGGTGCCCTCGAGGCCGCCGGCGCGCTGGAGTACACCACCATCGTCGCGGCCCCGGCCTCCGACAGCGCGGGCTTCAAGTACCTCGCGCCCTACACCGGCTCGGCCATCGGCCAGCAGTGGATGTACGACGGCAAGCACGTCCTCATCGTGTTCGACGACCTGACCAAGCAGGCCGAGGCCTACCGCGCTGTGTCGCTGCTGCTGCGCCGCCCGCCGGGCCGCGAGGCCTACCCGGGTGACGTCTTCTACCTGCACAGCCGGCTGCTCGAGCGCTGCGCGAAGCTGTCCGACGAGCTGGGCGCGGGCTCGATGACCGGTCTGCCGATCATCGAGACCAAGGCCAACGACGTCTCGGCGTTCATCCCGACCAACGTCATCTCGATCACCGACGGTCAGATCTTCCTGCAGTCGGACCTGTTCGCGGCCAACCAGCGCCCGGCCATCGACGTCGGTGTCTCCGTCTCCCGTGTCGGCGGCGCCGCGATGACCAAGGCGATGAAGGCCGTCACCGGCTCGCTCAAGGTCGACCTCGCGCAGTACCGCGCGATGGAGGCGTTCGCCATGTTCGCCTCCGACCTCGACGCAGCGTCCAAGCAGCAGCTGGCCCGCGGCCAGCGCCTGATGGCGCTGCTCAAGCAGCCGGCCTACTCGCCCTACCCGGTCGAGGAGATGACGGTCTCGCTGTGGCTGGGCACGTCCGGCCGGCTCGACCGCGTCCCCGTCGTCGACGTGCTGAAGTTCGAGCACGAGTTCCTCGACTACCTGCGCCGCACCGAGTCCGGGATCCTCTCCGGCATCCGTGAGTCGCTGAAGTTCGAGGACTCCACCGCGACCGCGCTCGAGGCTGCCTACGACGCCTTCCTCGACCAGTTCGAGACCTCCGAGGGCGAGTCGGTCAAGCCCGGCAGCGCCAAGGCCGAGGCGCTGGCGGACGAGGACGTCGAGCAGGAGCAGATCGTCAAGCAGAAGCGGGCCTGAGGTACTAGTCGCATGGCTGTCTCATTGCGCGAGTACCGCGCGCGGATCAAGTCGACGGAGTCGATGAAGAAGATCACGCGCGCCATGGAGCTCATTGCTGCGTCCCGCATCATCAAGGCGCAGCAGCGGGCGCAGGCCGCCGCGCCGTACGCCCGTGAGCTCACCCGTGCGGTCTCGGCCGTGGCGACGTACTCCAACGTCGACCACGCCCTGACCACCGAGCCGGAGAACCCCACCAAGGCCGCGGTGCTCGTGATCGCGAGCGACCGCGGCCTGGCGGGGGCCTACTCCTCGAGCGTGCTGCGTGAGGCCGAGGGCCTGGTGGAGAAGCTCCGTGCCGAGGGCAAGGACGTCGACCTGTACGTCTCCGGCCGCAAGGCGGAGGCCTACTACAAGTTCCGCGGGCGCCCCGTGGTGCAGGCCTGGACGGGTCACTCCGACCAGCCGTCGTACGACGTGGCGCGTGAGATCGGGGACACCCTGATCGAGACGTTCCTGCGGGACGAGGACGCCGACGGCGCCGTGCACGAGGTGCACCTGGTCTACACCCGCTTCGTCTCGATGCTGACGCAGAAGCCGACCGCTGTCCGGCTGCTGCCGCTCGAGGTGGTGGAGGGTGTCGAGGCTCCGGCCGACACCGACGTGCTGCCGCTCTACGAGTTCGAGCCCAGCGCCGAGGCGGTGCTGGACGGACTGCTTCCGCGCTACGTCCAGAGCCGCATCTGGTTCGCGCTCCTGCAGGCCGCCGCGTCCGAGCTCGCGGCCCGTCAGAAGGCGATGAAGTCGGCCACCGACAACGCGCAGGAGCTCATCAAGAAGTTCACGCGGATCGCCAACCAGGCGCGTCAGGCCGGCATCACCCAGGAAATCAGCGAGATCGTCGGTGGCGTCAACGCGCTGGCTGACGCCAACGCTGGCAACGACTGAGAACCCACTCGATACAAGGAAACCGAAATCATGACTGCAACGGTTGACGAGACCCTGAACCAGAACTCGGGGGCGACCACCGGTCGCATCGCCCGCGTGATCGGCCCGGTCGTCGACGTGGAGTTCCCCGTCGACGCCATGCCGGAGATCTACAACAAGCTCGAGGCGGAGGTGACCCTCGACGGCGAGACCTCGGTCCTGCCGCTGGAGGTGGCCCAGCACCTCGGCGACGGCGTCGTCCGCGCCATCTCGCTCAAGCCCACCGACGGTCTGGTCCGCGGCCAGTCGGTCACCGACACCGGCGCGCCGATCACCGTTCCGGTCGGCGACGTGACCCTCGGCCACGTCTTCAACGCGACCGGTGACGTCCTCAACCTCGAGGACGGCGAGAAGCTCGAGATCAACGAGCGGTGGGGCATCCACCGCAAGGCGCCGGCCTTCGACCAGCTCGAGTCCAAGACCCAGATGTTCGAGACCGGCATCAAGGTCATCGACCTGCTGACGCCGTACGTCACGGGCGGCAAGATCGGCCTGTTCGGTGGTGCGGGTGTCGGCAAGACCGTCCTCATCCAGGAGATGATCGCCCGCGTCGCCAAGAACCACGGCGGTGTGTCGGTGTTCGCCGGTGTCGGCGAGCGCACCCGTGAGGGCAACGACCTCATCCACGAGATGAAGGACGCCGGCGTCTTCGACAAGGTCGCCCTGGTCTTCGGCCAGATGGACGAGCCGCCGGGCACGCGTCTGCGCGTCGCGCTCTCCGCGCTGACGATGGCGGAGTACTTCCGCGACGTCCAGAACCAGGACGTGCTGCTGTTCATCGACAACATCTTCCGGTTCACTCAGGCGGGCTCGGAGGTCTCGACGCTGCTCGGCCGGATGCCGTCCGCCGTCGGCTACCAGCCGAACCTCGCCGACGAGATGGGCATCCTGCAGGAGCGCATCACCTCGACCCGGGGTCGCTCCATCACCTCGATGCAGGCGATCTACGTCCCGGCCGACGACTACACCGACCCGGCTCCGGCGACCACCTTCGCCCACCTCGACGCCACCACCGAGCTGTCGCGTGAGATCGCCTCGCTCGGCATCTACCCGGCCGTCGACCCGCTGACCTCGACCTCGCGGATCCTGGACCCGCAGTACATCGGTCAGGCTCACTACGACTGCGCGATCCGCATCAAGCAGATCCTGCAGCGCAACAAGGAGCTGCAGGACATCATCGCCATCCTCGGTGTCGACGAGCTGTCGGAGGAGGACAAGACCATCGTGTCGCGTGCTCGCCGCATCCAGCGCTTCCTGTCGCAGAACACCTACGTGGCCAAGCAGTTCACCGGCATCGAGGGCTCGACCGTCCCGGTGGCCGACACCATCGAGGCGTTCAACAAGATCGCCGACGGTGAGTACGACCACGTGGCCGAGCAGGCGTTCTTCATGTGCGGTGGCCTCGACGACGTCGAGCGCAACTGGGCCGAGATCCAGAAGAACCTCTGAGGCCGACGATGGCTGAGAACCTGCAGGTGGAGCTCGTCGCGGCCGACCGTACGGTCTGGTCGGGCGAGGCCACCATGGTGATCGCTCGCACCGTCGAGGGTGACGTGGGTGTGCTGCGTGGCCACGCGCCGATGCTCTCCCTGCTGACCGACGCCGTCGTGGAGATCAACGCCGTGGACGGCCCCGTCGTCGTCGCGACGGCGGACGGCGGCTTCCTCTCGGTCGCGAACGACCGGGTGTCGATCCTGTCCGAGCACGTGCTGCTCGCCGACGAGATCAACATCGAGGCGGCGCGCGTGGAGCTGGAGGCCGCTCGCGGCATGCTCGGGACCGACGACGACGCGGAGCTCCGGATCCGGCGTGCCGAGGCACGCATCCGCGCCGTCGAGAAGGCCTCCTGAGGCTCCTGGGACACGACGAGCGCTCAGGGCAAGGGGAGGAATGACGATCTGGGAGCTCGTGCTCGACGTCGTCGGTGTGCTCCTGGTCCTGCTCGTCTGCTACTTCCTCGGGCTGGTCGTCCGCCGTCGCCTCATCGGACGCGACGGCGGCACGTTCGAGCTCAGCCACCGCGTCCGGGCCGGAAGGCCCGGACGCGGCTGGCTTCTCGGGATCGGGCGCTACTCCGGCGAGACGCTGGAGTGGTTCCGCTTCTTCTCCATCTCGCCTCGGCCCCGCCGGCGCTGGGAGCGCCGCCGGATGTCCTACGTCAGCAGTCACGAGCCGGACGGCGTGGAGCGGATGTCGCTCTACGCCGACCACGTCGTCGTGATCTGCGAGTACGCCGGCCAGCGCATCGAGCTCGCCATGGCCGAGTCGTCGCTGACCGGCTTCCAGGCGTGGCTGGAGTCGCGCCCCCCGGGCACCGACTGGTCGCGCCGCTGACCGCGGCGGGGCGGGCGCGCCTTCCGATTGGCGCGCAACCGTTTGCACGCGGTGGGATTGGATCGTGCCAAGCCGTCTCTCCACCTCGACCGACCCGACGGCTCGTACCGCGCGCAACGCCGTCGGCGCCTCGTTCGCCCTCAACGGCCTGATCTTCGCCACGCTGGTCTCCCGGCTGCCCGACATCCGGCACGATCTCGGGCTCAGCAACACGATGCTCGGCGTGCTGCTGTTCGCCGGCTCCGCCGGCTCGATGCTCGCCCTGCCGATCAGCGGCCGGGTGATCGAGCGGATCTCGCCGGCGCCCACGGTCCGCCTCGGCACCGCCATGGTGACCCTCGGACTGCTGACGCTGGCGATCGGCGCCACGGCCGTCGACGTCTTCGCGGTGGCGCTTGCCGGCAACCTGGTCTACGGCATGGGCGTCTCGCTGTGGGACGTCGCCATGAACCTCGAGGGAGCCGAGGTGGAGCGCCGCCTGGGTCGCACGATCATGCCGCGGTTCCACGCCGGCTGGAGCATCGGGTCGATCGCCGGCAGCGCGCTGGGGATCCCCATGGCCGCCCTGCACGTCCCGGTCGTGCTCCACTGCCTGGTCGTCCTCCTGGTCGCCGCGGGGCTGACCGTCCACGGCTCCCGCAGCTTCTTGCCGGTCGAGCCGAAGGTGGAGGAGCCCACGGCGCGCGTCTCGGCCTGGCGTGAGCCGCGCACGCTCATGATCGGCGTCCTGGTGCTCTGCTTCGCGATCGTCGAGGGGTCGGCGAACGACTGGCTCTCCTTGGCGATCATCGACGGCTACGACACCCCGCACTGGGTGGGTGTCGCCGGCTTCTCCGGGTTCGTCATCGCGATGACCGTCGGTCGGCTGCTCGCCCCGTTCGCGCTGGACCGGGTCGGTCGGGCGCCGATGCTCTGGGCCTCGGCCGCTGCCTCCGCCGTCGGCGTGCTCGTCGCGGTGTACGGCGGCTCGCTGCCCGTCATGTTCGCCGGCATCGTGCTGTGGGGACTCGGCTCCGCGCTCGGCTTCCCGGTCGGCATCAGCGCCGCCGCCGACGACCCGGCGCGGGCCGCGGCGCGGGTCTCGGTCGTCGCCTCGGTGGCCTACACCGCGTTCTTTGTCGGACCGCCCCTGCTCGGCATGCTCGGCGACCGGGTCGGCACCCTCCAGGCGCTGACGGTCGTCGCACTGCTCATGGTGCCGGCGGCGTTCGCGGTGTTGGCCGCGCGTCCGCCACGGACGGCGTCCCGGTAGCCGGTCGCGCGGCTCGACCTCCTCAGTGGGTCCTTCCGTGCGGCCTCAGTGCGTCCTCAGTGCGTCGCCGCGCTGAGCAGGCGGTCGGGGTGTTGGCGCAGGTAGGTCCGGACCGGCAGCGAGCGCCGCTGCGCGTAGCCCTCGGGCAGCCAGACGTCGCCGCGCCGCGAGAGGTAGACGACCTGCCAGTCGTAGAGAGCGTGGAACGTGTGCGGCTGCCGGCGCAGGATCTCCGCGTACGCCTTCACGCCGCGGACGTACGCGGGGTGGTTGTTGTAGCGGAACAGCGCGTTGTCGATCCGCCCGCGTCCGCCGCCGTTGTGGGCCAGGTAGCGCGCCGCCGCCAGGATCGCGTCGTGCGGATCGTCGATGTCGCCCCGGCCGAACGCCCGCCATGTCGCGGGCATGAACTGCATCGGCCCGCGAGCACCGGCGACCGACGTGCCGCGGATACGGCCCATGCCGGTCTCCACGAGGTTCACCGCGGCGAGCACCTGCCACGGCACGCCGAAGCGACGCTGCCCCTCGCGGTAGAAGCGCATCAGGTCCGCCGCCGGCGCGGGCGTGACGATCCGCCAGGCCGGCAGCGTGGTCGACAGGCTCCGGTGCATCGAGCGGAACGCCACCCGGGCGCGCACGTGGGCGGCAGCGACGGGACGCAGCGGGCCGAGGGCGCGCAGCACGCCCGGACGCCAACCGGGCCGACGCGCGAGCTGGCGGTAGAGCACCTGGGTCGCGAAGGCCGCGTCCGCGCGCGCATTCCGGTCGGCGGCCGGGTCGCCGAGCAGCGTCTCAGCGGCGAGCAGGCGCTGCGCCAGCTCGGGTGCGGCGACCGCCGGCCGGGCGGGCGTGGGGAGCGGCCGGGATGCCGGTGCCGGGGACGCGGTGCGCTCCTCGGCGACGACCACCGCCGTCGGGGAGGGCCGCGGCGCCGCCTGCTCGCCTGCCGACGAGCAACCGGCCACAACGACGGCGGTCGCGGCGAGAGCGGTCAGGGTGCGGACAGGCCGCGCGAGCATGGGATCTCCGAGAAGGTGGACGTCACGCCGGTCGGCGTACGCCCTCCACGCTAACCCGGCGAACCGTCGCTGGCGGCTATGGCGGCTCGCGGGCTCCGTTCGTTCCTCACTCCGCCCGCTCGCCTCCGGGGACCCACAGCACGTCGCCCTCCTCCCTGTTCGCGTGGCGCGCCAGGATGAACAACAGGTCCGAGAGCCGGTTGAGGTACTTGATGGCCAGCACGTTCATCGTCTCGCCGTGCACCTCGTAGGCCGCCCACGCGGCGCGCTCCGCCCGCCGCGCGACGGTGCGGGCGACGTGGAGGTACGCGGCGCCGAGGGTGCCGCCGTTGAGGATGAACGAGCGCAGGTTCGGCAGCGCCTCGTTGTATTCGTCGCACCACCGCTCCAGCCGGTCGACGTAGTCCTGCTCGACCCGCAGCGGGGGATAGGCCGGGTCGGGGACGACCGGGGTGGAGAAGTCCGCGCCGACGTCGAAGAGGTCGTTCTGCACCCGGATGAGCACCGTGGCGACGTCCGGCTCCAACGAGCCGCCGGCCAGCGCCACACCGATGCAGGCGTTGGCCTCGTCGACGTGGGCGTACGCCTCGAGCCGCAGGTCGGTCTTGGTCGTCTCGCTCATGTCGCCGAGCCGAGTCGTGCCGGCGTCGCCGGTGCGCGTGTAGATGCGGGTGAGGTTGACCATGCACCGAGCCTAGGACCGCGCCGCCGTGGCCGGCAGCGGCGTCCACCCCGTCGACGCCAGAGATTTCCGACCTCCCGTGCAACCGAACGCGCCGCCCGAGCGTCATAGGGGTGAGTGACCTGGATCGCGTGGGGTACAGGCCACCTCCCGGGACGGACCCGGGTGCGGCCTTCAGCAGCTGCGGCCTGCAGGGAGAAGTGGAGGACCGATGGAGCTCATCACCGACGGCTCGACCGTCCGGCTGACCGGCGACTTCGACGTGCGCAGCACCTGGGAGGCGCGGATCGCCATCTACAGCCTCCTGGAGCAGTACGACGAGGTCGTCGTCGATCTCAGCGGCGTCACCACCGCCGATGTCACCGCGCTCAAGGTGCTCGCCGCCGCCACCCGCCGCTCCGCCGTGCAGGGCCAGCGCGTGACGCTGCGCGGTTGCGGCCCCGCCGTACGCCGCCTGCTGCACCTGTCCCGCCTCATGCGACTGGTCGAGGTGGAGCGGGCCGCCGCCTCGGCATGAGCGGCCCGGACGCCGCGAGTGTCGGATATTCCACACCCAACCCCGGTTACCAACCGGTAGGGAAGGCCCTAGTCTCGGCAGCATGAGCCAGCAGAAGGACCGCCCCTGGGTGATGCGCACGTACGCCGGCCACTCCACGGCCGAGGCGTCGAACGCGCTCTACCGCACTAACCTCGCCAAGGGCCAGACCGGCCTCTCGGTCGCCTTCGACCTGCCGACCCAGACCGGCTACGACCCCGACAGCCCGCTCGCCAAGGGCGAGGTCGGCAAGGTCGGGGTCCCGGTGCCGCACCTGGGGGAGATGCGCAAGCTCTTCGACCAGATCCCGCTCACCGGGATGAACACCTCGATGACGATCAACGCGACCGCCATGTGGCTGCTCGCGATGTACCAGGTCGTCGCCGAGGAGCAGAACCCGGAGCTCTCGCCGGAGGAGGTCGCCGCCCAGCTGGCCGGCACGACCCAGAACGACATCATCAAGGAGTACCTCTCCCGCGGGACCTACGTGTTCCCGCCGGAGCACTCGCTGCGGCTGATCAGCGACATGATCGCCTACACGGTCCACCAGATCCCGAAGTGGAACCCCATCAACATCTGCAGCTACCACCTGCAGGAGGCCGGCGCCACGCCGGTGCAGGAGCTGGCCTACAGCCTGTGCACCGCGATCGCCGTCCTCGACGCCGTCAAGGCCTCGGGCCAGGTCGACGAGGCGGACTTCGAGAAGGTCGTGGGCCGGATCTCGTTCTTCGTCAACGCCGGCGTGCGGTTCGTCGAGGAGATGTGCAAGATGCGCGCCTTCGTCGAGCTGTGGGACGAGATCACCCGCGAGCGCTACGGCGTCACCGACGAGAAGATGCGCCGGTTCCGCTACGGCGTCCAGGTCAACAGCCTCGGCCTGACCGAGGCGCAGCCGGAGAACAACGTCCAGCGCATCGTGCTGGAGATGCTGGCGGTCACCCTCTCGAAGAAGGCCCGTGCCCGCGCGGTGCAGCTGCCGGCCTGGAACGAGGCGCTCGGCCTGCCGCGACCGTGGGACCAGCAGTGGTCGCTGCGGCTGCAGCAGGTGCTCGCCTTCGAGTCCGACCTGCTCGAGTACGACGACATCTTCGACGGCTCGCCCGTCATCGAGGCCAAGGTCCGTGAGCTGGTCGAGGGCGCCAAGGCCGAGATCGACCGCGTCCAGGCGATGGGCGGGGCGATCGCCGCGGTCGAGTCCGGCTACATGAAGCAGGAGCTGGTCTCCTCCCACGCGCTGCGCCGCTCGCGGATCGAGTCCGGCGAGGAGGTCATCGTCGGCGTCAACAAGTTCGAGACGACCGAGCCCTCCCCGCTGACCGCCGACCTCGACGCCGCGATCATGGTGGCCGACCCGCTGGCGGAGCAGGCGGCGCTCGACTCGGTCAGCGCCTGGAAGGCGCAGCGCGACGAGACCGAGGTGACCGAGGCGCTGGCCGCTCTGGCGGCGGCGGCGAAGACCGACCAGAACCTGATGATCCCCACGCTCGCGGCGGCCCGCGCCGGCGCGACCACGGGGGAGTGGGCGCAGACGCTGCGTGAGGTGTTCGGTGAGTTCCGCGCCCCGACCGGGGTCTCGGGTGCGGTCGGCGTCGCCGAGGCGGGCGCCGAGCTGGCGGCCGTGCGCGATCGCGTGAAGGCGACGGGCGAGGACCTCGGCGGCCGGCTGCGGGTCCTGATCGGCAAGCCCGGCCTCGACGGACACTCCAACGGGGCCGAGCAGATCGCCGTACGTGCCCGCGACGCCGGCTTCGAGGTGATCTACCAGGGCATCCGGCTCACGCCCCAGCAGATCGTCGCGGCCGCGGTGGCCGAGGACGTCCACCTCGTCGGCCTCTCCATCCTGTCCGGCTCGCACATGGAGCTCGTGCCCGACGTGCTCGACGGCCTCAAGGACGCGGGTCTGGGCGACGTGCCGGTCGTGGTCGGCGGCATCATCCCCGAGTCCGACGGCCGCCGGCTCAAGGAGCTGGGCGTGGCTGCCGTCTACACGCCGAAGGACTTCGGCCTGACCGAGATCATGGGCGGCTTCGTCGACGTGATCCGTCGGGCCAACAGCCTCGATTGAGGGTCCTGGGAGGACGTCATACGGTCCGGTCGCCGCAGGCGCCGGACCGTATGACCTCCGAACCCCGGCGGGCCACCGCGCCGGGGCGAAACCGGCCAGTGAGCGGTCTCACGTAGGTAAGGCTTACCTGCGTCGAGTACGGTGCTGGGTGTGGGGAAGAAGGTCAAGCTGCCGAAGACGGAATGCTGCGTCTCGAAGAAGCGGTGCGAGCGGTGTCCGATCCGGATGCTGAAGGAAGGCACGCTGCCGACGGGGTATACGGTCAAGAAGCGCAAGCTCGTGCGGCTCGACGGCAAGAAGGTCTCCAAGAAGAAGCTCGCCAAGGCCGCCTGACTCACCCCCATGACTCCGGAGGAGCCCCTGTGGTCGCCGACCGCTTCGTCCAGCAGCTCAACACCCAGATCGGCAACGAGCTGGCCTCCCACAACCAGTACCTCGCCTGTGCGGTCTACTACGACGCGCTGACGATGCCGCAGATGGCCGCCTTCTTCTACGCCCAGGCCGCCGAGGAGCGCGACCACGCGCTGATGATGGTCCAGTACCTCCTCGACACCGATGCGCCGGTCGCGATTGGCGCGCTGCCGGGCACCGTCTCCACCTTCGCCGACGTCGTCGAGCCCGTGGCGCTGGCGCTGGAGGCCGAGAAGAAGGTCACCGCCCAGATCAACGACCTCTACCGCATCGCCCGGGAGGAGATCGACTTCGCCTCCGAGCAGTTCATGGGCTGGTTCATCAAGGAGCAGGTCGAGGAGGTCGCCACGATGAGCGACCTGCTCGCGGTGGTCACCCGGAACAAGGACGCCATCGAGCAGATCGAGGAGTACGTCGCCCGCGAGCTCGGCGGCGACGACAGCGACCCGACCGCGCCCAAGATCGCCGGCGCCTGACGTCCCTGAAATCGACGTGCTCGCCGAGCGCACGACGGTCAGAATGAGGTCGTGCCCTCGACCAGCCAGCTGACCGCGTTCCTGGTCGCCTCCCTGCTGTTCATCCAGGTGCCGGGACCGAGTCTGCTGTTCACGATCGGCCGCGCGCTCACCGTCGGCCGGCGTGAGGCCCTGCTCTCGGTCGTGGGGAACGCGGTCGGGCTGCTGGCCCAGGTCGTCGCGGTCGCGCTCGGGCTGGGTGCGCTCGTGGCTGCGTCCGCGGCGGCCTTCACCGTGCTCAAGCTCGCCGGCGCCGCCTATGTCGTCTACCTCGGCGTCCAGGCGATCCGCAACCGGGGCGCCGCACGGCTCGCGCTCGAGGCGGCGGAGAAGCAGGCCGCCCAGGCCCCTGGAGACACGGCCGCCGGCCGGCGTACGTCGGCATGGGCGGCGGTGCGCACGGGCGTGATCGTGGGCGTCACCAACCCGAAGACGATCGTGTTCTTCGCCGCGTTCCTGCCGCAGTTCGTCGACACTGGCGCGCCGGCCGGGCCGCAGCTGCTGCTCCTCGGGCTCGTCTTCGCCTCGCTCGCCTGTGCGTCGGACGCGGTGTGGGCGCTGGCGGCGGCGCGGGCGCGGGCATGGTTCGCACGCGAGCCGCGTCGGCTCGACCACCTCGGTGCCGCCGGCGGCGTGATGATGGTCGGCCTCGGGGCCACGCTGGCCACCACCGGGGGATCGCACTGACCCGATGGCCCGTCCCGCGATGGGTGCGGACTAGCGGCCGGTGGTGGTGGATAGTCCGATCGGGCTATCGATTCGTTGCACCGAGTGCACTTTTCTTAGCGTCTCCGTCGCCTGGCGTGAGCGGTTCCGTCAGCACCACCCGACGGAGTCACCATGTCCAGCCCCTGGCGCTGCCTGCGCAGCCCCGATTTCGCCCTGTGGTCGGGCGCCCACCTCGTGTCCAACGTGGGCACCTGGATGCAGCTGGTCGCCCAGAGCCTGCTGGTCCTGCAGCTGACCGGCTCGCCGGCGCTGACCGGCCTCACCCTGTCGCTGCAGGCAGCGCCCGGGCTCCTGCTGGGCCTGGTGGGCGGCGCGGCCGTCGACGCGTGGCCGCGTCGGCTCACCGCGGGCGTGTGCCAGGCGCTGCTGGGCGGCATGGCGTTGCTGACGGCCGGCCTCGCGGCCGCCGACCTGCTCTCGGTCGGCGTCCTGATGTCGCTGGCGGTCCTCACCGGTGTCGTCAGCACGGTCGACGGCCCTGCGGTCGCCCTGCTCGGCGCGGAGCTCGTCCCGGAACGCGACGTGCCGAGCGCCATCGCCCTCGGCTCGCTGGCCACCAGCCTGGGACGCGTGCTCGGCACCGCCGCGGCCGGGCTGGCGATCGGAGCGGCCGGCATCCCGGCGGCGTACGTCGTCAACGGGCTGTCCTTCTTCGTCGTGGCCGCCGTGATCCCGTTCGTGCGCACCTGCCGCGCGCCGGTGCCGGCCCGGGAGCGGGTCTCGCCGATCGAGGGCCTGCGCGCGGGGTTCGGCTACCTGCTGTCCTCCCGGGCGCTGCTCGGCCTGCTGGTGGTCGGTGCCGTGACCGCGGTGCTGGGTCGCAACTACTCCCTCGCGTTCGCGACGCTCGTCACGGGTCCACTGCGCGGCGACGCCGCCGACTTCGGCCTGGTCTCCACCACGCTGGCCGTCGGCGCCGTCCTGGGGGCTCTCCTCGCCGCCCGCTTCGCTGCTGCGCGCGTCACCCAGGTCACCGCGCTGGCCATCGCCGGCGGCGCGTTGCAGGTGGTCGCCGCGCTCGCGGTGGGCATGCCGATGCTGCTGGTCGTGGCGCTGCCACTGTCCCTGGTCGAGTCGGTCCAGGACACCCTCACCGGCACGCTGCTGCAGACCCGGCCGCCCGCCCGGCTGCGGGGCGTCGTCTTCGGCGCGTGGCAGTCGGCGTGTGCGGGCTGGACGCTCATCGGCCCGCCGGCGCTGGGCTGGCTGCTGGGCGCGGCGGGCGCGCGGGCCGGCCTGGCGCTCGGCGGCGTGCTCATCGTCGCCGTGGTGCTGGCGATCCGGGCGCTGCACGTGCGGGTGCCGGCCCGCTCGACGCTCGTCCTCACCGCCTGACGGGTGCCGGGCGGGCACGGCCGGCCGTCAGAACAGCCGGTGCTCGGAGTCGTCGATGCCGCGCAGGGCGTCGTAGTCGACGACCGCGCACGTGATGCCGCGGTCGGTGGCGAGCACGCGCGCCTGGGGCTTGATCTCCTGGGCGGCGAAGATGCCGCGCACCGCGCCCTTCTCGGTGAGCAGCGGGTCGCGGTTGAGCAGCTCCAGGTAGCGGGTGAGCTGCTCCACGCCGTCGATCTCGCCGCGCCGCTTGATCTCGACGGCCACCGAGGCGCCCTCGCCGTCGCGGCACATCAGGTCGACCGGTCCGATGGCGGTCGGGAACTCCCGGCGTACCAGCCGTAGCCCGGGCGCCAGCGTCTCGGGGTTGTCGGCGAGCAGCTCCTGGAGGTGCCTCTCCACGCCGTCCTTCTGAAGACCGGGGTCCACCCCCAGCTCGTGGGAGGAGTCGTGGTGGACCTCCTGGAGCAGGATCCGGAGGGTGTCGGGGGCCGCGCCCTTGGCCGCCTTGGCCGTGACGGTCCACTCCAACGCGCCGTCCTCGGCGACGCTCTCCTGCAGCGTGCAGGGCGGAGACATCCAGTTGAGCGGCTTGTAGGAGCCGCCGTCGGAGTGCACGAGGACCGAGCCGTCGGCCTTGATCATCAGCACCCGGGTGGCCATCGGCAGGTGGGCGGTCAGCCGCCCGGCGTAGTCGACCTGACAGGTGGCAACGACGAGTCTCACGAGCGAGGAATCTACGTTACGTCCGTGCCCGGCACGGCCGCGACCGAGCGGGTGACCTGCGTCACTGGGGGGTTACTGACGGGTAGGACACCTGCCAGACTGCGGCCATGAGCGCGAGCAACGAGCAGATCTTCGAGACCCTGGTCTACCCGTACCTGAACCACGCCGTGCGGATGCTCGAGGCGGGCTACGCCTCGAAGGCGGACATCGACAACGCCATGCGGTTCGGCTGCGGCTACCCGAAGGGCCCGCTGACCGTGCTCGACGAGCTCGGCCCCGCCACCGTGCGCGACGCCCTGGCGGCCCGCCACGCCGCGACGGGGGACCACCTGCACCAGCCGGCCGGCCTGCTGGAGGAGGTCGCCGCCCAGGGCGGCAGCTTCGAGGCGCTGGGCGCTGGCAGCGTCCAGGCCGCTCCCGAGCTGCGCCACGACATCCGCACCGTCGGCGTGGTCGGCACCGGCACCATGGCCTCCGGCATCGCGCAGGTCTTCGCCCAGAGCGGCTACGACGTCGTCTTCGTCGGCCGCAGCGAGGACAAGCTCGCCGGCGTCACGTCCTACATCACCAAGAACCTCGACCGCGCCATCGCGCGCGGCAAGTCCGACGAGGCGACCAAGGCCGAGGTGCTCGCGCGGCTCACCGGCGCGACCACGCGCGAGGCGCTCGCGGACGTCGACATCGTCGTCGAGGCGATCGCCGAGGACCTCGCGATCAAGACCGAGCTCTTCGTCGACCTGGACCGGATCGTCAAGCAGGGGGCGATCCTCGCGACGACCACCTCGAGCCTGCCCATCACTGAGCTGGCCAAGGCGACCAGCCGTCCCGCCGACGTGATCGGGATGCACTTCTTCAACCCGGCGCCGGTCATGAAGCTCGTGGAGGTCGTGACCACGGAGTCCACCTCGCCCGAGGTCGACGAGACGGTCAAGGCGCTGTGCGCGCGCACCGGCAAGGTGGCGGTCTCGTGCGGTGACCGCGCCGGCTTCATCGTGAACTGCCTGCTGTTCCCCTACCTCAACGACGCGGTCCTGCTCGCCGAGGCCGGCGAGGAGCTCGGCACCATCGACGCGGCGATCAAGGAGACCGCCGGCTTCCCGATGGGCCCCTTCGAGCTGCTCGACGTGGTCGGCAACGACGTGTCGCTGGCCATCCAGCAGGAGCTCTACCGCGAGTTCGACGAGCCGGGCTTCGCGCCGGCCGCCACCCTGGTGGCCAAGGTCGACGCGGGCGAGCTCGGTCGCAAGACCAAGAAGGGCTTCCACGACTACAGCTGAGCGTTCGCTCACGCTCGCTCGCCGCTGTCCGAGGGAACACCCGGCGAGCGGTTGTGGCCCCCGCGCTCTGCGGGGGCCACTTCTGGTTACCGGCGACGCCATGAGCGTGGAGACAGGTCGCATCACCACTGACATCCCGGCGAGGCTGGACCGGCTGCCCTGGGCTCGCTGGCACTGGCTGGTCGTCCTCGGACTGGGCACGGTCTGGATCCTGGACGGCCTCGAGGTCACGATCGTCGGGTCCATGTCCGAGGCCCTCAAGCCGGGCGACACCGGCCTCGGGATGAGCAACTTCGACATCGGCGTCGCCGGGGCGGCGTACGTCGCCGGCGCCTGCCTGGGCGCGCTCTTCTTCGGGCAGCTCACCGACCGGTTCGGCCGCAAGAAGCTGTTCCTGATCACCCTGGCCGTCTACACGGTCGCCACCGTGCTGACGGCGTTCGCGCCGAGCCCGATGTGGTACTTCGCGTGCCGCTTCCTCACCGGCTGTGGCATCGGAGGGGAGTACGCCGCGATCAACTCCGCCATCGACGAGCTGATCCCCGCGAAGTACCGCGGCCGCGTCGACGTCGCGATCAACGGCTCGTTCTGGATCGGCGCCGCGGGCGGCTCCCTGTTGACGATCCCGCTGCTCGACCCGACCTTCGTGGACCCGTCGTGGGGCTGGCGGGCGGCGTTCGCGCTCGGCGCCATCCTGGCGATCGGCATCCTCGTCGTACGGCGGCACGTGCCCGAGTCGCCCCGCTGGCTGTTCATCCACGGCCACGAGGACGCCGCCGAGCGGATCGTGCGCGACATCGAGCGCACGGTCGAGGAGGAGACCGGCCGGCCGCTCGAGGCGCCGGGGGAGTCGATCACCATCCGGCAGCGCCGGACCATCGGGATCGCGACCATCGCGCACACGGCGTTCGCGCTCTACCCCCGGCGTACGATCCTGTGCTTCTCGCTCTTCGTGGGCCAGGCGTTCCTCTATAACGCCTTCTTCTTCACCTATGGCGACACGCTTACGACCTTCCTCGGCGTCGAGCAGACCGGTTGGTACCTGGCGGTCTTCGCGGCGAGCAACTTCGTCGGCGCGCTGCTGCTCAGCCCGCTCTTCGACGTTCTCGGGCGCGTGCGCATGATCGCCGGCACCTACCTGCTGTCCGGCGTGCTCCTCGCGGTCGCCGGGATGATGCTGGGGGACCTGACGGCCGTGACGCTGACGCTGTTCGGCGCCGTCATCTTCTTCTTCGCCTCCGCCGGTGCGAGCGCGGCCTACCTCACCGCCAGCGAGATCTTCCCGATGGAGACCCGGGCGCTGTGCATCGCGTTCTTCTACGCGATCGGCACGGCGGCCGGCGGCATCAGCGGGCCGCTCTTCTTCGGCTGGCTCATCGAGCGGGCCTCGGACAGCGGCGACATCAGCCGGATCGCAATCGGGTACTTCGTGGGCGCCGCGCTGATGGTCGCCGGCGGAATCGTGGAGATCCTGCTCGGCGTCAAGGCGGAGCGCAGGTCGCTGGAGAGCATCGCGAAGCCGCTGACCGTCGAGGATGCCGAGGAGCCGGACTCGACCCTTCCCCCGACTCCCCAGCGCGCCTAACGTCCTGGCCGGCGGACAGGTCCTGTCCGCTTTGCGTGACAGGCTGCGCGCATGACGGAGATGGGGACGACGGAGCGGGTGCTGCGGCTGCTCGCCCTGCTGCAGCAGCGGCCGGTGTGGACGGGACCCGAGTTGGCCGAGCGGCTCGGCGTCACCACGCGCAGCATCCGGCGCGACGTCGAGCGGCTGCGAGCGCTGGGCTACCCCGTCAACGCCGCGCAGGGCGTCGGTGGTGGCTACCAGCTCGGTGCCGGCAAGGCGCTGCCGCCGCTGCTGCTCGACGACGAGGAGGCCATCGCCACGGCGGTGTCGCTGCGCCTGGCGGCCGGTGGCACGGTCGCCGGGGCGAGTGAGGCGGCGGTGCGCACTCTCGCGAAGCTCGACCAGGTGCTGCCGGCCCGGCTGCGGGCCGAGGTGCGGGCCCTGCACGACGCGATCGCGACCCTGGAGGGCGCGCGGATCGAGGTCGACGCCGACGCGCTGCTGACGCTCGCGCGGGCGTGCCGTGACCAGGTGCGGGTCGAGTGCGGGTACGCCGACCGCGACGGCACCGAGACGGAGCGCCGGATCGAGCCCTACCGGCTCGTCGCGACCGGCCGCCGGTGGTACCTGCTGGCCTTCGACCTCGATCGCGACGACTGGCGCACCTTCCGGCTCGACCGGGTCCACAGCCTGCGCGTCACCACCTGGCGCTTCCGGCCGCGGGAGCATCCGGACCCGGTCGACTTCGTGCAGCGAGCGATCACGACGGCGCCGTACCCGCACCGCGCCCGGGTGCTGCTGCGGGCGCCTGCCGCGACGG
Source organism: Nocardioides sp. (assembly GCF_036405735.1). Classification (GTDB taxonomy): domain Bacteria; phylum Actinomycetota; class Actinomycetes; order Propionibacteriales; family Nocardioidaceae; genus Nocardioides. The sequence continues at coordinate 98,332 of NZ_DASWXC010000013.1, forward strand.
TCCGCGCCTGGATGCCCGCCACGGTCGGCACCGTCGAGCCGGTCGACGACGGGAGCTGCGTGCTGAGCGTCGGCGGCACCGACGAGCACGAGCTCGCGCTGCGCGTCGGGATGCTGGGCGTCGACTTCGAGGTGCTGGAGCCGGCCTCGCTGCGCAGCCAGATGGCGACGATCGCGGAGCGCTTCGCCCGGGCTGCGCGGGACCCGGACGTCCGCTGACCGCGCTTCGCCCACCGCGTAGGCTCGGGTCATGGAAGGCCTCCTCGTCCTGCTCCTCATCATGGCGGCGATCGCCGTCGTGGTGGTCGTGAGCAACCGCAGCAAGAAGGCCCAGCGCGAGCGCGCCGCCGCCGAGCTCGAGCCCGTCAAGAGGCTCGCCTTCGAGGACGTGACCGCCTTCGGCGAGGAGCTCCAGCGTCTCGACAGCGAGCTCGCCGGGACCGAGCTCGACGAGGGCGCCCGGGCCGACTACCAGCGCGCCCTCGACGCGTACGAGGCGGCGAAGTCCGCCGGGGACGCGATGACCGGTCCCGACGACATCACCCACGTCACCCGCATCGTCGACGACGGCCGCTACGCCGTCGCGTGCGTCCGTGCCCGGGTCGCCGGTGAGCCGCTGCCGACCCGGCGTCCGCCGTGCTTCTTCGACCCGCGCCACGGTCTCTCGGTCACCGACGTGATGTGGGCACCGCCCGGCGGCACGCCCCGCGACGTGCCGGCCTGTGCTCTGGACGCCGAGCGGGTCAGCGTCGGCGCCGACCCCGACGTGCGCCAGGTGATGGTCGGGCCGCGGCGCGAGCCGTACTGGCAGGGCGGGCCGGCGATGGCGCCGTACGCCGCGGGCTACTTCGCGTCGTACGCCGTCATGAACTGGATGATGATGGGCATGATGTTCGGCGCGCTCGGTGGCTTCGACGGCTTCGGCGAGGGCGACGTGGGTGCGGACGCCGGTGGCGACTACGGCGGCGAGGCGGCCGGCGACGGCGGGGGCGACTGGGGCGGCGGCGGCGACTGGGGCGGCGGGGACTTCGGTGGCGGCGACTTCGGCGGGTTCTGACCCGCACTGCCGCGCGTCCTAGTCTTCGTCCCGTGCCTGCGTCGAGCCCCCAGTCGTCGAGCCCTGAGTCGCCGAGCCCTGAGTCGTCCAGCCCCGCCCTCCACATCGTCGAGCGCGGGGAGTCCGGCAGCCGGGTGGTCTTCCTGCACGGCCTGTTCGGCCAGGGCCGCAACTGGAGCACGATCGGCAAGGAGCTGGCCGCCGACCACCGGGTCACGCTGGTCGACCTGCCCGACCACGGACGCTCGCCGTGGACCGACAGGATCGACTACGTCGACATGGCCCAGCGCGTGGCCGAGGTGCTGCCGGGGCCGGCGACGGTGGTCGGCCACTCGATGGGCGGCAAGGTCGCCATGGTGCTCGCGCTGACCCGGCCGGACCTGGTGGAGCGACTGGTCGTGGCCGACATGTCCCCGGTCGACTACGGCGACGAGGCCGACGCGACCGGGGGAGTGCTCGGCTACGCGCGCATCCTGCTCGGCCTGGACCTGACCGACGTCCGGACCCGGGAGGACGCCGACCGGGTGCTCGCCGAGCAGGTGCCCGAGCGCACGATCCGGTCCTTCCTGCTGCAGAACCTGCACCGCGACGGTGACGGCTGGCGTTGGGCCGCGAACCTCGAGCACATCGTGCGCGACGGCGCGACGCTCGCGGCGTGGCCCGAGGAGGCGCTGCGCGAGACCACTCCGTACGACGGCCCGGTGCTGTGGCTGGGGGGAGAGCGCTCGGGCTACGTGCGCGACGAGTTCGCGCCGGCGATGCGACGCTGGTTCCCGCGCTATCGCAAGGTCGTCATCAACGACGCCGGCCACTGGCTGCACTCCGAGCAGCCGGAGGTCTTCGTCTCGGTGCTACGCCGCTTCCTCGCCGGGTGATCCTCAGGGGACCGACACGTCACCCGACTGGCGGGCGCGGTAGGCCGCGACCGCGTTGCGGTTGCCGCAGGCCGTCGAGCAGAACCGCCGGGACCGGTTGCGGGAGAGGTCGAGCACGATGCCCTCGCAGTCGTCGTCGGCACACACGCCGAGCCGGGAGTGCTCGTCCTCCCGGATGACGTCGATCATCGCCATCGCGGTCTCCACCGCTATCCGGACGGCGAGCGGGGCGTCGGTGGGGACGGCGTGGACGTGCCAGTCGTAGGGCGGGTGCCGGACCAGCTGCGGCACCGCGCCGGCGTCGGAGAGGATCCGGTTGACGCTGGCCGCGGCCGTGTCGCGGGGTGCCAGCAGCAGCTCGCGCAGGACCGGCCGCAGTGCCCGGACCTCGTCGAGCTCCGCCGTCGTGCGGTCGTGCCGGCCGGTGTAGTCGAAGCGCTCGAAGAACGCGTTCAGCTCCGCGACGGTCGTGAGGTCGTCAGCCGGGTGCAGTCGCGGCATGGTGTTGACCAGCGCAACGGCGGACTGGAGCGCCTGCTCGGCGTCATGAGCGAAAACCACGTTGACAGGTTACCGCAGCGCGCCATAGTGTCATGAGTCATGAGCACCGTGACCAATGACGCCTCCGCCGTTCCGCTCGACGGCGTCGCGGGCGGGTCACGTCTAGCGACCGGGCTCACCCTCGCGGTCGCCTCCGCCCTGACCTTCGGGCTCTCCGGCTCGTTCGCGAGCTCACTGTTCGCGACCGGGTGGAGTGCCGGCTCGGTCGTGCTGGTCCGCGTTGTCCTGGGGGCGCTCGTCGTGCTGCCCTTCGGTCTGGTCGCGCTGCGCGGCCGCTGGGACGCCGTGCGACGCAACGGTGGACTGCTGCTCGCCTACGGGCTGCTCGCCGTCGCCGGCGCCCAGTTCTGCTACTTCTCGGCCGTCCAGCTGATGCAGGTGGGCCCGGCCCTGCTCATCGAGTACACCGCGCCGGCGGCCGTCGTCGTGTGGTTCTGGGCGCGGCACGGTCAGCGCCCGGGCCTGATCACCGTCGTCGGTGCCGCCCTGGCCGCGCTCGGGTTGGTGCTCGTCCTCGACCTGGTCGGGGGCGTCAGCCTGGACCCGGCCGGCGTGGCGTGGTCGCTGGCGGCGATGGTCGGCGCGGCGACGTACTTCGTCATCAACGGCAACGGCGAGACCGGGCTGCCCCCGATCGCGTTGGCCGCCGGCGGTCTGGTCGTCGGTGCCCTGGGCCTGGGGCTGCTCGCCGTGGTCGGCCTGCTGCCGCTGCGGGCCTCCACCGCGCCGGTGGAGCTCGCCGGCGTCGAGCTGGCCTGGTGGGTTCCGCTGCTGCTGCTGGGTGTGGTGACCGCCGGCGTCGCCTACGTCACGGGCGTCGCCGCGGGGCGCCGGCTGGGCTCGCGACTCTCCTCGTTCGTCGCGCTGCTCGAGGTCGTCGCCGGTGTGGTGTTCGCCTGGGTGCTGCTCGGCGAGCTGCCGCGCACCATCCAGCTGCTGGGCGGTGTGCTCATCCTGGCCGGCGTGGTCGCCGTGAAGCTGGGGGAGCGCGAGACGGTCGCCGGCTGAGCCGCCTCGGTCCTAGCTCGCGTCCTGCTGGCGGACGAACATCTCGCGGACGAGCATCAAGATGGCGGCCGCGGTCGGGATCGCGAGCAGCGCACCGACCACTCCGAGCAGCGAGGCGCCCACGAGCGCGGCGATCACCGTGACGGCGCCGGGGATGTCGACGGACTTCGACATCACCCGCGGGTAGATCACGTAGTTCTCGAGCTGCTGGTAGATCAGGTAGAAGATCACGCACGCGATGCCGATGCGCAGGTCCGTCGCGAACCCGATCGCGCTGACGATGACGGCGCCCAAGGTGGCCCCGATCATCGGGATGACGTCGAGCAGCGCCACCACGAACGCCAGCGCGACGGCGTACTCGCTCATCCCCACGATGAAGAGGAAGATCAGCGACGAGACGCCGGCGCACATCGCGACGATGAACGCGCCGGAGACGTAGCCGCCGATACCGCGGATGACGCGGTCGCCGAGCTTCGTGACCCGGTCGCGGCGCGAGGCCGGCGCCAGCCGGTAGAGCGCGTTCTTGGTGCTCTGCATCCCGGCGAGGAAGTAGAGCGTCATCACGGTCACGACGAACGCGTTCGCCAGTGCGCCGATCACGGCGAGGCCGACGCCGAGGGCGCCACCGAACAGGCCGCTGACGAAGTCACCGTTGGTGACGTAGTCGCGGACCTTCTCGATGATCTGGTACTCCTCGTCGAGCTGCTGGACCCGCCGGTTGCCCTGCAGCGCGTCGAGCCAGTCCGGGGCGTTGCGCGTGATCGCCGCCACCTGGTCGGTGATCACCGGGACGAACGCGACCAGGAACAGCACCAGTGCGGCGAGCACGCCCACGATGACGAGCAGCACGGCGTAGGACCGGCGTACGCCGCGCCGCTCGATCCACTCCACCGACGGGTTGAGCCCGGCGGCGATGAAGAACGCGACCAGCACCTGCACCAGCACGCCGCTGATGGTCCACAGCACCGAGCCGAGCGCGTAGGCGGTGAGCAGGCCGAGCCCGCCCAGGAAGCCGACGAGGTACGGCGAGGACCGGGAGAACCGTGGTCCCGGGGTGCCGAGGTCGTCGACCGGGCTGTCGCCCGGGTGGGCCGTCATCGCCGCCTCGTCGGACCCGTCGGGTATGCCGGCCCGGCCCGGGCGGTCGAGCGTCGGCCCCGATGCCGGCGTCGGCGTGTCGGTCACGCGTCAGCCTCGGCGTCGCTCCGCTCGTCCTCGGCCGCCTGGCCGTTCTGGCCGTTCTGGCCGTGCCGCGCAGGCTTCCCGGAGTTCTTGGGGGCCTTGTCCTGCTGCTGGGGCTTCTCCGGCTTCTGGGCCTTCTCGGGCTGCGACTCCGGCTCGTCGTCCTTCACGAACCGGGAGACCAGGTCGTTGAGGGAGGCGAGCTGGGCCGTGATCGCGTCGCGGCGCTTGCTCATCCGGTCGACCTCGGCCTTGATCACCGACAGGGCCCGCTCGGCCTCGGCCGTGCCGGACAGCGCGATCGACTCGGCCTGGTTGCGGGCGGCGGAGACGATCTGCTCGGCCTCGCGCTTGGCGCGGCTCAGCAGTGACTCCGCCTCGTTCTGCGCGTGCTGGCGGGCCTCGGTGATCTGGTTGTTGGCGGCCCGGGCACGGTCCTCCGCCGCGGCGGCGCGGCCCTCGGCCTCCTCGACCAGCCGGCGCGTCTCGGCCAGCTTGCTGGAGTGGAAGTCGGTGGCCTCGCGGGCGAGGCGCTCCTTCTCCACCGCGAGCATCCGGCGGGCCTCCTGGACCTCGCGGTCGGCGCCGGCGCGGGCCTGCTCGACCTCGCGCTGCGCCTGGGTGCGCATCTCGGTGGTCTCCTGCTCGGCCGCCAGCCGCAGCTGCTCGGCCTCGCGCTTGGCCGACGCGATCAGGTCGTCGGCCTGGGACCGGGCCAGGGAGCGCTCGTTCTCGGCGTCGGAGATCAGCCGCGCCCGGTGCTCCTCGAGCTCCTTGAGGTGCTCGGCGCGCAGCGCGTCGCGCTCCTGCTGGGCCTCGAGCCGGATCGCCTTCGCGTCGCGGTTGGCCTGGTCTCGGATCTCGATGGCGTCGCGCTCGGCGTTGGAACGGATCTCGCTGGCCTCCTCCTCGGCCAGCCGCAGCATGGCGCTCGCGCGGCCGCCCAGCCCGGCGTACGACGGCGTCTGGCTCTCGCTCAGCTCCTCCGTCGCGGCCTCCAGGCGCCCCTCGAGCTCCGCGATCCGGCGCTGCGCCTCGGCGAGCCGACTGGTGACGCCCGCGAGCTCCTGGCTCTGCTGACCCAGCCGGGCGTCGACGGCGGCGCGGTCGTAGCCGCCCTTGCGGACCACCGGCAGGGGTGCGGCCGGCGGCGCGGCGGGCCGGGGCGGGACCGGCGCGGCACCGGCCGGCGGTGCGGGCGGAGCGGCCGGGCGCGCCACCTGGCGCGTCTTCTCGGCGTTCCCGTCCGTGGCCGAGGCCTCAGGCTCGTCGTCGAAGATGGACAGGCCCTGTTCGCTCATGCTGGCGGTTCCTCTTCCCGTGGTTGCGCGATCGGCCGCGCGTTCACCGCGCAGCACTGCTCGTCTGCCCCCATCCTTGCGGACCCCATGCTGCCAGGAAACAGGAGGGGCCGCAGCACGGTAGCTGCGGCCCTTCCTGTCACTGGTCGTGCTCGTAGTCTCGACGCGCCGCGCTCGTTCCTCGCGGCGCTGCTCGTGGTCTCGACGCGCCGCGCTCGTTCCTCGCGCGTCGCTGCTCAGACGCCCCGGAACAGGTTGATCTTGTCGATGTGCTGGGCGCGCATCTCCTCGTTGAGCACGCCGAGCCCCTCCTGCGGTGCCAGGCACAGCACGCCGACCTTGCCCTGGTGCTTGTTGTGGTGCACGTCGAGCGAGGCCTGGCCGACCTCCTCGAGGGTGTAGGTCCGCGACAGGGTCGGGTGGATCTTGCCCTGCGCGATGAGACGGTTGGCCTCCCACGACTCGCGGTAGTTGGCGAAGTGGCTGGAGATGATCTTCTTGAGGTTCATCCACAGGTAGCGGTTGTCGTACTCGTGCATGTAGCCCGAGGTCGAGGCGCAGGTGGTGATGGTGCCGCCCTTGCGGGTGACGAACACCGAGGCGCCGAAGGTCTCCCGGCCGGGGTGCTCGAAGACGATGTCGATGTCCTCGCCGCCGGTGAGCTCGCGGATCGCCTTGCCCAGGCGCAGCCACTCCTTGGGGTTCTGCTGGGTGCCGTCCTCGTTCCAGAACTTGAAGTCCATCTCGGAGCGGTTGATGACCATCTCGGCGCCCATGCTGCGCACGATCTTGGCCTTCTCCTCGTTGGAGACCACGCAGACCGGGTTCGCGCCGCCGTTGAGGGCGTACTGGGTGGCGAAGCCGCCCAGGCCACCGGAGGCGCCCCAGATCAGGACGTTGTCGCCCTGCTTCATGTTGCCGCCGTTGGCGGAGACGAGCTGGCGGTACGCCGTGCAGTTGACCAGGCCCGGGGAGGCGGCCTCCTCCCAGGTCAGGTGCTCGGGCTTCGGCATCAGCTGGTTGGCCTTGACCATGGCGACGTCGGCGAGCCCGCCGAAGTTGGTCTCGAAGCCCCAGATGCGCTGCGAGGAGTCGAGCATCGTGTCGTTGTGGCCATCCGGCGACTCGAGCTCGACGGAGAGGCAGTGGGCGACGACCCGGTCGCCGGCCTTCCACTTGGTGACGCCGGGGCCGGTCTTGAGGACCACGCCGGAGAGGTCGGAGCCGACGATGTGGTACGGCAGGTCGTGGCGCTTGGCGAGCTCGGACTCGCGGCCGTAGCGCTCGAGGAACCCGAAGGTCGACACCGGCTCGAAGATCGAGGTCCACACGGTGTTGTAGTTGATGGCGCTGGCCATCACCGCGACCAGCGCCTCACCCGGGCCGAGCTCGGGCAGCGCGACGTCCTCCACGTGGAGCGACTTGCGAGGGTCCTTCTCCTTGCTGGGGATGCCCTCGAACATCTCGACCTCGTCCTTGTGGACGGTGGCCGCACGGTAGTGGTCGGGGATCTCGAGGTTCGCGAAGTCCTCGGAGGAGGTGTCTCCGGCGAGGATGGCGTCCAGGATGTGCTGCACGTCGGGCTCCTGCGTCGTTGAGGGTCAGGGCGGAGCGGGGTGGTCGGCTGACCGGTTCCCCGGGCTTCGCGGAAGATTACTGATGGGTAACAGCGGTGGGTAGGCCGTGTGACCTACGGCTCAGTGGTGCGAGGCGGGGTTCGGCTCGACCAGCTCGACGAGCACGCCGCCGGCGTCCTTGGGGTGCACGAAGTTGATCCGGCTGTCGGAGGTGCCGCGGCGCGGGGCGTCGTAGAGCAGTCGGATGCCGCGCTCGCGCAGGATCGCGCTCACCTGCTCCACGTCGGTGACCCGGTAGGCCAGCTGCTGCATGCCCGGGCCGTTGCGGTCGAGGAACTTCGCGATCGTGGACTCCGGCGAGAGCGGGGCGAGCAGCTGGATGCACGACCCGGAGTCGCCGACCGCCATCATCGCCTCGGCGACGCCCTGCTCCTCGTTGACCTCGCGGTGCGCCATCCGCATGCCGAAGGTCGACTCGTAGAACGCGATCGCCTCGTCGAGGTCGGCGACGGCGAGCCCGACGTGGTCGATCGCGGTGAACAAGTGCTGGGGGATCTCGAGAGAGGTCATGGCGCTCATGGTGGCCTCCTGCGGCGAAGCGGGACAGAATGTGTGACGAGGGCTACATGAGCCCTCCGTCGTACCCCCTCCCCGCGGACACTACTCGTCGGTAGGGTCGAGAGGTCGAAGTCCACGTCCACTGCTGGAGGCACCATGTCCGACTCCCCGTCCGACACCGTCATCGTCGCCGGAGCGCGCACCCCCATCGGCCGGCTGCTCGGCGGCCTGAAGAGCCTGTCCGCCGCGGACCTGGGCGCGATCGCCATCAAGGGCGCGCTCGAGAAGGCCGGTGTCTCCGGTGACCAGGTCGACTACGTGATCATGGGGCAGGTCATCCAGGCCGGCGCCGGCCAGAACCCGGCCCGCATGGCGAGTGTCAACGCCGGGATCCCGATGAGCGTCCCGACCATCACCATCAACAAGGTGTGCCTCTCCGGGCTCAACGCCATCCACCAGGCGTCGGTGCTCATCCGCGCCGGTGAGGCGGACATCGTGGTGGCCGGCGGCATGGAGTCGATGACCAACGCCCCGCACCTGCTGCCGAAGTCCCGCGACGGCTTCAAGTACGGCGACACCGCCCTGGTCGACTCGATGGCGTACGACGCGCTCTTCGACCAGTTCACCAAGCAGGCGATGATCAACCTGACCGACAGCTGCAACGCCGCCACGGACAAGTTCAGCCGCGAGGAGCAGGACGCGTTCGCCGCCGCCTCGCACCAGAAGGCCGCGACCGCGTGGAAGAACGGCGTCTTCGAGGACGAGGTCGTCCCGGTCGTGATCCCGTCGCGCAAGGGCGACGTCACGATCGCCGAGGACGAGGGCGTCCGCGGTGACACGACGGTGGAGACCCTGGCGGGTCTGCGCCCCGTCGCCAAGGACGGCACCATCACCGCGGGCTCGGCCTCGCAGATCTCCGACGGCGCGTGCGCCGTGGTCGTGATGAGCAAGGCCAAGGCCACCGAGCTCGGCCTCGAGTGGCTCGCCGAGATCGGCGCCCACGGCCAGGTGGCCGGCCCGGACTCCACCCTCCAGCTGCAGCCGGCGGCCGCGACCGCCAAGGCGCTGGAGAAGGAGGGCATCACGGCCGCCGACCTCGACCTGGTCGAGTTCAACGAGGCCTTCGCCGCGGTCGGCATCGCCTCGGCTCGCGAGCTCGGCATCGCCGACGAGAAGGTCAACGTCAACGGCGGCGCGATCGCGCTCGGCCACCCGGTCGGCATGTCCGGCGCGCGGGTCGTCCTCCACCTGGCGCTGGAGCTGAAGCGCCGCGGTGGCGGCGTCGGCGCTGCCGCGCTGTGCGGGGGCGGCGGCCAGGGCGACGCCCTCATCGTGCGTGTCCCGCAGGGCTGAACCCCAGGTCGCTGACCTGGTCGCGCGGGCCCGGGGCGGAGAGCCCCGGGCCGTCGCGCGGTTGATCTCGCTGGTCGAGGACGCCTCCCCGTGGCTTCGGGACGTGATGGCCGCGCTCGCGCCGCACACCGGCCACGCCCAGGTCGTCGGCATCACCGGCTCTCCGGGCGTGGGCAAGTCCACGACGACCAACGCGCTCGTCCGTGAGCTGCGGGCGGCCGGGAAGCGCGTGGGCGTGCTGGCCGTCGACCCGTCCTCGCCGTTCTCCGGCGGCGCGCTCCTGGGGGACCGGGTCAGGATGGCCGACCACGCGCTGGACCCGGACGTCTTCATCCGGTCGATGGCCTCGCGCGGCCACCTCGGCGGACTGGCCTGGACGACACCGCAGGCGCTGCGGGTCCTGGACGCGGCCGGCTTCGACGTCGTGGTGATCGAGACCGTCGGCGTGGGCCAGTCCGAGGTCGAGATCGCCGCGCTCGCCGACACGACGCTGGTGCTGCTCGCGCCGGGCATGGGGGACGGCATCCAGGCCGCCAAGGCGGGGATCTTGGAGATCGGCGACGTGTACGTCGTCAACAAGGCCGACCGTGACGGCGCTTCCGCCGTCTCCCGCGACCTGCGCGGGATGCTCGCCCTCGCCGACCGGCGGGAGGGTGCCTGGCAGCCGCCCATCGTCAAGACCGTCGCTCAGGACGGGACCGGCCTGGACGAGGTGGCCGAGGCGATCGGTCGCCACCACGCCTGGCTGGCCGAGACCGGCGAGCTGCGGCGGCGGCGCGCCCGCCGTGCCCGTGAGGAGATCGAGGCCATCGCGCTGGAGGAGCTGCGCCGTCGCTGGGGCAGCGTCGGCTCGGTGGAGCGGCTCGACGCCCTCGCCGACGCGGTCGCCGACGGACGCCGCGACCCGTACGCCGCGGCCGACGAGCTGCTGGACGGCTGAGCCGCCGGACCGCGCGGACCGCACGTGAGGTGACCCGGCGGGCTTCCCTAGGATTGGCGTCATGACGCAGCAGCCGTTCTCCCGCCCCGGTGCGATCGACCTGTCCGCGCTCAAGCGGCCCGCCCCCTCGGCCCCTCCGGCAGCCGCCGGAGCAGCGGCGAGCGGCGCGGCCCAGCCGTCGGCGTACGCCGTGCAGGTGAGCGAGGAGAGCTTCCAGTCGGTGCTCGAGGCGTCGATGACGGCGCCGGTCGTGCTCGTGTTCTACTCGCCGTCGCGCTCGCCCGAGAGCGCGACACTCGCCGCCGACGTCAGCATGGTCGCCGGGGAGTACGAAGGCCGCTTCCTGGCCGGTCTGGTCGACATCGACGCCCACCCGCAGATCGCCCAGGCGATGCAGATCCCGCAGGTGCCGCTGATGTACGTCCTGCTCGACGGCCGGCCGGTCACCCAGCCGCTGCCCGGCGCGGCCCCCATCGACGAGCTCCGCGCGTTCTTCAACCAGCTGGCCCAGCAGCTCACCGCCCAGGGCGTCACGGGCCGTCACCAGCCCCGCCAGGCCGCGCCGGTCGAGGGCGAGGAGCCGACCGTCGACCCGCGCTACGCCGCGGCCCAGGACGCGCTCGGCGACGGCGACATCGACCGCGCCGTCGCGGAGTACCAGAAGCTCGTCGACGCCAACCCGGCCGACGTCGAGGCCGCGGCCGGCCTCGCGATGGCCAAGGTGCTGCAGCGCACCCAGGGGGTCGACCTGAACGCTGCCCGCGAGGCGGCCGCGGCGAACCCCGACGACGTCGACGCCCAGACGCTCGTCGCCGACCTCGACATGCTCGGCGGTCATGTGGACGACGCCTTCAACCGGCTGATCGCCCTGGTGGCCCGGACGTCCGGCAACGAGCGTGACCGGGTCCGCGAGCACCTGATCGGCCTCTTCGCCGCCGTCGGCAACGACGACCCGCGCGTGCTGCGCGGTCGCCAGAACCTCGCCTCCGCGCTGTTCTGAGATCGCGCTGAGGTCGCGCTTCGTTGCCGCGTGACCCGAGCCGGGTGAGCATGGGGGATGTGCAGGGCACCAGGGCGACGCATCGGGCGCGTCACGCTGCCCGGGATGATGGTGCTGGTCGTCTGCGGGGTGGTGCTGATGATGTCGGTGGTGCTCTGGGCGGTGCAGCGGCAGTTCGTCTACTTCCCCGATCCCTCGCCCGTCCGCCCGGCCGGCGAGGTGATCGACGGCGCGCGTGACGTCACGCTCCACACCCACGACGGGCTGGAGCTCACCGCGTGGTTCGTGCCGGCCGCCGCCGACGGCCGCGGCATGGCGGTGCTGGTCGCGCCGGGCAACGGCGGCAACCGGGCGTCGCGGGCCGGTCTCGCCCGTGCCCTGAGCGCACGGGGCCTGGCGGTCCTGCTGCTCGACTACCGCGGGTACGGCGGCAATCCCGGCCGTCCGACCGAGGACGGACTCGCCGCCGACGCGACCGCGGCGGCCGAGGCGTTGCACGAGCTGGGCTATCCGCCCGAGCGGACCATCTACCTCGGTGAGTCGCTGGGCACCGGGGTCGTCGCCGCACTCCAGGCGCGCCGTCCGCCGGCGGGGATCGTGCTGCGGTCGCCGTTCACCGAGCTCACGGACGTCGGGGCGCATCACTACCCGTTCCTGCCGGTCCGGTTGCTGCTGCGTGACCGGTTCCCCGTGGTCGCGCATCTGCGGTCGAGCACGGTGCCGGTCACCGTGGTGTACGGCGAGCGCGACTCCGTCGTACCGACCCGTCTGAGCGAGCGGGTCGCCGACGAGGTGGGCGTGCTCCACGAGCGGGTCGTCATCCCGGGCGCCGACCACAACGACCCGGTGATGTTCGGGCCGACCGTCGCCGACGCCGTGCTGCGGCTGGCCCGGCTGGTCGCGCCGCCTTCCGCACCGTGAGAGCCGCCGTTGGCGGTGATCCGACGCCGACCGGCGCGAAATCGCGTGGTCGGACGGTCATGCAGGCTGGAAGGCTGACCACGTGACCCGCCGTGACTCCCTGTTGGCCGTGCTCGTCGCCGCCGCCTGGGGGTTCAACTTCGTCGTCATCGAGTGGGGGATGGGCTCCCGGGCGGACGGCTCTGTCCCGCCCCTGCTGTTCGCCGCGGTGCGGTTCGCGCTCGTCGCGCTCCCCGCCGTGTTCCTGCTCCCGCGGCCGCAGGCGCCGTGGTGGGCCGTCGCGGCGGTGGGAGCCTTCATGTCGCTGGGCCAGTTCGGCTTCCTCTACGTCTCGATGGCCGCCGGGATGCCGGCCGGCCTCGCGTCGCTGGTGCTGCAGGCGCAGGTCGTGCTGACGGTCGTCATCGCGGCCGGGGTGCTGCGCGAGCGGCCGACCCGGGCGCAGGTGGCGGGCGTCGGCCTCGGGTGCCTCGGCCTGCTCGTCGTGGCACTGGGACGTGGTGGACACGTCCCGCTCGCCGCGTTCGCTCTGTGCCTGCTCGCCGCGCTCTCGTGGGCGGTCGGCAACGTCGTGGCCCGCGCGATGAAGGTGCCGGGCGGACTGGGCCTGACGGTGTGGAGCGCACTGGTCGTCCCGGTGCCGATGGTGGGTCTCGCGATCGCGCTCGACGGCCCCGGGACGATCGGCCGGGGAGTCGAGGCCTTCGGGTGGGAGGCGGCCGTGTCGACGCTGTACACCGTCGTCTTCGCGTCCTTCGTCGGCTTCGGCGTCTTCAACACCCTGCTCGCCCGCAACCCGTCCTCCGCGGTCGTGCCGTGGATCCTGCTGGTGCCACCGGTCGGGATCGTGTCGGCCTGGCTGTGCCTGGGCGAGGTGCCGGCGCCCGGTGAGCTGGCCGGCGGCACGATTCTGGTGCTCGGCGTGCTCGTGGCGATGCGACCGCCCCGCGCGCCGGCACCTGACATGGGGAGCGTTCCCACCGGCGTGTCGCGGTGAGTGGGGTCAGGTGCCCGGGGTGCCCGGGGTGCCCGGGGTGCCCGGGGTGAGCGGGCGGCCGCTCTCGGTGTACGACGGCCCCTCGCCGGCGAGCGAGGCGAGCGCGGCCTGGACCCGCCGGGCGGTGAAGTCGGCGCACCGCTCGCGGACCTGCTCCGGGGTGCAGAACTCCACCGAGCGGATCTCCCGGGCCTCGCGGACCACCGCGTCCAGGATGCCGGCGTCCTGCGTTCCGCCGTCGAAGACCAGGCAGACGGCGTCGTCCCAGCCGCTCCAGGGCGGCAGCCAGTCGGTGAGCAGCAGCTCCCCGGTCGGCAGGTCCAGGGCCAGCTCCTCCTTGATCTCGCGGCTCACGCCCAGCGCCGGCGACTCGCCGACCTCGACGACGCCGCCGGGCAGGTCCCAGTCCCTCTTGTAGGTGAGCTGGCACAGCAGCACCCGGCCGTCGCCGTCGCGCACCAGCATCTGGCCGATCGCGCGCTTGCGGGGCAGGAAGGAGTTGAGCAGCGTCCGGAAGCCCTCTGGCTCGTTGGCCGGCACGTCGGTGACGACGCGGGCGTAGACGATCCGGTCGACGGGGGCGCCGTCGATGGTGACCCCGCGCATCACGCCCTCACGGTGCAGCCCCGACCAGGTGGCGGTGCGCTGGCCCGTCTCGTCGGTCGGGTCGACCAGTGCCTCCACCCGGTGGTGGGCGGTGAGTGCCCGGGCGACCTCGTGCCGCACGGCGTCGACGGTCGTGCCGGCCTCCCAGACGATGCGGGCGACGCCGTCGGCGACCGTCGTCACGGTCGTTGAGGGGTGCTCGGCGCTCACGCCCGCCACCCTAGCGACACCGCTCACGCCGCCCACGCCATGCTCTCCGTCCTCCGTTCTCGTCGGTCGGTGTCACAACCGGGGCAGCACCGGTGTCCTGTGGTCGAGAGGCACACACCAGGTGCGCCGGAGCAGCACGGAGACCGACATGACCAGCACCAGCACCTTCCGGATCCCACGGGGCGAGATCACCGGCGTCTACGGCCGGATCATGGCGAAGGTCGCGCGCCGGATGTGGGGCCAGGTCCCCGACAACGGCTACGTCTACATCCACAACAAGCCGGTCCTGAAGGCGGTGTTCTCCTTCGAGGGCAAGGTCGCGAAGTGGGACGCGCTGGACCCCGCCCTGAAGTCCTACGCCCAGCTCGCCAGCGCGGGGATCATCGGCTGCAGCTGGTGCCTGGACTTCGGCTACTTCCTGGCGCACAACGACAAGCTGGACCTGGCCAAGGTCAGCCAGGTGCCGCGGTGGCGGGAGTCCGACGTCTTCAGCCCGCTGGAGCGCGACGTCATGGAGTACGCCGAGGCCATGACCCACACCCCGCCGACGGTGACGGACTGGATGGTCGAGAAGCTGCTCGACCAGCTCGGGAACGCCGCGGTGGTCGAGCTGACCCAGATGGTGGCGCTGGAGAACATGCGCTCGCGCTTCAACGCCGCCGCCGGGCTGCAGAGCCAGGGCTACAGCGACGTGTGCGAGCTGCCGCTGGCCGCACCGGTAGCCTCCCGCCCATGACCGAGCACGTCGCCACCGAGGCGTTCGTCGCCCACCGCAACCTGCTCTTCACGGTCGCCTACGAGATGCTCGGCTCGGCCGCCGACGCCGAGGACGTCCTGCAGGAGACCTGGCTGCGGTGGGCGAAGGTCGACCAGGCGCAGGTGCGCGATGCTCGCGCGTACCTGGTCCGCATCACGACCCGGCAGGCACTCAACCGGCTGCGGAGCCTCGGCCGCCAACGCGAGTCGTACGTCGGCCCGTGGCTGCCCGAGCCGCTGCTCACCGCCCCCGACGTGGCCGAGGACGTCGAGCTCGCCGAGAGCGTGTCGATGGCGATGCTGCTCGTCCTGGAGACGCTCACCCCCACCGAGCGCGCCGTGTTCGTGCTGCGCGAGGTCTTCGACGTGAGCTACGACGAGATCGCCGAGGCGGTCGAGAAGACACCGGCGGCGGTGCGGCAGATCGCCCATCGGGCCCGGTCCCACGTCGAGGCGCGGCGTCCCCGGGTGACGGTCTCGGCGGCCGACACCCGGCGGGTGATCGACAGGTTCCAGCAGGCGCTGCGGACCGGTGACCTGCAGGGCCTGCTGGACGTCCTGGCGCCCGACGTGGTGCTCATCAGCGACGGCGGCGGTGTGAAGCAGGCGGCGCTGCGGCCGATCGTCGGTGCCGACAAGGTGCTGCGCTGGTTCGTCGGGATCGTCTCGCGCACCACCGAGCCGGTCACCGTCGAGCAGGTCACGCTCAACGGGACGCCGGGCATCGCCATCCACCTGGGCGGCGAGCTCGACGGCACCGCGGCGCTGAGGGTCGTCGACGGTGTGGTCACGGACCTCTACCTGGTCCGCAACCCGCACAAGCTGCGCTACGTCGCGTCGGAGACGCCGCTGGTGCGCTGACCGGCGGGCTCGGCAGCCTCGGCGGCTTCGGCGGCCGGGCGCTGCGGCGCGCGCAGCCACAGCGTGCCCAGCGGCGGCACCGCGATGTCGGCGTACGCCGGGAGCGGGCCGGGCTCCCCGTCGCCCCTCGGCAGCGCGGTGACCGTCCCGAGGTTGCCGACACCGGAGCCGCCGTACACGTCGGCGTCGGTGTTGAGCAGCTCGGTCCACGGTCCCGGCGAGGGCAGCGCGAGCCGGTAGTCGTGGGGGACGGCGGAGAAGTTCGCCACGCAGACCAGGTCCGCCGCGCCCTCGCCGCCCCGCCGCACGAAGGAGTAGACGTTGCGGGCCGCGTCGTCGGCGTCGATCCAGCCGAAGCCCTCCGGCTCGTGGTCGCGCTGCCAGGCCGCGGGGGTGTCCCGGTAGGCGCGGTTGAGGTCGCGCACCAGGTCGTGCACGCCGCGGTGCTCGGGGTGCTCGAGCAGCCACCAGTCGAGCTCGCGGGACTCCGCCCACTCCGACTCCTGGCCGATCTCGCCGCCCATGAACAGCAGCTGCTTGCCGGGGTGGGCCCACATGAAGGCCAGGTAGGCGCGCAGCGTCGCGAGCTGGCGCCACCGGTCGCCCGGCATCTTGCGCAGCAGGGAGCCCTTGCCGTGCACCACCTCGTCGTGCGAGAGCGGCAGCACGTAGTTCTCCGACCACGCGTAGGTGAGCGCGAAGGTCATGTCGTGGTGGTGGTAGGAGCGGTGCACGGGGTCACGCTGCAGGTAGTCGAGGGTGTCGTGCATCCAGCCCATGTTCCACTTGAAGCCGAAGCCGAGACCGCCGCTGCTCGTGGGCCGGGTGACCCCGGGCCAGGAGGTGGACTCCTCGGCGATGGTGGTGACGCCCGGGACCCGCTTGTAGACGGTGGCGTTCATCTCCTGGAGGAACTGCACCGCCTCCAGGTTCTCCCGGCCGCCGTGCACGTTCGGCACCCACTCGCCCTCGTTGCGGGCGTAGTCGAGGTACAGCATCGAGGCGACACCGTCGACGCGCAGGCCGTCGGCGTGGAACTCCTCCAGCCAGTAGACGGCGTTGGCGTAGAGGTAGTTGCGCACCTCGGGCCGCCCGAAGTCGAAGATGTGCGAGCCCCACTCCTGGTGCCAGCCGCGGCGTGGGTCGGGGTGCTCGTAGAGCGGCGCCCCGTCGAAGCGGGCCAGCGCCCACTCGTCGGTCGCGAAGTGCCCGGGCACCCAGTCCAGGATCACGCCGATGCCGGCCTGGTGGAGCCGGTCGACGAGGTAGCGGAAGTCGTCAGGGGTTCCCAGACGGGAGTCGGGGGCGAAGTACGACGTCACGTGGTAGCCCCACGACCCGCCGAAGGGGTGCTGCATCACCGGCATCAGCTCGACGTGGGTGAACCCCAGGTCGGCGACGTACTCGACGAGCTCGTCGGCCAGCTGGGCGTAGGAGCGGCCACGCCGCCACGAGCCCAGGTGCACCTCGTAGACCGACATCGGCGCGGTGACGGCCTGCTGCGTGCGGCGCCGCTCGAGCCAGGCGTCGTCACCCCAGGTGTACTGCGACTCGAAGACCACCGACGAGGTCGACGGCGGCACCTCGGCCCAGGCGGCCATCGGGTCGGCCTTCTCGCGCCACTGGTCGTCGGCGCCGAGGACGATGTACTTGTACCGGGTGCCCGACCCGACGCCCGGCACGAACAGCTCCCAGACGCCGGAGGAGTCCAGCTGCCGCATCGGGTGCTCGCGGCCGTCCCAGTTGTTGAAGTCGCCCTCCAGGCGCACGCCGCGCGCTCGCGGCGCCCACACCGCGAAGGACGTGCCGGTGACCTCGCCGGTCCCGAACCCGGAGTAGTGGTGGACGCGGGCGCCGAGGACCTGCCACAGCTGCTCGTGGCGGCCCTCGTTGATGAGGTGGAGGTCGACCTCGCCCAGGGTCGGCAGGAAGCGGTACGGGTCGTCCACCTCGTGGGTGTGCTGGTCGGGCTCGGCGCCGTAGGTCACCCGCAGCCGGTAGTCCGGCACCTCCGCGACGGGCAGGCAGCCCACCCAGATGCCGCCGTGCTCGTGCTGCAGCTCGACCTCGGCCCAGTCGTCCTCGACCGTCGCATAGCGCACCACGACCGATGCGGCGAGCGGCTTGAAGGCGCGGACGGTCACGGCGCCGTCGTACGGATGCGCGCCGAGGACGCCGTGCGGCGCCGCGTGCCGGCCCTCGACCAGGCTCGCGAGCTCAGCCGTGGGCACCGGCCTCACGGCCGGCCCGGTGGGCGCGCTCATGCGGCACCTCCGATCCGCGCGACGGCGGCGAGCGGGATGCCGAGCCAGTCCGGCCGGTTGCGAGCCTCGTAGACGGTCTCGTAGACGGCCTTGTCGGCGACGTAGGCGTCGAGCAGCACCTTCTCCTCCTCGCTCGGCTCGCCGCCGGCATAGGCGACCAGGAAGAAGTTGCGGTTGCGGTGCGCCCACTCGTCGGCCCGCTGGTGCTGCTGGACCAGCAGCCGGTCGGGGTCGTCCTGGATGCCGTCGCCGTTGCCGACCGGCGCCGCGGCGCTGTGGGCGACGACCCGCGGGGCGTAGTCGAAGGAGCGCAGCATGCCGGCCACGTCGCGCCAGCGGGAGTCCGGCAGCAGGCGCTCGGCCAGCGGCTTGGCGGGCTCACCCTCGAAGTCGACGATCTTCCACCCCTTGGCCGTGCGCAGGGTCTGGCCGAGGTGGAGGTCGCCGTGGATCTTCTGCACCTCCAGCCGGTCCAGCTCGCCGACCCGCGCGAAGACGGCGTAGAGCGCCTGCGCGTGCTCGCCCAGCTCGGGTACGACGGCCACGGCTCGTTCCAGTCGCTCCGTCATCGCCCGGGCCAGGTCCCGGGCGGCGTCGGCGCCGCGGACCTCGGTGGGGAAGTGCTCGGCGAGCTGGCCGTGGATCTCCGCGACCGCCTCGCCGAGCCGGGTCGACTCGCCGGCGAAGTCGCCGCCGGAGTCGGTGGCGTGGACCTCCGGATCGGCGAACAGGCTGCGGATGCTGGCCAGCGCCAGGTCCCACCCGTCGGTGGCGGTGCGCAGGAACTGCTGGAGCATCGCGAGCTGGATGACGGTCTCCTCGGGCTCGCCGTCGCTGCCGGGCACCTCGACCACGGCGTCCAGCCAGCCGTAGAGGTGCGCGACGTGGTCGGAGCCGGCGTTGGTCAGCACCTCGTGGATCTGGATGTCGGGGTTCACGCCGGGGGTCACCTTGCGGAAGACCTTCATCAGCGAGTCCTCGCCGTAGGCGACCGAGGAGTTCGACTGCTCGCCGGCGAAGAGCGTCGCGTGGGCGGTCACGTCGAGCTGGTGGCCCGGGAGCCGGTGGAAGGCCAGGACGGTGTCGGCGTCGACGGGCCCGTGCGCCGCCCGGTCGAAGCTGTGCAGCCAGCCCGCCATCGCCTCCTTGTCGTGCAGGGCGTCGTAGGCGTGCACCCAGCCACGGACGGGGTCGCGCCACCAGCCCACGAACGCGTGGTCGAGCCGGCCCTCGGGGTGCTCGTAGCACGCCAGCGGCACCTGGTAGAGCTCGCTGCCGCCCGGCTCGTCCTCGTAGCGCACCTCCACCAGGGTGACCACGACGGCGCGGTCCGCCGTCGCGGTGCCGGGCACCTCGCCGACCTCGCGGACCTCGCCGATCCGGAACGGGCGGCCCTTCCCGCCGAACCAGCGGGTGCGCAGCAGGTACGCCGCCAGGTCGGCCTCACGGTCGCCGCGCTCGTCCTCGCGGGGCTCGCCGCGGTGGGCTCCGTCGGTCGCTCCGTCGGTCACAGCAGCTCTCCCTCCCGACCCTCGACACGGTCGATCAGCCGGAACCAGAAGAAGCCGTAACCGCCGAGGGTCAACAAATAGGGCAGTTCCCCGATCGGGGGGAACGGAACCCCGCCGACGAGCTCGACGGGCACCTTGCCCTCGAACCGGCGCAGGTCCAGCTGCACCGGCTGCGGGAACCGCGAGAGGTTGTTGACGCAGATGATGACGTCCGCGCTGCCGTCGGGGTTGCGGTGCTCGCGGGCGTAGGCGAGCACCGAGGGGTTCGAGCCGCCCAGGTCGGTGAAGCTGCCCAGACCGAAGGCCGGGTGCTGCTTGCGGGCGTGGATCATCCGGCGGGTCCAGCGCAGCAGCGACGAGGGGTCCTCCAGCTGGGCCTCGACGTTGACGGCCTGGTAGCCGTAGACCGGGTCCATCACGAGCGGCCGGTCGAGCTTGCCGGGGTTCGCCGAGGAGAAGCCGGCGTTGCGGTCGCCGGACCACTGCATCGGGGTGCGGACGCCGTCTCGGTCACCGAGCCAGATGTTGTCGCCCATGCCGATCTCGTCGCCGTAGTAGAGGACGGGGGAGCCGGGCAGGGAGAGCAGCAGGGCCGTGAAGAGCTCGATCTGGTTGACGTCGTTGTCGAGCAGCGGCGCCAGCCGCCGGCGAATGCCGATGTTGGCCTTCATGCGCGGATCCTTGGCGTACTCCTCCCACATGTAGTCGCGGTCCTCGTCGGTGACCATCTCCAGGGTCAGCTCGTCGTGGTTGCGCAGGAAGATCCCCCACTGGCAGCCGCTCGGGATCGGCGGGGTCTGCTCGAGGATCTCGGAGATGGGGAAGCGGCTCTCCCGCCGTACCGCCATGAAGATGCGCGGCATGACCGGGAAGTGGAAGCACATGTGGCACTCGTCGCCGCCCTTGGCGAAGTCGCCGAAGTAGTCGACGACGTCGGCCGGCCACTGGTTGGCCTCGGCGAGCAGCACCCGCCCGGGATACTCCTCGTCCACGATGCGGCGCACCTTGCGGAGGAACTCGTGGGTCTCGGGGAGGTTCTCGCCGTTGGTGCCGGGCCGCTCGTAGAGGTAGGGGACCGCGTCGAGCCGGAAGCCGTCCAGGCCCAGGTCGAGCCAGAACCGCATCGCGTCCAGCATCGCGTCGTGCACGGCCGGGTTGTCGAAGTTGAGGTCGGGCTGGTGGGCGAAGAACCGGTGCCAGAAGTACTGCTGGCGCACCGGGTCCCAGGTCCAGTTCGACGGCTCGGTGTCGACGAAGATGATGCGCGCGTCCTGGTAGAGCTCGTCGGTGTCGGACCACACATAGAAGTCGCCGTACGGTCCCTCGGGGTCGCTGCGGCTGGCCTGGAACCACGGGTGCTGGTCGCTGGTGTGGTTCATGACGAAGTCGATGATCACGCGGATGCCGCGCTCGTGGGCGGCGTCGAGGAAGGCGTGGAAGTCCTCGACCGTGCCGACCTCGGGCAGCACGCCGGTGTAGTCGGCGACGTCGTAGCCGCCGTCGCGCAGCGGCGAGGGGAAGAACGGCGGCAGCCAGATGCAGTCGACCCCGAGCCACTGGAGGTAGTCGAGCTTCTCGGTGAGTCCGCGGAAGTCGCCGGTGCCGTCGCCGTTGGAGTCCTTGAAGGACCGCACCAGCACCTCGTAGAAGACGGCCGTCTTGAACCACTCCGGCTCGTTCGGGTCGGTGCTCTCCGGTGAGTCCGGGAACGGGTCCCGGTCGGGCAGCTCGCCCGGCTCGACCAGTGCGTCGGTCTCCTCCGTCGCGGTCACAGGACGCCCCTCACGGTCAGCACGTGCGCCGGCTCGTGCCCGGGGTCCAGCCGCACGTAGTTGTCGCGGCCCCAGGTCCAGTCCTGGCCGGTGATCTCGTCGTGGACGGCGAACGCCTCCGGCAGACCGGCCGCGGCCAGGTCGAGGTGGGCCGTGGTCTCCCGGGTGCCGTGCGGATCGAGGTTGATCACGACGATCACGTCGTCGCGGACCCCCGTCCCGGGGTCCACCGCGTGCTTGCTGAAGCACAGCACGTGGTCGTCGTCGGTGCGGTGGACCACGAGGTTGCGCAGCAGCTGCAGCGACGGATGCTTGCGGCGCAGCTCGTTGAGGAGCGTGAGGTACGGCGCCAGCGTCCTGCCCTCGCGCTCCGCGGCGTCCCAGTCCCGGATCCGGATCTGGTACTTCTCCGAGTCGAGGTACTCCTCGCTGCCGGGGCGCACCGCGACGTGCTCGAACAGCTCGAAGCCGGCGTACACGCCCCAGGAGGGGGAGCCCGTGGCCGCCAGCGTCGCCCGGATCTTGAACGCCGCCGGGCCGCCGTACTGCAGCGAGGCGTGCAGGATGTCGGGGGTGTTGACGAAGAAGTTGGGCCGCATCAGGTGGTCCGACTCGGCGGACACCTCGCGCAGGTAGTCCTCGATCTCGTCCTTCGCGACCCGCCAGGTGAAGTACGTGTAGGACTGGTGGAAGCCGACCGCGCCGAGCGTGTGCATCATCGCGGGCCGGGTGAAGGCCTCCGACAGGAAGACGACGTCGGGGTCGGTGGCGCGGACCTCGGCGAGCAGCCACTCCCAGAACGCCACCGGCTTGGTGTGCGGGTTGTCCACGCGGAAGATCCGCACGCCGTGCGCCATCCAGTGGCGCACCACCCGCAGCACCTCGTGTGCGATCCCCTCAGGGTCGTTGTCGAAGTTGATGGGGTAGATGTCCTGGTACTTCTTGGGCGGGTTCTCGGCGTAGGCGATCGAGCCGTCGGCGCGCCGCGTGAACCACTCGGGGTGCGTCGTGACCCACGGGTGGTCGGGAGCCGCCTGCAGCGCCAGGTCGAGGGCGACCTCCAGGCCGAGCCGGCCGGCCTCGGCGACGAAGGCGTCGAAGTCCTTCAGCGTGCCGAGGTCGGGGTGGATCGCGTCGTGGCCGCCGTGCCGGCTGCCGATCGCCCAGGGGCTGCCCGGGTCGTCCGGGCCCGGGTCGAGGGTGTTGTTGGGGCCCTTGCGGTTGACCTCGCCGATGGGGTGGATCGGCGGCAGGTAGACCACGTCGAACCCCATCGCCGCGACGGCCGGGAGCCGCTTGGCCGCGGTCTTGAAGGTGCCGCTGCGAACCTTGCCGGTCGTCGGGTCGACGGTGGCGCCCTCGGAGCGGGGGAAGAACTCGTACCAGCTGCCGTAGAGCGCGCGGCGGCGGTCGGCGTAGAGCGGGTAGGGACCCTCGACGGTGACGAGCTCGCGCAGGGGGTGCTCGCGCAGGGCGGTCACCAGGTCGGGCGCGGTGAGGACGGCGAGGCGTGCCGCCGGGGGACGGCTCGTGTCACCGGCCGCCTCGAGGCCGGCCCGGACAGCGGCTCGGTCGCGCTCGTCGAGCCCGTCCCGGCCGTCTTGGCCGGCGTCGGCGAGCACGCGCTCGAGCAGCAGGCCGCCCTCGGTGAACATCAGCTCGACGTCCACGCCGGCGTCGATCTTGATCGGGGCGTCGTGCAGCCAGGTGCCGAGCGGGTCCGACCAGGCGTGCACCTCGAAGGTCCAGGCGCCCTCGACGTCGGGGGTCACCCAGGCTTCGTAGCGGTCGCTGCGCGGTCCGGTCTCCCGCATCCGCACCGGCGGCCGCCGGGTCCCGGTGGGGTCGGTGAGCACGACCTCGGCGCCGAGCTGGTCGTGCCCCTCGCGGAACACGGTGGCGCGCACCGGTTGCGGCTCGCCGACCGTCGCCTTGGCTGGCTGCCGACCGAGGTCGACCAGTGGGTGCACGTCGATGACGGGGATGCGTCCGACCATGGCACCAAACTATCCAGACGGGTCCATCCCCATGCCTGGCTGCGCGTCTCGCCGCTCAGGATCGGGCGCGGCGCTCCAGCAGCAGGCCGACCACACCGGTGGCGCTCAGTCCGCCCAGGAGTACGGCGCCCAGCGCGCCGGACCAGCCCTGCCACGCGATCCCCGGGCCGGCGGCCAGGCCGGCCAGGGCCAACAGGCCGATGCCCGCGACGCCGAGCAGCCCACCGCGGACCCGGGCGAGGTCGTCCTCGGCGAGTGCGCCCAGCAGGGCGACGCCGAGCGCCAGCGCCCAGGCGCCGACCATGCGGCCGTCGAAGACGGTCGCCTCCCAGGGCAGCAGCGGCACCCAGAAGGACGGCTCGGCCAGCAGCGCGAAGCCGAGCCCGAGCAGCGCCGTGCCCTCGAGCGCGACCAGCGGCAGGACCGGCCGGGGGAGCGGTGCGGTGCGGGCCAGCGGGAGCGCCGGCTCGGTGGCCTGCAGCAGCAGGGTGGCCACGAACCCGACGGTCAGGCCGAGCACGCCGAGGAGCCACGCGACGGCCAGCAGGAACGCCGGCGAGGTCAGCTCGCCGCTGGTGACCGCGGTGTGGCCGATGTCGAGGACGGAGACGGCGGAGAGGCCGGTGACGACCGCGGCCGCGGCCAGAGCCGGGACCCGCAGCTGCTCCCACAGCGTCCGCGTGGCGCTGTAGAGCAACATCGGCACGGCGCCGAGGAAGCCGGCGCCCAGCAGCACGGCCGTCACCCGGTCGACCGGCCAGGCGAACCAGTCCAGTGGTCCCGACGCGACCAGGCTGCCGCCGTACAGGAGCAGGCCGATGAAGCCGGCTGCACCGGAGGTGAGGACGAGCACCAGTCGCAGCAGCGGCGCGGCCTCGCGCCCGGCGAGGTCCGGGCGGTAGGGCGGCGTGGTGGCGCTGCTGCTGGCGTGCTCGGCTGTGTGCTCGGCGGCGTGGTCTGCGGCGTGGCTGCCGTGTCGTTCGATCATGGCTCTCCCTCCCCAGGGAGGCCTCATGATGGGCCACCAGCACGTCAGGTGGAGCGAATTCTGCTATTGGATCGATCAAAGTCTCGTCGGCTAGGTTCGGACTATGCGTGCGATCCGCCGGTTCACCGTCCGTCCGGTCCTGCCGGAGCCGCTCTCCGCCCTCGGGGTCCTCGCCGGGAACCTCCGCTGGTCCTGGCACCCTCCGACGCAGGACGTCTTCGCCGAGATCGACCCACGGCTGTGGGTCTCCACCGGCCACGACCCGGTCCGGCTGCTCGGCGCCGTCGACCGGGCCCGGCTCGACGAGCTGGCCGCCGACGAGGACTTCCTCCAGCGGCTGGGGGCGGCCGAGGCGGACCTGCGCGACTACCTGGCGACCGACCTCTGGTACCAGCGGGCATCGACGGACGGGGCGCTGCCCCGTGCCATCGGCTACTTCTCGCCGGAGTTCGGCATCACCGCGGTGCTGCCGCAGTACTCCGGCGGCCTCGGCATCCTGGCCGGTGACCATCTCAAGGCGGCCAGCGATCTCGGCGTGCCCGTCATCGGCGTCGGCCTGCTCTACCGCCACGGCTACTTCAAGCAGTCGCTCTCGCGGGAGGGCTGGCAGCAGGAGACCTACCCGGTGCTCGACCCCGACGGGCTGCCGATCTCGGCGCTGCGCGAGCCCGACGGCCGCCCCGCCACGGTGTCGATCACGCTGCCGGGCAGCGTGGACCTGGTGGCCCGGATCTGGGTCGCCTCGGTCGGCCGGGTGCCGCTGCTGATGCTCGACACCGACGTCGAGGAGAACAGCGCGGCGCTGCGCACCGTGACCGACCGGCTCTACGGCGGCAACAGCGAGCACCGGCTGCGGCAGGAGCTCCTGCTCGGCGTCGGCGGCGTCCGCGCGCTGCGGGTGTTCTCGCGCATCACCGGCGCACCGGCCCCGGAGGTGTTCCACACCAACGAGGGCCACGCCGGCTTCCTCGGCATCGAGCGGATCCGCGAGCTGACCGTCGCCGAGAGCGGCCCCCGGCTCGACCTCGACACCGCGCTCGAGGTCAGCCGTGCCTCGACCGTCTTCACGACCCACACCCCGGTCCCGGCCGGCATCGACCGCTTCCCGCGCACGATGATCGAGCAGTACTTCGGCGAGGCGGGCGCCACGCCCGGCGTACCGCTGGAGCGGATCCTCGCGCTGGGCGCGGAGGACTACGAGGGTGGCGACCCGGCGGTCTTCAACATGGCGGTGATGGGCTTCCGGCTGGCGCAGCGTGCCAACGGGGTCTCGCAGCTGCACGGCCACGTCAGCCGGGGCATGTTCAACGGCCTGTGGCCGGCGTTCGACGAGGCCGAGGTCCCGATCGGCTCCATCACCAACGGCGTGCACGCGCCGACCTGGGTGGCGCGCGAGCTCTTCGCGCTCGCCGAGGGGTACGGCGCGCATCCGTCCGACCCCGACTCGTTCTGGGCCGTGGTCGACCAGGTTCCCGGCCGGGAGGTCTGGGAGGTCAAGCGGCAGCTGCGCGCGTGCCTGGTCGAGGACGCTCGTCGGCGGCTGCGCAAGTCGTGGGCCCAGCGCGGTGCGGCCAGTGCCGAGCTGGGCTGGATCGACGATGCGCTCGACCCCGACGTGCTGACCATCGGCTTCGCGCGACGGGTGCCGTCGTACAAGCGGCTCACGCTGATGCTGCGCGACCCCGAGCGGCTCAAGCGCCTGCTGCTGCACCCCGAGCGGCCGGTCCAGCTCGTCATCGCCGGCAAGTCGCACCCGGCCGACGACGGCGGCAAGAAGCTGATCCAGGACATGGTCCGGTTCGCCGACGACCCCGAGGTGCGGCACCGGATCGTCTTCCTGCCGAACTACGACATCGCGATGGCGCAGCCGCTCTACCCCGGCTGCGACGTGTGGCTCAACAACCCGCTGCGCCCCTACGAGGCGTGCGGCACGTCCGGCATGAAGGCCGCGCTCAACGGCGGCCTCAACCTCTCGATCCTCGACGGCTGGTGGGACGAGTGGTTCGACGGCGACAACGGCTGGGCGATCCCGTCGGCCGACGGACCGGGCCTGGCCCGGGACCCCGACAAGCGGGACGACCTGGAGGCGCACGCGCTCTACGACCTGATCGAGAACGAGATCGCCCCGCGGTTCTACGACCGCGACGGCGACGGCGTGCCGGTGCGCTGGGTCGAGATGATGCGGCACACCCTGAAGTCGCTGGGACCCAAGGTGCTGGCGACCCGGATGGTGCGGGACTACGTGCGCGAGCTGTACGCGCCGGCCGCGGCGTCGGCGCGCGCGCTCAACAGCGACTACCAGGGGGCCCGCGACCTGGCGGGCTGGAAGAAGCGGGTGCTGGCCGGCTGGGGCGGGGTGCGGGTCGAGCACGTCGAGTCCAGCGGGGTCGGCGACGCGCCCGAGGTCGGCGCGGTCCTCGCCGTACGCGCCTTCGTGGCGCTCGGCGAGCTGACGCCCGAGGACGTCGAGGTGCAGCTGCTGCACGGTCCGGCCGATGCCGAGGACCGCCTGGTCCGGGTGAGCGCCACCCCGCTGGCCCGCGCCGAGTCCTACGAGGGGTCCCGCCACTGCTTCGAGGGCTCGCTCACCCTCGACCGCTCCGGTGCCTTCGGCTACACGGTCCGCGTCGTCCCCCGCAACCCCCGCCTGGGCTCCGTCGCCGAACTCGGCCTCGTCGCCCTCGCCTGACCGTCGAGTCCCGCCCCCTGGCCCGTCGAGTCCCGGGCCGTGGCCCGTTGAGTCCCGGGCCGTGACCTTCGATGGCCACGACCGGGATTTCAATGGGCCACAATCCGGGTCTCGCGGGGCCAGGACCCGGGTCTCGCGGGGCCAGGACCCGGGTTTCGCGGGGCCACGGCCCGGGTCTCGACGGTCAGGTGGCGCGGATGACGACGACGGTGCGGGAGCCGACGAGGAGTTCCTGGCCGGCTTTGACGTGGGTGCCGTCGGGGAGGGCGGGGTCGGTGGAGAGCACGACCTCGCCGGTCTGGACCCAGTCGTTCTCGGGCAGGGTCACCTGCAGGTCCTCGGCCGAGGCGTTGCTCCAGATCAGGAACGACCTGTCGACGACCTGCTCGCCGCGGGGGCCGGGCTCGCGCAGCGGGGCGCCCGACATGAAGGTGCCGACCGCCTGCAGTGCGGTGTCGCGCCAGTCCGCTTCGGTCATCTCGCGACCCGTCGGGTGCAGCCACGCCAGGTCCTTGGGACCGCCGACGATGGTGGGGGAGCCGGCGAACCAGTGCCGCTGCCGCAGCGCCGGGTGCTCGCGCCGCAGTCGCAGCGCCGCCTTGGTGACCTCGTAGAGGTCCAGCCAGGCATCATCGGCGCGCCAGTCGACCCACGAGATCTCGTTGTCCTGGCAGTAGGCGTTGTTGTTGCCGCGCTGGGTGCGCCCGCGCTCGTCGCCGGCGGTGATCATGGGAACGCCGTTGGACAGGCACAGCGTCACCATCAGGTTCGCCGCCTGCCGGCGCCGCAGCGCGAGGATCTCGGGGTCGTCGGTCTCGCCTTCGACGCCGTGGTTCCAGGACCGGTTGCTGTCGGTCCCGTCGCGGTTGCCCTCGCCGTTGGCCTCGTTGTGCTTGTGGTCGTAGGAGACCAGGTCGCGCAGCGTGAAGCCGTCGTGCGCGGTGATGAAGTTGACCGAGTTGTACGCCGACCGGCCGTCGTCCGCGTAGAGGTCGGACGAGCCTGCCAGGCGGGTGGCGACGGTGCGCACGCCGTCGCTGTGGCCCCGCCAGAAGTCGCGGATCGTGTCGCGGTACTGGTCGTTCCACTCCACCCAGGGCGGCGGCATCCGGCCCACGAGGTACCCGTCCATCGAGACGTCCCACGGCTCGGCGATCAGCTTCACGTGTCGCAGCACCGGGTCCTGGCCGATGGCGATGAGCAGGGCGCAGTGGAAGTCCACGGCGGTGCCGGTGCGGGTCAGCGCCGACATCAGGTCGAACCGGAACCCGTCGACATGCATCTCGGTGACCCAGTAGCGCAGCGAGTCCAGGATCATCCGCAGCGCGAGGTCGTTCCAGGTGTCGACGGTGTTCCCGCAGCCGGTGACGTCCCAGTAGGTGCTGTCGAAGTGGCCGTCGTGGTGCGGGACCCGCTTGTAGAACCCTCGGTCGTCGAGGCCGCGGAACGAGAGCGTCGGCCCCAGCGGCCCGGCCTCGGCGGTGTGGTTGTAGACGACGTCGAGGATGACCTCGATGCCGCCGCGGTGCAGCGCCTTGACCATCTCCTTGAACTCACGGACCTGCCCGCCACGGTCGCCGCTGGAGGAGTACGACGCGTCGGGGGCGAAGTAGCCGATGCTGTTGTAGCCCCAGTAGTTGACCAGGCCGCGCTCCAGCAGCGACGGCTCGGAGAAGAACTGGTGGACCGGCAACAGCTCGACGGCCGTCACGCCCAGGTCCCGGAGGTAGTCGACGACGGCCGGGGTCGCCAGGCCGGCGTACGTGCCGCGCAGCTCCTCGGGCACCCGGTCGTGGAGCCGGGTGAACCCCTTGACGTGCAGCTCGTAGATCACCGTGTCGCGCCAGCGCCGACGCATCGGGGCGTCGTCCTCCCAGTCGAAGGAGGGATCGACGACGACGCTGCGGGCGGTGACGGGCGCCGAGTCGGAGATGTCCATCTGCGACGGGTCGTCCCAGCAGTAGCCGAACAGCGCCGGCTCGCTGCGGATCGTGCCGGACGTCGCCAGGCCGTAGGGGTCGAGCAGCAGCTTGTGCACGTTGAACAGCAGGCCGTTGTCAGGATCCCACGGCCCGTCGGCGCGATAGCCGTAGCGGGAGCCGGGGGCGATGTCGGGCAGCGCGCCGTGCCAGATGCCGAGCGACTGCTCGGTGAGCTTGTAGCGCGTCTCGGCGCCGGCCTCGTCGAACAGGCACAGCCACATCTCGGTGGCGTTGGGTGCGTAGACCGCGAAGTTGGTGGACTCCGGGGTCCAGGCGGCGCCGAGGGGCCAGTTCCGACCCGGCCACACGCGCGCGGTCTGCCCCAGTTGGCTCCACATTCCCGGACTCACCGCGACATTCTCACCCAATCGGTGGCGCCGGACCGCCTCGACGGGAAGGATGTGCCCGATCGGCCCGGCGGAGGCCGACCCGGATGTGGAGGGACGAGAAGCGCATGCGCACTCGGATCATGACCATCGGCATCGCCCTGGCGGCGACGGTCGGGACCATCGGAGCGACGACCGGCGCGTCGTACGGCAAGCCGAAGGCGCCGACCACCGGCACCGGCAGCACCGGCAGCGCGCTGGTGTTCCAGG
The DNA here is from genome assembly GCF_036405735.1 of Nocardioides sp. Lineage (GTDB taxonomy): Bacteria > Actinomycetota > Actinomycetes > Propionibacteriales > Nocardioidaceae > Nocardioides. The sequence continues at coordinate 127,893 of NZ_DASWXC010000013.1, forward strand.
TGAACCCGGTCCAGTCCACCGGCGACCAGAGCCTCACCGACGCCAAGGACGCCGCGAGCGCCGTCCCGGCCGAGGCGTACGCCGGGGTCGAGCTGCGTCACCTGGACGGCTCGGGCTACCTGCGCGGCGACTACGTCACGGTGCAGTCGTCCACCGGGACGCCCGCCTACTCCACGACCAACACGTTCCACTACGACCGTTCCGACGACCGGTTCGAGCAGGTGATGGCCTACTACTGGGTGACCACCGCCCAGGAGTACCTCCACGGCCTGGGCTTCGGCGCGGCCGGCACCGGTCTGCCGGGCATCCTGACCGACGGCATCGACGTGAAGATCGGCCAGTTCGGGCTCGACAACTCCTACCAGCGCGACAAGCCGTTCCAGCTCCGCTTCGGCAAGGGCGGCGTCGACGACGCGGAGGACGCCGAGGTGGTCGTGCACGAGTACGGCCACGCGGTGCACCAGGGCCAGGTCCCCGGCTTCGGCACCAGCCTGGACGCGGGGGCGATCGGTGAGGCGTTCGGCGACTACTTCGCCGTCTCGGTGGGCCTCGCGACCGCCGCCGACGAGGGCTGGCCGGTCGCGGCCGACCCGACCTGCGTCGCCGACTGGGACGCGGTCTTCTACACCGAGGCGCCGCACTGCCTGCGCAGCGTCGGCACGGACCTGACCGTCGACGACCGCCAGCAGCAGGTCCACTTCGACGGCCAGATCTGGAGCGGCGCGCTGTGGTCGATCCGGGAGAGCTACGAGGCGCTCGGGCTCGGCTCGCGCGCCTGGGACACCACGCTGATCGCCTCCCAGTTCGACTACGCCGCCGACACCACCTGGTCGGCTGCCGCGGCGGCCACCTACGCCAGCGCGCTCGAGCGGGACGGTCAGGCCGCCGCCGACGCGGTGCGGGCCGGCTTCGCCGCGCGCGGCATCGTCTTCTGAGCGGGCAGTGATGGGTGACTTCGTCTCCCTGACCGTCGAGGACGGCGTGGGTACCATCCGGCTCGACCGGCCGAAGATGAACGCGATCAGCTTCCAGGTGCAGGCCGAGCTGCGCGAGGCGGCCGCCGAGGCCACCGAGCGCGAGGACGTCCGCGCGGTCGTCGTGTACGGCGGCGAGCGGGTGTTCGCCGCCGGCAACGACGTCAAGGAGATGGCCGAGCTGTCCTACACCGACATGGTGCGGATGTCGGGCTCGGTGCAGAGCGCGGTCACGGCGGTCGCTCAGATCCCCAAGCCGGTCGTCGCCGCCGTGACCGGCTACGCGCTGGGCGGCGGCTGCGAGCTGGCGCTGGCCGCCGACGTCCGCATCGCCGCCGACAACGCCACGTTCGGCCAGCCCGAGATCCTCCTCGGCATCATCCCGGGCGCCGGCGGAACCCAGCGGCTGGCCCGACTCATCGGCCCCAGCAAGGCCAAGGACCTGATCTTCACCGGTCGCTTCGTGGGCGCCGAGGAGGCGCTCGCGCTGGGCCTGGTCGACCGGATCGTGCCCGCGGCGGACGTCTACGCCGAGGCGGTCGCGTGGGCCGGACAGTTCACCGGTGCCGCGGCGTACGCCCTGCGCGCGGCGAAGGAGGCGGTGGACCGCGGGCTCGAGGTGGACCTCGCGACCGGCCTGGAGATCGAGCGGGCCCAGTTCGCCGCCGTCTTCGCGACCGAGGACCGCACCGTCGGGATGACGTCCTTCCTGGAGGCGGGTCCCGGCAAGGCGTCCTTCGCCGGCCGCTGACCGCAAGGAGGACAGATGAGCAGCGAGCAGGGCACCGACCCACTGGCTCCCGAGCGCAAGGTCACCGTCGCCGACGTCCGCCGACTGGTCGCACAGTTGATGTGGCTGGCCTGCTCCATCGCGGCGCTCGTGCTGGCGCTCGGCGCGCTGATGGTGTCCTTCGGAGCCAACACCGACAACGGGCTGGTGCGGTTCGTGCTGGACGCCGCCGCGGCCGTCGACCTCGGCGTCTTCGACCGTGACCAGGGCGTCAAGCAGTGGACGGGCGAGAACGCGCAGACCAAGAACGCGCTGCTCAACTGGGGCCTGGCCGCGCTGGTGTGGCTGATCGCCGGCCGGGTCCTCGACCGGTTGATCCGGCCCTCGTCGCCGCAGCGCCGCCGCTGATCTCATCACCCGGCCCCCGTCGCCGGGCGTCACCACCCCTGTGACATTCTCAACCCCGCGCGGGTGCCGCGGCGGGTTACGACACAAGTGACCCGGCGGTAACCTGGCGGTCAGGTGGGCGAGCCAGCTCGCCCCTTTGAATTCCTCACTTGCACAGGAGGGGCCGTACCGGCCGCACCACCATGAACATTGTTGTCTGTGTGAAGTACGTGCCCGACGCCACCGCGGATCGGCGGTTCGAGTCGGACAACACCGTCGACCGCGTCGACGTCGACGGTCTGCTCTCCGAGCTCGACGAGTACGCCGTCGAGCAGGCGCTCCAGATCAAGGAGAAGCGTGCCGACGAGGAGATCGAGGTCACGGCGTTGACCGTCGGCCCCGAGAAGGCCGTCGACGCCGTCCGCAAGGCCCTGCAGATGGGCGCCGACAAGGCCATCCACGTCGTCGACGACGCCATCGCCGGCTCCGACGCGATCGCCACCTCGCTGGTGCTCGCCGAGGCCATCAAGAAGGCCGGCGGCGAGAAGCCCGTCGACCTCGTGGTCTGCGGCCTGGCCTCCACTGACGCCTCGATGAGCGTCGTCCCCGCGATGCTGGCCGAGCGCCTGGGCCTGCCCCAGGTCACGCTCGCCTCGGTCGTCGAGACCCAGGGCGACCAGGTCCGCATCAAGCGCGACACCGACACCGCGACCGAGGTCGTCGGCGGCACCATGCCGCTGGTCCTCTCGGTCACCGACCAGTCGGGCGAGGCGCGGTACCCGTCCTTCAAGGGCATCATGGCCGCGAAGAAGAAGCCGCTGGAGACCTGGTCGCTCGGCGACCTCGGTGTCGACGCCGGCCAGGTCGGCCTCTCGGTCGCCTGGACGCAGGTCGAGGAGACCGCGGCCCGCCCGCCGCGCACCGCCGGCGAGATCGTCAAGGACGAGGACGGCTCGGGCGCCAAGGCGCTCGCCGACTTCCTCGCGTCGAAGAAGTTCATCTGAGAACCAGAGGAGGAGAAGAGAACATGTCCGAGGTTCTGGTTCTGGTCGACCACGCCGCCGGCGCGGTCAAGAAGCCGACGTACGAGCTGCTCACCATCGCGAAGCGGCTGGGCACCCCGGCCGCCGTCTTCATCGGCGCGGCCGGCGAGGCCGCCGGTGTCGCCGAGTCGGTGAAGAAGTACGGCGCCGAGAAGGTCTACGTGATCGACGACGCGCAGATCAAGGGCTACCTGGTGGCTCCCAAGGCCGAGGCGCTCGCCCAGCTCGCCGCCCAGGCCAGCCCGGCCGCGATCCTGCTGCCGAGCTCGGCGGAGAACAAGGAGGTGGCCGGTCGGCTCGCGATCAAGCTCGAGTCGGGCCTGATCACCGACGCCGTCGACGTCGCGGAGGCTGGGGGGGCACCGGTGACCACCCAGTCGGTGTTCGCCGGCAACTACACCGTCAAGGCGAAGGTCACCAAGGGCACGCCGATCATCACCGTCAAGCCGAACTCGGCCGCTCCCGAGGAGTCGGCGGCCGCCGGCACCGTCGAGGAGGTGTCGGTGACGATCTCCGACGCCGCCAAGTCGGCCCAGATCGTGGCCACCCAGCCGCGTCAGGCCACCGGCCGTCCCGAGCTCACCGAGGCCGCGATCGTCGTCTCCGGTGGTCGTGGCACCGGCGGTGACTTCGGTCCGGTCGAGGGTCTCGCCGACGTGCTCGGCGCCGCCGTCGGCGCCTCGCGTGCCGCTGTCGACTCCGGCTGGATGCCGCACACCTTCCAGGTCGGCCAGACCGGCAAGACGGTCTCGCCGCAGCTCTACGTCGCCAACGGCATCTCGGGTGCGATCCAGCACCGTGCCGGCATGCAGACCTCGAAGACGATCGTCGCGGTCAACAAGGACGAGGAGGCGCCGATCTTCGAGCTCGTCGACTTCGGCGTCGTCGGCGACCTCCACACGGTCCTCCCGGCCGTGACCGAGGAGATCAAGCAGCGCAAGGGCTGACCGTTCAGCCTCAGACGGGCCCCGGGCACTCGCCCGGGGCCCGTCCTGTTTTCGTCACAGCAGAAAACCCCGGTCGGGTGTGACCCATGAGGCGGATGTTCCTCAAGGGTTCGGTCCCCGACGTCGGGGCTCGCGCCTACACTCGGGCGCGGTGCTCGCTCGGCGGGCGGAAGGAATCGGTGCGCAGATGCAGCTTCGTCACTGGACCGTGGCCGTGACGGCCGGAGTGGTCCTCGCCCTCGTCGGAGGCACGGCGGCCCAGGCCGTCGACGTGCAGGCCGCGCCGGCCGGCGTACGCCTTGCCGACGAGCCGTGCGTGCCGGACCTCTCCGACCCTGCCTCGCCGACGACGTGCCCGACCACGGAGCCGACGCCGACCACGCCCACGACCCCTCCGCCGGCGCCGACCGGCTGGATGCCACGCTCGGGTCCGGTCTTCAACGACCCGCTGGGCTCGCCGCAGCAGCAGAAGGCGATCCTCAACCGGGTGGTCAACGCGCTGCGGCACGCCCCGCGCGGCTCGGTGTTCCAGATGGCGGTCTACTCCTTCGACCGCGCCGACCTGGCCTACCACATCCGCAAGGCGCGCAAGCGCGGCGTGCGGATCCAGATCGTCGTCAACAAGTCGGTCATGTCGGGCGTCGCGCGCAGCCTGCAGGCCCAGCTGGGCAAGAACCCGCGCAAGCCGAACTTCGTCATCGCCTGCCCGGGCGCCTGCCGCCGCAAGGGCGACGGCGGCAACATGCACCTGAAGATCTTCGCGTTCAGCCAGACCGGCGCCGCGCGCAACGTCGTCATCTCCAGCTCCGGCAACATGACGTCGAAGGCCATCCAGCGGCAGTGGAACGACAGCTACGCCGTCATCGGCGACGCCGGCCTGTACGCCGTGTGGCAGAACCTCTTCACCCAGATGAAGCGTCAGCGGATGACCGGCCCGCGCCGGCTGACCTACACCGCGACCGACAACGCCTACGCCGCGTGGTTCGAGCGGAGCCTGGCGTCCAAGGGCCTCACCGGGACCTCGACGGCCGCCCTGACCACCGGCCGGTACCGCCCCGCGGGCGACCCGGTGGTCCACCGGATCCGCAAGATCGGCTGCTCCGCCCCTGCCGGCTTCGGCAGCAACGGCCGCACGGTCGTGCGGATCGCCGCCTACGCGATGTTCCAGACCCGTGGCAAGGCGCTCGCGAAGGCCCTGATCAACAAGAAGCGCCAAGGGTGCGACATCGCGATCATCATGAGCGTGCCCGGCGGTGGGACCTACAAGTCGATGGAGCGCGCCGGCATCCCGCTGCGCAGCGCGGACTGGCTCTTCGCCGAGCGGGTGGCGGCGAAGGAGGACGGCATCGAGGGCTGGGGCCCGCGGTTCTACTCCCACTACAAGGTCATGATGGTCAACGGCACGTACGACGGCCAGCCGACCAGGACCGTGTGGACCGGGTCGGAGAACTGGTCGGCGATCTCCTTCGCGAACGAGGAGGTCGTGTTCACCATCAACGACCCGGCCGTGCACCGGATCTACAGCGAGCAGTGGCGTTCGATGTGGAACGGCCGCGCGACGCACCGGATGGGCATCCAGCCGGAGTACGGTCCCTGATCCGCCGCTGAACGGGACGCGGGGCGGCGCGGCCGCCTCGCGCCGTAGGCTGGGGCGGTGACCAGCGACTTCACCGAGGTGGCCCGACGCGCCCGCACCGCGAGCTACGACCTCGCCCTGGCGAACCGCGGCCGCAAGGACGCCGCCCTGCACGCCATGGCCGACGCCCTCCTGACGCGTGGCCCGGAGATCCTGACGGCGAACGGCGAGGACGTCGCGCGCGCCGAGTCCGGCGGAACGCCGCCCAACATCGTCGACCGGCTGCGGCTCACCGAGGACCGGCTCGCCGGCATGGCGCAGGGCCTGCGCGAGGTCGCGGGCCTGCCGGACCCGGTCGGCGAGGTGGTGCGCGGCTCGACGCTCGCCAACGGCCTGGAGCTGCGCCAGGTGCGGGTGCCGTTCGGTGTGGTCGGCATGATCTACGAGGCCCGGCCCAACGTCACCGCCGACGCAGCCGGCATCTGCCTGAAGTCCGGCAACGCCGTGCTGCTGCGCGGCTCCTCGAGCGCGCGGGCCAGCAACGCGGCCATCGTCGCCGTGCTGCGTGACGCCGTGGCCGGTGCCGGCCTGCCGGCCGACGCGGTGCAGCTGGTGCCGGGGGAGACCCACGACTCGGTCAAGACCCTGATGCGGGCTCGCGGACTGGTCGACGTGCTGATCCCGCGCGGCGGCGCCGGGCTGATCCGGTCGGTCGTGGAGGAGTCCACGGTCCCGGTCATCGAGACCGGCGTCGGCAACTGCCACGTGTACGTCGACCGCGCCGCCGACCTCGACAAGGCGCTCGCGATCGTGCTCAACTCCAAGACCCACCGCACCAGCGTCTGCAACAGCGCCGAGTCGCTGCTGGTGCACGCCGACATCGCCGAGGAGTTCCTGCCGCGGGTCGTCGCGGCCCTGCAGGAGCGGGGCGTCGTCATCCACGGCGACCCGTCGTTCCAGGCGTACGACGGCGTGCTGGTCGCGGACGAGGAGGACTATGCGACCGAGTACCTCGCGCTGGAGATCGCCGCGGCCGTCGTACCCTCCCTGGAGGCGGCCGTCGACCACATCCGGCGCTGGTCGAGCCAGCACACCGAGGCGATCGTCACCGAGGACGTCACCGCCGCACGACGGTTCGCGGCGATGGTCGACTCGGCGGCGGTGATGGTCAACGCCTCGACGCGGTTCACCGACGGCGGCGAGTTCGGGTTCGGCGCCGAGATCGGCATCAGCACCCAGAAGCTGCACGCCCGCGGCCCGATGGGCCTGCCGGAGATGACCTCCACCAAGTTCATCGTCACCGGCGACGGGCACGTGCGCTGAGCGAGCAGGCCGCCCGGTAGGGTGTGCGCCATGGTCTCCACTGCCGTGCGCCTCCACGAAGCCACCGCCGAGCACACCGAGTCGATCAACCACTGGGTCGTCGGCGGCATCTCCCTCGTCCTCCTGATGGCCGCCCTGCTGGGCCTCATCTGGTTCGGCGCGGGCCGCGAGCACTCCTGACGCATGAGCCCCGCATGACCCCGGCGGCACAGGGGGCTCCGCAGGCGCCTGCGCGGCGGGCGCGCCGCGTCGGCGTCATGGGCGGCACCTTCGACCCGATCCACCACGGCCACCTGGTGGCGGCCTCGGAGGTGCAGTCGTTCTTCGCGCTCGACGAGGTGGTCTTCGTTCCCACCGGCGACCCGTGGCAGAAGTCCGACCGCGTCGTCTCGCCCGCGGAGCACCGCTACCTGATGGCGGTCATCGCGACGGCGGCCAACCCGCGGTTCACCGTCAGCCGGGTGGACATCGACCGGGCCGGGCCGACCTACACCATCGACACGCTGCGTGACCTGCGCGCGGCGATGCCCGAGGACGAGCTGTTCTTCATCACCGGTGCCGACGCGCTCGCCGACATCTTCACCTGGCGCGACGCCGGCCAGCTCTTCGAGCTGGCGCAGTTCATCGGCTGCACCCGGCCCGGCTACACCATGGACGACGGCCTGCTGGACGAGATCCCCTCGGATCGCGTCACGCTGCTGGAGATCCCCGCGCTGGCGATCTCCTCGACCGACTGCCGTGAGCGGCACCGCCGCGGGGAACCGGTCTGGTACCTCGTCCCCGACGGGGTGGTGCAGTACATCGGCAAGCACGGCCTCTACGCAGGCGAGACCGACGCGCCGCCGGTGCACCCGCCGACCCTTCCCTGACCGATCCGCCCGAGCAGAACCGGGAACCACATGACCGCCACCGACCACGCCGTCGAGCTCGTCGTCGCCGCCGCCCGCGCCGCGTCCGACAAGCTCGCCACCCAGATCATCGCCTTCGACGTCAGCGAGCAGCTGGCGATCACGGACGCCTTCCTGCTCGCCTCCGCCTCCAACGACCGCCAGGTGCGCGCGGTCGTCGACGAGATCGAGGACAAGCTGCGCGAGATCGGCGCCAAGCCGGTGCGCCGCGAGGGCGAGCGCGACGGGCGCTGGGTGCTCATCGACTACGGCGACATCGTCGTGCACGTCCAGCACGAGGAGGAGCGGCAGTTCTACGCCCTCGAGCGGCTCTGGCGCGACTGCCCGACGATCCAGCTCCCCGCGGACGTGCACGGTCCCGCGGGGGAGCGTCCCGCCGCGGAGTGAAGCGGCTGATCCTGCTCCGACACGGCCAGACCGACTGGAACCGGGTCGGTCGCGTGCAGGGGCAGAGCGACGCGCCCCTCAACGAGCTCGGACACGTCCAGGCGCAGGGCGCGGCACCCGCCATGGCGGCGTACCGGCCGTCGCTGGTGTGGTCCAGCGACCTCTCCCGTGCCGCCGACACGGCGGCCTACGTCGCGGAGGCGTGCGGCGTGGCACCGCACATGGACGAGCGGCTACGCGAGTGGGGCTTCGGCGAGCGCGAGGGCCTGACGCACGACGAGTTCCGCGCCGCCGACCCCGAGGCCTACGGGCGGTTCCGGCTCGGGAGGTACGACGAGGTGCCGGGTGCCGAGAGCACCGCCGCCGTCCACGCGCGGATGCTGGCGGCGCTCGGCGAGCTGGTCGCGCGGACGCCCGAGGGCGGCACCGCCGTCGCCGTCTCGCACGGTGCGGCCATCAAGCTCGCCGTCGGCGGGCTGCTCGGCTGGGCGGGCCACCAGGCCGTCGACACGCTGTGGGGGATGAGCAACTGCGGCTGGGCCGAGCTGACCCTCGGCCACGGCGAGCCGACCCGCCTGGCGGCGTACAACCGCACCGCCTGAGCGGGCCTCGGATCACCGGGGCCGATTTCGCGTTCCCCGAGCCGGTCCGCTAATGTTCTCGTCGTTGCCCGGGGCTGATCGCCCGGGACAACGCCAATGGGGCTGTGGCGCAGCTGGTAGCGCATCTGCATGGCATGCAGAGGGTCAGGGGTTCGAGTCCCCTCAGCTCCACCGATCGAGAAGGCCGGGTCCTGGGTGGATCCGGCCTTCTGCGTCTCGCCTCCGAGCGCTGTGGGCGGCGCCCGCTAGGTTCGGTGCATGCGCCGCACTGTCTTCGACGACGACCACGAGTCGTTCCGCCAGACCCTCCGTGCCTTCATCGCCTCCGAGGTGGTGCCGCACTACCAGGAGTGGTTCGACGCGGGGCTGGTCCCGCGGAAGTTCTACTACCAGCTCGCCGAGCTCGGCCTGTTCGGGATCAACGTGCCGGAGGAGTACGGCGGCGCCGGGCTCGACACCCACCGGTTCGAGGCCATCCAGTACGAGGAGACCGCCCGCGCCGGCGTGACCTTCGGAGGCTCGGGCGTCCACGTGCTGCTCGCGCTGCCCTACCTGAAGATGCTCGCAACCGAGGAGCAGAAGCAGCGCTATCTGCCGAAGTTCGTCTCCGGTGAGGAGATGTGGGCGCTGGCGATGACCGAGCCGGGCACCGGATCGGACCTCGCCGGCATGAAGAGCACCGCCCGCCGCTCCGACGACGGCAGCCACTACGTCCTCAACGGCGCCAAGACCTTCATCACCGGAGGCGTGCACGCCGACCGCGTCATCGTCTGCGCCCGGACCTCGCCGCCGCTCGAGACCGACCGCCGCTTCGGCATCTCCCTCTTCGCCGTCGACACCACGTCCGAGGGCTACACGGTCGGTCGCAAGCTCGACAAGCTCGGTCTGCGCACCTCCGACACCGCCGAGCTCTCCTTCACCGACGTCGTCGTGCCGGTGGAGGACCTGCTGGGCGAGCCGGACCAGGGCTTCTCCTACCTCGGTCGCAACCTGCCCTCGGAGCGCTGGGGCATCGCCTTCGGGGCCTACGCGCAGGCAGCGGCCGCCGTCCGGTTCGCCACGGACTACGTCCAGCAGCGCACCGTCTTCGGCAAGGAGGTGGCCTCCTTCCAGAACACCAAGTTCGAGCTCGCCGCCTGCCAGGCGAAGGTCGACGCCGCCCAGGCGGTCGCGGACCGTGCCCTCGAGGCGCTCGACGCCGGTGAGCTGACCGCGGCCGAGGCCGCCTCCGCCAAGCTGTTCTGCACCGAGGTCGCCTCCGAGGTCATCGACCGATGCCTGCAGCTGCACGGCGGCTACGGCTACATGAACGAGTACCCCATCGCCCGCCTGTACGCCGACAACCGGGTCAACCGCATCTACGGCGGCACCAGCGAGGTGATGAAGACGATCATCGCCAAGAGCATGGGCCTCTAGCCCGCCAGCGCCTCCTGATCGCCCGTCTCAGAGGCGGGTGATCAGGCGCGCCATCTTGAGCCGCACCGGCCGCCGGGCCTGGAGGTCGGCGCGGACCCGCGCGTAGGCGGCGAGCTCGGCGGCACTCGGGCGGTGGCCGAAGAGCCGGATGAACTGGTGGACGAGCGGCTGGTCACGGTCGTCGACGGGGGTGGTCGCCGTCATGTCGCACTCCTCGAGAACAACGAGTGGGCGACGCCGCTGCTTGACGTCTCGTGCACCGGCCGAGCAGGCAGAAGCCGACCCGGTCAGGACCGGTGCCCCGACGCCGGGCACTCCATGCGCCCGGGTCGGACCCGAGCGGCAACGCGGTGCGCTCAGCCGCCCTGTCCGGTGCGGCGGTACTTGTCGTTCGTCGTCGTGACGACCTCCTCGGCGAGGGTCCGGAGCTTGACGTTGCCGGTCGTCGAGGCGCGCACCAGGTAGTCGAACGCCCGGGTCTCGTCGATCTGGAACCGCTCCGAGACGATGCCGATCGCCTGGCCGATGACCTTGCGGGTGCCCAGCGCCTCGGTGAGCTGGTGCTCGGTGCGACTGCGGCCCAGCGCGATGGCGGCGTGGGTGGCGAAGAGCTCCGCGAGCTGCAGTGCGTCGGCCGCGATGGTGGGGGACTCGGTGGAGTAGAGGTTGAGGCCGCCGAGCGTCTCCTCCTCGGCGTACAGCCGGAGCCCGAGCTGGGCACGCAGGCCACGGCGGACCGCCTGCGGGAGGTACGCCGGCCAGCGCGGGTCGTTCTCGGCGTGCTCGACGGTCACGATCGGCTCGTCGCGAATCGACTCCACGCAGGGTCCCTGGCGCAGCTCGTACTGGAGCTCGTCGAGCTCCCAGACCAGCGGGTCGGTGCCGGCCAGCGTCTCGATCCGGCCGTCACGGTGCGACACCGAGATGCCGACGTGGTCGAAGCCGGGCACCGTGCTCTGCGCGGCTCGCACGATGGCGTCCAGGGTCTCCTCGAGCGAGCGTGGTGCGTGGATCTCCTTGGCCGCCTTCGTCAGAGCGGCTGCGATCTGGATCGACTCGGTCATGACGCCTCTCCGCGCCGGTGGGTCGGGGCTGCTGCCCGGTACCCACCCGGCGCCGATCGACGTGGCACCGCCCCGTCGCGCCGTCGCTGAGGGCAGTTCCGGCGCGCCGACGACGGCTTTCTTGACTCGTTCAAGAAAACCGGAAAGGATGACGGCATGGCCGACGAGGACTTCGAGCAGGTGCTCCGAGCCGCGTCGCTGCGGGTGACCCGGCCCCGGCTGGCGGTGCTGGCCGCGGTGCGCGACCACCCGCACGCCGACACCGAGTCGGTCATCGACGCGGCGCGGCGCGAGCTGCCCGAGGTCTCCCACCAGGCGGTCTACGACTCCCTGCACGCCCTCACGGCCGCCGGGCTCGTACGCCGCATCCAGCCGTCCGGTTCCGTGGCTCGCTACGAGGCGCGGATCGGAGACAACCACCACCACGTGGTGTGCCGCTCCTGCGGCGCCATCGCGGACGTGGACTGCGCCACCGGCCATGCGCCGTGCCTGACCGCGTCCGACGACCACGGCTTCATCCTCGACGAGGCCGAGGTCGTCTACTGGGGCCGTTGCCCCGCCTGCTCCACCGCACGATCTTGACCCCCCGTTTCTGGAAAGGTTCCACATGACCAACGAGAGCCCGCAGGGCATCGACCGGAAGGCCGAGGGCGGCTGCCCGATCGCCCATGACGGCGTGACCGCCCACGGCAGCGAGAGCGAGAACCCCGGGATCGACTCTCCGACCCCGAAGACGGGTGGTCGTCCGCACACCCTCAAGGACTGGTGGCCCAACCACCTCGACCTGTCGGTGCTGCACGCCCACGCGCCCGCCGGCAACCCGCTGGGCGAGGACTTCGACTACGCCGCCGAGTTCGCCAAGGTCGACGTCGAGGAGCTCAAGCGCGACGTCGCCGCCGTGCTGCGCGACTCGCAGGACTGGTGGCCGGCCGACTTCGGCCACTACGGCGGCCTGATGATCCGCCTCAGCTGGCACGCCGCCGGCACCTACCGGATCTACGACGGTCGTGGCGGCGCGGGCGACGGCAGCCAGCGGTTCGCCCCCCTCAACAGCTGGCCCGACAACGCCAACCTCGACAAGGCCCGCCGCCTGCTGTGGCCGGTCAAG
>NZ_DASWXC010000014.1:0-39587 GCF_036405735.1 Nocardioides sp.
CGTCGGGCGCGCTGGCGGCGCTGCGCGAGGCCGTCGAGACCGCGACCACCGTCGTCATCACCTACGTCGACAACCACGGCACCCGCAGCGACCGGGTGGTCGAGCCGGTGCGGGTCGAGGGCGGTCAGCTCGTGGCGCGCGACCGGCGCGCCGACGACACCCGGGCGTACGCCGTGCACCGCATCCTCGACGTCCGGCCCGCCGAGTCCTGATCCCTCGCTAGGGTCGCCGGCATGGCCGAGCCCCTGCTGATCGATCGCGACGGACACGTCGAGACCTGGACCCTGAACCTGCCCGAGAGGCGCAACCCGATCTCCGACCTGCCGACGGTGGAGGCGCTCGAGGAGGCGGCCGGTCGCGCCGCCGCCGACGGGTCGGTGCGGGCGATCGTGCTCACCGGTGCCGGGTCGGCCTTCTCGTCGGGCGGCGACGTCAAGGCGATGGCCGAGCGGTCCGGGATGTTCGGGGGCACCGGCGCGGAGATCGCCGACGGGTACCGCCGCGGCATCCAGCGGATCCCCCGCTCGCTGTTCCACTGCCCCGTGCCGATCGTCGCCGCGGTCAACGGCGCGGCGGTGGGCGCCGGCTGCGACCTGGCGTTGATGTGCGACGTCCGGGTGGCGTCGACGACGGCGTTCTTCGCGGAGTCGTTCGTGAAGGTCGGCCTGATCCCCGGCGACGGCGGCTCGTTCCTGCTGCCGCGGGTCGTCGGTGCCGCGCGGGCGGCCGAGATGACGCTGACCGGCGACCGGATCTCCGCCGAGACCGCCCTGGCGTGGGGCATGGTGTCCCAGGTCGTCGCCCCCGAGGACCTGCTGCCGGTCGCCCGCGGGATCGCCGACCGGATCGCGGCGAACCCGCCGGTCGCCGTACGCGCCGCCAAGCAGCTGCTGCGGGAGTCGGACCGGCTCACGCTCGCGGAGATGCTCGACAAGGCCGCCGACGTCCAGGCGCTGCTGCACCAGACCCGCGACCACCACGAGGCGGTCACCGCGTTCGTGGAGAAGCGGGAGCCGCGGTTCACCGGGGAGTAAGCGCCCCCACGTACCCTTGCCGGCGTGGATGGCCCCCTGATCGTCCAGTCGGACAAGACCCTGCTGCTGGAGGTCGACCACCCCCGCGCGAGCGACTGCCGCAAGGCCATCGCGCCGTTCGCGGAGCTGGAGCGCTCCCCCGAGCACGTGCACACCTACCGGCTCACGCCGCTCGGCCTGTGGAACGCCCGCGCCGCCGGGCATGACGCCGAGCAGGTGGTCGACACGCTGCTGGCGTACTCCCGCTACGCCGTCCCGCACGCGCTGCTGGTCGACGTGGCCGAGACCATGGCCCGCTACGGCCGGCTGCGGCTGGAGAAGCACCCCGTCCACGGCCTCGTGCTGGTCTCCAGCGACCGGCCGGTGCTCGAGGAGGTGCTGCGCGCCAAGAAGGTCGCCGGGATGCTGGGTGCGCGGATCGACGACGACACCGTCGCGGTGCACCCGAGCGAGCGCGGCAACCTCAAGCAGGCGCTGCTCAAGATCGGCTGGCCGGCCGAGGACTTCGCGGGGTACGTCGACGGCGAGGCGCACGCCATCGACCTCGACGAGACCGAGTGGCACCTGCGGCCCTACCAGCGCGAGGCGGCCGAGTCGTTCTGGCACGGCGGCTCCGGCGTCGTCGTCCTCCCCTGTGGCGCGGGCAAGACGCTGGTCGGCGCGGCCGCGATGGCCCACGCCAAGGCCACCACGCTGATCCTGGTCACCAACACCGTCAGCGCCCGGCAGTGGAAGGACGAGCTGGTCCGGCGGACGTCGCTCACCGAGGACGAGATCGGGGAGTACTCCGGGTCGGTCAAGGAGGTCCGTCCGGTCACGATCGCGACCTACCAGGTGCTGACGACCAAGCGGAAGGGCGTCTATCCCCACCTCGAGCTGCTCGACGCGCGGGACTGGGGCCTGATCGTGTACGACGAGGTGCACCTGCTGCCCGCGCCGATCTTCCGGATGACCGCCAACCTGCAGGCCCGCCGCCGGATCGGCCTGACCGCGACGCTGGTGCGCGAGGACGGCCGCGAGGGCGACGTCTTCTCGCTGATCGGGCCCAAGCGGTACGACGCGCCGTGGAAGGACATCGAGGCGCAGGGCTGGATCGCGCCCGCCGACTGTGTCGAGGTCCGCGTGACGCTGCCGTCCTCCGAGCGGTTGGTCTACGCGACCGCCGAGCCGGAGGAGCGCTACCGGCTGGCGTCCTGCACCCACCACAAGATCGACGTCGTCGAGGACATCGTGCGGCGGCATGCCGGCGTACCGACGCTCGTGATCGGGCAGTACATCGAGCAGCTCGACGAGATCGCCGAGCACCTCGACGCGCCCGTCATCAAGGGCGAGACGCCGGTCAAGGAGCGGCAGCGGCTCTTCGACGCGTTCCGCTCCGGTGAGATCGGGCTGCTGGTCGTCTCGAAGGTCGCGAACTTCTCCATCGACCTGCCGTCGGCCGAGGTCGCCATCCAGGTCTCGGGGTCGTTCGGGTCGCGACAGGAGGAGGCGCAGCGACTGGGCCGGCTGCTGCGACCGGGCCGCGACGGCAAGACCGCGCACTTCTACACGATCGTCTCCCGCGACACCGTCGACGCGGAGTTCGCCCAGAACCGGCAGCGCTTCCTGGCCGAGCAGGGGTACGCCTACCGGATCATCGACGCGGAGGACGTCGCCAGCGCCTGACGCCGGCACCCGCTGGTCGAGCAGCGAAGGCCGCGCTCCCCCGTTGGTCGAGCAGCGAAGGCCGCCAAGGCCTGAGCGTGTCGAGACCTCTGTGGCCGAGGCACCCACGCAACCCTCTCCCCAGAGGTCTCGACAACGGCTCCGGCGGCTCGACCAACGACGAGCATGCCCACGGGTCCGTACGCTCGATGACGTGAGGATCGCCGACGTCCGCGCCCAGCTCGGAGCGGAGCTGTTCACCCGCGTGGCGGGGCCTGACGGCGCGCGGCACCGCGAGCGGATCCACGGCCGGCCGGGGCCGCGCTGGTTCGACCAGCGCAGCCCGATCGCACAGGTGCACGCCGACGCCTCGATGTTCGTCGGCGGCATCCGGGCGCTGCTGCTGCAGAGCCTGCACCCGGCCGCCATGCGGGCGGTGTCGGAGCACAGCGGCTACCGCGGTGACATGTGGGGGCGGCTCGCCCGCACCAGCCGCTTCCTGGCGGTCACCACCTACGGCCACGTCGAGGACGCCGAGAAGGCCGTGGCAACGGTCCGCCGCATCCACGAGCGGGTCACCGGCACGATGCCCGACGGGACGCCGTACGCCGCCTCCGACCCGCACCTGCTCGCCTGGGTGCACCTCGCGGAGGTCGACAGCTTCCTGCGGGCGCACCAGGCGTACGGCGCGCGGCCACTCGACCAGGCCGGCCGGGACGAGTACGTCGCCCAGACCGCGGAGGTGGCCCGCCGGCTCGGGGTTATGGACCCGCCGATGACCGAGACCGAGCTGGCCGACCAGCTCGCGGCCTTCCGTCCCGAGCTGCGCGGCACGCCGGAGGCACGCGAGGCGGTCAGCCTGCTGCTGTTGAATCCGCCGCTGCCGCTCGCGGCCCGGCTGCCGTACGGCGTGCTCACCGCCGCCGCGGTCGGCCTGATGCCGCGCTGGACCCGTCGACCGCTGCGGCTGCCCTGGCTGCCGGTCACCGAGCGGACCGTGGTGCCGGTGCTCGGCAAGGTCGCGACGGGAACGATCCGCTGGGCGCTGGCCACCCTGCCGCCGCCGACCAGCGGCTGAGCCACGCGGCCGCCGCCCGCGGCACGCACACGGGAAATGCGTCGTGCAACGGATTTCGTGAGGCCTACCGTCCTGCGCCGTTGGTCACCGGGACCAGCACACAGCAACGTACGAGAAAGGCGACGACACAGGACCTCACGATGGAACAGATCACCCCGAAGCTCTACAACTGGGCTTCGATCCTCGAGCAGGGCACGCGCGACCAGGCGGTGACGACGGCGTCGATGCCGTTCATCCACCCGCACCTCGCGCTGATGCCCGACGCCCACCTGGGCCTGGGCGCGACCGTCGGGTCGGTCATCCCGACGCTGCGCGCGATCATCCCCGCCGCCGTCGGCGTCGACATCGGCTGCGGGATGATCGCCGTCCGCACCCAGTTCACCCTCGACCAGCTGCCCGCGAACCGGCGGCCGCTGCGGGAGGCCATCGAGCGCGCCGTACCGCTCAGCGCCGGCGCCGCCAACCGCAAGATCAGCCGCGAGCACACCGAACGCCGGCTCGCCGAGCTCGAGCGCGAGGCGGCCGCGGCCGGGTTCGACCCCGCGTCCTACAAGAAGGAGTGGGCGCTGCAGCTCGGCACCCTCGGCTCGGGCAACCACTTCATCGAGGTGACGGTCGACGAGCGGATGAGGGTGTGGCTGTTCCTCCACTCGGGCTCCCGCGGTGTCGGCAACAAGATCGCCCAGCGGCACATCAAGGTCGCCCAGGCCTGGTGCCAGCAGCGGGGCGTCGACCTGCCGCACCGCGACCTGGCCTACCTCGAGGAGGGCACGCCGCAGTTCGACGCCTACATCTCCCAGATGCGGTGGGCGCAGCACTACGCGCTGCTCAACCGCGAGGAGATGATGGACCGGGTCGTGCGGCAGTTCGCCGAGTGGGTCGGCGCAACGGACGGTGTGGAGCGGCAGGAGGAGATCAACTGCCACCACAACTACACCGAGCCGGAGACACACTTCGGCGAGCGGGTGTGGCTCTCCCGCAAGGGCGCCATCAACGCCGAGAAGGGCCGGCCGGGCCTGATCCCGGGCTCGATGGGGACGGCGTCGTACGTCGTCACCGGACTCGGCAACGCGATGGCGCTCAACTCCGCACCCCACGGCGCCGGTCGGGAGTACTCCCGGTCGCGTGCTCGCCGCACCTTCACCCGTGATGACCTGCGGACCGCGATGGCGGGCATCGAGTACCGCGACACCGACGCGTTCATCGACGAGATCCCGGCGGCGTACAAGGACATCGACCGGGTCATGGCCGACGCGTCTGACCTGGTCGAGATCCGGCACACGCTGCGCCAGATCGTCAACGTCAAGGGCGACTGAGACTCGTTGACCGACGGCTGTCGGAGCTCCCGGCTAGCGTCTGCACCCGTGGACGCTGGCTGGGAGTTCGACGCCGCGCTGTGGCGCTGGGAGGGACAGGAGGCCGCCTGGGTCTTCCTCACCGTGCCGGAGGAGGTCGACGACGACATCCGGCTGCTCGCCGGGCCGCGCCACGGCTTCGGGTCGGTCCGGGTCGAGGTCACCATCGGCGCCTCCACCTGGCGCACGTCGGTCTTCCCCGACAAGCAGCGCGGCTTCGTGCTCCCGGTCAAGAAGGACGTCCGCCGTCGCGAGGGCGTCGAGATCGGCGACACGGTGACGGTGCGGCTGACGCTGCTCTGAGCCCGCGACCACGCGGAAGGCACCGCGCCGTTCCACCCCTCGGAGCGATTCCGCCGAGGGAGCCTCGTGCGCCTACCCTGGAAGTCGTGAGCGAGAAGGTCCTGCTGCTGGAGAACATCCACCCCGTCGCCGTCGAGAACCTCGAGGCGGCCGGCTTCGATGTCGAGCTGCGCAGCGCCTCCATGTCCGAGGACGAGCTCGTGGCCGCGCTGCCCGGCGTGACCATGCTCGGCATCCGCTCCAACACCCACATCACGCCGCGGGTGCTGGACAACGCGCCCGACCTCAGGGCGATCGGCTGCTTCTGCATCGGCACCAACCAGGTCGACCTCTCCTACGCGGCCCAGAAGGGCATCGCGGTCTTCAACGCGCCCTTCTCCAACACGCGCAGCGTCGTCGAGCTCGTCATCGCCGAGATCATCAGCCTGGCCCGCCGGCTGCCGGAGAAGACCCAGAAGATGCACGCCGGCATCTGGGACAAGTCGGCGAAGGGCAGCCACGAGGTCCGCGGTCGCACGCTCGGCATCATCGGCTACGGCAACATCGGCACCCAGCTGTCGAACCTCGCCGAGGCGATGGGCATGTACGTCATCTTCTACGACATCGCCGACCGCCTCGCGCACGGCAACGCCCGCCGGATGCCCACGCTCGACGCGCTGCTGGCCGAGGCCGACGTCGTCAGCCTCCACGTGGACGGCCGGCCCGGCAACGCCGGCATCTTCGGCGAAGAGCAGTTCAAGAAGATGAAGCCGCGCTCGCTGTTCATCAACGCCGCCCGCGGCATGGTGGTCGACACCGAGGCGCTGCGCGAGCACATCTTGTCCGGTCACATCGCCGGCGCCGCGCTCGACGTCTTCCCGATCGAGCCCAAGGCCCAGGGCGACGAGTTCGAGTCGCCGCTGCGCGGCCTCGACAACGTCATCCTGACCCCGCACGTGGGCGGCTCGACGCAGGAGGCGCAGGAGGAGATCGGCTACTTCGTCTCCACCAAGCTGAAGAGCTTCCAGCGCCAGGGCTCCACCGCGCTGTCGGTGAACCTCCCGGCGGTGCAGCCGCCGGCGCTGGGCGAGGGCGACCGCATCGGCTTCCTGCACGTCAACGTGCCCGGCGTGCTCGCCGAGGTGAACAACCTGTTCGCCGCCGAGGGCGTCAACGTCACCGGTCAGTACCTCGCCACTCGCGGCGAGCAGGGGTACGTCGTGACCGACGCCGCCGAGGCGGTGTCGGCCGACTCGCTGGCCAAGCTCGAGGCGTCCCCGCACACCATCTGGCTGCGCAGCTGGAGCGTCTGAGCGCTCCTCGCCCCGCTGCCGCACCGCGGGTTCGCTGGCGCCGGATGCTCCGGCCACGGATACTGGGCGCGTGGACCTGCCTCAACATTGGCCCCTCCCGCACGCCCCTGAGCTCCGTGACGCCCTGCTGGCGGCGTACGCCCACGGCGACCGGCGCTACCACGACACCCGCCATCTGGCCGACGTGCTCGAGCGTCTCGGCGAGCTGCGCCGGGCCGGCACGCCGTTCGACGAGCTGCCGGTGACGCTCGCGGCGTGGTTCCACGACAGCGTGTACGACGGCGAGCGCGACGCTGAGGAGCGCTCCGCGGTGTGGGCCGAGGACGGCCTCGCGGGCCTCGTGGACGAGCCGGTGCGGGCCGAGGTCGCCCGGCTGGTGCGGCTCACCGAGACCCACCATCCCGCCGCCGAGGACCGCAACGGCTGCGCGCTCTCCGACGCCGACCTGGCGATCCTCGCCGCGCCGGCGGAGCGCTACGCCGACTACCAGCGGGCCGTCCGGGCGGAGTTCGGCCACGTCGGCGACGACGACTTCCGCGCCGGCCGCGCGCAGGTGCTCGGCGGCATCCTGGCCAAGGAGACGATCTTCCACACGGCGTACGCCCGCGAGGCCTGGGAGGCCAGGGCCCGCGCCAACCTGCGGCGCGAGCTCGACCAGCTCGACGTCCCCGTGGTCGAGGCCGGCTGACACTCCCCGGCCTGCTGGGATCGCGAGCCGCCGAAAAGGATTCGGCAAAGACGGCTGCGGACGAGACAATCTCAGCCATGGGATTCACGACGTACGCCGAGCTCTTCAGGATCCCGGCGGTACGACGGATCCTCCTGCTCGGGATGGTCGTCCGGGTCCCCCTCTGGGCCGCGAGCGTCGTGCTCACCCTGCACGTCGTCGAGCACCTCGACCGCAGCTACACCGAGGCCGGGCTGGTCGCCGCGATCCAGGCCGTCACGCTCGGGGTCAGCGGCCCGTTCCGCGGCCGTCGGCTGGACCGGCTCGGGCTGCGGCGCGCCGTCGCACCGTCGCTGGCGGTGCTGCTGGTGTGCTGGTGCATCGGCCCGTGGGTCGGCTACTGGCCGCTGCTCGCGTGCGCCGCCGTGGCCGGACTGTTCACGGTGCCGAGCTTCTCGATCGTGCGCACCGTCCTGATCGGCGCCGTCAGCGAGCGGCAGCGGACCACCGCGCTCTCGATCGACTCCGTGGCCACCGAGCTGACCTTCATGGTCGGCCCCGTCGCGGGCGTCTTGCTGGCCACCTCCGTGCCGACCCCGATCGCGCTGTTCGCGTGCGAGATGGCGTCGCTGGCCGGCGCGGCGCTGATCTGGTGGGCCAACCCGCCGCTGCGCAGCGCGCAGGAGTCCGCGACCCCGACCGCGCAGGTCCAGGCGCGGACCTGGATGTCGCCGGCGGTCTTCGCGATCCTGGCCATCTCGGTGGTCGCGACAATCACGCTGACCGGCGAGGACCTGGCGACGGTGGCCGCCCTGCGCGAGTGGGGCCACCCGTCCTCGATCGGCTGGGTGCTCGCCGTGTGGGGCGCCGGCTCGGCCATCGGCGGCATTGTGTACGGCGCCCTGAGCCGCCACCCTCCGGCGGCCGTGCTGCTGGTGTTCCTGGCGGCCTCCACCGCGCTGGTCGCCGTCGCACCCGACCGGACCTGGTTCACCGTGCTGCTGTTCCTCAGCGGCCTGTTCTGCGCGCCGACGGTCACGGCGACCACTGACGACCTGTCCCGGGTCGTGCCCGCCGGCAGCCGCGGCGAGGCGATGGGCTGGCACGGCTCGGCGATGATGGTGGGCAGCGCCGGCGGTGCCCCGCTGATCGGCGCCGCGATCGACCTCGGCGGATGGCAGTGGGGGCTGCTCGTGGCCGGCCTCACGGGCCTGGTCATCGCGCTCGCCGGACTGGTCATCGTGCGCAACCGGCGCGCTCCGGCACCGGCAACGGCCTTCGCCGAGACGCCGGTCATCGAGCCGGTCGTCGACACCCCGCCCGTCGGGACGCACTGACGACCTCACAGCGGAGCCGCCAGGGGACCCGTCAGCGACCCTTGCGGCGTCGCAGGCCGGCCCTCACCAGCCGCGCCACCAGCTCCCGGCTGCGCACGGGCACAGCGCCCGCAGCCACCACGGCGTCGTACCACTCGGCGGGCACGTCGTAGTGGTCGCGGTCGAAGCCGCGCGCCGGGATGCCGACGCTGCGGGCGAAGGCGTGCAGCTCGTCGTAGGAGGTGTCGCTGGCGACGTGGGACCACAGCCGGCCGCGGGAGGGGACGCTCGGCGGGTCGACCAGGATCACGCGACGATTCTGGAGCCGGTTGGCGTCGTACGCCACCATGGACCCGATGGATCCCGCACTGATGCTCGAAGCCCGCGCGCTCGTCCTGCGTGACCTGCAGGCGCGGGGCATGGCGACCCCGGAGGCGGTCAACGCCCTCGAGGACGCCGTCGCGGAGCGTGGGTGGTGGGCCGACCAGTGGCCGGAGGGGGCGGTGTACGTCGCCGGGCTGGTCGCCCAGGACGTCCAGGACGCGCTCTTCGAGACCGGCGGACGCTGGCCGCTGTGCCGCGCCTGCGGGGCGGTCGGCGAGGTCGCGATCCACTCGCTCTACATCGCCCCCGACCTCGGCGGCCCCGACCCGGTGTGGATCTGCGAGGAGTCCGGCGACGTCGTCGCGCCGCTGGGGGCGCTGGACCGCTGAGCGCCCGCGGGGGCCGGTCAGTCCTCCTGCGCGAGCTGGATGCGCAGGGTGTAGCGGTCGGAGCGGTAGACCGAGCGGGAGACCTCGACGACCTTGTCGTCGCACAGCGCGCGGCGCTGGGTCCGCAGCACGGCCGCGCCCGGGCCGATCTCGAGCAGCTCGGCCTCCTCGCGGGCGGCCAGGTCGGCGGCGATGGAGTCCTCGACCCACGTGGGACGCAGCCCGCGGGTGGCCAGGTCGTCGTACAGGCTGGTCGGCGTGCCGCCCTGGAGGAAGCCGGGCAGCAGCACCTCGTTGAGGTAGGCGTCCTCGATGCACATCGGGGTGCCGTCGGCGCGGCGCAGCCGACGCCAGTGGATGACCGGGTCGCCCTCGGTCAGGCCGAGCACGCGGGCCACACCGGGGCCGGCCTGCTCGCGGCGGGCCACCAGGGTCTGCGACTCGGGCAGCAGTCCGCGGCGTTGCATCTGCTCGGTGAAGCTCAGGACCGGCGTACTGGCGCGGCGGGGGCGGGCCACGAAGGTGCCCCGACCGGGGATCCGCTCCAAGAGGCCCTCGGCGACCAGCGAGTCCATGGCCTGGCGTACCGTCATACGGGCCACGCCGAACCGCGTGACGAGCTCCCGCTCGGACGGCGCCGGCGAGCCCGGCGCCTCGTCCACGATCAGGGCGCGGACATACTCCCGCACCTGCACGTGCTTCAGCGAGCGCACCTCCCGCGCCGCCAGGGTGTTCTCCACGGCAGAAGGGTAAGTCTCGCCGGCGCGGCGTGTACGCGGATCTCGCCACTCCGCGAGCAGTCGCCTTGCGACCGCTATCGAACATCCGTTCGAAGTAGGGTTATCGTGGTGGCATGGACTTCCAGTCGTCGCTGTTCGCGGCCCCGGAGACGGGCCGACCCGACTTCGCCGGCATCGAGCGCCGGCCGCTCTCGCGGGGCGCCTGGGTGGACGTACGCCGCACCTGGCTCCCCGAGGCCGACGACGTCTTCGCGACACTGGTCAGCGAGGTGCCCTGGCGGGCCGAGCAGCGCCAGATGTACGACCGGGTGGTCGACGTACCCCGCCTGATCCACACCTACCTCGCCGGCGACGCGCTCCCCCACCGGGCGCTCACCGAGGCGCGGGACGCGCTGAGCGAGCACTACCTGGCCGAGCTCGGCGAGCCGTTCCGGACCGCCGGGTGCTGCTACTACCGCGACGGACGCGACTCCGTGGCTTGGCACGGCGACACCATCGGGCGCGGCCGGTCGCACGACACGATGGTCGCGATCGTCTCCCTCGGCGACCCGCGCCGCCTGATGCTGCGACCGCGCGGTGGAGGCGAGTCGCTCAGCGTCGAGATGGGCCACGGCGACCTGGTCGTGATGGGCGGGTCGTGCCAGCGCACCTGGGAGCACGCCGTGCCGAAGGTCGCCCACGCCGGCCCGAGGATCTCGGTGCAGTTCCGGCCGCTGAACGTCTTCTAGCGACGGTGTGTGCCCGGGATCGCGTCCACTTCGGCACCGTGTCGCTCCAGTCGAGCGATGAGATCGCCCACCTCGGCCGCGGCCACCGACACGTCGACGAGCGCTGGCGTTGACTTCAGCTGCCGGATCAGATCGCTCGCGGGTGTGTCGGTGTACTCCCGGAACACCTTGACGACTTCGATCGGTCGGTTGCCGGCGCTCGCTACGACGATCGTCGTCGGCCTGTCGTCAGGACGCTTCTGCCGCGGCGCGACTCGCCCGATCCCGAGCAAACCGAGGACGCATACGACGAACGCGAATAGTGCGACCGAGCTCCACGGCTCCGGCAGTTCGGCATAGCCGACAAAGGCGGCAACGGCGATCGCTATCCGGATTGCACGCTTGGTCACAGGTCGTCCTCGTCCATCGTTCGTCCCCTCGAACACCGCGGGGGTGCCAGGGTAGAGCGCCAGCCACGCCTTCCCACGCGTTTCCGCGTTGGTCGAGCAGTGAGGCCGCTTCCCCCGTTGGTCGAGCAGTGAGGCCCGCCTCCCCCGTTGGTCGAGGAGTGAGGCCCGCCAGGGCCGAACGTGTCGAGACCACCGCAACCCGGGCACCCGCTGCTGGACGACCGAGGCGCCCGGACCGGAGTGTCGGTGCCGGCTTGTAGCGTCACGAGCATCGGACAGCCACTCTCTCGGGACTCGCTATGACCATCGCCTTCGCCTCCGGCCAGCCGCCGTTGCTGGGCTGCGCGCAGGTCATGGCCGAGGCGTTGGACGCGATCGCCGACGCCGATCCGATCTACCTGACCACCAGCGACAAGGCCGACCTGCTGCGCCACCTCGCCACCCTGGAGGCCCGGCTGGCCGAGGTCCGCCTCCGCGTCCTCGCGGCCGCGGGCGACGTCGCCGAAGCTACCGGCGCCCGCGACGCCGCCTCCTGGCTGGCCGCAGAGACACGGCAGGACGTCCGGGCACCGCGTGCCGACCAGCACCTCGCCCTCAGGCTCGACCAGCAGTACGCCGCACTGCGAGAAGCGCTGGGAGCCGGCAGCGTCAACCTCGCCCAGTCCCGCGTGATCGCCCAAGCCCTCGACGACCTACCGGACGACGTGGACATCGTGACCCGGAAGCGGGCCGAGCACGCACTCATCACCGCGGCCCAGACGCTGCGGCCGCAGGAGCTGAAGATCGCCGGCCGCAGGATCCTCGAGATCGCCGCCCCCGAAGCCGCCGAAGCCCACGAAGCCCGACTCCTCGCCGCCGAAGAAGCCCACGCCCACGCCAAGACCAAGCTCGCGCTGAAACCACTGCCCGACGGCACCACCCGCCTGTCCGGCATCCTGCCCAACGCCACCGCCCACCGGCTGGCGACCTACCTCGAGGCGTTCACCAACCCCCGCAAGACCGACGGCACCACCACCCAGGCCGGTACCGGCTCCTACCCCCACCGCCTGGGCCAGGCGTTCTGCCAGCTCCTGGAGACCATCGACCCCCAACGGCTCCCGATCCACGGCGGAGACGCCACCACCGTGATCGTCACCATCGGCCTGGACCAGCTCCGGCACGACCTCGGCACCGGCACGGTGATCGGCGGCGACCGGCTCACGGCCCACCAGGCCCGCCGCCTGGCCTGCACCGCCAAGATCATCCCCGCCGTCCTCGGCGCCAGATCCGAGGTCCTCGACCTCGGCCGTGCCCAACGCCTCTTCACCCCGGCCCAACGCAAAGCACTCGCCCTACGCGACCACACCTGCCGCGCCGAAGGCTGCACCATCCCCGCCACCTGGTGCCAAGCCCACCACCGGCAACCCTGGTCCCACGGCGGCACCACCGACCTCGCCGACGGCATCCTGCTCTGCGCCCATCACCACCACCGCGCCCATGACCCCGCCTGGCACACCCAACGACTCCCCAACGGCGACGTCCGCTACACCCGACGCACCTAGGCCGGCCGGTCGCGCCACCAACGACTGGAGCGGAACTCCTCGGGCAACGGATCTTCGCCCGGGTCGATGCCGAGCGCCTCCAGTCGGTCGAACCACTCATCCCTGAGGCGCGGAGGCAAGAGCACGCCGCAGTTCGGGCAGAACTCGATCCGCAGGAAAGAGGTGCCGCCGTCGACCACGGCGATGCCCACGTCACGGAACACCTCGAAGCAGACAAGCGGTACGTCGTCAGCGCGGACCTGTTCGACGAGGCGCTCGCAGCAGAGCCACGAAAGATCGCCGTCGTGTTCCCAGTTCAGGTCCTCGACGCGGGGCCAACGGTCCTCCTCCATGTCGGCGGATGCTAGCCGGGCCGGCCACTCGTCGATCGTGAGCACGAGGGGCGCTTCGAGCCTGGCGGTCAAAAACACTTCGGAATATACCCTCTGGGGGTATATGTTGATGACTCCGACACCACGAGCGCAGAGAGGGCGCCATGAGCGAATCGATGCATGACCACCATCAGGCCCACGGGCATGGGCATTCCGGTCACGGCCATCACGAGGTCGACGGCCACCCAGGCCACGCGGGCCACGTCGGCCACGGCAGCAGCAAGGCGATGGCCGTCGCGGCGACTCTGCACTGCCTCACGGGTTGCGCCATCGGCGAGATGCTCGGACTGGTGATCGGCACCGCCGTGGGGCTGAGCACCGGCTGGACCATCACGATCTCCGTGTCGCTGGCCTTCTTCTTCGGCTACCTGCTCTCGACGCTGCCGCTGCTCAAGAGCGGGCTGGCCCTGGGCGCCGCGTTCAGCCTCGTGCTGGCCGCCGACACGGTCTCGATCGCGACCATGGAGGTCGTGGACAACGCCGTCATGGCGCTCATCCCCGGCGCCATGGACGCCGGACTGGTGAACCCGGTCTTCTGGGTCGGCATGATGATCGCCTTCACCGCCGCGTTCGTCGCCGCGTACCCCGTGAACCGGTACCTGCTGCAACGCGGCAAGGGTCACGCGCTCACCCACGAGTTCCACGGGGCCGCCGCCGCGACCACCGGCGCGCGCCGTTACCTCCCCTCGTTCGCGACCTCCACCCTCGTGGCGGTGCTCGTCGCGTTCCTGCTCGGCGGTCTCCTCGTGTCCGTAGCAGCGGAGCTCGGCGACGGCGAGGGCGGCAGCGCTCCCGGCCACGCCGCCCCGGCAGCCGCGTGGTCGAGTGGCAGGTGACAGCACCGACGCGGCGTACGGGGCTCAGTCCAGCTCTGCCCGCAGGAACCGGACGGTGCGTCGCATCGACAGGTCCCACTGCGGTCCGAAGGCGTGCTCCTCGCCCTGGTAGACCCGCAGCCGGCTGTCGACGCCGGCCCGCCGCATCAAGTCGTGCGTGGTGTGCGCCCAGCGGATCGGACACGAGTCGTCGCTGGTGCCGTGGTGGGCGAGGACCGGCTCGGTGATCCGGTCGAAGTAGGTGCGCGGCGACAGGCCGGCGTAGAACTCCGGCCGCTGTCCCGGCCGGCCGAAGCGATCGAAGAGCGCCTCCGCGGCGTCCGGTCGCTCCGGGATCGTCCAGCGGCGCAGGTTGTCGAGAAACCTCGAACTCACCGAGGCGTAGAGCACCGCGGCATCGACCAGCCCCGGCCGAGCGACCAGCACGTCCATCACCACGCCGCCACCCATGGAGCGGCCGAGCAGTCCGAGCCGCTCGGGGTCGACGTACGGCAGGCCCGCCAGCGCCTGCACCGCCGCGATGGTGTCCCGGGCGTAGCCGAGCCGGGTCTCGACGTCGACGCCGGTGGCCGGATCGGAGCCGGCATGGCCCCGGTAGTCGGTGTGCAGCACCGCGAAGCCCTCGTTCGCGAGCCGGATCTGTTCCCGCGTGAGCCCCTGGCCGGTCACGTAGATCGACGGCTCGATGTGGCCGTGGGCGAGCACGACGCCCGGAAACGGGCCGCGACCCCGCGGGCGGTAGAGGACGCCGGTAACGCGGACGTCGTCGGCGCGGTACGCGACCTCGAAGCGGCGGTACGCGTCGGTGCTGAGCCGCTCGCGAAGGACCCGGATCCGGCTGGTCGGCAGCTCCTCGCGCATCAGCGCGGGCAGCGACACCGGGCTGGTGGCGCGTGGGGTGGTCTCGACACGACTCGCTTCGCTCGTCGGCTCGACCACCGACGGGGTACCGCTCGGCTCGACCACCGAGGGAGCACCGGTCGGCTCGACCACCGAGGGGGTACCGCTCGGCTCCACGCTCGACGGGCTACCGCCCGGTGCCGAGCCGGGCGCGTCGTCACTGCAGGCGACGAGCGGCAACGCCAGTACGGCGGCCGCGGCCGTCACCCGCAGTCTCATCGAGTCTCCCGGCGGATCAGGCGCTCACTCGGCGTGCTGGTCCGGTGTCGAAGCAGGGCCGGCATCCTGGTCCTGCTCCTCCCCCGGGTTCTCCTGCGCGGCGGCTCCCGCCGGCCGGGAGGCGGGTCCGGCGTCCTGGTCGCCGGCGAGCTCTTCGTTCTCAGAGTTGTTCTCGGGGTTGTTCTCAGTCATCCCTCTCGGTGCCCGGCGCGGACGCCGATCACGCGCCGAACGCCTCGGCGTACAGCGCGCGCAGCTCCGGGGTGGCCGGGCCGCTCAGACCGCAGCCGGTGATCACGTCGCCGGTGGCGGCGATGAGGTACGTCGTGCCCGCGGCGAACTCCAGCTCCGGCTGCAGCAGCGCGGTGTCGTCAGGGACCGTGACCGTGACCTCGTCGGTCGCCTGCCCGGCGTAAAAACGCTCCGGCTCGAGCGTCACGACCCCGTCCGCGATGCCGATGGCGGTGGCCTCGAAGGCCAGCTCCTGGACAGCGAGGACGTCCGCGGACGGGACCATGCACCGTCCGCTCTCCTGGGGGGTGGTCAGCGCGACGGTGGCCGGCCCCGGCTCGCTGGGCGCGCCGGTCGGCTCATCGCCGGCGCTCGGGACCGGGTCGTCGGTGCCGAACACCGCGTAACCCGCGATCAGCGCCAGCAGCACCACGGCCGCGGCCGCGACCAGCCAGGTGAGCGGGTTGCGGCCGCGGTGGCCGGTGGCGCGCACGTCGTTGGTGACCGCCCGCTCGACCAGTGCGGCGACGCGGTCGGGATCGGCGGGCGAGAGTGTGGCCGCAGGGTCGGCGACACGGAGCCGGTGGCGCAGCTCGTCGTCGGAGGGACTGTTCGTCATGTCCCTTCATGTCCGGCAACGGCGCTCGTCTTTCGCAGCCGGTCGCGGAGCTTGTGGCGAGCGCGGGTGAGCCGGACGCTCACAGCGTTGGGGGTAGTGGCCAGGACCGTGGCGATGTCCGCGGGACCGAGCCCCTCCCAGGCCCACAGCCGGATCAGCTCTCGGTCGGCCTCGGGCAGGGTGGCGAGGGCCTCCAGCACGGCCGAGGCGTCGTCGGAGCCCGGCGCGGTCGCCGGCTCCTCGGCCAGTCGGGCGGCCAGCCGCGCCCGGCGGCGTACACCCCGCTCGGCGTTGGCCAGGCAGTTGCGCGCCACGCCGTACAGCCACGGCAGCGGCTCGTCCGGGATGTCCGCGAACCGCCGCCACGCCACCAGGTAGGTGTCGGCCAGGACGTCGTCGGCGGTGTCGGCGTCGGTACGGCGGGCCAGGAACCGTCGCAGCGGATCCACGCTCGCCCGTACGACGGCGTCGAACCGCTCCGCGCGCTCGTCCATGTCCACGCGGTAACCCTGCCACGCACGGAGGTAAACCCGTCCGCTCGGAGAACGAGGCAGGGCCCCCGGGTGTCCGGGGGCCCTGCTTCGTGATGCTTCGTTGGAGCGACTGGGTCTCGAGACGCGTCGCACGTCCCGCGCTGGCGCGCGGTCCGTGCCGACGCTCCTCGACCTTGGCGCTGGGGTTGCCCGACAAGAATCGCGAGCAAGCTCGCGCTCTTGCCGGGCAAGGGCGCCTAGAAGTCCATGCCGCCCATGCCGCCGGTGGGGTCGCCCGCCGGGGCGGCCTTCTCCGGCTTGTCGGCCACGACGGCCTCGGTGGTGAGGAACAGCGCGGCGATCGACGCGGCGTTCTGCAGCGCCGAGCGGGTCACCTTGGCCGGGTCGATGATGCCCTCGGCCAGCAGGTCGACGTACTCGCCGGTGGCGGCGTTGAGGCCCTGGCCGGCCGGGAGGCCGGCGACCTTCTCCGCCACGACGCCGCCCTCGAGGCCGGCGTTGATCGCGATCTGCTTCAGCGGAGCCGAGATGGCGACCTTGACGATGTTGGCGCCGGTGGCCTCGTCGCCCTCGAGCTCGAGCTTCTCGAACGCCTTCGCACCGGCCTGGACCAGCGCGACGCCACCACCGGGGAGGATGCCCTCCTCGACGGCCGCCTTCGCGTTGCGGACGGCGTCCTCGATGCGGTGCTTGCGCTCCTTGAGCTCGACCTCGGTGGCCGCGCCGACCTTGATGACGGCCACGCCGCCGGCCAGCTTGGCGAGGCGCTCCTGGAGCTTCTCGCGGTCGTAGTCGGAGTCCGACTTCTCGATCTCGGCGCGGATCTGGTTGACCCGGCCCTCGATCTGGCCGCCGTCACCGGCGCCCTCGACGATCGTGGTCTCGTCCTTGGTGATGACGACCTTGCGGGCCTGGCCGAGCAGCTCGAGGCCGGTGTTCTCCAGCTTGAGGCCGACCTCCTCGGAGATGACCTGGCCGCCGGTGAGGATCGCGATGTCCTGCAGCATGGCCTTGCGGCGGTCGCCGAAGCCCGGAGCCTTGACGGCAACGGACTTGAAGGTGCCGCGGATCTTGTTGACGACCAGGGTCGACAGCGCCTCGCCGTCGACGTCCTCGGCGATGATGACCAGCGGCTTGCCCGACTGCATGACCTTCTCCAGCAGCGGGAGCAGGTCCTTGACGTTCGAGATCTTCTGGTTGGCGATCAGGATGTAGGCGTCCTCGAGGACGGTCTCCATCCGCTCGGGGTCGGTGACGAAGTAGGCGGAGATGTAGCCCTTGTCGAACCGCATGCCCTCGGTGAGCTCGAGGTCGATGCCGAACGTGTTCGACTCCTCGACCGTGATCACGCCCTCCTTGCCGACCTTGTCCATCGCCTCGGCGATGGCGTCGCCGACGGTGGTGTCGCCACCGGCGGAGATCGTCGCGGTGGCCGCGATCTGCTCACGGGTCTCGACGTCCTTGGCCTGGGCGAGCAGCTGCTCGGAGATGGCGGAGACGGCGGACTCGATGCCGCGCTTGAGGCCCATCGGGTTGGCGCCGGCGGCGACGTTGCGCAGACCCTCGCGGACGAGCGCCTGGGCGAGCACGGTGGCGGTGGTGGTGCCGTCACCCGCGACGTCGTCGGTCTTCTTGGCGACCTCCTTGACCAGCTCGGCACCGATCTTCTCGTACGGGTCCTCGAGCTCGATCTCCTTGGCGATGGAAACGCCGTCGTTGGTGATCGTGGGGGCGCCCCACTTCTTCTCGAGGACGACGTTGCGGCCCTTGGGGCCGAGAGTGACCTTGACGGCGTCGGCGAGCGTGTTCATGCCACGCTCGAGGCCGCGCCGGGCCTCCTCGTTGAATGCAATCAGCTTCGGCATAGCTCCTGCGATCCTTCGCGATTCGAAGTTCGTTGGACCCGGTCGGGTGGGTTGCCCGCGACGGACGATCCCGAGACCCGGCGAACCCTTTCTCGCCGGCCTGCGGAACCTCAACGTCACCGTTCCGGTTCTTGTCACTCTCCTGTCGAGAGTGCCAACGTCATGTTTAGCACTCGCCCCGTTCGAGTGCAAGGAGAGGGAGGGCTGTCCCGGGTGCTCTCAGAGGCCGCCCACAGCCGTGCGTACGGCGGCCGCGAACCGCTCCGCGTTGGCCGGGTCGACGTCGAGGTAGAGGCCCGGCTCGATCAGCTCCAGCTCGCTCACGACGAGGCGGCCGTCGTACCGCAGCAGGTCGACGCGACCGTAGGCGAGCGACCCACCGGTGATGCCCTCGGCGACCACCACGGCGCGCTCGGCCACCGCCGCCGCCTCGGGGTCGAGCGGGACGGGTCGGGACCGGCCGCCGTACAGCTCGTGGACCCGGATCTCGGACCCGGCGTCCGCCGGCAGCTTGTCGACCTGGGCGGCAGCGCGACCGCCGGAGCCCCCGCGAAAGACATAGACGCTGGTCTCGCCGCGGGTGCGGACCGACGCGACGAGCGGCTGCACCACCCACGGGGCGGCGACCAGACCCTCGAGCCGGCCGTCGGAGACCGAGTCGACGACGCAGACACCCACGCCGCCGGCGCCGGTGCGCGGCTTGACGACCACGCTTCCCCAGCGGCCGGTGGTGTCGGCGAGCACGGGGACGAGCGTCGCGTCGTCGGCCAGCTCGGTCGGCACCACCGGGAGGTCCGCGGCGGCCAGCTCGCGCAGGTAGGCCTTGTCGGCGTTCCACGCGAAGACGTCGGCTCCGTTGAGCAGCGGCGTCTCCTTCTCGACCGCGCGGGCCCACGCCAGGAACTCCGGCGCGCGACGGTAGTAGTCCCAGGTCGAGCGGACCGCCACCAGGTCGGCGGCCGACCAGTCGACGGACGGGTCGTCCCAGACCGCCCACTCGGCGTCGATGCCGCGGGCCGCCAGCGCCCCGATCAGTGCGTCACCGCCGGTCTCGCCGGCGGGCAGGAGCTGGAAGGTCGCGAGGAGCAGTCGGGTCACAGGCCGAACCTAGCGGCGGCCGGCGACATCCTCGCGATCGGCGGCCGAGCGCCAGTTCAGGGCGCCGACGAGGACCATTCGCAGCTGGGTCCGCGCGGCCGCGGCGACCCGCTCGCCCTGGCGTGGGCCGGCCTCGATCAGCGCCTCGGCGGTGGTGACCATGGCGCTGACGATCAGCGAGGAGAGCACGTTCAGGTCCTCGGTCGACCAGTGCCGGGCGCCCGGGAGTCGCGCGAGGTCGGTGGCGAGCTCGTGCTCGCACAGCTCGATCTCGCGGCGGATCGCGTCGCGCACCACCTTGGGCCCGGCCACGCGCTCGCGCGCGATGAAGGCGAAGTGGGCCTCGTGCCGGCGGACGTGGTCGGCGAGGACGTCGACCGAGTGGTCGGCCACGTCGATGAAGCCGTCGAAGGACTCCGGACGGCGGGCCTCGCGCAGCATCGCCCGCAACGACACGAACGACTCGTCGACCAGCGCCAGGCCGAGGCTGTCGACGGAGTCGAAGTGACGGTAGAACGCGGTCGGGACGATGCCCACCGCCTTGGCGACCTGGCGCAGCGAGACCACGCCGAGCGAGGACTCGGCGGCCAGCTCGAGGGCGGCGTCGAGGATCGCGCGGCGGGTGCGCTCCTTGCGCTCGGCTCGCGACTCGACCTCGTCCACCCCTCCACAGTAGTGCACGGATGTGCACTCATGTGACGCCTCCCTCACGCGGACCTGTTGACACGGCCCGGTCGAGCGCGCGACATTTCTAGTGCACACTCGTTCACTGAAAGGAGTTGGCATGGGCCTCCTCACCCCGGTCCTGCGCTCCCGCGCCGTCGCGGCTCTCACCTCGCCGCACGGCATCGACCGCTACCTCGAGCAGGTCAACCCGATGTGGGCCGCGCACGAGGTGCGCGCCCGCGTGGTCGACGTACGCCGCGAGGTCGACGTGCCAGGTCACCCGGCCGTCACGACGCTCACCCTCCAGCCGACCTCGACCTGGGCCGGCCACCGCGCCGGCCAGCACGTCACGGTCGGCGTCGAGCTCGGCGGACGCCGCGTCACGCGCGTCTTCACCGTCTCCAGCGCGGAGTCCAACGCCGGCGACCGCATCACCCTCACCGTCCGCGCCGACAGCACCGGTCCGGGCAGCGTCTCGCGCTTCCTGGCCGAGGACGCACACCCCGGGACGCTGCTCCACCTGTCCCAGGCGGAAGGCGACTTCACGCTCCCCCACCGGGTGCCGGAGCGGATCCTGCTGGTCTCGGGCGGCTCCGGCATCACCCCGGTGATGTCGATGCTGCGCTCGCTGCAGCGCCGTACCCACCGCGGCCGGATCGCGTTCCTGCACTTCGCGCGCAGCCCCGAGCACGTCATCTACCGCGACGAGCTCGCCGACATCGCGCGGACGGGGTACGGCGTCGACCTGCACGTCCTGCATCCGAGCGAGGGTGACCCCTACGTCTCCCCCGCGTTCCTCGAGCGGCTCGTCCCGGGCTACCGCGACGTCCCCGCCTGGGCCTGTGGGCCGCACTCGCTGATCGAGGCGGTCCAGGCGGCGTACGGGGTCTCGACAAGCTCGACCAACGAAGGTCCGCTCCATGTGGAGTACTTCAAGCCGCCCAAGCCGGTCGGAACCGGTGGCGGCGAGCTGACCTTCGCCCGCTCCGGTCGCACCGTCGCGAACTCCGGCGGGCTGCTGCTCGACCAGGCCGAGGCTGCCGGGCTGCGCCCGGAGTCCGGCTGCCGGATGGGCATCTGCTTCTCCTGCACCGTTCGCAAGACCGACGGGACGGTCCGCAACGTGCTGACCGGCGAGACCTCGTCGGCACCCGACGAAGACATCCGGATCTGCGTGAGCACCGCCGAGGGCGACTGCTCCCTGTCGCTGTGACGCCAGATCCGACGACCCCTCAGACGAGAGGACATCACCAATGACCAGCGTGGAAGCCACCGGCAACCGCCGCCTGACGCCCGACGAGCTCGAGGCCTTCGGCGCCGAGATGGACGCGATTCGCCAGCGCATCGTCGCCGACCTGGGCGAGGAGGACGCGGCGTACATCCGCGGCGTCGTGAAGAAGCAGCGTGCCTTCGAGATGACCGGACGGGCGCTGTTCTACCTGCCCGTCGTCGGGTGGCTGCCGGCCGTCGGCTGCCTGTCGATCGCCAAGATCCTCGACAACATGGAGATCGGGCACAACGTCATGCACGGCCAGTACGACTGGATGGGCGACCCCGACCTCAACTCGCGGATGTACGAGTGGGACAACGTCTGCCCCAGCGAGCAGTGGAAGTACTCCCACAACTACATCCACCACACGTTCACCAACATCCTCGGCAAGGACCGCGACATCGGCTACGGCATCCTGCGGATGGACGAGGACCAGCCGTGGCATCCGTACTACCTGGGCAACCCGGTCTACGCGTTCCTGCTGATGATCTTCTTCGAGTGGGGCGTGGCGATGCACGACCTCGAGGTGGAGAACATCGTGTCCGGCCGCCGCAAGCTGTCGGAGAACAAGGCGCTCCACGCCGGACTGATGCGCAAGGTGAAGCGGCAGGCGCTGAAGGATTATTTGCTGTTCCCCGCGCTGACCGGGCCGCTGTTCCCGCTCACGTTCGTGGGCAACGCGACCGCCAACCTGGTCCGCAACATCTGGGCGTTCAACATCATCTTCTGCGGCCACTTCCCGGCCGGCGTCGCGAGTTTCACGCAGGAGGAGTGCGAGAACGAGACCAGCGGCCACTGGTACTACCGGCAGCTGCTCGGCTCGGCCAACATCACCGGCGGCAGGCTGTTCCACGTCATGACCGGCAACCTGTCGCACCAGATCGAGCACCACCTCTTCCCCGACCTGCCGGCGCGGCGCTACCCCGAGATCGCCGAGGAGGTCCGCGAGATCTGCGAGCGCTACGGCCTGGCCTACAACACCGGCCCGCTGCGCAAGCAGCTCGGCAGTGTCGCGAAGAAGATCGTCAAGCTCGCGCTGCCGAGCCGGCCCCGGCGTACGGTCGAGACGTCCGCCACCTCCGAGCCCCTGGCGGCCTGAGCCCGCATGAGGGGAGACTGGTCGCATGGCTGAGCAGCTGAGCAAGCTCGAGATCGGCAAGGACACCGTCCAGAGCGCCGTCGAGGCGATGGCGTCGACCGCGAACGAGGTCACCGGCATCGTCACCTCCGCCGTCGGCGACGTCGCCCGCTCCCTCGGCGGCCTCGCCACCGAGCTCTTCGAGCTCCGCGACGCCGCCCGCAAGGCGTCCGGCGAGGACGACATCTGACCGCTGGTCGAGCCGCGACCCTTCGTTGGTCGAGCCGCGATTTCTCGTTGGTCGAGCCGCGATTTCTCGTTGGTCGAGCCGGCGAGCGCCAGCGAGCCGTGTCGAGACCACCTGACCGACGCTTCGCTACGGTGCCAGCGTGAAGGTCTGCATCGTCGGCCTCGGCGCGGTCGGCGGGTACGTCGGAGCGCGGCTGGCTAACGCGGGGCTCGAGGTCTCCGCCCTCGCGCGGGGCGCGACGCTCGAGGCCGTGCGCCGGGACGGGCTGATGCTCGTCGAGGGCGAGTCCCGCACCACCGCAGCGATTGACGTCTCCGACAACCCGGCCGACCTCGGTACGCCGGACCTGATCGTGCTCTCGGTCAAGACGCCCTCGCTGCCGTCGGTGGCACCAGCGCTACGTCAGCTGATCGGACCGTCGACGACCGTGCTCTCGATGACCAACGGCGTGCCGTGGTGGTTCTTCGACGGCCTCCCGATCGACAAGCCAGACGTGCCGTCGCTCGATCCGGGCGGCGCGATGGCGGCCGCCGTACCCTCTTCCGCTGTCCTCGGATCGGTCACCCATCTGAGCGCCTCGACGCCGGCGCCCGGGGTCGTGGAGGCGAGGTTCTTCGAGCGGATCGTGGTCGGCGAGCCGTCCGGTGGTGATGCCGACGGCCGCGCCGCGGCGGTCGCCGACCTGCTGCGCCGCGGCGGCTTCGCCGTCGAGGTCTCCGAGCGGATCCAGCGAGACGTCTGGTTCAAGCTCTGGGGCAACATGACGATGAACCCGCTCTCGGCGATCACCGGCGCCACCATGGACGTCCTCCTCGACGACCCCGACGTCCGGGCCTTCGCCAGCCGCTGCATGACCGAGGCGGCCGCCGTCGGATCAGCGATCGGCATCGACGTCGGCATCACGCCCGAGGAGCGTCACACCGTCACCCGCCGTCTCGGCGCCGCCCGGACGTCGATGCTCCAGGACGTCGAGGCAGGCCGGCCTGTCGAGCTCGACGCGCTCGTCACGGTCGTCGTAGAGATCGGGCGCTCGCTGGGCGTCCCCACACCAGACCTGCAATCGTTGCTCGGTCTAGCGCGGGTACAAGCGCAGGTTCGCGGGCTGTACGGTCGATAGCCGTCTAGACCACGCCGCTCACTTGTCGGATCACGGAGCTCCGCGTTCGGTAAAAGTGTCAGCCTGTGCGCCATGCTCCGAACCCCCCACCGCTGGCGGCTCCTGTTGGCCGGCGCGCTCGTGCTGGCACCCCTCCACTTCATCGACACGGCCACCGGCTCCGCGGCGCCCGCGACGCCGCCTACTCCCGGCTCGCTGACCCGGTTCGTGTCGTGGGGCGACGCGGAGACGGCGCTCGGGGAGTACCTCACCGGCCTCTACACCTCCGACCCCGACGGCTCCGACCCGGCGCCGCTCGTCAAGCAGCTGCGTCCATACACCGAGGAGGATGCCAACTCCGGCCTGCAGCGTCCGGTCATCGAGCAGGCCGCGGTCTCCCCGGACGGTCTCCAGGTGGCCGCGTGGGTTCAGGACCTGGACGGCTTCGTCGTCCCAGGCGGCACGCCGCAGGACTCGTTCGAGACGGAGTCCCGCCGCACCGGCGAAGTCCTGGCGCTCTTCAGCATCGACGGCACCTTCGTTCGGGTGCTCGTCGAGAACCGACAGCTCGACCCGTATCGCAACGTCTACGACGACTTCTGGGGCATCACGTGGGTCGATGAGGGCCACGTGCTCGTGTCGGCGTACCGCATCGTGCTGGCCGGTACCGAGGCTGAGACGACTCGCAGCGTGCTGCACAGCATCGACGTCGCGACCGGAGCGGTCGCGAGCGTGATCGCGGTGCAGGACGGCACCCTTGCCGGGCCGTACACCGAGCGTGGCTGGGCCGGCGGCGGCACCATCATGGCGATCTCCAACCGCACTGGCTACGTGTTCCACCCCGGCGACGGCCAGGTCGAGCTCCCCAAAGCGCTGGTCACCGACGACCCCACGCATGAGGGCTACGAGGAGGCGGCGGTCTCGCCGGACGGGCAGCACATCGCCGTGACGTACGGCGGCGAGCGCACCGAGGCCGGCGTGACCGCCCGGCTCGACGTCTTCGACCGCATCGCCCCAGGCACGTGGGACCGCCGCAGCATCTCGATCCCGGGCCAGCTCGAGGCGCGCCACGTCACCTGGTTGCCCTACGACGACTTCGCGGACGCCGAGGTGCTCGTCGACCTGCGCGAGGACCCTGACGCCACCAACGTCGCCGCCGCACTCCGCGTCGGCCCGGGGGTGTCCGACGACGACCGGCTCGCGCGCACCTACCCCGCGGTCGAGGGGTCCTGGGCCTGGCAGCCCGTGACGGTCCCGGCGGCCGGAGCCGCCGATGTGCGCGCCGTGATCAGCGGCACCGACGCGGTGGCTGGGCAGTCGTGGACCGGCACGGTCACGCTCCAGGGTCGCGGCCCGGACACGGCCAGCGACGTACGGCTCGACGTCGAGGTCGACGGCGAGCCGGCCACCGGTCTGGCCGTCGACGGCGGGACCTGCGAGGCCGGCAGCTGCACTATCCCCGATCTCGCCGCGGGCGAGTCCGCCGTCGTCACGATCTCGACGACGTACGCCGCCACCGGCGTCCGGAGCCTCGTGACCACTCTGAGCAGCGCCTCGCCGGACTGGAACGCCGGCAACGACGTGGAGCTGGCGCCCATCCGCGTTCG
The DNA here is from genome assembly GCF_036405735.1 of Nocardioides sp. GTDB lineage: Bacteria > Actinomycetota > Actinomycetes > Propionibacteriales > Nocardioidaceae > Nocardioides. Next base: position 25,401 of record NZ_DASWXC010000014.1, read on the forward strand.
GACGCCGGAGGCATCCGGAGTGGCCGGCCGGCTCCTGTACCAGACCACGAGCGGCGGCTCGATCGTCACCGGCAACCCCGACGGCACCGGGCAGACCGTCCTGGCGACGCCCGAGGCCGGAGAGGTCTTGGAGGTGCACGAGGTGCACCACCGCACGGGCCTCTTCCTGTGGTCGCGCAGCCAGACGGACGGCGGCGGTGCCGAGTACGTCGTCAGCACGCTGTCCGGTGAGCCGGTCCGGTCGCACACCGTCTCGCAGATTCCGCTCGACTTCGCCGTCTCCCCCGACGGTCGCACCGCCTACTACGTCGAGTTCGTCCGCGAGAACACCCCGGAGAACTTCGACGACGAGTTCCGCCTGATGGAGCTGCGCCTCGACCTGCCCGGGGCCGAGCCGCGGGAGCGCCAGCACTGGAGCGGCTCCCTCGGAAAGAACCTGCGCGTCTCCCCCGACGGGACCCGGCTCGCGTACGTCGTGCAGCCGATCGGCGGCTACATCAACGTCGCGGTCGCCACCGAGCTCGACTTCCGCAAGCCGGTCGTGCTCAATCCGGGTGGCTTCGGAACGATCCGGCCCAACGACGTACCGGCCTGGTCACCCGACTCGGCCACCGTCGCGCTCAGCGTCGGCGAGTTCGGTCCGTACGAGCCCGAAGGGCACGTCGTCGCGTTCCCGTTCACCGACCCGACCCCCACGAGCCTGGCGACGATGGCCGAGAACCTCTGGCTGGGCGACTGGGCCCCCGACGGGACCCGGATCATCCTCGTCGACCTCGGCAAGAGCCACGCCGTGGACGTCAGCACCGGAGCGATCACGCCGCTGCTGGACCGCCCCGCGTGGTGGACCGGTCAGGCAGTGGGGACCACTCCGACCCCCACGGCGACCGCCACCTCGAGCCCCACCTCGGACCCGACCTCGGAGCCGACCTCGGACCCCACCTCGACGGTGACGGCGACCCCCACGGCCACGACGTCACCCACGTCGAGCGCCACCTCGTCCCCGACACCGAGCGCGACCTCGTCGCCCCGGCCGCCGGCACCCGCCCCGGTCGATGTGACGGTGCCGACCACGGCCGTCGCCGCACCGCCGTGCGGTGGTCGCAAGGGTCGCGCCTGCACGAGCTACCTGAAGAGCCCGCGGGCGTGGTCGCGGCTGAGCGGCACCGTCGGCGATGCCGGCGGGTCGGGTGTCGCCAGCGTGACGGTGACGGCGGTGCAGAAGCGCGGCAAGGCCTGGTACGCCTACAACGGCCGCTCCTGGAGCCGGAAGCCCAACGCGGCGAAGGCGTCCGCCGCGGCGAAGGCGCTGCCGGCCACCGTGTCCGGGTCCTCGTGGTCGCTCAAGCTCAAGGGCGTCCGGGCCGGCAAGCTGACCGTCTCCGTGACGGTCGTCGACGGTGCCGGCAACGCCGGGACCTCCTCGATGACCCGCACGCTTCGCTGACGGGCCGCTCCAGCGGGGGCGCGACCTCTATCCCCACTGACCCCATCCGGCCTACGGTGGTCGCGGCGCAGCGCGCACCGTAGGCCGGGGCGAGGCGACGCGAGCGCCGCGATCGGAGGCACCGCGGATGGCCGTGCACGACGTCAGCGCCACGGGCGAGGCCGCCGACGTCGTCGGGGCGTTCCGAGCCGGTGGTGACTTCACCGTGGGCGTCGAGGACGAGCTGCTCCTGGTCGACCGCGAGGGCGAGCTCGTGTCGGGACCGACCGAGTCGATCATCGAGGCGCTCGCTCGGCAGCCGGGCCTGACCAGCCGGGTGGGCCCGGAGATCTACGCGTGCGAGATCGAGTTCGCCACGCCGGTGTGCCGCGACGGCGGCGAGGTCGCGACCGCCCTCGCCAGGTGCCGGGCCGCGTTGCGCGATGTCGGGCAGGACGCCCTCGCCGTCGGCATCCACCCGGCGGCGCCGTTCGGCGAGGTGGCGCTGGTGAGCTCGCCGCGCTACGACGCCATCAAGGCGGAGTACGCCGGCTTCCTGCGCACCGCGACCGCGGCCCTGCAGGTGCACGTGGCCGTCCCCGACGGGGAGGCGATGGTCCGCGCCCTGCGTGGCATCCGTCCATTGCTCCCGGTGCTACGCGGGCTGGCGGCCAGCTCGCCGTTCTGGCACGGCCGCGACTCCGGTCTCGCCTCCGCCCGGGCGGCGGTGCAACGCTCGTACCCGCGCATCGGGGTGCCGCCGGCGTTCGGCAGCTACGACGAGTACCAGTCCCACGCCACGGCGCTCCTCGCGGCGGCCGAGGCACCCGGCCCGACGTACCTGTGGTGGGACGCCCGGCCCCAGCCTGCCCTCGGCACGATCGAGGTGCGGGTGATGGACGCCCAGTGGTCGCTGCCGCGCGTCGCCGGCCTGGTCACGCTGATCCAGGGACTCGTGCGGGCCGCGGTCGAGGACCCGCCACGACACGACCTGCCCGACGGGCTGATCGACGAGAGCGACTTCCGGGCCGTCCGCTACGGCCTGGACGCGCGCATCCTCGACGCGGACGGCCGACTGCGACCGCTGCGCGAGCTTGCCCGGGAGGCGATCGAGCGAGCGGCCGGGGCGCTGGCCGACGTACGCCTCGGCGGGCTGCTCGAGCCGCTCACGGCCGCGCTCGCCGACGAGCCGGAGTACGAACGGCAGCGGCGGGTCCACGCTGCGGGCGGGATGACGGCGCTGCTCGAGGACCTGGTGCGGCGGACCATCAGCGGCGGCGCCTGATGTACGCCGACCAGCTGCTGCGGCCCTGGCTCGACCCGCTTCTGGCGGCCTGGCCGAGCGTGCGGCTCTTCGACGCCCACACCCACGTGGGTGAGCACGATCCGAGCGGGTTCAGCGCGACCCTGGCGGAGCTGCTGGACTCCTGCCGGCTGGCCGGGTCCCGCGCGGTCGTCTTCCCGCTCTCCGAGCCGGAGGGGTACGCCGGCGCCAACCTCCGCTGCGCCCGTGCGGCCGCCGACAGCGCGGGTGCCCTGGTCGCGTTCGCCCGGGTGACGCCGTACGACCGCCCCGCCGAGCGGCTCGAGGAGGCGCTCGCCGACGGCGCGCGCGGGCTGAAGCTGCACCTGTCCAGCGACGAGTTCGTCCTCGACGACCCGCGGCTGCTGCCGGCGCTGTCGATCGCCGACCGTCGGCGGCTGCCGGTCACCGTGCACGCGGGGCCGGAGCTGGCGGGCGTCGGCGAGACGGCGCTCGACGTGTGCCGGCGGTTTCCCGGGCTGCGGATGGTCCTCGCCCATTGCGCGTTGACGGACCTGGCGTGGATCGGCCGACATGTCGGCGGTGTTCCCAACCTGTTCGTCGACACCTCGTGGTGGAGCACCGCCCACCTCATGGCGCTCTTCCGGTCGGTGCCGCCCGGCCGCATCCTGCTGGGCTCGGACCTGCCCTACAGCACTCCCCTCTCGCACGCGGTCACGACGGTGCGCTGCGCGGCCCAGGCGGGACTGGACGAACGGCAGATCGCGTCGGTCGCCGGCGGGCAGCTCGCGTTGCTGCTCGACGGCGAGCCGCTCGACCTCGGCCCACCGCCCGCGGCCGAGGCGCGGCCGGTGAGCCCCGAGCTGGAGGTCCTCGCCGTCACGCTGATGTGCGCGTTGGAACCGCTGCAGCGCGGCGAGCCACCCGGGACCCTGCTCTCGGTGGCGCGGCATGCCTGCAAGGTGCCGGCCGACCATCCCGACGCTCCAGTGGTCGCGTCGGTCGCGCGGCTGCTGGATCTCTACGAGTCGCATCACGACCAGCTGCCGCGGCGCAACCAGTTCGCGCCCGGGTGGGACCTCATCTCCGCGGCGGCCGCCGTCGCGCGTACGCCGGCCGCACCGGTTCCCGCCTGATCGGCCACGAGCGTCGGCGCACGTCACTAGAGTCACCGCCCATGAGCCACTCGCTTCCGCGTCTGCTGCTCGCGCTGGGCGCGAGTCTTCTTCTCGTCCTGCCCATGGGGTCCGTCTCCGCGGCGAAGGCACACCCGTGGTCGGCGTACTTCCCCGCCAAGGGCGTCACGTGCACCTCGGTGACCACCCGCGCCGATGGAACGACCGAGAACCAGAACATCACCGTGGTGGCGAAGACGGCGAAGAAGATCGTGACTCGGGTCCACGGTCAGGGGCGGGCGACCTCGCTGCTCCTGCCCGGCGGCAGGCTGAGGGGCACCAGCTCGATCAGCTACAAGGCGGGCGGAGTACGAGCTCGGGTCACCCTGCTGGCGAACTATCCCTCGCCCGCCAAGCTGATCCGTCACGGCTCCGGAAGCGCGACGATGACGATGGCGATGACACTGCCGCGGCGCATGGCCGAGCTGATACTCAAGAGCGGCAGGACCGTGACCCTGACGGGCAACTACCGCGTGGCGGGGCTGGGGTCGGGCACCGTCACACTCGCCGACGCGGCCGGAACGGCGGTCGCTGCGATCGGCAGCCGCGTGACCCTGCGGTCATTCTCGATCAAGAACGCGAAGCCCGCCGCCGCCCGTGGCCTGCGGCGAGAGTTGCGGCCGCTCTTCGCCTCGCTGTCGCGGACCGACTGGATCGCCCGCGGCCGGGGCACCGTCCTGACCACCGGGACCGACGTGGACGGCGCGGCGCTCACCCAGAGGCAGGTCGGCTGCAGCTGAGGTTCCCTGACGTGCTGCCACCCGGATTGTGACGCAACGCCGTCGCCGCGTGGCGTGACTTCATCGACGCTTCCGGGGTGATCGACCGCGGGACAAGCAGGCGCCAGCATCATCGAATTTGGGTGGGACGCCGGCCCGTCGTACGCGCAAGCATGAGGTCCCAGTGGCGTTCGCGAGGCGAGGCGGTGGAGCGATGGCGTGCGGAGACATACGTCAGGTCAGGGTGAAGATCGTCGTGATCCGTTGGATCTGGTTCATCCCCTACCCGTGGATCGAAGAGCGGATCCGCAACCGATTCGGCTACGACTTCGCCTGGGTCAAGTCGACCAGGTACGGCTTCTTCGAGCACCTTGAAGGCTGCTGCAACGGGCGCCTGCACGTCTGGTACGCCTTCGGTTTCGGCTTCGGCAGCTCCACGTATGTCGGGGTGACGTACACGTTCACCGACCGGCTGTCCGATCACGGCCCGTGTGACGCCGACACCGGCGGCATCGGATCGTTCGCCTCCGGCTTGCGGGCGAGGCGGACGGCACCGTTCACCAGGGCGCGGCGTTCGAAGTCGCCTTAGGGCACCGTGCACCTCCGGAAAATCGACGTACGCTCGAAGTAGGGCATCACTCGTCGCCGGAGGTCGTCATGGACGTCCTGCTGTTCGTCCTCGTGACACTGATCGTTCTCGTCGTCGCGGGCGTGGCAGCCAGCGTCCGCGTGGTCAAGCAGATCGAGCGCGGTGTCGTGTTCCGGTTGGGACGCGTCCAACGAGAGGTGCGACAGCCGGGACTGACCCTGCTGATCCCCGTCGCGGACCAGCTGAAGCGGGTCAACGTGCAGGTGGTGACGATGCCGGTCCCCGCCCAGGACGGGATCACGCGCGACAACGTGACCGTACGCGTGGATGCCGTCGTCTACTTCCGGGTGATCGACCCGAAGCTGGCCGTCATCGAGGTGGAGGACTACCGGTACGCGATCTCCCAGGTGGCGCAGACCTCACTGCGGTCCATCATCGGCAAGAGTGAGCTGGACGATCTGCTGTCCAACCGCGAGCACCTCAACCAGGGCCTCGAGGTCATGCTCGACAGCCCGGCTGCCCCGTGGGGGATCGAGATCGACCGCGTCGAGATCAAGGACGTCGCGCTGCCCGAGGGCATGAAGCGGTCGATGTCGCGTCAGGCGGAGGCCGAGCGGGAGCGCCGCTCGCGGGTCATCACCGCGGACGGGGAGTACCAGGCGTCCCGGAAGCTCGCTCAGGCAGCGGCCGCGATGACGGCTACCCCCGGCGCCCTCCAGCTGCGGCTGATGCAGACGATGGTCGAGGTGGCGGCCGAGAGGAACTCGACCCTGGTGCTGCCGTTCCCGGTCGAGCTGCTCCGCTACTTCGAGGCAGCCGCGCACGCCGCCGACCCGGCGGTGCCGCGGGCGGGCATCCCGGACACACCTGCGGCCGACGCCGAACTGGCGGCGACGGCGGCCCCGCCGGACGGCTCCATCCTGGACATCGCACTCGACGCCGAGCGAGCACGGCTCGAGTGACCGGCACGGCCACCGGCGGGACCGCTTCGTGTGTTACCGAGCGCCAGAACCAGCCTGATAAGGTTTGCTTATGGATCTGGTCGGCGTCTTTTGCGCCGCCCGTCGCGACGAGGAGGTCGCGCGGCTTCGGCGCGCACTGGCCCTTCGCGCGATGGTGGCCAGCGGGATGAGTCAGCGGCAGATCGCCGTCGCGCTCGGGATCACCCAGCCCGCGGTCAGCCAGCAACTGAAGTCCGCACCTGACCTCAGCGACGTGCACCCCCAAGTTCTGCTAGATGCGGCCACACCGATCCTCAAGTCGCTGGCGACCGAACACGGCTACCTGCGACTCGCGGTTTTCGGTTCTGTGGCACGGCGCCAGGCACGCGAGAACTCCGACATCGATCTGCTGGTCGAAGCACCGGAAAGCGCCTCGTCGTTCGACTTCGTCCGCTTCAAACAGCTCCTCGAGCAGGTCCTTGGGCGCGAGATCGACCTCGTCTCCTACGGCGGGCTGAAAGCAAAGCTCGACGACGACATCCGTCGCGAGGCGGTGATGCTGTGATGGACCGCCGGGCGGCCAAGGAGCTGGTGCACATCCTGGGCTGGCTTGAGCGGGTAGGTGACATCAGTCAGCGCGGCAAGGACGCCTACATCGCCGATGAGCTCCTGCAGGAGGCCGGCGACTCGCTCATGATGAAATTGGGCGAGGCGGCCAACCGGCTCTCTCGCCTTGGCATCCTGGCACCCGATGGCGTGGAGTGGGCGCTGGCAGTGGCGAACCGCAACTTCATCATTCATCAGTACGACGAGATCAACCGCGATCTGACCTGGCTCACGCTCTCGCGAGACCTCCCGGGATGGCGCGCATCGCTTGAGCCCCTGTTCGCGGAAGCCGCAAAGGCGATCGAAGCAGCAGCCGACTGATCAGTTCCGCAGACTGTCCCAGCGGTGACGTGCATCCCTGGGCCGCACTCGACGCTCAGAGTGAGCCCAGTCCCGAGGCGTGAGGCGAGTGACGCGGCCGGCCTCAACTACTTCTCGTCGCGGACGCCGTTGTGGGGGCTCTTGCTGACGTTCATATGCGGCCCGTCTGAGTGTCCCGCTTCACGTAGGTTCCGTGGGGGTGCTTGAACTCGCTGCGATTCTTCACAGCGCCACGGCGGAAACCCATAACCACGTCGCGGCCGGATCGATCGGAACGCGGTTGATCCGAACGTCGGGGGCCCTGTCGCAATTTCGTGCCCAGCTGCAACCAGTCGCCACACGACGTCAATCACTCCAAAGCGTAGACTTCGGTCGCGACGGCTTCGAGTCTGGCACCGCTCGATGATGTCGACAAGAACTGTTCTTCGGGGAAAGTAAACGTGCCGTCGATAAGCGTCATCGTTTCGATGGCAGGACCGTCCTCACCCCCGCGGATCTCGTAAGTGATCTCCCATGAACCAGTCGACACGTCCTGGTTGCCGGCATAGTCAGGATCGATCTGCACGGTCACATTGCAGCCGGCGGACCCAAAGCAAGTCTTTTCGCGAGTCTTTATCCCGATCTTGATGTTGCGGGGGGCAATCGCCACGCCTTCACTGACGGCGGGCGCCCCGCCGGCCATTGTCGCCGGCAGCTCGGCAACTAGGGCATCGACTTGGGCTTCCGCGTCGTTCAGTTCGTCGGTCAGGCTAGTGATTTCTTCGCTGTTCGCCCCGAGTTGCTCCTCGGCCTCGGCCAATTTCGCCTCGGTCACATTCCGCTTTTCGACCTCGGCCTTGTATTCCGCAGTGCTCGTTGGGTCGACCGTGGCCCGGCCAACGACGAACGATGCTGTTAGTGCTGCTACGACCAGCGCCCCTACCCCGGCGATGAAGGCCGCGCGGCGTCGCCCCTGGCGGGGCATCGCGGTTGGGCTGTCTGACTCGGCGAATGAGTTCTGCGAACCGAGGCCAGGCGGCGGAGAAGTCGGCGGAGGGCCGACAGGCACGGGAGCGGTCGGTTCAGACATGGTCCAACTCTTTCGGTCAAGGGCCGCCGTGGAGGGCGCGGATCGGGCTCACCCTGCGTGCGAGCCGCATCGTCCCACCGTGAACCGCCGAAACGGGCCAAAACGACGAATCCAGATGCGCAGGCGATGTCGGACGGCGGACCCTGAAGCCCCGGTGGTCGGGTCGGTCGCGCGGCTGCTGGACCTCTGCGACGCCAGCGCGACGAGCTTTGTCGTAGCGCAACCTGTTCGCCCCAGGCTGGGATTTCGTCGCCGCCGCGGCCGTCGTCGCGCGCACACCGGGAGTGCCCGCTCCTGGGTGATCGTCGGTCGTGGTCGGTACGATCAGCTCGACTGAACCGCCCGGAGCGATGAAACCGCTCCACGGAACGCCGCGTCGCACCGTTGCGGATGTCCGGGCACCCCTGTCAGGGAACGAGCGTGATCCGGTTCTGCGGTCCGGGGTTCACGGTGCCGACCGACTCGATGTAGCGGGCGAAGGCGTCGAGGTCGATCTCGCCGACGTACCGGTTGGTGCCGTTGCGGAAGACGCTGTAGCCGTCGCCGCCGTCGGCGAGGAAGTTGTTGACGGTGACGCGGTACGTCGCGGCCGGGTCGATCGGGACGCCGTTGATCCGGACGTCGGACACCTTGCTGCCGGCCGGAGCGGACGCCGAGCGGGTGTAGGTCAGCGACGCCGGGATCTGCAGGATGCCGTTGCCGCCGGCGAACTGCTGCTCCAGCACCGCGTCGATGTCCGCACCCGTGAGGTCCATGGTGACCAGCACGTTCGCGAACGGCTGCACGCTGAACGCCTCGCCGTACGTGATCGGGCCGGCGTTGACGTCCGCGCGGATGCCGCCGGCGTTCATGAAGGACACCACCGCAGGCGCGCCGTTGGCCCACGTCGGACCGGAGGTCGCCCACACCTGGGCGTCGGCGATGACGTCACCCAGCGCCGACTCCCCCGCAGCGTTCGCGGTGCGGGTGATCGGCGCGGTCGCGGTGCCGAGGACTCGGTTCTCGATCGGGGCGGCGATCTCGCCGTACCGGTCGATCAGCGCGGTCACGTCGGAGGCCGGCTCGACGTCGCGGGTGACGATGACGTTGTTGATCGACGCCCCGACGACCTCCTTGCTGGCCCGGCTGATCGTGAGGTCGACGTCGGTCACCAGGCGGCCGACCGAGGCGGCGCCGGTGACCATGATCCCGGTGCCCGCGAGGTCGGGGCAGTTGAGCGCCCAGTTCGTGTGGCCGGTGACGACCAGGTCGATCTCGGGGTCGAAGCGCTTGATGACGTCGACGGCGGGACCGGTCGGGTTGGCGCACGAGTTGACGGTGGACTCGTTGAGGCCGGTGCCGGCGTTGCCGCCCTCGTGCAGCAGCACGACGACCGTCTCGACGCCGGCCTCCTTGAGCACGGGCACCAGCGCGTTGACCGACTCCGCCTCGTCGTGGAAGTCGAGGTTCTGCGTCGCGGCGGCGGTGACGACGCCCGGCGTACCCTCCAGCGTCATGCCGACCACGGCGACGTCGACGCCGGGGAACTCGTGGATGGCGTACGGCGGGAAGATCGTCTCGCCGGTGTCCTTGTAGGTGACGTTGGCCGCCAGGAAGTCGAAGTCGGCGCCCTCGAACCCGTCGCCGCCGAAGCAGCCGTCCACCGGGTGGCAGCCGCCCTCCTGCATCCGGACGAGCTCCTCGGGGCCCTCGTCGAACTCGTGGTTGCCGACGCCGTTGTAGTCCAGGCCCATGAGGTTCATGGCCTCGATGGACGGCTCGTCGTGGAAGATCGCCGAGACCAGCGGAGTGGCGCCGATCAGATCGCCGGCGGAGACGAACAGGGAGTTCGGGTTGGTGGCCTCGAGCTCGCGGACGTGCTGAGCGAGGTACTCCGCGCCGCCGGCCGGCGTGGCGCCGATGCGACCGCCCGAGCTCGTCGAGTCCGGCGGGCGGAGCTGGCCGTGGAAGTCGTTGAGGGCGAGGATCTGGACCTCGGTCGTCGGCGCCCGCTCCTCGCCGCGCCCGCCGTCGGGCCCCCTGCCCGTCTCGGCCGACGCACCCGGCGCCAGCGCCGCGAGCCCCGCGGCCGTCGCTGCTGCGAGCACGACGGTGATGATCTTCTGACGCATGCTGACTCCCCGAAAAGCCGACCTGCTCCGATAGGTGCCGTCACGCTAACCGGCCCGGGCGTCGCTGCGCCATAGATGGAGGGCGTCCCGTGGACGGCGGCCAGGTGTCCCAGGAGCAACACTTTGGGGGCGGCCCTGCGACTTCGGGGGCGTTGCAACGGCCCCGAAGTCGCGGAATCCCCGGGTCACCGGGGATTCCGCGCGCTCCCCAACTACGAGCTCCCCCGGACCACCAGATGGGTGGGGAGGATCCGGACACCGAGATCGGCGGAGGGGTCGTCCACGGCGGCCAGGAGGAGGCGCACCATCTCGCGACCCATCTGGTCGGGCGACTGGTGCACGCTGGTGAGCGGCGGGTGCGTGGAGAGCGCGAGCGGTGAGTCGTCGAAGCCGACCACCGCTACGTCGGACGGCACCGAGCGTCCGGCCTCTCGGAGTACGCCGAGCGCGCCGGCTGCCATCGGGTCGTCGGCGCAGAACACGGCGTCGAGGTCCGGCCGCCGCTCCAGCAGCGCGCGCATCGCCCGCTCACCGCTGGCGAAGGAGAAGTCGCCGGGCTCGACCAGGCTGTCATCGTACCCCACCCCGGCGGCGGCGAGCGCGGCACGGTAGCCCTCGACGCGCTGACGGCCCACGGCCATGTCGGCCGGCCCGGCGATGGTGGCGATCCGGCGTCGGCCACGCTGGAGGAGGTGCTCGACCGCGAGCCGGGCGCCCTGCAGGTTGTCGTTGTCGACGTACCCGGTCTCGACGCCGGGGGTGCTGCCGCCCAGCACGACGGGCAGTCCGGTGGCGCCGATCCGCTCCGGCAGACCGTCGTCGTCGTGGAGGGAGAGCAGGAGTACGCCGTCGACATGCTGCCGGCTGAGGTAGTCCTCGATGTGGCCGGTCCGGTCGGCGGGAGCGATGAGCAGCACCAGCTGCTTGTCGACCGCGGCGAGTTCGGACCCGATCCCGCGCACGACGCCGGCGAAGAACGGCTCCCCGAAGACCCGCTCCTCCGACTCCGCGATCACCAGCGCCACCGCGTCGGTACGGCGGGTGACCAGCGCCCGCGCCGCCCGGTTGGGCACGTAGCCCAGCTCCTTGATCGCCGCCTCGACGGCCGTCCGCGCCCGCTCGGAGACCCGCGCCCCACCGTTGACGACCCGCGACGCCGTGCCGCGTCCGACACCCGCTCGGGCGGCCACGTCCTCCAGTGTCGGACGGGTGTGGGAGGCGGCCATGGCGGTCAGGATAGGGCCGGTGGCGGCTCGCGGGACGTCATACGAGTCGGTCGTCAGAGCGACCAGCTCGTATGACGTCCTCGACGCAGGTGCGCTCGTCACGTCGAGGGAACCACCGCAAACGGCAGGTCGCGGCCGCGCAGGACTGGCAGACTCCGCACACCGCCTTCTCGAGGAGCCGCTGTGGTCCGACGTCTCACTGCTCTGATCTCTGCCCTGACGGCGGGCGTGCTCACCGCCGTACCGGGCGGCGCGCACGCCGCTGGTGGCAGTCCGACCGGCGCACCCCTGAATGTCCTGACGCCCGAGGATCTGATGAACACCTGGGTGCTGGCCGACACCAGACTCTCCGTTGCCATCACCGACTACACCGCGACGACACCGCGCACCTACGCGATCGATATCCTGCGCGCCGACATGCGCTCTCGGACGCAACCGTCCTGGCACCGGCACCTCGACGCCATCCCGGCCACCACGTTCGACATCGCCGTCGCCCCCGGGCAGGTGGTGTGCGTGCGGGCACGAGCAGTCGACGCCCCCGACTCCGCATGGTCGATGAAGCGATGCGCGGTTCGCCCCATCGATGATCGACGCCTCCAGCGTTCCGGGCGGATGCGGACCGTCAAGCGGGCAGAGTTCGCCGACGGACGCGCTCGGCGGCTGGCACCGGGGGCCCGCCTGCGCGCGCACCGCGTCCCTCGTGGCTGGCAGTACGGATTCGTCGTGGGCGGAGGACACGTCGGCGGCCGCTTCGAGTGGCCATGGGTGAGGCAGGCGGGGAATCTGCAGCAGACGTATGAGATGGCCAGCGATCCCGTGCAAGGCCAGTCGTTCCAGTTCAAGACCGCCAACCGGGACAGTCGCGCAATCGTCCAGGGAGCCGACACCGACAGCGGGTACTTCTCCAAGCCGGTCGGCGGCTTCGCGATGCGGCCGGACTGGGCCGCGACTCCCTGAGTCCGCAGGAGGTCAGCCGCCGGCGACCGCGGGGATGACCGACACCTGCGCGCCGTCGGGGGTCGGGGTCGCGAGGCCGTCGAGGAAGCGGACGTCCTCGTTTCCGACGTACACGTTGACGAACCGGCGCAGGTTGCCGTTGTCGTCGAGGATCCGGGCCCGGATGCCGGCGTACTGCGTCTCGAGGTCGTCGAGCACCTCGGTCAGCGTGGCGCCGGAGGCGGTCACCTCGGACGCGCCGCCGGTGTAGGTGCGCAGGATCGTGGGGACCCGGACGGAGACGTTGCGGTCGGGCATCAGGCGATCCCGGTCGCGGCGAAGGCGGCGTACGTCGGCGCGATGGTGGCCCGCGCCCCGACCTGGCCCGACACCGCGTCGAGGGTCTTCAGGCCGTGGCCGGTGTTGATGACGACCGTCTCGAGCGTGGGGTCGAGCTGACCGCTCGCGACGAGCTTCTTCAGCACGCCCACGGTGGTGCCGCCGGCGGTCTCGGTGAAGATGCCCTCGGTGCGCGCCAGCAGCACGATCGCCTCGCGCACCTCCTCGTCGGAGATGTCCTCCACGGCTCCGCCCGTCTCGCGGCAGATGTCGAGGACGTAGATGCCGTCGGCCGGGTTGCCGATCGCCAGCGACTTGGCGATGGTGTCGGGCTTGACCGGGCGGATGGCGTCGACGCCCGCCTTGTAGGCGACCGAGACCGGCGAGCAGCCGGTGGCCTGGGCCCCGAAGACCCGGTAGGGCTTGTCCTCGACGAGACCGAGCTTGATCAGCTCCTGGAACGCCTTGTGCACCTTGGTCAGCTGCGTGCCGGAGGCGACGGGGATGACGATCTGGTCGGGCAGCCGCCAGCCGAGCTGCTCGGCGATCTCGTAGCCCAGGGTCTTGGAGCCCTCGGCGTAGAACGGGCGGACGTTGACGTTGACGAACGCCCAGCCGTCCTCCTCGCCCGCGATCTCGGAGGCGAGCTTGTTGACGTCGTCGTAGTTGCCGTCCACGGCGACCAGCGAGTCGGTGTAGACCGCGGAGTTCACCTGCTTGGGCTTCTCGAGGTTGCTCGGGATGAACACGACGGTGCGGATGCCGGCGCGGGCACCGGCCGCGGCGACCGCGTTGGCCAGGTTGCCGGTGGACGGGCAGGCGAAGACCTTGGCGTCGAGCTCGCGGGCGGCACTGAGGGCGCAGGCGACGACGCGGTCCTTGAAGGAGTTGGTCGGGTTGGTCGAGTCGTCCTTGACCCACAGCTTCTCCAGCCCGAGCTCGCGAGCGAGGTTGCGGGCCTGCAGCAGCCGGGTGAAGCCGGGCTCCATGTTGGGGCTCTGCTCGATGTCGGCCGGCACCGGCAGCAGCGCCTTGTAGCGCCAGATGTTGCGCGGACCGGCCTCGATCTCCTCGCGGGTCACGGTCGGGAAGTCGTAGGCGACCTCGAGGGGTCCGAAGCACTCCGGACACGCGTAGTGCGGGCCCAGCTCGACCTCGTGGCCGCACTCGCGACAGGAGAGGGCGCGGGCGTTGCCGAAGGCGCCCTCGCGGATCACGACGCCGGCGGTCTCGGTGGTGCCGATGGTCTCGACGGTGGCAGCGCTCATGGAAGTCCTCCTCCTCATCTTCCCCGGGCGCGTACCTCGCGCACGGGACGGAAGTGGCACCGTTTCCACGAACCGCTTCCGGCTGGCTGCCGGGGGCGGAGGTACGTGGCGGTTGCCGGGACGTCGTCGGGCCGTATCCCTCAGTCCCTCGTGATGAGCTGTCAGGAACTGTACGGCGGGGTGGGCCACCCCACCGAACC
>NZ_DASWXC010000015.1:0-76037 GCF_036405735.1 Nocardioides sp.
CAGGCGCAGTACCCGGTGGCCGACCTGACCCGCAAGCTGCGCGAGCGCGGCGTCGACGTGCGGTTCGGCATCCACCCGGTCGCCGGGCGCCTGCCCGGGCACATGAACGTGCTGCTGGCCGAGGCCAAGGTGCCCTACGACATCGTCCTGGAGATGGACGAGATCAACGACGACTTCGACGACACCGACGTCGTGCTGGTCATCGGCGCCAACGACACCGTCAACCCCGCCGCGGCGGAGGATCCCACCTCGCCGATCGCCGGCATGCCGGTGCTCCGCGTCTGGGAGGCCAAGGACGTCGTCGTCTTCAAGCGGTCGATGGCCGCGGGGTACGCCGGCGTGCAGAACCCGCTCTTCTTCCGCGAGAACACCCAGATGCTGTTCGGCGACGCGAAGGAGCGGGTCGAGGACATCCTCGCCGCGCTGACGAAGGTGCCCGCCGGGCGCTGAGCAACGCCGCGAGGGCGCGGAATCCCCGGTGAGCCGGGGATTCCGCGCCCTGCCAGACTGAGCGCCGTGACCGTCACCCCCGAGGGCATCGCCGCAGCCGCGGCGGCCACCATCGCGACCCGCACCCCGCTGGAGCGCTCGACCCGCCTCAGCGAGCAGTACGCCGCCGACGTACTGCTCAAACGGGAGGACCTCCAGCTGGGCCGGTCGTACAAGGTCCGCGGCGCGTTCCACCTGATGAGCTCGCTCGCACCCGAGGAGCTCGCACGCGGGGTGGTCTGCGCGAGCGCCGGCAACCATGCCCAGGGCGTGGCGATCGGAGCGGCCCGGCTCGGTGTCCAGGCCCACATCGTGGTGCCGACCAACACGCCGCGTCAGAAGCGTGACCGCATCCTCGCTCTCGGCGGCCGCAACGTCACCTTGGAGCTGGTCGGGACGACGTACGACGAGGCGTCGGCCGCGGCGCACGCCGAGTCGGAGCTGACCGGCGCGACGTACGTGCACCCCTTCGACGACGCGCGCACGATCACCGGCCAGGGCACCGTGGGGTTCGAGGTCACCGAGCAGGCGGCCGGCCTGGGACACGACCCGCTCGACGTGCTGGTCGTCCCGGTCGGCGGCGGGGGCCTGCTCGCCGGCGTCGCGAGCTGGGTCCGGCACGCGTGGCCGCAGACCCGCATCGTCGGCGTCGAGCCGGTCGGCGCGGCGAGCATGAGCGCGGCGCTGGCGGCCGGTCAGCCGGTCCCGCTGGACTCCCTCGACACCTTCGTGGACGGTGCGTCGGTCGGGACCGCCGGGTCGGCGACGTACCCGCTCGTCCGCGATCTCGTCGACGACGTCGTCGCCGTGGAGGTCGGCGCGGTGTGCGCTGAGATGCTGGAGCTCTACCAGGTCGACGGGATCATCGCCGAGCCCGCTGGGGCGCTCGCCACGGCGGCTCTCGGTCAGCTCGACGTGACCGGGAAGCGCGTCGGCGCGATCGTCAGCGGCGGCAACAACGACGTCTCGCGCTACGCCGAGGTCATCGAGCGGGCGCTGGTCCACCAGGGGCTGCGGCACTACTTCCTGGTCAGCTTCCCGCAGGAGCCCGGCGCCCTGCGCGGCTTCCTCGACCACGTGCTCGCCGAGGGCGAGGACATCGTGGTCTTCGACTACATCAAGAAGTCCAACCGCGAGACCGGCCCCGCGCTCATCGGCATCGACCTCGACCATGCCGGCGGCATCTCCGGGCTGCTGCAGCGGATGGCGGCCAGCAACCTGGTGATCGAGAAGATCCCGTACGACAGCCCGCTCTTCACCTTCCTGCACTAGAGGCTCGGGCAGAGCCCCTACCAACGGCCGAGCCCGGAGCTATCGGACCGCGCGGTCCGCAGACTCCGCGGCGTACAGGGCGGCGCCCACCACGCCGGCCCGGTTGCGCAGGGTGGCGGGGATGATCTCGGTGGAGAGGTCGAGCAGCGGCAGGAAGGAGGCGGCCTCCTTCGAGACCCCGCCTCCGACCACGAACAGGTCGGGGGAGAACAGGCGCTCCAGGGTGCGGTAGTAGCGGGTGAGCCGCTGCGCCCACTGCTCCCACGACAGCTCCTCGCGGGTGCGGGCGCTGTTGGCGGCCCGCGACTCGGCGTCATGTCCGTCGATCTCGAGGTGGCCGAGCTCGGAGTTCGGCACCAGCACGCCGTCGTACAGCAGCGCCGTGCCGATGCCGGTGCCGAGCGTGGTGAGGATGACCAGGCCGCGACGGCCGGCGGCCGCGCCGTACCGCACCTCTGCGAGCCCGGCGGCGTCGGCGTCGTTGACGACGTGCACGTCCCGCCCGGTCGCCTCGGTGAAGACGGCGTCAGCGTCCGTGCCGATCCACGCGGGGTCGATGTTGGCGGCCGAGTGCACCACGCCGTGGCGTACGACGCCCGGCACCGTCACGCCGACCGGGCCGTCGCGGTCGGGGAACCGCTCGAGCAGCTCGACGAAGATCTGGGCGACCGCCGCGGGCGTGGACGGCTCCGGGGTCCGGATCCGAACCCGCTCGGCGGCGAAGTCGCCCACCGCCAGGTCGACCGGTGCCCCCTTGATGCCGGTGCCGCCGAAGTCGATGCCGAAAGCGGTGTTCATCAGCCCACGATAGCCGCGCGCGAACGGCCGGCCCGCGCCGCGCAAGGGGTTCATGGGACACGAGTCCCACGAAACCCTTGCGAGCGTCAGTGTTACGTAGGACACTTCCTCGTAACGAGAAGGGGGCGACGTGAACCAGATCGCGAACAGCACTGTGGCGGCCGGCTCGACGGAGCAGTGGCGGGACAAGAAGCGCTATCTCTGGCTGATCGGGCTGGTCGTGCCGAGCCTCGCCTTCGTCGCCATGGGGATGCGCGAGCTGACCGGGTGGAGCGTGTGGCTCTGGCTCGGCCCGGTGGTCATCCTCGTCATCGTCCCCGCCATCGACCTGGCCTGCGGGCTGGACCGGTCCAACCCCCCGGACGACATGATCGAGGCGCTGGAGAAGGACCGGTACTACCGCTGGGTCGTCTACTCCTACCTGCCGATCCAGTACGCCGCGTTCGTCGCGGCGATGTGGCTGGTCGCGCGGGGTGACCTCGGCACCTGGGACAAGATCGGGCTGGCTGTGTCGATCGGCTGCATCGGCGGCATCGGCATCAACACCGCGCACGAGCTGGGCCACAAGAAGGAGAGCCACGAGCGCTGGCTGAGCAAGATCGCGCTCGCGCAGAGTGCCTACGGCCACTTCTACATCGAGCACAACCGTGGCCACCACGTCCGCGTCGCGACACCGGAGGACCCGGCCAGCGCGCGGGTCGGCGAGAACTTCTACCAGTTCTGGCCGCGGACCGTGTGGGGTTCGCTCAAGAGCGCCTGGCGCTTGGAGAAGCGGCGCTACGCCCGACGTGACCAGCACCCGTTCCGGATCGGCAACGACGTCCTCAACGCCTGGGCGATGACGGCCGTGCTGTGGGGAGCGCTGATCGCCTGGCTGGGCGTCGGCATCACGCCGTACCTCCTGATCCAGGCGGTCGTCGGCTTCTCGCTCCTCGAGGTCGTCAACTACATGGAGCACTACGGCATGCTCCGGCAGAAGGTCGGCGTGGGGGAGCGGGAGCGCTACGAGCGCGTGGATCCGAGCCACTCGTGGAACTCCAACAACATCGCGACCAACGTCCTGCTCTACCACCTGCAGCGACACAGCGACCACCACGCCAACCCGACCCGGCGCTACCAGACGCTGCGCGACTTCGAGGAGAGCCCGGTGCTCCCGACGGGGTACGCCGGCATGATCGTGCTCGCGATCGTGCCCGCGATCTGGCGGCGGGTGATGGACCCCCGCGTGCTGGCGCACTTCGACGGCGACATGAGCCGCGCGAACATCGTGCCGCGCAAGCGTGAGCGGATCCTCGCGAAGCACCCGCGCCCGGCAGTCCAGGCCGTCGCGTCGACCGAGACGCCAGGGCAGTCCTCGCCGGTCGGGCACGCGGAGGAGGTGCTGGCGGCCCGGTGCCCCGGCTGCGGGTACACCTACGTCGTCGACGAGGGCAACGAGCTGGAAGGGTTCGCGGCCGGCACCTCCTGGGCGGAGATCCCGGACGACTGGTGCTGCCCCGACTGTGGTGTGCGGGACAAGACCGACTTCGTCCCGGTGGAGCGAGCCGCCCTGGGCTGACTCAGGGGCTGATCGGGGCGCGCCCGGCGGGACGGACTCGGTGGCGCGGAGGACGCAGATCCCCCGCGTTGAGGGCGTGCGTCTGGTTACTGACAGGTATGCACCCGCGACGATGCTCCCTGTCCCTAGGATCGCGGCCATGACCGGCGCGCCCACGAGGAGAGACACCCGCGGGAGGATCGTCGACGCCGCGGCGAAGCTCACGATCGCGGTCGGCTGGTCCAACGTCACCATGACCAAGCTGGCCGACGCGGCCGGAGTGAGCCGACAGACGGTCTACAACGAGTTCGGCTCCAAGTCGCAGCTGGTCCAGTCGATGATCATGCGGGAGCTGGAGCGGTTCCTCACGTTGGTGAGCCAGGCGTTCGACGACCACCCCGGGGACGAACCCGACGAGCTGATCGCCGCCATCCGGCAAGGCGCCCACGACGTACTGCAGCAGGCCGCGGAGAACCCGCTGCTGGTCTCCGTGGTCTCCGCCACCCACGGCGCCGACACGGAGCTGCTGCCGTACCTGACCACCCAGTCCGACTGGTTGCTCGAGGGCGCCAAGGCGGTGCTCCACGAGCGCATCGGCGGCTACCGCACGACGCTCGGTCCGGCGGAGACCGACATCGCGGTCGACGTGCTGCTGCGGGCCGTGCTGAGCCATGTCATGCAGCCGACGGGCAGCCCCGACCAGATCGCGGACGGCATCGCCTGGATGGTGAGCCGCCTGCTCGGCACGGACTTCACGCTGCCCGAGGCGCGGTCGGGCGCCGCCTGAGCGCTCCGCTCCGAAGCCCCACTAGGGTGGGCCGCCGGGGAGGTGGGGATGCGAATGGCACACGGGACGAGCCGGCGGGGTGCCGCGACCGTGCTGGCCGCGGCGCTGACGACCGTGCTGACGACCGGGCTCGCGGGGTGCGCGGCCGGTGACGCCGGTCCGGGTACGCCGTCGGCGTCCTCGCCCGGCTCGACGACGTCGTCGAGCTCGCCCTCGTCCGGATCCACGCCCGCGCCGTCGGCCTCGTCGAGCTTGCGTCCCGCCGATCCCGAGCATGCGGTCGACCCGCCCGGTCCCCGTACCGGTCCGCTGCTCGCCGCGGACATCCTGGTGCAGGCGGCCGAGCCGTTCGCCGACGAGGTCGTCGACAGGGTCAAGGCCGCCAAGGGGGTCACCGGCGTCGCCCGGATCTCGATGGCGCAGGCCAGCCTCGAGGGCCGGGTGCTCAACGTGGTCGCCGCCGATCCCGGGACGTTCCGCAACTTCACGCCGCACCAGACGGCCGAGTCCCAGGTGGTCTGGGACCGCGTCGCCGGCGGCGAGATCGCCGTCGACAAGACGCTCGAGGGAGTGCTGCGGCCCGACGCCGACGGCTACCTCCGGCTCGGCGCCGCCGCCGACGCCCCGCGCATCCACGTCGGTGCGTGGGCGCCGCAGATCGAGGGTGCCGTCGACATCGTCATGAACCCGGCCTGGGGCGAGGCGATGGACATCCCGGAGGGAAACGCGCTGCTGGTCTCGACCACCAGCACCGCGCCGGACCGGGTGGTGAAGCCGATCCGGGACGTGGTCGGGCCGAACGTGTCGGTGCAGCGCCTCGACGTCGTCGCCCGCGAGGGCCTCGACATCAACGCCCCGCTCACCGCGGTGCCGGTCGGCAGCCTCGCCCAGGCGGTGGGCATCTACAACTACCGCGTCGTCGGCGGCCGGGTGATCCCCGACGCCGGCTGGGTGCGCAGCCATGTCCGGACCCGGACCGTGCCGATCCTCGGATCGGTCACCTGCAACAAGCACCTCTTCCCGCAGCTCACCGCCGCGCTGCAGGAGATCGTCGAGCTGGGACTGGCCGATGAGATCCGGCGCGACGACTACGCCGGCTGCTACTACCCACGCTTCATCGCCGGCAGCAGCAAGCTGTCCAACCACGCCTTCGGCCTCGCCCTGGACCTGAACGTCAGCACGAACGGCCGCGGCATCCCCGGCGACATGCATCCACTGGTCGTCGCGACGTTCAAGAAGTGGGGCTTCTCGTGGGGCGGCGACTGGCAGTGGACCGACCCGATGCACTTCGAGATGAACCGGATCGTCCGCCCCGGCTGACCGGGTGCTGGCGCACCCCCGGGCCGTCAGCGTCGCCGACTAATGTGGCGGCGTGAGCATTCTCGACGACGCCCGACCCGGCATGGACCTCTCCATCCGCCCGCAGGACGATCTCTTCGGCCACGTCAACGGCACCTGGCTCGTGGAGGCGGAGATCCCCTCCGACCGCTCCAGCTGGGGCCCGTTCGTGCAGTTGGCCGACGTCGCGGAGGAGCAGGTCCGCGCGATCATCGAGGAGTTGGCCGCATCGGTCTCGGATGGCTCGACCGGTGACGGCCCCGGTTCGGAGGCGCAGAAGATCGGCGACCTCTACGCCTCCTTCATGGACACCGACGCCATCGCCGCCGCCGGCCTGGCGCCGCTGCAGCCGCTCGTCCAAGCCGTCGAGGGCCTGCGGGACCTGCGCGACCTGGCCGCGTTCCTCGGTGAGTTCGAGCGGATCGGTGGCCGCGGTCTCTTCGGGTCCTACGTCGACAACGACGACCGCAACGCCGACCGCTACATCGTCAACCTGCTGCAGGGCGGCCTCGGGCTGCCCGACGAGTCCTACTACCGCGATGAGAAGTTCGCCGAGATCCGCGACAAGTACGTCGGCTACCTGACCACCCTGCTGACGCTGGGCGGCATCGACGGGGCCGACGAGAAGGCCCGCACGATCCTGGCCATCGACACCCGGCTCGCGCAGGGGCACTGGGAGCGTGCCGAGACGCGGGACGTGCAGAAGACCTACAACCTGATGACGCTGGCGGAGGTCAAGGCGGTCTGCCCGTCGTTCGACTGGGACGTCTACGTCACCAACCTCTCGGGCGCCCGGCACCACGACGCGCAGGAGCTGCTCGCCGAGGTCTGCGTCCGGCAGCCGTCGTACTTCTCCCACCTCGAGACGGTGCTGACCGAGGTGCCGCTGGAGCAGTGGAAGGACTGGCTGCTCTCGCACGTGCTGCGCGCGGCGGCGCCGTACCTCACCGACGAGTTCGTCGAGGTCAACTTCGACTTCTACGGCCGCACCCTCAACGGCACGCCCGAGCTGCGGGCGCGCTGGAAGCGCGGCGTCGCGCTGGTCGAGGGCGCGCTGGGCGAGGCGGTCGGCAAGGAGTACGTCGCCCGGCACTTCCCGCCGACCTCCAAGGCGATGATGGACGACCTCGTCGCGAACCTGCTCGCGGCCTACCGCGTCTCGATCTCCAAGCTGGACTGGATGACGGAGGAGACCAAGCAGCGGGCCTACGAGAAGCTCGAGACGTTCCGTCCGAAGATCGGCTACCCCGAGAAGTTCCGCGACTACTCCGCGCTCCAGATCCGCAAGGACGACCTGATCGGCAACGTCTACGCCGCGAGCTCGTTCGAGACCGACCGCCAGCTGGCCAAGATCGGCTCGCCGGTCGACCGCGACGAGTGGTTCATGCTGCCGCAGACTGTCAACGCCTACTACAACCCGGGCACCAACGAGATCTGCTTCCCGGCCGGGATCCTGCAGAAGCCGTTCTTCAGCCCGGACGCCCACCCCGCGGAGAACTACGGCGGCATCGGCGCGGTCATCGGCCACGAGATCGGCCACGGCTTCGACGACCAGGGCGCGCAGTTCGACGGGGCCGGCAACCTCAACGACTGGTGGACCGCCGCGGACAAGTCGGCGTTCGAGGAGAAGTCGGCCGCGCTGATCAAGCAGTACGACGCCTTCGAGCCGCGCGCCCTCCCTGGTGAGCACGTCAACGGCGCCCTCACGGTCGGCGAGAACATCGGCGACCTCGGTGGCCTGACGATCGCGCATACGGCGTACCTCATCGCCGAGCCGGACGCGTCGGTCGAGGACCGCCGCCAGCTGTTCCTCAACTGGGCGTACGTCTGGCGCACCAAGCGTCGCAAGGAGCAGGAGCAGCAGTACCTCACGATCGACCCCCACAGTCCGCCGGAGTTCCGCGCCAACATCGTCCGCAACCTCGACGAGTTCCACGAGGCGTTCGGATCCGAGCCCGGTGACGGACTCTGGCTCGACCCGGCCGACCGCGTCCGAATCTGGTGATCACCGCCCCGCGACCGAGCCTGCGAGGTCGCGGACCAGGCGGGGAGGTTGAGGAGCGTCGACGTTCCCGAGCGCAGCGAGGGGGCGTGACGCGTCTCGAAACCCAGTGGCCCGGTTGCCGCGCGGAATCCCCGGTGAACCGGGGATTCCGCGACTTCGGGGGCGTTGCAACGCCCCCGAAGTCGATGCGGTGCCCCCGGAGTGTGACTCCTGGGACCCGTGGCCAGCTGGCGCCGGTGCCGCGCACGATGGGCTGACAGACTTCGGCCCATGACCGGACCCCGCGACGCCGCCACCCGCAAGGCCGACACCCTGGCGATGTGGGCCACGCCGCACATCGACACGTGGGTCGCGACCGCCTCGCCCCAAGGTGACCCGCACCTGGTGCCGCTCTCGCTGGGCTGGATCGAGGAGCGTTTCGTCCTGGCCGTGCAAGCGACCTCGCGCACGGCACGCGACCTCGCGGCCACCGGACGGGCGCGGTTGGCAGTGGGCCCGACCCGCGACGTCACGATGGTCGACGCGGTGCTCGAGCGCCAGGTCGGGGTCGACGAGGACGCGGCACTCGGCGAGGCGTACGCCGCACAGGCCGACTGGGACCCACGCGGCGACGCGGCGTTCGTCTTCCTCGTGCTCCGGCCCCAGCGGGTGCAGGCGTGGCGCGAGTCCGACGAGATCGCCGGCCGGACGCTGATGCGGTCCGGTACCTGGCTGGTCTGATCCCGGCTCCACCGGCTGTCAGCGGCGGCTGGTAGACAGGTCGGCATGTCCGTCACCGCCGACATCGACCAGATCCGCGACCGCGCCGAAGCGCACCTGCGCGCCCTGGTCGGCCGCGACGACGCGGTGCTGCGCGAGGACCAGTGGTCGGCCATCGCCGCTCTGGCCGTCGACAAGCGGCGCGCGCTCGTCGTGCAGCGCACCGGCTGGGGCAAGTCGGCCGTCTACTTCGTGGCGACCCTGCTGCTGCGTGAGGCAGGAGCCGGGCCGACCGTCATCGTCAGCCCGCTGCTCGCGCTGATGCGCAACCAGATCGCCGCCGCCGAGCGGGCCGGCATCCGGGCGGCCACGATCAACTCCACCAACATCGACGAGTGGTCGGCCGTCGAGCAGCAGATCCACGCCGGGGAGATCGACGTGCTGCTGGTGAGCCCGGAGCGGCTCAACAACCCCGGGTTCCGAGACGCCGTGCTGCCCCGGCTGGCCGCGACCTGCGGCCTGCTGGTCGTCGACGAGGCGCACTGCATCTCCGACTGGGGGCACGACTTCCGGCCCGACTACCGCCGGATCCGGACCCTGCTCGACGACCTCCCGGCCGGCATCCCGGTGCTGGCCACCACCGCCACCGCGAACGCGAGGGTGACCGCCGACGTCGCGGAGCAGATGGGGCGCGACGTCCTGGTGCTGCGCGGCTCGCTGGACCGTGAGTCGCTGCGGCTGGGCGTGGTCCGGCTCACGACGCCCGAGCAGCGGCTTGCCTGGCTCGCCGACCACCTCGCCGAACAGCCCGGGTCCGGCATCGTCTACTGCCTGACGGTCGCCGCCACCCAGGAGATCGCCGACTACCTGCGCTCGCGCGGCCACGACGTCGCTGCCTACTCCGGCCGCACCGAGACCACCGAGCGGCAGGCGCTCGAGGCCGACCTGGCCTCCGGGCGGATCAAGGCGCTGGTGGCGACCAGCGCGCTCGGCATGGGCTTCGACGCCCCGCTCGGCTTCGTCGTCAACGTCGGCGCGCCGTCCTCGCCGGTCTCCTACTACCAGCAGATCGGTCGTGCCGGCCGCGGCATCCTCGGCGACGCGTCGGTGGTGCTGCTGCCGGGTGCGGAGGACCGCGACATCTGGGCGTATTTCGCCTCGCTCGCCTTCCCGCGCGAGGAGCTCGTACGCCGCACCGTGGACGTGCTCGCCGACGCCGGTCGCCCGCTGAGCACCCAGGCCCTCGAGACCCAGGTCGAGCTGAGCCGCAACCGGCTGGAGACGATGTTGAAGGTGCTCGACGTCGACGGCGCCGTCCGACGCGTGCAGGGCGGCTGGGAGGCGACCGGACGACCGTGGGTCTACGACGCCGAGCGCTACGCCCGTGTGTCGGAGGCGCGGGAGCGGGAGCAGCGGGCGATGCTCGACTACCTCTCGTCGGCCGAGTGCCGGATGCGGTTCCTGCGCGAACAGCTCGACGACCCGGAGGCCGCCGACTGCGGCCGGTGCGACAACTGCGGCGGCCTGACGCTGTCCAGTGCCGTCTCGGAGGCGGCGCTGGCCGAGGCCGATGCCCGGATCCACCGACCCGGCGTCGTCATCGAGCCGAAGAAGCTGTGGCCGACGGCCCTGGCCAACCTCGGCGTCGAGCTCAAGGGCCGCATCGCGACGCCGCCGCAGGAGGGCCGCGCGGTCGCCCGGCTCACCGACCTCGGCCACGGGCAGGCACTGCGGGACCTCTTCCGGGTCTCGTCAGGGTCGACCGGCGAGAGCGTGGACGGGTCCGTCCCCGTGCCGCTCGTGCGCGCCGTGGTCGAGGTGCTCGGCGACTGGCAGCCACAGGTCGACGCGATCGTCGTGGTCGACTCGCTCACCCGGCCGACGCTGGTGGGCGACCTGGCCGCCGGGCTCTCGCGCTACCTGCGCGTCCCGATCGCCGGCTCCTACGCCATCGTCGAGCCGGAGATCGCGCCCGGCCAGGGTGCCGCCAACTCCGCGCAGCGGGTCGCGGTGCTGAGCCGCCGGTTCCGGCTGCGCGCCGACATCGCACCCGGCGCCCGCATCCTGCTCGTCGACGACCGCGTCGTGATGGGCTGGACGCTGACCCTCGCGGCGAAGGCGCTCCACGACGCCGGCGCGGCCGCCGTACTGCCGTTGACGCTCGCCGTCGAAGCCTGATCCGCCCGTCCCACCGGGGCGGACGTCATACGGTCCGGTCGCTCTGGCGACCGCCTCGCATGACGTCCTCCGCTTGGGTCGGCGGACGTCATACGGTCCGGTCGCTCTGGCCACCAGCTCGTATGACGTCAGCAGCCGATCGGTCGCGACGAGCGATTCGTGACGCACGCTGCGGCTCAGGCCGCGTCGCTCCGCGTCCAACCGCGCGCCGCGAGCGCCTGCTCGATCTGGTCGAAGAACTCATCGGGGCACACACGCAGACCGAGGACCGGTAGTCGGAGCACGATGTCGCCGTCGAGGGCGATGGAGTTGTGGCGCAGTGAGTCGCCGACGACGTTGACGGCCCAGGCGTGCTGGATGCCGTCGACCTCGAGCGCGACGCCGAAGGCGCGCCAGCGGAAGTCGAGGTAGTAGGACCCACCGGGCGTTCGCCGCAGCGACTGCAGGTCCGGCTCGGGCAGCCCTCGCTCGCGGCACCCTTGCAGCACGTCGTGCTCGTTGAGGGAGCGCACGCCGCCGGCGAGGTCGAGCAACGTGGTGCCGACGAGGATCCGGCGTCGGTCCCGTCGGACCCGCAGCAGCTCGGCGCCGAGTTCGGCGACGTCGGCGATGGACTGCTGGACGGTCATCGTGAGTAGCAGCGTCGCCTGACGGTCCGAGGTGGCCCACAGCGCCGCCCGGATCGCCGCGACCGACGGGCGGGTCCGTGGGGGACCCGATCCATCCAGCAGGTCGTCGGCCGCCCATCGACGGGTCTGACGGATGTCGATCGTGCCGCCGCGGTGCCGGATCCGGGCGCCCCGCGGAACCGACACCCGGATGCGTTCGACCGTGTAGTGCTCGAGGCCCGCCAGCAGCAGGGCCGCCTCACCGTCGATGTAGCCACGCGGACCTGCCTCGAGTGTCGCGACCCAGCATTGTGCGTCATGGGTGAGCTCCCCCGTGAACAAGGCCAAGCAGTGGGTGCCGATCCTCCGCCAACGCTCGGCGCTGATCTGGGCGCGCACTTCGCCGCGAGTGAAGCCTTCGGCGTAGGCCTGGGTGCGGGTCACGATCATGGCCTGACCGGCGCCGACCTCGGTGAGGGCGGCGAGGCGCTCGGCTCGCGTCGGCAGGGAGATCTCCGCGTTCTCGGTCATGCGGCGAGGATCGCTCGCGCCGAGACGGTCCGTGCGTCGCCGACGGCTCACCTGTGGAGAGCGGTGTCCCGGAGGGTCCCGGTGGACGGAGGTCGGCCCGCCGTACGGCGAAGGAGGGCGGCGGGGAGGCCGGATCGCCGGCGCGGGACGTCATGCGACCTGGTCGTCCAGGCGACCACTTCGTATGACGCCCGCCCCGAGACGCCGGGAGAACGTCATACGCCCTGGCTGCCAGAGCAACCAGGGCGTATGACGTCCGCCGCGAGGAGGGACCCGCGAGGGCGGTGAAGCGGTGGCGCCGCGAGGGCGTCAGTGACCCACGTGGATCGTGGCGCCGGCCTCGCCGTGCTCGGCCTTGGTCTTGGGCAGGAACCAGGCCGGGATGAGGCAGACCGCGCAGAGCACGGTCGCGACCACGAAGGTGTCGCCGAAGACACCGGCCATGTCGCCGGGGATCTTGGCCATGACGCTGTCGATCTGCTCGGGCGAGACGCCGAACTGGGCGAGGATCGAGGACACCTTGCCCTGGTCGTTGCCCGCCTCCTCCAGCGCGCTGCCGAGCGCGACGGACTCCTGGTTCTTCAGACCGTTGGTGAGCAGCACGGTGAACAGCGCCGTGCCGATCGAGGCCGCGATCTGCTGGACGATGTTCATCAGCGTCGAGCCGCGCGCGATGGTCTGGTCGCGCAGGGTGGCCAGCGCGGCCGAGAACGTCGGCATCATCGTGGCGCCCATGCCGAGGCCCATGACGAACAGCGAGCCGAGCAGGAACCAGTACGAGGTCGACTCGTCCAGCGTCGAGAACATGAACATGCCGACGACGATCGTCGAGATGCCGCTGAGGACGATCTTGCCCGGACCCATCTTGTCGGCCAGCATGCCCGCGATCGGCATCGTGATCATCGCCCCGAGACCCTGTGGCGCCAGCAGTAGGCCGGCGGAGAGGTCGTCCTCGCCGCGCACGAACTGGAAGTACTGCGGGAACAGCAGGCCGCCGCCGAAGAAGGCGATGGCGAACAGCGACATGGTGATGACCGCGATGGTCATCTCCTTGTTCTTGAACAGCCGCAGGTCCATCAGCGGGTGCTTGTTGCGCTTGGCCAGCGCCCACGGGACGAACGCGACCGTCATGATCGTGCCGATCACGATCGGGACGATCACGCCGCGGGTCTGCCAGGTGCCGTGGTCGACCTGCGAGCCAGGGATCGAGGAGATGCCGTAGAGGAACAGCGCCAGGCCGGGGGAGAGCAGCACCATGCCGAGGAAGTCGAAGCTCTCCGACGGCTGCGGGTTGTCCTTGGGCAGCACCAGCCAGGCGTAGACCAGCGCGACGACGCCGATCGGGATGTTGATGAGGAAGACCCAGTGCCACGAGGCGATGTCGATCAGCCAGCCACCGAGGATCGGGCCGCAGATCGGGCCGAGCAGCATGGGGATGCCGAGCACGGCCATGACGCGACCGACCCGCTCGGGCCCGGCGGCGCGGGTCAGGATCGTCATGCCGAGCGGCATGAGCATGCCGCCGCCGATGCCCTGCAGGACGCGGAAGGCGACCAGCGCGGCAAGTGAGTCGGCGAGGGCGCACAGCGCCGAGCCGACGGCGAAGAAGAACACGGCGGCGAGGTAGAGCCGCTTGGTGCCGAAGCGGTCGGCGGCCCAGCCGGTCAGCGGGATCACGGCCGCCAGCGCGAGCGTGTAGCCGGTCATCGTCCACGCGGCCTCGGCCGCGTTGACGTTGAACTCCTGCTGGAAGACGCGCTGTGCGACGGAGACGACCGTGATGTCGAGGATCGACATGATGGAGCCGAGCACGACGACGCCGGCGATGATCCACACGCTCTTGTCGAGCTTGTCGGACCCGGCGGAGGCACCCGGAGCGACGGGCGGGTCCTGGGTAAGGTCAGAAGTCACCCGGGTAAAGGTAGTTGCCGCCACCGACAACTGACGAACCGTTAAAGGTGCCCGCCCGGTGGGCGGATCACGCTGTGACGTACCTCTCCGTCAGGCGAGGAGGGCGGTCACGGCGGCGACGATGCGCTCGTCCTCCGGCTCGACCTGCGGCGAGAACCGCGCCACGACCTTGCCGTCGCCGTCGACCAGGAACTTCTCGAAGTTCCACTGGACGTCGCCCGCCGTGCCGTTCTCGTCGGCGACCTGCGTCAGCTCGGCGTAGATGGGGTGCCGGCCCTCGCCGTTGACCTCGATCTTCTCCGTCATCGGGAACGTCACGCCGTACGTCGCCGAGCAGAACTCCGCGATCTCCTCGGAGGTGCCGGGCTCCTGGCCCATGAACTGGTTGCACGGGAGCCCGACGACGGTGAAGCCGCGCGGGGCGTAGGTCTCGTGCAGCCGCTCCAGGCCGGCGTACTGCGGCGTGAGCCCGCACTTGCTCGCGACGTTCACCAGCAGTGCCGGCCGTCCGCCGGTGAGCTCGTGCAGCGTGGCGGGCGTGCCGTCGAGGCGGGCGACCGGCTCATCGAGGATCGTCATGCCGCGAGCCTACCGACGCCCACACCGAGGGGAACGTCGGCGCCGGCAGGTACGTTCCAGGGACCATGAGCTTCGTCCCCCTCGCCGGCCCCGCGGTGCTCCGGCCCGCCGAGCGACCGCGCGAGGGCGTGGTGGCGTTCAGCGACGTGCGCCGCACCGTCGAGCTGCCGATCGCCGCCGCGATCCCCGTCCTCTCCAAGGCACACGCGCGCGAGGACGTGCACGCTTCCGTGGGTCTGCTCGCCGCGGCCAGCCTCTTCGCGCTGCGCATGGTCGCCGCGGGCAAGCTGGCGCCGGCCGAGCACGGCTGGGCGCCGGTCGTCGAGGGCGACGACGTGGAGCGGCTGCGGCTGCTGGCCGCGGCCCGGGCGTACGACGGCGTGGACGCCGCGACCGCCGAGGAGGTCGTCCGCGACATGCTCGCGGCGGTGGTCGACGCGATGCCGCAGAGCCCGCCGAACCGCACGCGCACCCTCGGCCCTCGCCACCTCGCTGCAGGCACCGCCGCGCGGCGGACGGCCGCCGCGCCCGCCGGACGACCCGCGACGCCTGAGCCGTTCACCGAGCGGCTCCAGGACCGCCTGGCCCGCCATCTGGCCCGCGACCGTACCGAGCTTCCGCAGGTGGTGGCGCTCTCGCTGCGGGTGGAGGCCGACGAGGAGTCGCTGGCGGCGGGTTCGGTCCGGCTGGTGCTGCAGGTGCACGACCTGGCCAACCCGCTCCACCTGTGCGACGCCGCGCTGCTGTGGACCGGCGACCCCGAGCAGCACGGGTTCGGCGAGCGGGCGCGTGCCCACGTCGCGGTGCTGCTGCGGGGGGCGGCGGAGTCCTGGCCGCCGCTGGAGCGGTTGCTCGACCTGGCCGTGCCCGACCAGATCACCCTCGACGGCGACGAGATCGGCTCGCTGCTCGAGGACGGTGTCGCGGCGCTGCAGGAGCGCGGCATCGACGTGCTGTGGCCACGCTCCCTGGGGCGCGAGCTGACGGCGACGGCCGTCCTCGACACGACCCGCTCGGCGGCGTCTCCGCGGGGCGAGGACCTGCTCAACACGGGGCTGTTCGGCCCGGAGTCGATGTTCGCCTTCAGCTGGCAGGTCGCCCTGCACGGCCAGCCGCTGACCGAGGAGGAGATGGAGCAGCTGGCGTCCTCGGCGGCGCCGGTCGTCAAGCTGCGCGGTGCCTGGACCGTGGTCCATCCGAGCATCGCCCGCAAGGCCCGCAAGCGGCTGCTGCGCAAGGTCGCCGCGGCCGAGGCGCTCGGGGCCGCGCTCACCGGCGTGGCGCAGGTGGGCGAGGCCGAGGAGCAGGTCGTCGTCGGCGCCAGCCTCACGAAGCTGCGCGAGCAGGTCGTGGGCGCCGGCAAGGGCGACCTCGTCGCCGTCCCGAACGCCCTGCAGGCGACGCTGCGTGACTACCAACGGCAGGGGCTGACCTGGCTGGCCGACCTCACCTCGCTCGGCCTCGGGGGCTGCCTGGCCGATGACATGGGACTGGGCAAGACCGTCACCCTCATCGCGCTCCACCTGCACCGCAACGCTGCCGGGCTCGCCGCCGGCCGGCCGACCCTGGTCGTGTGCCCGGCCAGCCTGCTGGGCAACTGGCAGGCCGAGATCGAGCGGTTCGCGCCCGGCGTACCCGTGCGCCGGTTCCACGGGACGGCGCGCGACCTGGAGGACCCGTCCGGGTTCGTGCTGACCACCTACGGCACCATGCGCAACGCCGCCGAGCAGCTCTCCGGCGTCGACTGGGACCTTGTGGTGGCCGACGAGGCGCAGCACATCAAGAACCCCCGCTCATCGACGGCCCGGGCGCTGCGGACCATCCCGAGCCACGCGCGGGTGGCGCTGACCGGGACGCCGGTCGAGAACGACCTGACCGAGCTGTGGGCGATCCTCGACTGGACCGTGCCCGGCCTGCTCGGCAGCCGCAACGCGTTCCGGCGTGCCTGGGCGGCCCCCATCGAGGCGGGCGTCCAGACCGTCACCCGGCAGTTCGCGGACCTGGTGGGGCCCTTCCTGCTGCGCCGCCGCAAGTCCGACCCCGGCATCGCGCCCGAGCTGCCGCCTAAGACCGAGACCGACCACCTGCTGACGCTCACCACCGAGCAGGTGGTGCTCTACGAGGCGTTCGTGCGCGACACGATGGACCGCATCGAGCGTGCCGACCCCGCCGACCAGATCACCCGCGCCGGCCTCGTCCTCAGCCTGCTGACGGGGCTGAAGCAGATCTGCAACCATCCCGCCCACTTCCTCAAACAGTCCACCGGCCGGCTCGCCGGCCGCTCGCAGAAGCTCGACGTGCTCGACGAGGTGCTCGACACCGTCGTGGCCGAGGGCGGCTCCGCGCTCGTCTTCACCCAGTACGTCGCCATGGCGCGACTGCTGGAGCGGCACTGGGCGGCCCGCAACATCGCTCACCAGTTCCTCCACGGCGGCACCCCGGTCCCCGAGCGGGAGCGGATGGTCGCGGCCTTCCAGGCCGGCCCCGAGGCCGGTGGGCCGCCGGTGTTCCTGCTGTCGTTGAAGGCCGGCGGCACCGGCCTCAACCTCACCCGAGCCGACCATGTCGTCCACGTCGACCGGTGGTGGAACCCCGCCGTCGAGGACCAGGCCACCGACCGCGCGTACCGCATCGGGCAGACCCGGCCCGTGCAGGTGCACCGGCTGGTCACCCGCGGCACGATCGAGACCAAGATCGGCGAGCTGCTGGCCCGCAAGCGCTCGCTGGCCGACGCGGTGCTCGGCCGCGGCGAGGCGGCGCTCACCGAGCTCTCCGACGACGAGCTCCACGACCTGGTCGCACTCCGGCGGGACGACCTGGCGTGAGCGCGACCGTGCACCCGCGGCGGGGGGCGCGTCGCGGCGCCGTCCGGGTGACGTCGTGGTGGTCGCGGGCGTGGCTGCGGGCGGTCGAGGAGGCGGCGTACGACGAGGCCGAGCTGACCGCCGGACGGGCGGTCGCCCGCTCCGGCCGGATCGGCGGCGTGATCGTCGACAGCGGGTCGTTCGTGGCGGCGGTCGAGGACCCGCGCGGGCTGTGGACCGTGTCCGGGACGCTGCCGGTGCTCGACGATGCCTCCTTGTCGGCGCTGGTCGAGTCGGTCGTCGCCACGCCCCGCCGGGTCGCCTCCCTGCTCGCCGGGGACCTGCCGCACGACCTGGTGGAGCACGCCGAGCAGCTGGGCGTGGAGCTGCTGCCGTACGGCGGCGAGCTGGCCGCCGTGTGCACGTGCGCGTCCTGGACCGACTCGTGCGTGCACGCCCTCGGCGTGCTCACCCAGCTCGGCTGGCTCATGGACGGCGACCCGTTCGTGCTCCTCCAACTGCGAGGCGTGCGCCGCGACGAGCTGCTCGCCCGGATCCACCGGCTCACCGCGCCGCCGGACGCCCCGGTTTCCGACCGCGTGGCCGATGTCGACGACGTCGACCTGGCTCTCGAAGCAGCACTGCGCGCGCAGCGGATGCTGGCCGAGCTGGACCCTGGCACCTGACATTCCCAACGCCATCCCCGCGGGGGAGCAGTTGGTGACGTCAGGTGCGCGCGATCCCCAGGGCGCGCAGCGCCATCCCGGTCAGCGCCGCCCGCATCTCCGGCTCGGGCAGCAGCCCGCTGTGCGGAGTGGAGTTGATGAGACCGAAGGCCGCGTGCGCCATGGCGCGCGAGGCGTCCTCGGTCAGCCAGCGATCGAGCAGCCGCAGCTGCGCGGCCCACAGGTCGACGTACTCCCGCTGCAGCGTGCGCACCCGCTCCCGACTGGCCTCGGGCAGCGAGGACCAGTCGCGGTCCTGGACGACGATCAGGGCGCGGTGGCGCAGCGCGAAGTCGACGTGCCAGTCCACCAGGGCGCGCAGTGCGGCCGCGGGCGTGGCGGCCGCCGTCACGCGCCCGCGACCCTCGGCGAGCAGCTCCTCGCTGATCGACTCCAGCATCGCCGCGAGGATGGCGTCCTTGGAGGGGAAGTGCTTGTAGAGCGCGGGCCCGGAGATGCCGCACGCCGCGCCGAGGTCGGTGACCGAGACGCCGTGGAACCCCCGGGCCGCGAACAGCTCGGCGGCGGTGTCCAGCACCTGCTGCCGGCGGGTCGGGGTCTCGGTCACGGGGCACAGGTTAACGGCCGTTCACCCCTTGCCCCGATGGTTAACGATCGTTAACCTCGCCGTGTGACGACACTGCGGCCGACCCTGGGTGAGCTCACCGAGGAGCTGCGCGAGCGACTCGCGACGGTCCGGCGCGGCGGCAGCGAGAGCGCCCGCCGCAAGCACACCGACCGTGGCAAGCTGCTCCCGCGCGAGCGCGTGGACCGGTTGCTCGACCCCGGGAGCCCCTTCCTGGAGCTGAGCCCGCTGGCGGCGTACGGCATGTACGGCCGGGGTCCCGAGGACGCGTACGCCGTCCCCAGCGCCGGCATCATCACCGGCATCGGCCTGATCGAGGGGCGCGAGTGCGTCGTGGTCGCCAACGACGCGACCGTCAAGGGCGGCACCTACTACCCGATCACGGTCAAGAAGCACCTGCGTGCGCAGGCCGTCGCGGCCGAGAACGCCCTGCCGTGCGTCTACCTCGTCGACTCCGGCGGCGCCTTCCTGCCGATGCAGGACGAGGTCTTCCCCGACCGCGAGCACTTCGGTCGCATCTTCTTCAACCAGGCGACCATGTCGGCCCGCGGCATCCCCCAGATCGCCGCGGTGCTGGGCAGCTGCACGGCCGGCGGCGCCTACGTCCCCGCGATGTCGGACGAGACCGTCATCGTCAAGGACCAGGGCACGATCTTCCTCGGCGGCCCGCCCCTGGTGAAGGCCGCGACCGGTGAGGTCGTCAGCGCGGAGGACCTCGGCGGTGGCCTCGTGCACGCCTCGAAGTCGGGTGTCGTGGACCACCTCGCCGATGACGATGCGCACGCGCTGGACATCGTGCGGTCGATCGTGGCCACGACCCGGGATTCGAGGGGCCATGAAGCGGGATTCGAGGGGCCAGCGGGCGGGAGTCAACAGTTCGAGGAGCCGGTGGAGGACCCGGAGGGGCTCTACGACGTACCGGTCGACTCGCGCACGCCGTACGACGTCCGCGACGTGATCCGGCGGATCGTCGACGGGTCGCGGCTGCACGAGTTCAAGCCGCTGTACGGCGACACGCTGGTGTGCGGGTTCGCGGAGATCTACGGCCGCCGGGTCGGCATCGTCGCCAACAACGGGATCCTGTTCAGCGAGTCCGCGCTCAAGGGCGCGCACTTCGTCGAGCTGTGCAACCAACGCGGCATCCCGCTGGTCTTCCTGCAGAACATCTCCGGCTTCATGGTTGGCCGGGAGTACGAGAACCGCGGCATCGCCAAGGACGGGGCCAAGCTCGTCACGGCTGTCTCCTGCAGCGTCGTGCCGAAGTTCACCGTCGTCATCGGCGGCAGCTACGGCGCCGGCAACTACGGCATGTGCGGGCGTGCCTACGACCCGCGGTTCCTGTGGATGTGGCCGAACGCCAAGATCTCGGTGATGGGTGGCGAGCAGGCCGCGTCGGTGCTGGCGACGGTCGCGGGACGGCCCGACGACGAGGGCTTCAAGGCGCCGATCCGCGAGCAGTACGAGACCCAGGGCAACGCCTACTACGCCACCGCCCGGCTCTGGGACGACGGCATCATCGACCCGCTCGACACCCGTCGCGTGCTGGGGATGGCGCTGCAGGCCACCGCCCACGCACCGGTCCCCGCGCCCTCCTACGGCGTGTTCAGGATGTGAGGAGCGTGGGCGCCCCCAGGTCGAGCGAGCGCCGCGACCGAGGCACGAGGTCGCGATGCGCGCGTCGAGACTCCGATGTGCTGAGGAAAGAGAGCCGATGAACACCGTCTTCATCGCGAACCGCGGCGAGATCGCCGCCCGCATCGCGCGCACCTGCGAG
Organism: Nocardioides sp.; assembly: GCF_036405735.1. GTDB lineage: Bacteria > Actinomycetota > Actinomycetes > Propionibacteriales > Nocardioidaceae > Nocardioides. Next base: position 20,622 of record NZ_DASWXC010000015.1, read on the forward strand.
CGGCTAGGCATCCGGGCGGTCGTCAGCACCGGCGACTACCTCGACACCGACGCCCAGGTCTCCCAGGCGCTGGCGGCCGGTGCGCAGGCGGTCCACCCGGGCTACGGCTTCCTCTCCGAGAACGCCGCCTTCGCCCGCGCGGTCATGGCCGCCGGCCTGGTCTGGGTCGGCCCGCCGCCGGAGGCCATGGCGGCGATGGCTCGCAAGGACAAGGCCCGCGAGATCGCGGTGGCGGCCGGCGTACCGGTTGTGCCCGAGTACCGCTGGTCGAGCAGCGAGCGCAGCGAGCGTGTCGAGACCGCGAGCTTCCCGGTGCTCGTGAAGGCGGCCGCCGGCGGCGGCGGCAAGGGCATGCGGGTGGTGCGCAGCGCGGCCGAGCTGGACGAGGCGAAGGCCGCCGCGGCCCGGGAGGCCGCGAGCGCGTTCGGCGACGACACCCTGCTCATCGAGAAGTACGTCGAGCGTGGCCGCCACATCGAGGTCCAGGTCTTCGGCGACACGCATGGCAACGTCATCCACTTCGGCACGCGCGACTGCAGCGCCCAGCGCCGCCACCAGAAGGTCGTCGAGGAGGCGCCCGCCCCGACGCTCAGCGACGAGCAGCGCGCCCTGGTCCAGGACAGCGCCGTCGCGCTCGCCAAGCAGGTGGGGTACACCAACGCCGGCACCGTCGAGTTCCTTCTCGATGACGACACCGGCGAGGCGTACTTCCTCGAGATGAACACCCGGCTCCAGGTCGAGCACCCCGTCACCGAGGAGATCACCGGCCTGGACCTGGTGGAGCTGCAGCTGCGCGTGGCCGCGGGCGAGCCGCTGGGCGTCGACCAGGAGGAGGTCGCGTTCACGGGGCACGCCATCGAGGTGCGGATCTACGCCGAGGACCCGTACGCCGGCTTCCTGCCCCAGGCCGGCACGGCCACCCTGGTCGCCTGGCCGGCCGGCGTGCGCGTCGACCACGCGCTGGTCAGCGGTCAGGTCGTCAGCACGGCCTTCGACCCGATGCTCGGCAAGGTCGTGGTGCACGCCGAGGACAGGGAGACCGCCCGGCGCGCGCTGGTCGAGGCGCTCGACCGCACCGGCATCCTCGGCATCACCACCAACACCGGCTTCCTACGGCAGCTGGTGGCCTCGGAGGAGTTCCGGGACGCCGCCATCGACACCGCCTGGCTGGATCGCAACCCGCCCCAGCCCCCGGACCCGACCGAGGCACGCGAGCTGGCCGCCCGGATCTGGTACGACGCCCATGCGACCACGACGGGTCCCTTCGCCTCCGACGGCTTCCGTCTCGGCGGCCCGGCCGCCGACCCGGTCGTGCAGCTCGACGTCCCGGTCACGCTCGGACGTCATGCGCTCCGGTCGCCCGGGCGACCACCACGTACGACGTCCCGGCTGACCCGCGCCGGCATCGAGCTCGCCCACCACGGTCAGCGGTGGGTCTTCCACCGGCCCGATCCCTTCGACCGCACCCACGCCGCCGGGGCGGAGGGCACCGTCACCAGCCCGATGCCCGGCACGGTGCTGGACGTCCGGGTGGCCGAGGGGGACGCTGTCGAGGAGGGCCAGGTGCTGGGGGTGGTCGAGGCGATGAAGATGGAGCTCGCGCTCAAGGCGCCGTACGCCGGCACGGTCACCCACGTCGGCGTGCGGGCCGGTCAGCAGGTGACCCTCGGGGCGGAGCTGTTCCTGGTGGAAGCGGTGGAGGCGGCGACCGATGAGTGACCCGTCGACCGCCCTGCCGGCCGTCGTACCCGCCGCGGGCATGCCCGAGCGTGTGACGATCTACGAGGTCGGCCCCCGCGACGGCCTGCAGAACGAGACCGCGACGGTGCCGACCGAGGTGAAGGCGGAGTTCGTGCGCCGCCTGCTCGCCGCCGGTCTGCCCGTCGTCGAGGCGACCAGCTTCGTCCACCCGAGGTGGGTGCCCCAGCTCGCCGACGCCGCTGACCTGATGACCGGCCTCGTCGCCACGCTCGGTGAGGACGCGCGCGGCCTGCCGGTCCTGGTGCCCAACGAGCGCGGTCTCGACCGTGCGCTGGAGCTCGGCCTGCGCCACGTCGCGATCTTCGGCTCGGCCACGGAGACGTTCGCCACCAGGAACCTCAACCGCAGCCTCGACGAGCAGTTCGCGATGTTCGAGCCGGTCGTCACGCGGGCGCGGGAGGCCGGGCTCGACGTGCGGGCCTACGTCAGCATGTGCTTCGGCGACCCCTGGGAGGGCCGCGTGCCCGTCGACCAGGTGGTCACCGTCGGCAAGCGGCTGCTCGACCTCGGCGCCAGCCAGCTCAGCCTCGGCGACACCATCGGCGTCGGCACGGCCGGACACGTCACCGCGCTGATCGAGGCGTTCGGCAGCGCCGGGGTCGGCACGGACCGGCTGGCGCTCCACTTCCACGACACCTACGGCCAGGCGCTCGCCAACACCCTGGCCGGGCTGCGCTCCGGCGTGACGACGTACGACGCCAGCGCCGGCGGGCTCGGCGGCTGCCCCTATGCGAAGAGCGCCACCGGCAACCTCGCCACCGAGGACCTGGTCTGGCTGCTCGACGGCCTCGGCATCGAGCACGGCGTCGACCTGCGCCAGATGGTCGCGACGAGCGTGTGGATGGCCGGTCGGCTGGGCCGGCCGAGCCCCAGCGCCGTCGTCCGGGCGCTCGGCGGCGAGCCACGCTGACCCCGCCACCCGGCGAGGGGGCACAATCTCGGTCATGAGCGAGGTCAAGCGCAGAGTCTTCGTGCACATCGGGGCGCCCAAGACCGGCACGACCTACCTGCAGGAGCGGCTCTACCTGAACCGCGGCTCCCTGGGCGAGCACGGCATCCACTACCCCGTCGGCCTGCGCGAGGACCAGTTCTTCCCGGCGCTCGACGTGAGCCGGATCCGGTGGCCTGGCTTCCACGACAAGGTGGCGGGCGAGTGGGACGCGCTGCTGCGCCGGGTCCGTCACCACGACGGGACGGTCATCATCAGCCACGAGGTCCTCGCGGCGACCCGCCCGGAGCGGATCAAGGTCGCCATGAGCGACCTGTCGGCCGGCGGCGCCGAGGTGCACGTCGTGATGACCGCCCGCGACATCGCCCGCCAGGTCGCCGCCGACTGGCAGGAGGAGCTGAAGAACTACAGCCGGGTCAGCTTCGCCCGCCACCTGCGCAGGATCCGAGAGACCGACCCGCGGTCGAACAAGCTGTGGTTCTGGCGGGCACAGTCGATCCCGCAGGTGCTCAGCCGCTGGGGTCACACCCTCCCGCCGGAGCGGATCCACCTCATCACCGTTCCGCAGCGCGGGCACGTCCGCCCCGACATCTTGTGGGAGCGGTTCTGCGAGGTCATCGGCGCCGACCCGGCGTGGGGGTCGCGGACCGGCGTACGCCGCAACCAGTCGCTCGGCGTCGCGGAGGCCACGATGCTGCGGCGGCTCAACAAGCGACTCAAGGCCATCGGCGTGGACCGGATGGACCACCGCAAGCTGGTGCAGGGGACGATCGTCCACGAGACGCTGATGCACCGGCAGAACATGCGGCGCATCCAGCTGCCCCCGGACGCCTACGAGTGGGCCGAGGACGTCGCCCGGGAGTGGTCGGACTGGATCGCCGACTCCGGCATCGACGTCGTCGGCGACCTCGCCGAGCTCATGCCGCAGCGGCCGCCGGCCGACCAGCCCTGGGAGGACCCGGACCGGCCCGGGCCGCGGATGCTCAACCAGGTGACGATGGACGCCCTCGTGTCGGTCATCGAGGAGGCCGCCCGCCGACCCGATCCCGACATGACCCTGCCCGCCCGCGCGGCGCGCGCCGCGAAGCGGTTGCGGCGCCGATGAGCGCAGGAACCGATAGCGGCCCGGACAGCTCCGCACGGGCATGGGGCTGGGTGGCGCACCTGCGTGACGGCGGTACGACGCCCTGGCTGGCCTGGTCGACGACGGGCTCGACCGAGGCGTCGCCCGGGGACCCGCTGCCCGGCGCCCAGCAGCTGGAGCTGCTGCGCCGGCTCAACCTCGCGGGCGTGCGCTCGCCCGGTCTGGCCGACCGCGTGCTGGCCGCCGACGCGACCGGCCGCGGCCGTCCCGACCTCGAGCTCGTCGGGGTCGCGGAGCCGCTGCCCTACGGCTTCGCGCCGGTCGACCCCGCCACGCTCAGCGACGCCGAGCTGCTGCGCGTGGCGGTCGGTCTGGTGGCCGACGTCCTGGCGCGGGCACCTGACCTCACCAACCGCGACACGCCGGAGGATGGTGGGGAACGTCAGGTGCCCGGCCAGCTGGCCCGCCGAGTGCGACCGGTGCTCGCGCTGCTGGTCGAGGACCCCGACGAGCGTCTGGCCCTGTTATCCGCCGCCGGTGACCCGCTGGAGGCCGCGATCGCGTTCCTGAGGGAGCACGGCTGATGGCGAAGCGGATCTTCCTCCACGTCGGGACGCCGAAGACCGGCACGTCCTTCCTCCAGGACGTTCTCTTCCGCAACCGCGAGCTGCTCGCGCAGCACGGCATCGTCTACCCGGCCGACCGGTTCGATGCCCACTTCCTGGCCGCCGTCGACCTGCTCAAGCTGCCCTGGGGCGGGCTCGAGGCCGACGCCCGGGGCGCCTGGGCCGACCTCGCCGCGAAGGTGCGCGCCGCCGAGGGCACCGTGATCGTCAGCCACGAGATCCTCGCGGTCGCGAGCGCCGCCCAGGCCCGGCGCGCGATCGCCGACCTCGGCGAGGCCGAGCTCCACCTCGTCGTCTCCGCTCGCGATCTCGTGCGGCAGATCCCCGCGGAGTGGCAGGAGAACGTCAAGTACCGCTCCGAGATCTCCTACGCCCGCTTTCTCACCGCCCTCCGCAACCCGCGCCGCAGCGGCCGGGTGGCGTCGTGGTTCTGGACCGCGCAGGAGGTGCCCGACATCCTGCGGCGCTGGGGGGCGGCCGGCCTGCCGCCGGAGCGGGTCCACGTCGTCACCGTGCCGCAGCCGGGAGCGCCGCGGGACCTGCTGTGGCAGCGGTTCGCCAGGGTCCTCGGGCTCGAGGGGCTGCCGCTGGACCTGACGGCCGAGCGTGCCAACGTCTCCCTGGGCGTGCCGGAGACGGCCCTCGTGCGCCGGCTCAACCGGGCCACGCGGCACAGCCTCGCCCCCGACGTGCACCGGCCCTTCGTGCTGGAGCTCCTTGCGCACCGGACGCTGGCGCAGCGCACCGGGTCCCCGCGGCTCACGCTGCCGCGGCGCGAGCACCGATGGGTGCAGGAGACGACCGAGACCTGGATCGCCGCGCTCGAGAAGGCGGGGTACGACGTGGTGGGCGACCTCGCCGAGCTGCGTGGCGTACGTCCCCCACGCCGGCACGCCGATCCCGACAGCGTGGTGACCACGGCGCCGGACCAGGTCGTCGACGCGGCGGTGGACGCGATCGCCGCGCTCGTAGAGGAGGCCGCCCGGCTGCGCCGGCGGGAGGTCGACCTGGAGCGGGAGCTGGCCGACACGCGCCACCAGCTGGCGGAGGCCCGCAACGTCAGCGTGCGCCGTCGCGCCGCCGAGAAGGTCGTCGCCCGGCTCGAGCGCGGTGGCGCAGGACGGCGCGTGCTGGGCGCCTACCGGTCGGCCCGCGGTCGCGCCGAGTAGGGCTCAGGCCCGGGGCCGCTGGCGCAGCTCCTTGGCGGCGTACCGCCCGATCCGGTAGGTCACCCACCCGTCGGTGCCGGCGCCGACGACGCCGCCGAGCACCGGGATCCGCTTGCCGACCGTGGTCGCGAGCCGCTTGCCCGCCACCCGCGCGAGCAGCTCCGCGGTGACCTCGGCGGCCACGATGCGGTCCAGGTCGGGGTCGTGGGTGGGCGCGGTCGCCAGTGCCATCGGCGGGGCGGGGAGCCGCTTCTTGCGAACCTGCCGGTCGACCTTCTCCTCGCCCAGCAGCGTGGTGAGGATGGCGGCGCGCACGCGGGGGTCGTCGACGTCGTAGCCACGCAGGTGCGCGATCGCGGCGACCATGCGGCACTGGATCAGGGCCAGCCCGGTGACGTTGGCAGGGAGGCTGACAGCGGCCGTGACGAGTCCGCCGAGGTTGGTGGCGAACCCGCCCAGGCTCGCGAGGGCGACGTGGTTCTCGATCACCTCGCGCACGGCCTTGTCGACGTTGCCCTTCTGCTCGGCCAGCTGCTTCTCGGCCGCGGCGGCCGCCGCCGGCAGCGGGCCGGCGCCGACGATGGCGCGGTGCAGGGCGTGCTGGATCACGGAGTTCGACGCCTCGGGCGCCAGTGCGACCAGCTTGGGGGCCAGCGTGGTGCCGACCGCGGTGGCGAGCTTCTTCGTGGTTCCGGCCATACCTCGATCGTAGTGACGACCCGGTAACTTCGGCGGTGTGCCCGTCGAGCCGCCACCGTCCCCGTGGATCTTCGACGACCCCGCCGACGCCGAGCCCGACGACCTCGTGGCGATGGGCGCCGACCTCGCTCCGGGCACCCTGCTCGCGGCGTACTCCCGCGGCCTGTTCCCCATGCCCGGCGAGCCGCCGCTCGACGACGTGCTGTGGTTCAGCCCGGTACGGCGCGGCGTGCTGCCGCTGGACGGCCTGAAGGTCTCCGCGTCGCTGCGCCGCTCCTGCCGCGACTTCGAGGTCCGGGTCGACACCGCGTTCGCGGAGGTCGTCGCCGGCTGCGCCGACCCTCGCCGCCCGGGCGGCTGGATCTCGCGCGAGATCGAGGAGGCGTACGCCGAGCTGCACCGGCTCGGCTGGGCGCACTCCGTGGAGGCGTGGACCTCGGACGGCCGGCTGGCCGGCGGGCTCTACGGCGTCGCCGTCGGCGGCCTGTTCGCCGGGGAGTCGATGTTCCACCGGGAGCGGGACGGCTCCAAGGTGGCGCTGGTCGGCCTGGTCGACCTGATGCGCGACGGACCGGACGATGTCGTCGCGCGCCGGCTGCTCGACGTGCAGTGGCAGACCCCGCACCTGGCGACGCTGGGGGTGGTGGAGGTGTCGCGCCGCGAGTACCTCCGCCGGCTGCGGGTCGCGCTCGACACAGCGGCACCGCCGGCGTTCGCCTGAGCGGCTGGGTGGATGCGAGCGCCGCTCAGACGACCTGCGGCGGGGCCCCGGTCTCGCTGACCATCGGCCGGCCGGCCTCGGCCCAGTCCAGCATCCCGCCGGCCAGGTTGACGGCGTCGAGTCCGTGGTGGACGAGGTAGGCCGTCGCCTGTGCGGAGCGACCGCCCACCTTGCACACCACGAGCAGCTGGTCGTCGGGCAGCTCGCCCAGCCGCGCGGGCAGCTCGCTGAGCGGGACGTGCACGGCGCCGTCGATGTGGCCGTAGGACCACTCCACGTCCTCGCGGACGTCGAGCACGCTGACGCCCGCGGGCAGCGGGTGCGGCACCCCGTCGAGCGTCACCGTCGGGATCTGACCGGGCATCATCACGAGGGCTCCTTGTGCGAGGTGGCGGTTGATGGTCTGTCCTCCTGTGCCCCAGCGAGGCGGAGGTGTTCGGCGTGGGACATCGCTTGGTCGATGAGGTCGACGATGTGATCGTCGAAGAGGCGGTAGGCGACGTGTCGGCCCTGGCGTTCAGCAATGACGAAGCCGAGGTCGCGCAGGTGGCGCAACTGGTGAGAGACCGCCGATTGCTCCATGCCCACGGCGTCGGTGAGCTCGCCGACGGTGAGCGGTCCGTGGCGCAGGTGGTCGAGGAGGTGCAACCGGCTGGGGGTGGCCAGTCCCTGGAGGATGCTGGCGACGGCCTGCGCCGTGTCCTCGTCGAGTCCGCTTCGTGCCTGCGGTGTGCCGTTGCGCCGATGAGCCACGCGCCTATCCTACGCAAGATATGAACATCTCTTCATGTGTCCTAGGATGGAGCTGCCTCTTCCCCACGTTTCCGGGAGCACCACCTGATGACAGCGCGCGCCACCGCTCTGCGCGACCTTCGGCGGGACTCGACGGGTCGGCGTCTGCGGGCCTGCCTGGCTCTCGGAGGCGTCGCGCTGCTCTCGCTGGCGGCAGCGCCGCCCGCCTCGGCGCACGGCATCGGTGGCGACGCCGCGACGGCGTCGGTCGTCGGCTACGTCGGCATCGGCGTGGAGCACATGCTGCTCGGTTGGGATCACCTGCTGTTCGTCGCAGGCATCGTGCTGCTGTCCGGGAGCGCTCGCCGGGCCGCGAAGGTCATCAGCGCGTTCGTGATCGGGCACAGCCTGACGCTGATCACCGCGACCCTCGCCGGCTGGGAGGCCAACGCCCTTCTCGTCGACGTGGTCATCGTGCTCTCCGTCGCCTTCGTCGGCGGCTGGGGCATGTTCGGCAGACCCAAGCGGTGGGACATCTTCACCGCCCTGGTGTTCGGCTTCGGCCTCATTCACGGCCTGGGGCTCGCCACCCGCTTCCAGGCGCTCGGCGTGCCCGAGGACGGGATGGTGTGGCGGCTCATCGCGTTCAACGTGGGCATCGAGATTGGCCAGGTCACCGCCATCCTCGTGGTCGTCGTGGCCGCTGGTTTCGTCTCCACGATGGTCAAGCAGGGGCCGGAGTCGACGCTGGCGAAGTTGCCGTTCGTGGCCCTGTTCGCGGTCGGTGCGATGGTCGCCCCGCTGGTGGCGTATGACCAGTTCGGCGAGGTTGGTGGCGACGACGTCAGCGAGGTCGCGCTTCCCGAGGGCGCGGACTGTTCCATCACCGACCGCTCCCAGTCATTCCCGGCCGCCGGCGGCGGGCACACCGAGAAGGCGTTCTACGAGCCGGGCGAAGACGTCCCGCTGGAGAGCTTCGGGCACTCGCTCGGTGACGGCTACGTCATCGTCCTCTACGCGGAGGACCTGCCCGACGCCGACGTGGCGGCGCTGCGGGACTTCGTGGCCTCCGGAGACCCCCGGGGTGTTCTGGCAGGCACCGGCGAGGTGACCGACGGGAAGGTCAAGGCCGTCACCATGCGGCAGGAGATGACCTGCGAGAGCGTCCACGTCGGCGCGCTGCGCCAGTTCAGCCGGGCATGGATGGACAGCATCGGAGCCACCACATGAGCCGCAACCACAAGCACGACACCGACGGCCGCCACGCCCACGACGACCACGAGCACGGCCACCAGCACGGCGGCGGCCTGCGGGGGGTGTTGCGGGACTTGTTCCGGCCACACAGCCACGACGCCGCCGACTCCGTGGACACCGCGCTGGAGACCAGCGCCGAGGGCATCCGCGCCGTCAAGATCAGCCTCGTCGCACTCGGCCTCACCGCGTTGGCGCAGGCAGTGCTGGTAGCCGTGACGGGATCGGTGGCGTTGCTTGCCGACACCATCCACAACTTCTCCGACGCGCTCACCGCCATCCCACTCTGGGTCGCGTTCGTGCTCGGCCGCCGCGCACCGACCCGCCGCTACACCTACGGCTACGGGCGCGCCGAGGACCTGGCCGGCGTCTTCATCGTCGCGATGATCGCTCTGTCCGCTCTGCTGGCGGGGTTGGAGTCGGTTCGCCGGATGCTCGACCCGCAGCCGCTCAGCTTCCCGTGGGTGGTCGTGGCGGCCGGGGTCATCGGGTTCGCGGGCAACGAGCTGGTCGCGAGCTACCGCATCCGAGTCGGACGCACGATCGGGTCCGCGGCCCTCGTCGCGGACGGTCTGCACGCCCGCACCGACGGGTTCACCTCGCTCGCGGTCGTGCTCGGCGCAGTGGGGGTTCTCCTCGGCTTCCCGCTCGCCGACCCGCTGGTCGGGCTGGCCATCACCGTCGCCATCCTGTTCGTCCTCAAGTCCGCCGCCCGCGACGTGTACCGCAGGCTCATGGACGGGGTGGACCCCGAGGTCGTCGCCGCAGCCGAGACCACGCTGGCCGAGACCCCCGGTGTCGACATCGTCGAGTCGGTGCGAGTCCGGTGGGTGGGTCACCGACTCCGGGTCGAGGCCGCCGTCGCCGTCGACCCGGCGTTGACTGTGGTCGAGGGCCACCGCATCGCGACCGAAGCACACCACCGGCTCCTGCACGAGGTTCCGAAGCTGGCGGACGCGACCATCCACGTCAGTCCCAACGGCGCGGTGGGTGAGGAGCAGCACGCCGTCTTGGAGCACCACCGCACCCCGGCGCGCTGACCTCGTCAGGCGGCGACGGCGACCAGGTGGAGTGCCATGCCCGCGACCGCGCACACACCCAGCGTGCGGAGCACCGACCAGCCCCGCTGGAAGATGAGCAGGCAGCCCAGCGCGGTGACGGCGAGGGCGGCCCACTGCAGCGACCCGGGCACGGGGACCTCGAAGCGCAAGGGGCCGGTGGTGATGCGGGTGGTGTCGTCGAAGAGGGTGTGCAGGGCGAAGTAGACCGCGAGGTTGGCGATGACACCGACCACGGCGGCGGTGATGCCGGTGAGCGCCGCCGACAGAGTGCGGTTGTGCCGGAGCCGCTCCACGTACGGCGCGCCGAGGAGGATGAACAGGAAGCACGGCACGAACGTCACCCAGGTGGTCAGCAGAGCGGCGATGACGGCCGCGACCCAGGGGTCGAGGTCGCCGGGGCTCCGGTAGGCACCGACGAACGCCACGAACTGCACCACCATGATGAGCGGGCCGGGAGTCGTCTCGGCGAGCGCGAGGCCGCGCACCATCTCGCCGGGAGCCAGCCAGCCGTAGACGGCGACCGCCTGCTGCGCGACGTAGGCCAGCACGGCGTACGCGCCGCCGAAGGTGACCACGGCGGCGCCGGAGAAGAACAGGCCCTGGTCGACGTACACGCTCTGGCGACCGAACACCACCGCCGCCACCGCCACGGGTGCCGCCCACAACGTCAGCCCGAGCGCCAGGATGAGGACGGATCGCCGAGTCGAGGGCCGCTCGGCGTGGAGGGCGTCGTCGGAGATGAGCGGCGGCGGGCCGTCATCAGCGTTGGTGCTCGCCTTCGGCCTGGTCAGGTCCGGGCGGGCGCGGCCCAGCAGCCAGCCGGCCACGCCGGCAGTCGCCACCACGACCGGGAACGGCACCGCGAAGAACGTCAGCGCGACGAACGAGGCGACGGCGAGCGCCACGAACACCGGATGGGTCAGACCTTTCCTGCCGACTCGGATGACCGCCTGGACGACGATGGCGATGACCGCCGGTGCCAGTCCCAGGAAGAGACCCTCGACCAGGGTGGCGTCGCCGAAGGCGACGTAGATGCCCGACAGCGCCAGCAGGGCGACCACGCCGGGCAGCACGAACAGGGTCCCGGCGATGAGGGCACCCTTGACGCCGTTGAGCAGCCAGCCGACGTACGTCGCCAGCTGCTGGGCCTCCGGACCGGGCAGCAGGGTGCAGTAGGAGAGCGCGAACAGGAACCGCTGCTGGCCGATCCAGCGCTTCTCGTCGACCAGCATCCGCTGCATGACCGCGATCTGTCCCGCTGGTCCACCGAAGGTTTGGAGCGACACGGCGAACCACGCCTTGGTCGCCTCGCGCAGCGGGATGACGTCGCGGCGGGGCGTGCTCATGCGGGTGCTTCCCTCACGTCGACTCTGTCCAGGCACCGGAACGGCCCGCCCGGCTACTTCAGCAGCTTCGAGAGCCGGCGGTCCGCGAGCGGCTTGCCGCCGGTCTGGCAGGTGGGGCAGTACTGCAGGCTCGAGTCGGCGAAGCTCACCTCGCGCACGACGTCGCCACAGACAGGGCACGGCTGCCCGGTCCGGCCGTGCACCGCGAGGTGCGACTTCTTCTCACCCTTCAGCTCGCTCGCCGCCAGGCCGCGGCTGCGGTCGACGGCGTCGCCGAGGGTCGTCCGGATCGCGTCGTACAGCGTCTCGAGCTCGCCCTCGGTGGCCAGCACGTGCTCGGCGGGCCGGAACGGGCTCATCCGGGCGGCGTGGAGGATCTCGTCGGAGTAGGCGTTGCCGATGCCGGCGATGGTGCCCTGGTGGCGCAGCACGCCCTTGATCTGCTTGCGGCCCTGCGCGGCGAGGATGTCGCGCAGGCGGTCGATCGTGAAGTCCTCGGTCAGCGGGTCCGGCCCGAGCGTGGCGATGCCGGGCACCTGCTGCGGGTCGTCGACGACGTAGATCGCCAGGCTCTTGCGGGTCCCGGCCTCGGTGACGTCGAGACCTGTCTCGTCGTCCAGCACGATCCGGGCGGCCAGAGTCGACTTCGTGCTCGGCTTCGGGGGTACGCCGGGCACCTCGTCGCGCCACCGGACCCATCCGGCGCGGGCCAGGTGCAGCACCAGGTGGAGTCCGCTGGCCTCGAGGTCGAGGAACTTGCCGTGCCGGGTGACGTCGTCGACCAGCGTGCCCTCGAGCGCCTGCAGCGGCGGCGTGTAGGTCTTCAGCGCGCTGAACTGCGCCAGATGCACCTTGGTGATCGCCCGGCCGTCGAGCCGGGTGCGCAGGTCGAGCGCGAGGGCTTCGACCTCGGGCAGCTCGGGCATGGGGCTGAGTCTAGGTGGGCGCACGGACCTGGGATCGGGAATCTGCCGGGCGACCGGGCCACGAACCTTTACATCGGGCGCTCAACGGAATCGTGGGCGGGTCGTCGCCCGACATCGTCAGGAGGCGGCTCCGCATGAACGTCGTTCGCAGACTGATCCTCGTCGTCGTCGCCGTGGTCGGCATGCAGGGCCTCGTATACCTACCGGTGTACGCCGCGGAGGAGCTCGGCTGGCGTGGCCCGGAGGTCGTTGCCTACGACGTCGGACGCACGGAGATTCCTTTCCGCTTCCATGCACCACCGAGTGGCACCACTCCGACGTTCTACCTCGACGACGTGAAGACGAGCCCGTTGTTCGACCACGGCTACGTGGTCGTGGTCGAGCCAGGCAAGCTCAGCGAGGGGCCACACACCTTGCGAGCCGAACGAGCGGACCTCCTGCCGGAGATCACGACCATCACCTTCGTCGTCGACCACACGCCTCCGCCCGCGCCGGTCATCGTGGGAGGACCCAGTCTTTACTCGTCGGTGGGAGGCGGCGGGGCCGCCATGACCTTGGGCGGTCTCGATCCCGACGCCGAGCCGCTCTGTGTCTGGTTGAACCGGGGGGACGTCGTCCCCACCCGTCGCAACTTTCTGTGGCATGACCCGTACGACCCGACGATCGGCGTACGCGGGTGCGATCTGACGAGTCTGCCGCACGACGGCAAGTGGACCTTCTGGGCAACGGCGACGGACCCGGTCGGCAATGTCAACGCTGCGCCGGTCCAACGCACCTTCTTCTACGACACGACTCCTCCGATCGTCAGGCTGGGGGACCTGCCGGCGGAGGGCTCGGTTTTCACCATGCGCCTCATGCCGTCGGTGTTCGTCTCCGACGAGTCGCAGTGGAGCAGCCTCGGTCCCTCCTTGGTGATCCGATGCCGCCTGACTCGCGAAGGCTGGTCCGGCGAGATCATCAACTCCTGCACAGGAGGAGTGCCCACCGACGGTCGGTGGACCGTCGAGGTGTGGGCGACCGATCCCGCAGGCAACGTAAGCGTGCCGGTCCGGCGCTCCTTCACTGTCGACGCGACCCCGCCGGTGCTGCGGGTCCTGCAGCGCCCGAAGGACACGGTCCGACTGCGCGGGAAGCGAACCGCGCGAGTCCGGTTCCGCTTCGGTTCCGACGAGGCGGTGACCTACTACTGCAAGCTCGACAAGAGGCCGCGGCGGGCTTGCGGTGCCACGTTCCGGGCGAAGGTCGGACCGGGGAAGCACGTGCTTCGCGTGACGCCGCGCGACAGTGCGGGCTTGACGGGCGCTTCACGTCGCGTCGTCTGGACTGTCGTCGGCTGAGCCGGGTGGTTCCGGACGATGCTGCCCTGGCACCGGCGAAGTACGGGCCCGATCGTCCGGAACTACCGGGGCACACGTCACAATGGGTACCCATGAGGCCCCAGGTCGTCGCGCACCGCGGCGCCAGTCACGACATCGCCGAGCACACCCTGGGCGCGTACGTCGCCGCGCTGGACGCGGGCGCCGAGGGGCTGGAGTGCGACGTCCGGCTCACGGCGGACGGTCACCTGGTGTGCGTGCACGACCGCACGCTGCGCCGCACCGCCGGCACCCGCGGCGTGGTGAGCGCGATGGAGCTGGCCGACCTGGCCGAGCTCGACTTCGCCCGGTGGAAGAACCCGTGGAACGACCTGGACGACGAGGCGCCGGACCGCGACGAGAAGCTCGACAAGGTGCTGACGCTGCGTAGCCTGCTCGAGACCGTCCGCGACTACTCCGCGCGCACGGGGCGGCGCGTCGAGCTCGCGATCGAGACCAAGCACCCCACCCGCTACGGCGGACTGGTGGAGCGCAAGCTGGTCGAGCTGCTGGCGGAGTTCGGCCTGGACCGGCCGGGCGCGCCGGTGCGGGTGATGAGCTTCAGCTACACCGCGCTGCAGCGGGTCGAGCGGCTGGCGCCGGGCATCCAGCTGGTGATGCTGGTCGACCGCGCCCAGTACTGGCCGATGCTGCGCCGCGTCATCGGCCCGGACTGGATCGTCGGTCCCGGCATCGACGAGCTGCGCGAGCACCCCAAGCTGGGCCGCCGGATCAGCCGGTCCGGCCACGACATCCACGTGTGGACCGTCAACACCGAGGAGGACCTGCGCACCTGCGTCGATCTCGGCGTGAAGGCCGTGATCAGCGACCGGCCGGCGTACCTGCTCGACCTGCTGGACCCGCCGAACACCTGAGCCGGGCGCGACATGCCCTAGGGTCACCATCCGTGGCCAAGAAGTCTCGCTCCAAGAACGCCGGCACCGCCGAGAAGCTCCCGCTGTACGACGGCCGGGAGGTCGGCCCGCGCGAGGCGTGCCCCTGTGGCTCCGGCAAGCGCTACAAGGCCTGCCACGGTGCGCCCGGTGGCGCGGACCTGTTCGTGCCCCGGCCCTTCGCGGGTCTCCCGGGCGAGTGCGACCTGGTCGCGCTGCGCGAGCTGGTGCCGTCGGCGACCGTGCCGGTGCGGATCAAGGGGCACGAGGAGCGGACGGTCCTGCTGACCACGCTGCTGCCGCTCGCCGCGCCCGCGATGGCCCGCGACAGCGGCCAGGTGTGGGCGGGTCTGCAGGTGCAGCACGCGTACGGCGACCCGTCCCGTGAGGTCGCGGCCGCCCTGCTGGTCGCCCTGGAGGCGACCGGGCCGGGCATCGTCGGTCTGCCCGGCAACCCGGGACCGGGCCCGCGACTGCAGGACCTGATCGTCGACGAGACCCTCGAGATCACCGTCCACGAGGGCTTCGACTGGTGGGTCTCGGACGTGGACGAGCCGGAGAGCTTCGCCGAGGCGCTCGAGCAGGCCAACGACGCCGCCATGCCGACGGCCCGGCTGACCGGCGTCGAGGCGGCCTACTGGACCAACGTCGGCACCAAGGAGCACCTGCGCTGGGTGATGCCGGAGCCGGAGGAGCAGCTGCTCAGCGCGCTGGCCCGGCTGCACGTCGCCGGCAAGGACGTCCTGGTCGAGGACTCGCGGCTCGTCGGCATGTTCCGCGCCCACGGCCTGCTCGCGCCGGTGTGGGACCTGCCGGTCGGCACCGGTGCGGAGGTCCTCGAGGAGCCCGCTGCCCGGTTCAAGGCGGACCTGGACGCCGCGCTCGCGGCGCTGGCCGCGGGCGAGGAGCTCAGCGCCGAGGAGCGCTCGGCGCGTGCCGGCCTGGCCAACCGCCAGGTCACGATCCGCGCCTGACCGGCGCCGCGGGGGCGCTCAGGACTCGACCCGGCGCAGCACCCAGGGCTGCAGGCGGGAGTAGCCCTTGACCGAGGTGCGCCGGATCCTGGCCAGGGAGTAGCCGCCGGTGAGCGCCTCGGCGGCGCCCTCGTCGACCAGCACCGCGCCCGGCTTGGCGATCGTCGTCAGCCGCGAGGCGATGTTGACCGTAGGCCCGAACACGTCACCGAGCCGGGCCACCACGTCGCCGTACGCCAGGCCGGCACGGACCGCCGGGAAGCTGTCCTCGGGGTCGGCGCCGCGCTCGGTGGCCGCCAGGGCGACCTCGGCCGCGCCGACGGGGTCGTCGCAGACGAAGAGCACCGCGTCGCCGAGGGTCTTGATGAGCCGGCCGCCGTGGTCGACGACGAGCCCGGTGCACCGGGCCTCGAACTCCTCGACCCAGCCGACGAGCTCCTGCTCCGACAGCTCCTTGCTGCGGGCGGTGTAGCCCACGATGTCGATGAAGCAGACCGCCATCGTCGCGGCCGGCTGGCCGGGCGAGTCCACGGTGAGCAGGCGGGAGGCGGCGTTGGCCAGGTGCCGGCGCCAGATGTAGCTCTGCAGCTGCTCCACGCGCGGCATTACCTCGCCGGTGAGCGCCGCCACCTCGTCGGCGGCGTCGCCGGGCCGCTCCAGCGCCACGTCGGCCAGCAACGCGGTCTGCCACTCCGCGAGCCGGGCGAACGAGCGGCCCCAGGTCCGCACCAGCGCGGACTGCCGGTCCTCGCTGAGCACGCCGAGCTGCATCAGGTCCCGGGTCTGCTCCAGGGCCGTGACGTCGGCCGACGTGAACGCCACCTCGTCGTCGGCGGCGTGGGGGAACCCGAGCAGCCGCCACAGCTCCATCGCGACCGGCAGCGGGACGCCGGCCGCGGCGGCGACCTCCGCACGGGTGAGGGTCGGCGCCTCGCCGAGCAGGAAGAGCTCGACGAGCTCGGTCGCGCCGGAGAGGTCGGCCTGGCGGGGGTCCACCGGCCCGGTCAGGAGGTCCCGAACCGGTCCGCGGCCACCGTCTCCAGCGCCTCGTGGAAGCGGGGCATCTCGACGTCGAGCCGGGTCAGCGCGTCGGCGGAGAGGTGGATCAGCTCCAGCGGGGACAGCGCGACGATGCTCGCCGTACGCAGCGACCGGTTGACGACCGCGGCCTCGCCGACGATGTCGCCCGGGCCGAGCTGGGCGATCTCGCGGCCGTTCTGCCGCACCGAGACCGTGCCGGACAGGATGATGTAGGCCTTGTCGGCGGGCGTGGACTCCCAGATCGGGGACCAGCCCTCGGGCAGGTTGACCCGGGTGCCGGAGGCGCTGATCTTCGCGATCTCCTCCGGCGTGAACAGGGAGAAGAAGGACTGGGAGTTCGCCGTCACGCTGGACCCCTTCGATCGGATGGGAGGTGGGAACCCGCCCAACGACCGAGGGGCCTCACGGGTACGCCGGCCGTCAACCGAGCACCTCGATGATGGTGACCACGCCGAGGATCAGACAAGCCGCCGCGCCGATGAAGTGCAGCACGTGCAGCCGGATCCAGCGCAGCAGCGTGCGGCCGACCAGGACGGCTAGACCACTCACGGCCAGCAGCGCGCCGAAGGCGCCGGTGAAGACGCTGACCGGGTCCTCGTAGCGCGCGACCAGCGAGATCGTCAGCAGCTGGGAGAGGTCGCCCCACTCGGCGGCGAAGAGCACCAGGAAGCAGGCGAGCACCTGCTTGAGGCCGTGCGCCTCCTTCGCCTTCGCCGCGATCTCCGCGCCCTCGGCCTCGGGGTCGGCGTTGCGGTGGCTCAGCCCCTCGCGGAGGAGCACCACCGCGCCGAAGAGGAACAGCAGCGCGGCGATGGAGCGGACCAGATCGGTCGGCAGCAGCGACGCGGCGGTTCCCAGCCCGACCGCGACGGCGGTCTGCACGAGGAACGCCAGGCCGACGCCGATCCACACCAGGAGCGGGCGGTACTTGGTCGAGAGGACGAGCGTCGCCAGGAACGTCTTGTCCGGCAGCTCCACCACGAAGATGGCGGCGAAGGTCAGGGCGATGACGGCGATGTCCACGGCGTCATCCTCCCAAGTGGCTGCCGGCGTCCGGGATCAGGGTTGGGTGCGGAACGGATCGGCGGGGTAGACGCCGAGGATCTTGACGTCGGTGGTGAAGAAGGCCAGCTCCTCCAGCGCCCGCTTCAGGCCCGGGTCGTCGGGGTGGCCGTCGACCTCGGCGAGGAACTGGGTGGCGGTGAACTCCCCGCCGACCATGTAGGACTCCAGCTTGGTCATGTTGACGCCGTTGGTGGCGAACCCGCCGAGCGCCTTGTAGAGCGCGGCCGGGAGGTTGCGGACGTTGAAGATGAACGACGTCACCACCGGGCCGTTGCCGGTCGGCGCCTCGACCAGGTCGCGGGAGAGCACGACGAAGCGGGTGGTGTTGTGCTCCTCGTCCTCGACGTCCTCGGCCAGCACCTCCAGGCCGTAGATCTGCGCGGCCAGCGGCGGCGAGATCGCCGCCATCGTCGGGTCGCCCGCCTCGACCACCTCGCGAGCCGCCCCCGCGGTGTCGCCGGAGATGACCGGCTGGAAGCCGTGGGTCCGGATCAGTTTGCGGCACTGGCCGAGCGCGTGCACGTGGCTGTGGACGCTGCGGACTTCGTCGATCCGGGTGCCGGGGAGGCCCATCAGGTGGAACCGGATCCGCAGGAAGTGCTCGGCGACGATGTGGAGGTTCGACGCGGGCAGGAAGTGGTGGATGTCGGCGACCCGGCCGGCGATGGAGTTGTCGATCGGGATCATCGCGAGGTCAGCGCTCGGCGCAATCCCGTCACCGCCCTCGACCGCTGCGAAAACGTCCTCGAACGACGCGCAGGGCACGGCTTCCCAGTCGGGGTAGTGCTGGACGCACACCTGGTGGGAGTTGGCGCCCGGCTCGCCCTGGTAGGCGATCCGCTTCACGGGAGAGGTCACGCCCGCAGTCTAGGGTCGGGCCCATGCTGGTCCTGTCGCTTCTCAGCCTGCTGATCGCCGTCGGTGCCCTCGTGCTGGCCGGCATCGCCTACCGCGACCGCCACGCGTCCGTCGATCGGTCGCCGGCCGGCGTACCCGACGAGGTGCGTGCCGACGTGCTGGGGCTGCGCCAGGAGGTGGCGGCCCTGACGGCGGAGAGCAGGGACGCGCTGCGTCACCTCGCGGTCGTGCGCTACGACGCGTTCGGCGACATGGGCGGGGCGCTGTCGTGGTCGCTGGCGCTGCTCGACGACGGTGGCGACGGGGTGGTGCTCACCAGCATCCACGGCCGCTCCGAGGCCCGGTCCTACGCCAAGAGCGTGCGGGCGTGGGCGTGCGAGTCCCAGACCTCCCCCGAGGAGGACGAGGCGATCGCCGCCGCCCGCCCGGCGTCCCAGCGCGCGCCGCGCGGCTGAGCCGCACCGGCGCCGCTCAGGCGGCGCCGCAGGTGACGCAGTGGCTGGAGCCGACCCGGCGGCCGCTGCCGCACGTCGTGCACGCGCCGACCACCTCGCGCCCGCAGCCCTCGCAGTGCGGCCCGGTGTCCGCGCCGGTCCCGCGCACGGGGTAGCCGCAGTAGGGGCACTCGCCCCGGCGGACCCGGCGGCCGGGGAGGCGGCGAGCGAGGTAGCGCTGCAGCACCGCGAACGCCGCAAGAGTGGCGGCGACGCCGACCAGCGAGAGCACGATCGGTCCCAGGTCGAGCGGGTCGACGTAGTCGGTGACGTAGTCGGTCGCGAAGACCAGCGCCAGCACGGCACCGGTCGCCACGACGCCGAACCCGAGCGGCAGGTAGCGCGGCTGGCGGCGGCGCAGCCGCCCGATGAGGAGGTACGACGCCACGACCCAGCCGGCGACGAACAGGAACCGGATGCCGGCGATGAGCCACTCGGAGCCGCCCTCGGGCGGGTCGCTGCCCCAGACCGCGTCCTCGACCGCCTTGGCGCGCCGGTCCGCCTCGGCGGCGTCGGCCCGCGCCTGGGTCGCGGCGGCCGCGGCGGCGTCGTACTCGCTCTGCGCCGAGCGGTAGGCGGCCTCCGCCTCGGTGAGGTCCGCGCCGGTCTCGGCGGCGACCTCGTAGTCGCTGCGGGCCACGTCGAGCCGGGTCCGCGCGAGCTCCAGGTCGCCCTCGGTCCGCTCGCGCTCCTCCCAGGCCCGGTCCCGGTCGTCGAGGACCTGCTGCTGGGCCGTGGTCGGCCGGCCGCGGTCGTCGTCGCGGACCCAGTCGGCGACCTTGACGTAGAACCAGACCGAGCCGACCAGGAGGAAGGCCGTCAGGACGACCGCCAGCAGTCGCTCGCTCCGGGTGGACTCCAGGTCCTCCGCGTCGACGTAGGTGCTCATGACCCCTCCTGGGTGCGGCGGTCGGCTGCCCGACCGGGTGGCTGGGTGCGCGGACGAAACCGGACCTCGAGCGCGCAGTCGAGGGCCGCGGCGACCCGCAGCAGAGTGTCGAGCCGCGGTGGCCGGCTGCCCGACTCCAGCCGCGCGATGGCGGACTGGGTGGTGCCGCACAGCGCGGCGAGCTCGCGCTGGGACAGGCGGCGGGCGAGCCGCTGCTCGGTCACCTGACCGGCGAGGGCGACGTAGAACTCCTCGTCCTCGGTGTCCGGTCGCATGAGAGGAAGCTATCGCATTGGTGCTATGTCGTCCATAGCACCAATGCGATCAACTCAGCGGGCGACGCGGACCAGCAGCCGGCCGTGCACGTTGGTCATCCGCAGCTCCTTGCCCGGGCCGATCGTGTCGCCGTCGAGCTGGCGCGGGGTCTCGCGGTCCGCCCGGATCACGACGGAGTGGCCGCGCATCCGGTTGACCAGCTCGTCGGTCCGGGACCGCTTGGTGAGCACCCGGAAGGCGAGCGGGAGCCAGGAGACGAAGCGCTGCGGGTGCAGCAGGACGACGTCGAGGAGGCCGTCGTCGATCTCAGCGTCCGGCAGCAGCGGCATGCCGCCCTGCAGCGACCCGACATTGCCGACGACGACGGTGCGCGCGCGGTGCTTGGTGAACTCACCGCCGTCGACGGCGACCTCCACCTTGATGGCCGGGAACATCAGCGCCTTGAGTGCCGACAGGACGTAGGCCACCCAGCCGATCCGCTTCTTGATGTCCTCGTTGACGCCCTCCATGATCGCGGCGTCGAAGCCCATGCCCGCCATGACCAGGAAGTGCGACGGCTCGATGCCGTCACCCTCGACGGCGACCATGTCGATGGCCCGGTCCTGCCCGGTGAGCGCGACGTCGATCGCGGCGCGCAGGTACAGCGGGATCGCCAGGTTGCGGGCGAGCAGGTTGCCGGTGCCGGCCGGGACGATCCCGACCGGGATGCCGGTGCCGGCGAGCTCGGCGCAGACCTCGCGCACCGTGCCGTCACCGCCGCAGACGATGACCAGCTCGGCGCCCTCGAGGGCCGCCTGCTCGGCCTGGCCGGTGCCGGAGTCCTGAGGCGTCGTGAAGTACCAGCGCGGCTCGTTCCAGCCCGCCTCGACCGCCATCGCGTTGACGATCGACTGGAACTGGCCGACGCTCTCGACCTTGATCGGGTTGAGCACGACGGCGCACCGCCCACGCTGGGCGAAGACCTCGGGGAGCGGCGGTGCCTTGAGCGCGTGGCTGCGCGGCAGCGGGGAGTAGGCCAGCAGCACCAGCAGCACGATCGCGACGCCGAGGAGCAGACCGCCCAGGACGTCGGAGAGATGGTGGCGGCCCAGCAGGAAGCGGTCCCAGCCGATCACGCCGGCCAGGACGACACAGCCCATGGCCGCCGTACGCCGCAGGCCGGGACGCCGCACGAACATCTGGAGCAGGACGATGCAGCCGCCGGCGAACGCCGCGGCGTGCAGCGCGTGGCCGCTGGGGTAGGACAGGCCGGTGTAGGTGTCGACGACGTCCTGCCACAGCGGCCGGTCGCGGGAGACGAGGTTCTTCAGCGCCGGCGAGGTGACCGTCGCGATCAGCTGGACGAGCACGAAGTAGACGGCGGCGCGCCGGTGGTTCTTCCAGTAGAGCAGGGCCGCCAGGACGAGCGTGTAGGTGAGCATCGGGATGGTCGCGAAGGCGTCCTCCACGAAGAGCCCGAACCCGTGCCAGAACCCCGATCCCGGGCCGAGCACTGCGTGGCCGAAGCGCTCGTCGAGCCGGATCAGCGGACCCCACTCGGTCTCGACCATGACGGCCAGCAGGGCGGCGGCGACGACGCACGCGGCCGCGGCCGAAATCAGCTGGAGGCGGGGGCGGGTCAGCACGGGAGAACAGTATGCGGGAGGCGGAAGCCACGCTCCTGCCGGACGGACGGCCCGGCCGATAGGCTCACCGTGTGATCGACCCCCGCATCCTCCGAGACGACCCCGACCGCGTCCGCGCCTCCCAGGAGAAGCGCGGGCTCAGTGCCGCGGTCGTCGACCGGGCGCTGGAGGCCGACGCCGCGCGGCGCGCCGCGATCGTGGAGTTCGAGGCCAAGCGCGCCGAGCAGAAGCAGGTGTCCGCGCTCATCCCAAAGGCCAGCCCCGAAGAGAAGCCGGACCTGCTCGCCCGCACCAAGCAGCTCTCGGCCGAGGTCAAGGAGCTCGAGGCGGCGCAGCGGCAGGCCGAGGAGGCGTGGGTCGCGGTGCTGAAGAGCATCCACAACGTCACCGCCGAGGAGACGCCGGCCGGCGGCGAGGACGACTTCGTGGTGCTCGAGCACGTCGGCACGCCCCGTGACTTCGCGGCCGAGGGGTTCGAGCCGCGCGACCACGTCGAGCTGGGCCGGCTGCTCGGCGCCATCGACCTCGAGCGTGGCGCGAAGGTGTCCGGCTCGCGGTTCTACTACCTCACCGGCGTCGGCGCCGAGCTGGAGTTTGCGCTGATCAACCTCGCCATGGAGCAGGCCCGCGACGCCGGCTTCACGCAGGTCATCGCCCCGGCGCTGGTCCGCCCGGAGGCGATGGACGGCACCGGCTTCCTGGAGCAGGCGGAGGAGAACGTCTACCGCATCGAGGGCGAGGACCTCTACCTCGTGGGCACCTCGGAGGTGCCGATGGCGGCGTACCACTCCGACGAGATCCTTGACCCCGCGTCGCTGCCGCTGCGGTACGCCGCGTTCTCGTCGTGCTTCCGCAAGGAGGCCGGCTCGGCCGGCAAGGACACCAAGGGCATCATCCGGGTCCACCAGTTCGAGAAGGTGGAGATGTTCGTCTACACCACGCTCGAGGAGTCCTACGCCGAGCACGAGCGGCTGCTGGGCTGGGAGAAGGCGTTCCTCGACAAGCTCGAGCTGGCCTACCGCGTCATCGACGTCGCGGCCGGCGACCTCGGCAACTCGGCCATGCGCAAGTTCGACTGCGAGGCCTGGATCCCGACGCAGGGCAAGTACCGCGAGCTCACGTCGACCTCGAACTGCCTGGACTTCCAGGCGCGCCGGCTCGACATCCGCGGTCGCTTCGAGGGCGGTACCGCTCCGCTGGCCACCCTCAACGGCACGCTGACCGCGATCACCCGGGCGATCGTCGCGATCCTCGAGACCCACCAGCAGCCGGACGGCTCGGTGCGGGTGCCGAAGGCGCTCCAGAAGTGGCTCGGCCGTGAGGTGCTGGAGCCGGTCGTCCGCTGATGACAGCGCTGAGGAGACCGGAGCCCGACTGGCAGCCCAAGGTCGTCGCGCTCGACATCGACGGCACGCTGCTGAAGTGGGTCGACGGGACCGGTGCGGCCGAGGAGGAGCTCCCGGCCGCCGTCCACGCCGCGGTCAATCGAGCGTACGACGCCGGGGCCCACGTCGTGCTCGCGTCGGGCCGCTCCCCGCACGGCATGACGATCATCGCCGACGCGCTGGGCCTGCCCCGCGACGGCGACGAGCGGCTGTGGATCGTCGCGTCGAACGGGACCGTGATCCTGCGCTACCCGCCCGTGGACGTGGTGCACGAGGAGACCTTCGACGCCCGTGAGGCGGTCGCAGCGATCCTCGAGCGCCATCCGTCCGCGCTCGTCGCCGTCGAGGAGCGGGGCGTCGGCTACCGGCTCAACGGGCCGTTCCCGCCCGGGGAGCTCACCGGCGACATGATCGTCACGCCGGTCGAGGAGCTCGTTGCCCAGCCGGTCTCCCGCGTGATCATCCGCGATCCGTCCTCCACCGCGGAGGACTTCGTCCAGCTGGGGCGCGAGCTCGGCCTGGCCGGGACGTCGTACTTCGTGGGCTGGACCGCCTGGCTCGACCTGGCGCCCGTGGGTGTCTCGAAGGCGTCGGGCCTGGCCTACGTCGTCGACCAGCTCGGCCTCGAGCCCAGCGACGTGCTCGCCATCGGCGACGGCCGCAACGACATCGAGATGCTCACCTGGGCCGGCCGCGGCGTGGCGATGGGGCACGCGCCCGACGACGTCAAGGAGATCGCCGACGCGGTGACTGGCACGGTGGACGACGACGGGGCGGCGACGGAGCTGTCGTACTGGTTCCCCGCATGATCGCCCGATGAGCCTGCCGGCGAGCATCGCCACCGAGCGGCTGACGCTGCCGCTGTGGGACGCCGCCACCGTCCGTCTGGTCCGCGAGGGCGGCCGCCGCGACGGCTGGCACCGCGACTTCCCGCGCGAGGAGGACCGGGACGCCGCCTCACTGTGGCACGACGACGACCCGTGGGGGCCGCGCTCGATCGTGCGCGGCGTGACGACGCTCGGGTCGGTCGGGTTCTTCGGCCCGCCCCAGCCGGCCGCCGACGGCGTCCCGGAGGTCGAGGTCGGCTACGGCCTGGTGCGCGAGGCGTGGGGCTGGGGCTTCGCCACCGAGGCGTTGCGGGCGCTGCTGCGGCACACCGACGCGGCCGGCGTACGCGTGCGTGCGTCGGTGGCGCCGGAGAACGCCGCCTCGCTTCGGGTGCTCGCGAAGTGTGGCTTCACCCAGCTGCGCGGGCCGAACGAGGACGGGGAGCTGGTGCTGGCCCGGCCGCTGCCTGCCGCCTGACCGGACGAGGGAGTTCCCAAGGACCTTGGTCCTGTCTTTACCTGTCTTCACTCTGGCATCCCACGTAAGCCTCTACGGTCACACCGATTCCCCTCCCCCACAGCTCTCTCGAGGAGACATCGGTGATGTCAGACCGTCGGCGGACGGTGCGGCTCGTTGCCGCACTCGCTTCCGCGTCCCTTCTCTACTCCGGTCTCCAGGCGATGTCGCTGGCACCGGTCGCCCAGGCCGTCCCGCCGACGGGACCGGTCAGCGCCGCGGAGCTGCCGCTGCTGGACTCGGCGAAGCCGAGGAAGCAGGACACCGCTGGCGCCTGGGGACCCGCCGGTGCGGAGTCGAACTCCGTGACCGGCGTCGAGCCGGCGGCTGCTTCCGAGCCGGTCTCCGGGCAGGAGCTGATGGCGGACTTCGACCCGGAGGCGGTCCGGGTCGTAGAGCGAAGCGAGTTCGGTGAGATCCTCGAGGGCCCCGGCGGTGTGCAGGTCGGTCGGGCCACGCCGGAGCCGTTGGCGATCGCCGCCGCCTCTGCGCGGGACCCGAAGCGAGCCGCGGCGGCTGTCGACGCCGAGCTGCGGGGGCTGGCGCGCGACGCCGGCCGTTCGGCGGCCAAGGCCGAGGAGGGCTCGGTGCGGTCCGGCACCGTCGACGGCTTCGTCCGCGCGAGCACCGAGGTCGTGGACCTCGACGAGCTGGCGGACTCCGCTGCCTCCGGCCTGGGAGGCCGCGCGGCTGCTGGCGGGTTCGGCGTTGCTGCGCACCCGCTCGACCCGGTGTTCGCCTCGGTGACGGGCGGCGCCGACGACGTTGTGCTGTCGGTGGCGGCAGCCGGCGACGACGCGTCGTCGCGACGTGCCGAGCGAGTGCGGTTCGGTCTCGCGGGCGCTGGTGAGTCTCGCGCCGAGGTCACCGGCTCGAAGGTCACCTATCCGGACATCGAGCCGGGTGTCGATGCGGTCTACGAGGTGACGGCCGGCTCGGTCAAGGAGACGCTCGTCGTCGAGGATCCCGCCGCGGCTTCCGATGGCGTGTGGGAGTTCGGTCTCAGCCTGCCTCAGGGCCTTTCCCCGAAGCTGGTCGACGGTGACGTCCTGCTTCGGGACGGCGATGGCACGACGGCCATCACGATCCCCATCCCGTACGTGTGGGACTCCTCGGGGACCGACGAGCGCGCGGCGGCGGACGTCAACGGCCACTGGGAGGTCGAGCACGTCTCGGGCGCCCGGGAGGCGCGCGCGAACCAGCCGTCGCGGTGGACGCTGCGGCTCGTCGTCGACGGTGCCTGGCTGGAGGACCCCGCGCGGGTCTACCCCGTGATGGTGGACCCGACGGTCTCCTACGGGCCGAGCGGCTACCGATCGCTGTCGACCCAAGGCGTGGTGGCCGTCGACCCGAACATCCGGATCGGCAACACCCGGACGACGACGGGCATCTGGCGAACCCGTATCGCCTATCCCTACGAGCAGCTCTTCGGGCGTCAGATCACCAACGCGTGGGTGCACACGGTGTTCCTGGACGGTGCCGTCACCCTGCAGCCGGTCAGGATCCGGCAGAGCACCGGCGTGGCGTACGACGCCGTCGGCTCCGAACTCTGGGCCGAGGCACAGTTGGCCGGCGGTGACACGCACCTGCTGGGGCAGCTGTACTCCAGGTTCCGGGCGCACATCGACGCTCGGGTCGGTGGCTTGGTCCTGGCGTACATCGGCTCGGCCGAGGCCGAGTACACCTACAAGTACATGCGGCACGCGATGTACTTCGACGTCAACACCCCACCGACGATCTCGTCGGCGTCGATCGTGGTTACCGACTCGGGCAACACGGCTCGCTCGGTGACTCCGACGATCAACGCCACTGCTAGCGACGCCGAGGGTGACGAGATCCTCTACCAGTACACGGTGGGGTCGGTGGCCAACCCCGACCAGGACGTGGCGTGGATCTCGGGCTGGATCCCCTCCAGCTCGGCCACCGTCCCGGCAGGGATGCTCGAACCCGGCAAGCAGTACGGGTTGCGTGTCCATGTAACCGACTACTGCCTGTGGTATGTCACCGATCCCCAATGTGGGTATCCGGCGGACACCAAGGCGGTGACCTGGGTGACCCCGCCGGCCTTCACGACCAACCGGCCGCCGTCCACGCCGACCAACCTGGAGCCTTCGGGGAAGGTCGCGACGCTCACGCCGACCCTGTCCGTAGCAGCGGCCACCGACCCCGAGGCTCGTCCGATCCGGTACCGGTTCACGGTCGCGACCGGTACCGACGGTCTCACCGGCGTGGTGGTCGACTCCGGTCTCCAGTCGGCGCCGTCGTGGTCGGTCCCCACAGGTGTGCTGAGCGATGGCATGAAGTACACGTGGACCGTCCGCAGCTATGACGGCACGGACTACGGTCCGGCCGCCGCGGCGAAGACCCTCGATGTCGACCTCCGGACCGGAGACCCGGGCGCTTCGCCGGCGGAGTCGGTCGGGCCGGTGACGGTCAACCTCACCTCCGGCAACGCGATCGTCGGCACTGGCTCACCGGCGTTCTCCACCGCGGGCGGCGACGTCGGTCTGTCGTTCGTGTACAACTCACAGCGGTCCCATGTCACCCACGGTCTGCGCGCGACCTACCGACCCAAGCCGGCCGGCGGGGTCGCGGGCGGGGCGGTGCTGTCGCGGATCGAGCCGTCGATCAACGTCGACTGGGGCAATGCCTCGCCCTATCCCGCGGCGCTGCCGGCCGACGGGTTCGAGGTCAACTGGCAGGGCTTCCTGAAGTTGCCCGACAGCATTGCGGGCGGCGACTTCGTCTTCGGTGCTCGCCACGACGACGCCTTCAGCCTCGAGGTCGACGGCACCTCGAAGCTGGCCGCCGCCGGCATCGGAACCCACTGGTCGACGACGCCGGTCGCGTTGACCCCGGGGACCGCGGTCGAGGTGGATGCCACTCTGACCGAGGTCAGCGGTGCTTCCTACGCGACGTTGCTGATCCGGCGGGTCGACGGGACCGACATCGTGCTGCCCAACGGGCAGACGGCTCCCTACCTGGTCGTGCCGCCGGACTGGCTCACCGCCACGGCGCCGGCCCCGCTGCCCGTGGGCTGGACGCTGGGTATCGACATCGACGGCGAGGCGCCGTACGTCAACGCCAAGGTCGCGGACAACTCGGTGACGCTGACCGACGTCAGCGGAGACCAGGTCGTCTTCAGCAAAAAGGAATCCGGCGTCTGGGAGCCCGAGGCCGGCGTCTACGACACGCTGGTGCTGGGTGCGGCCGGCACTCCCGAGGCCGGCACGGTGACGGTCCTGAGTGAGGACGGATCGCGCACGGCCTTCCGCGCCGACGGCGCGCTCGACTCCTATGTTCCCGGTGGTGACGCCGACGTGGCGGGCGCGCCCAGCCTGGCGCCGACCTACAGCTACACGGGCAACCCCGGCCGGTTGACCGCCATCACCGACGCGTCCGACCCGACCCGCAAGCTGCGGCTGTCCTACGGTCGCGCCGGGGATGAGCCCTGCTACGAAGGCGCCGTTCGCCCTGACGGCACGGCACAGGCGCCGCCGCCCGGGATGCTGTGCCGCATCAGCTATCCGGACGACACCGTCAGCCTGCTCTGGTACGACGACCAGGGCCGGCTCGCACGGATCGCCGACTACTACAAGAAGACGTCGACGGGCTCGTTGGCTGCCTCCATGGTCGAGGTGACCGACTTCGCCTACGACGGCGACGGGCGCATCGCGCGGGTGGTCGACCCGCTGGCGAACGACGCCCTCGCAGCCGGATCGGCTGCCGGAGCCCTCGACCCGACGGTCGTGGACACCGAGATCACCTACTCCGGCTCCGGCTGGCAGGGCAAGGCCACGAAGGTCGTGCTGCCGAGCCCGACCGGCCTGACCATCACCCCCCGTTCGGGCAGCGCCATCGCCTACGTCCAGCCGGCGAGTTCCACCACGGACGGCACCACCACGGTGCGCCGATTCGGTGGCAGCGCCGGCACGAGCGGCACGAGCGCCTACGGAGCCGCCGAGCGGACCGTCAGCTTCAACAACCTATGGCAGGCCACCAAGGAGACCGACCGCACCGGCGTCTCGACCGAGGCGACCTGGACCCCGAAGGATCAACCGCTCACCGTCACCGATGCCGCCGGCCGGCGCACGGGAACCGTCTACGACGCCTTGGACCGCCCGATCCAATCGAACGGGCCGGCAGCGAAGGAGTGCATCGACGGCGCCGGCAAGATCGTCGCGTCGGGGACCCCTGGCTGCGCTGCTCCTGCCAGCGTTCCGCAGACCACCACGGCTTATGACAACGGTCTCTCGGGTCTCCACCTGGACTACTACGGCAACGACCGCCTCGGCGGAACCCCGGCCGCGAAGGCGCTCGGCTTCACCGGCGGGCTGAACGCCTCTTACGCCGGCTCACCCGCGGCCGGCGTACCGGCGGCTCCGTGGTCCGCACGTGCCACCGGGTACGTGCAGCTGCCCGCGACGGGGCTGTACACGCTGCGGCTTGCGGTCGACGACATGGCACGTCTCACCGTCGGCACCCAGAGCTACGACCTCTGGGGTGCGGGCAAGGTGCGCGGCGAGACCGACCCGCACCTGCTGTCCTTCACGCACGACGGTGACCCGGGTGCTTGGGTGCCAATCCGGATCGAGTGGGCCAACACAGCCGGTGCGAGCGCGTTCAACCTCAAGTGGACCTATCCCGGCCAGACGACGCCGGTCCTCGTCCCTGCCAGCCGGCTCAACCCCGGTTACAACCTCCCCACGAGCACGGTCGTGCAGGACAGCGGCGGCACCACCCCGACCGCGACGACCACCAGCGCGTACGGCGACCGCCCGTGGCTCGGCCTGCTCACCACCACCTACTCGCTGAACAACACCAACGGCCCCGAGTTCCTGACCACGAGCTTCACCTACGACGACCACCGTCGTCGGCTGACGCGCAAGCTGCCCGGCGGCGGCGAGTGGACCTACGGCTACTACGCCGCCGGCGAGGCACCACCGGCCAACCCGTGCGCCGGCGTGGCGGCGAACCAGGCCGGTCGGCCCTCGACGGTCACCGGACCGGTTGCGGCCGACGGCAGCAGTCAGCGCACCCAGTGGGTCTACGACGTCATGGGACGCGTCGTCGGCACCCGGTCCGGCACGACCGCCGCGCCGAGCGGCTGGACCTGCACCGCCTACGACACCCGTGGGCGTGCCACCAGCACCACCTACCGCAAGAACGACGGCACCATCGAACGGACCGTCACCTACAACCCCGCGGTCGGTGGCAACCCGCTCAAGGTCGCGGTGACCGACCCCGCCGGCACCATCACCACCGTGGTCGACCTGCTCGGCCGCACCGTGAGCTACACCGACGTGCATGGTTTGGTGACCACCACCGCCTACAACCAGTTGGGTCAGGTGGTCAGCACCACCACGGCGCCTCCGGCAGGCTCGACCAGCGCGACGGTCAGCCAGCAGTTCACCTACGACGGGGCGGGCCGTCTGCTGACGCACAAGCTCGACAACAAGCCCATCGCATCGCTCACCTACGGTGCTCCGGGCAAGGAGCTCAGCTCCATCGCCTATCCCGCCGGCACGGACAGCGCGGGCAACGGCACCAGCCTGGCCGCCATCGGTCGCGACCACACCGGCGCCACCACCCAACTGGAGTGGGCGCTCGCGGGCGGCGCTGCGTTGGTCGATGCGGTCACTCGCTCCCGGTCGGGACGGATCCGGACCAACACCCTGACCCTCGACGGGGTCACCCACGGTGAGTCGACCTACGGCTACGACATGGTCGGACGCCTGATCAACGCCACCGTCGGGCGCCGGGTCGACGGCGCCCTGGCGAGCCACTCGCTCTCCTACGGCTTCGGCGCGTCGGGTGCTTCATGCACCGGTGTGGCCGGCGTGGCCGCGTACGCCGGCAAGACCGGCAACCGCACCAGGAGCACCGACACCTTCAACGGTGTCACCACCACGATCGAGTCCTGCTACGACACCGCCGACCGGCTGCTCAAGGCGACGACCAGCCAGGGTGGCGTCGCCGCGTCGACGCTGACGACGGCCTACGACACCCGCGGCAACACCACAGGTCTCTCCGACACTGTGGCCGGCGGTCAGACACTGGTCTACGACGGCGCGAACCGGCACGCGAGCACCAGCACGACGCCGACGTCTGGGAGCGGTGTCCAGGTCGGGTACTCGCGTGACGCGACCGACCGGATCGTCGTACGCACGACGAGCGGTCAGTCCGGTGAGCCTGCTCAGCTCAAGTACGGCTACAGCGGACCCGGCGACACGGCCGACTACACGCTCGATGCAGCCGGCAACGTCGTCGAGCACACCCTCTCTCTGCCCGGCGGCGTGGTGCTGACCCGCACCGTTGGC
This sequence comes from Nocardioides sp., assembly GCF_036405735.1. Classification (GTDB taxonomy): domain Bacteria; phylum Actinomycetota; class Actinomycetes; order Propionibacteriales; family Nocardioidaceae; genus Nocardioides. The sequence continues at coordinate 51,466 of NZ_DASWXC010000015.1, forward strand.
GGATCGGAGGCGCCGAAGCAGACCTGGGCCTACCCCAACATCCACGGCGACATCGTCGCCACCACCGGTGCCGACGGTGTCCTTGACGGAGCGGTCAAGGTCTACGACCCGTTCGGCCAACCACTCGACCCCAACACAGGCGCCATCGGAACCAACACCGCCAACGACGCGGCTGCCGACACCAACACCGGCAACCTCGACAACGGCTGGCTCGGTCAACACCAGCGTCCCTACGAGCACCTCGGCAACCTCGCCGCCATCGAGATGGGCGCCCGCGTCTACCTCCCCGCCCTGGGCCGATTCCTCTCGATCGACCCGATCGAGGGCGGAAATTCCAACGACTACATCTATCCTAACGACCCGCTAAACAGCCTGGATCTGGATGGAAAGGTGTGCGTGCTCAATCTCGGGCCCGATTGCGGACGTTGGGTGAAAAACCGGTACGGGCATCGTGTCTTTATCAAGAACAAGATCGCTAACAAGATTTCGACGAAGCACAAGATGGACGTGGAAGAAGGATTGCCGTACTTCATCAAGAGAGCTGAACGCGACTACTTTGTGAGGACGAAAAAGGGGTACAAGGCGTATTCTTACGTCGCGGAGCACATGGTTCGCCAGTCGGGGGGCGGTTGGGTTGGAACCGGTGAATTGCAGCGCGTCATAATTGTGGTCAACTGGCATGGGCGGGGGAAGAATCGTGGTGAACTGGTCACGGCGTACTGTGAAACCCCAAGCGGCCACGTTTGCCCGTATTGGATGCGCGGGCACCCGGTTTCCGAGTAGGATCATGGTTCATGAACGGGAATTCTTCGACGGATGAGACGCCGGCTGGCTCGGTGCTCGCGGCGGTCTTGTCCGGCCTCGTTGGACATCGAGCCCAGGTCGAGCCGGTCGCGTCTTGGATCGAAGGCGAAGACGTTCTCTGTATCGTTTATCGCTCCTCCTATGTCGATGGGATCGTCGGCCTACGACGTGTCATCGAATTGGACGTTCCACTTGATGCGGTCGTCTCCGACATCTTGGAGGGGGATTTCGGCGAGCCGATGGGATCGGATGCTGAGCACATCTGGTTGGACGATGAGGGGCGCCGATGGTGGAGTGGGCTTCGGCCTGAATGGCGCTATGAGGCTAACTCAGCACGCGCACGATCGTTGCGGGGTGATGCGAGAGGGTAGGTCGCATCTATGGATGCGCAGGGCACGGATGTGTGCAAATCGGACCGGCGGATCATAAGAACACGACTCTACCGGCAACGGGATAGCGGGGTCGCTGTCGAGGTGACGTGGCAACTTGTGCGATGGCTTGCCACTCGTGTCACACGTTCAGTCGCGGATCTAAACCGCGGCGCTCGCAAGTTCCGTTCCATCTGAACGTCGTAGTTCGAACAAGGGTTGAGTGCGGTCGGCGATCCTATGAGGTGGTCGCCGAAGCCTAGGTGACGTCGACGGAGCGATCCCACTTACGGCCGCCGGACCAGGACCGTCGAAGCCCGGGTCGTGGACGAGCGTCCTCGTGGCCGCTTCGAAGGCCGGTGTCTCGAGCGCCGACAGCCGATCCCTCAGCTCCTCCTCGGACGTAGCTACCGCCCGTTGCCCGTCGACTCCTGGCATGGCCCCAAGGATCCATCGCACACGGTCGCGCGCCGGTAACGCGCGGCGCGGCTCAGCGAGCCGATCCCCTCACCACCAGCTGGGACGATCCGCCCATCGCGAGGCCTGGGGCCGCTGCGGCGCGGGAGGACTGACGGCCTTGCGGCGTTGCTTCTCGGCGTACATCAGCGCGTCGGCGCGGGCCAACAGCGCGTCGACGCTGAGGTCGTCGTACGGCTCGACCTCGCACAGACCGATGCTGGCCGAGACGCCCTGGGTCTGCGCGAGCCGGCTGAGCATGACCTGACGCAGCCGTTCGATCCCCGGCCCGCGGTCGACGAAGAGCGCGGCGAACTCGTCGCCGCCGAGCCGCGCCACGATGTCGTGCTCGCCGGCGATGTCGGTCAGCGCCCGGGCTACCGCCTGGATCGAGGCGTCGCCGACGGCGTGGCCGTGGGTGTCGTTGAGCGCCTTGAGGCCGTCCATGTCGAGGTAGGCGATCACGGCGGTGCTGCCCGTGTCGCGCACCCGGTCCAGCAGCGCGGCCGCCCGCTCCCAGAACCCGCGCCGGTTCAGCAGCCCGGTGAGATCGTCGGTCGACGACAGCCTGCTGAGCTCGCTCTCGACGTGGACGCGCTGGCTCAGCTCCTCGCGGATCCCGACGTGCGCCATGGCCACTGAGGCGGAGTCGGCCAGCGCCTGGAGCAGGCGCATCTCCTCCGGCGTCGCCTCGTGGTGGTCGGCCCAGTAGCTCCCGATCGCGCCGATCGGGTCGATCGAGCGGATCGGGACCAGCGCCAGGCTGTTGACGAACGTCGGACGGTAGAGCTCGTGCGGGACCCGGTCGTCGGCGTACACGTCGGGGATGACCACGGTCTCCTTGTGGCGGATCGACCAGCCGCTGAGGGAGGTCTCCAGCGGAAACCGCTGACCGCGCCACAGGGGGCCGATCGCGTCCTCGTCGACGTAGTAGCACTGGTCGCCGTCGCGCAGCACGAACGTCGCGCCGTCCGCGTCGGTCAGCCGCCGGGCCGCCGTACGGGTGATCGCGACGACCTCGTCCAGCGTGTGCGCCATCGCCAGCTCCTGGACGGCGCGCAGCAGCAGATCGAGGCCACGGATGGCGTCCGGCGAGGACGTCGGGGTGTCGACCATGGGCAGTCCTGGAGGAGAGGTGGGCGCCCATGGTAGGGGCATCCACCCCCGGGAATGGGCGGGAGTCGCGCAACTGGTCCAGACTTCGGCGTGTGGGAAACGCAGCGCCGCAGCTGGTCGCGACCGACCTGGACGGGACCCTCGTTCGCTCGGACGGCTCGGTGTCGCCGTACAGCGTGGAGGTGCTCGCCGAGCTCGACCGCCGCGGCATCCCCGTCGTCTTCGTGACCGGCCGTCCGCTGCGGTGGACCGAGGAGGTCTTCGAGTACGTCGGCAGCCACGGTCTGGCCATCGTCTCCAACGGCGCGCTTGTGTGGGACGTCGCGCGGCACGAGCCCTGGCTGGAGCGGCCGATCGACCCCGCGGTGGCCCTCGACGTCGCGCGCGAGCTGCGCGCCACGATCCCGGGGGTGGGCTTCGCGATCGAGACCCTCGAGGGCTGGGCGATGGAGCCCGGCTACCCCGGCCACCGGGCCGACGACGACCGCGGCTTCGCCGCGCAGCGGGTGGCGCCGCTCGAGGAGCTGCTGTCCGGGCCGGTCCTCAAGCTGCTCGTGCGCGGCGGCGGGCTGGCCGCCGACGCGTTCGTCGACGCCGCCGTGACCGTCGTCGGCGACCGCGTCAACGTCACCCACTCCTCCTTCCCGCTGCTCGAGATCAGCGCGCTGGAGGTCACCAAGGCCTCGACGCTGGCGCTCATCGCCGAGCGGCTCGGCGCTGCTCCCGAGCACGTCGTGGCGTTCGGCGACATGCCGAACGACCTGCCGATGCTGACCTGGGCCGGCCTGTCGTACGCCATGGCCGACGCGCACCCCGCCGTCCTGGCGTGTGCCAGTCACGTGGCGCCCGGACACGACGACGACGGCGTCGCGCGGGTGCTGGCCGAGGTGCTCGGGCTGTGAGCGGCTGGGTGCGGTCTGCTCTGATGGGGGCGTGATGCGTCGTCTGCTCGCTGTGCTCGTGCTGCCCGTGCTGCCCGTGCTGCTCGTCCCTGCCCTGGTCGTCGCCGGGGCGGCCACCACGCCGGCGTACGCCGCCTGCGTGCCGCAGCCCATGGCCGTCGCTGCCGCCCGCGCTCCCGTCGTGTTCTCCGGCACGGTGACCGGCAGCACGCCGGTGACCGGCGGGTTCGTGCAGACGGTCACCGTCGACCGGCTCTACCGTGGCGACGTCCCGGTGGCCGACGTGCGGGTCCGTACCGGTGCCGGGGAGTGCCAGGCCAACCAGCTCGCGACCGGGAAGCCGTACCTGTTCCTGGTCGTGCCGGCCGGTGACGCCTGGCAGGCGCGGGGTCTGCGCGGGGCGCAGTCGTTGACCCCGGCGCTGCAGGCGGAGATCGTCCGGCTGACGGGCAGCGAGGGCACGCCCGTGACCGCGACCGAGCCGGCGCGGGAGATCACCTACACCCAGGTCGGCTCCGAGCGGCCGCGCCCGCTGCTGCGGGCCGCCGCGCCGGGCCTCGCGTTGGCGCTCGCCGGGCTGCTGGGGTTGCTCGTCGTCGGACGGCTCGCGCGCCGACGGCACTGACGGCACCACGCGGGTCGTTCGAACCGGGAAACGGACTGTCGGTGGGTCCCACTAGCGTGCCTGGTACTGGATGAAGCACTCTCTCGGGACCCGCCATGACGATCGCGTTCGCACCCAACACCCCCGTGCTGCTGGCGTGCGTCGAGGTTCTGGAGGAGGCCCTCGACGCGGTCGCCGAGTCCGACCCGATCTTCCTGGCCACCGACGAGAAGGCCGATGCTCTGCGCCGGTTGGCGAAGGTCGACGCCCGTCTCGCCGAGCTGCGGATGCGGTTCCTCGTCGCCTCGGGTGACGTCGACGACGCCGTCGGTGCCCGTGACGTCGCGGCCTGGCTGGCGGCCGAGACCCGCCAGGACCTCCCGGCACCCAGGGGCGAGCAGCAGCTTGCCGTCGCCCTCGACAGGGAGGACGACGTCCTGCGCAGGGCGCTGCGCGACGGCCACGTGAACCTCGCCCAGGCCCGGGTCATCGCCACGGCTCTGGACGACCTGCCCGACGACCTCGATCCGGCGATCCGGCAGTTGGCGGAGAAGACCCTCGTCGCCGAGGCCGAGCACCTGACCCCGCATCAGTTGCGGATCGCCGGCCGCCGCATCCTCGACGTGGCAGCCCCCGGCATCGCCGAGGCCGAGGAAGCCCGGCGGCTCGCCGCGCAGGAGGCTCATGCCCGAGCCAGGACCAAGCTCTCTCTCAAGCGCCTCGGCGACGGCACCACCCGGCTGGCCGGCGTCATCCCGGACGCAGCGGCACACCGGCTGGAGACCTACCTGCAGGCCTACACCAACCCGCGGGTCGGTGGAGCGCGTGTCGAGCCGACCGATGCGTTCACCGGCTCCTACCCCCGCCGCCTCGGCCAGGCGTTCTGCCAGCTCCTGGAGACGATGGATCCCAGCCGCCTGCCGGTCCACGGCGGAGACGCCACCACCGTCATCGTGACGATCGGCCTGGAGCAGCTCCAGCACGACCTGGGTGTCGGGAGCCTTCTCGACGGCGACCGGCTCAGCGCGGGCGAGATCAGGCGCCTGGCCTGCACCGGCACCATCATCCCCGCGGTGCTGGGCGCCCGATCCGAGGTGCTCGATCTGGGCCGTGGACAACGGCTCTTCGGGCGCGCTCAGCGCAAGGCGCTGCTGCTACGCGACACGACGTGCCGCGCCGAGGGCTGCACGATCCCCGGCAGGTGGTGCGAAGCCCACCATTGGCTGGCCTGGACCCACGGCGGCCGGACCGACCTCGCCAACGCCGGGCTGCTCTGCTCGCACCACCATCACCGCGCCCACGACCCCGGCTACCTCAGCAGCCGCCTGCCCAACGGCGACGTCAGGTTCAGCAGGCGGCGGTGAGTGGCTCAGAGGTACATGCCACCGGACTGGCCGGGCTGCGGCTCGGTCGGCGGCTGCTCCTCCTGCGGCTGCTGCGCGCTCATGCCCGGCGGCAGACCTCGGCGGATCTGCTCGAACTGCGCACGCGCCGCTGCCTGCTGGGCGTAGATCGCCGTCTGGATGCCGTGGAAGAGGCCCTCCAGCCAGCCGACCAGCTGCGCCTGCGCGATCCGCAGCTCGCTCTCGGACGGGACGTGGTCCTCGGTGAACGGCAGCGAGATCCGCTCCAGCTCCTCGACCAGCTCGGGCGCGAGACCCGCCTCCAGCTCCTTGATCGAGGAGTGGTGGATCTCCCGCAGGCGCGTCCGCGAGGCCTCGTCGAGCGGGGCGGCCTTCACCTCCTCGAGGAGCTGGCGGATCATCGACCCGATCCGCATGACCTTGGCCGGCTGCTCCACCAGATCGGTGATGCTGCGCTCGCCGTCGTCGTCCTGGGCCTGGTGGGCGAGGGACAGTGGCTGGCCGTCGGCCCCGACCACCACGACGCGCTGCTGGCCCTGGGGCTGCTGCTGCTCGGTCATGCCCCCACCCTAGCCAGGGCCGCCCGACGCCCGGATCAGACCGCGAGCAGGATCTTCCCGGAGTGCTCGCCGGAGCTCATCAGCTCGTGCGCCGCCACGGCGTCGGCCAGGGGGAGCACGGCGTGCACGAGTGGCTTGACGTCCCCACTGGCGACCAACGGCCACACGTGCTCCACGACCGAGGCGCAGATCGCGCTCTTTCCCTCGACCGGACGCGAGCGCAGCGTGGTCGCGATCACCGCGCCGCGCTTGCGCAGCAGCGCGCTGATGTCGAGCTCCGCCTTCGTCCCGCCCTGCATCCCGATGATGACCAGCCGGCCGGAGTCGGCGAGCGCGTCGACGTTGCGGGACAGGTACTTCGCGCCCATGTTGTCGAGGATGACGTCGCCGCCGCCGTACTCCCGCGCGACGGCGACGAAGTCGTCGTTGCGGTAGTCGATCGCCACGTCGGCGCCCAGCTCGCGGCACAGCGCCAGCTTCTCCGGCGTGCCGGCGGTGGTCAGCACGCGCGCGCCGAGCGCGTGGGCGAGCTGGATCGCCATGGTGCCGATGCCGCCGGCCCCGCCGTGTACGAGGAACGTCTCGTCGGGGCGCAGGCCACCGATCATGAAGACGTTGGACCACACCGTGCAGGCCACCTCGGGCAGCGCCGCGGCGGTGACCAGGTCGACCCCCTCGGGGACCGGCATGAGCTGGCCAGCGGGTACGGCCACCTTGCTGGCGTACCCGCCTCCCGCCAGCAGCGCGCACGCCGCGTCGCCGACCCGCCAGCGCTCGACGCCCTCACCGACGGCCGCGACGGTGCCCGAGCACTCCATGCCGATCACGTCGGAGGCGCCGGGGGGCGGCGGGTAGAAGCCCTGTCGCTGCAGCAGATCGGCCCGGTTGAGCCCCGCGGCGGCGACGTCGAGGACGACCTCGCCGGGACCGGGCTCCGGGTCGGGCAGGTCGACGACGGTGAGGACCTCCGGTCCTCCGGGCTCCCGGGCGACGACGGCACGCATGGCCCCACCCTAGGAGGCGTGTGTCCGGTCGGTCGGGTCAGGCGTCGGCGTCCTCGAGGTCCGGGATGGCGTCGGCACCGGCCGGGCGGTCCCATCCCTCGGCGAGGGCGGTGAGCCGACCGGCCATCAGCTCGATCTCGTCGCCCGACGCGCCGCGGCTGCCGGCCGCGAGCCCCAGGAGGTACGCCGTCACCGGGGCCGCCGGTCGTTGCACGTTGTGCGCCGCGACCCTCGCCAGGTCGAGCACCAGGCCCTCGTCGACCTCGACGTCGAGGTCGAGGACGTCACACGCCTCGTCGATCCAGTCGTGCAGGTTCACGTCGTCCAGACTGACCACCGATCCCCGGGGCTGTCCAGCGGGCACCTGACATTGGGAGCGGTTCCACCGGCGTGTCGCGGTTAGATCCGTCAGGTGCCCGGGTCGGACGAGAGGTCGCGGAGGTCCTCCCAGCTGTCGACGTCACGGTGCTCATCACCGACGGCCGGCACGTCCACGAGGTCGAGCGGCGCGAGCAGCCGCCGCATCGCGAGGTTGTGCCGCTCCTCCAGACCCGGCCGCACCTCGAGCAGGCGGGCGGTGGCGAGCACCATCGCGAGCTGGCGACGCCCGTCCGGCCCGACGAGCACGGCTCCGTCGCGCCCCTCGGCAGCCTCCGTCAGCCGGCGCAGCGTCGCCATCCGCAGCCGCGGCATGTCGACCGCGACCACGGCGACGTACGGCGCCGGGTCCAGCAGCAGGTCGACTCCGGTGAGCAGGCCGGCCGCCGGGCCGCCGTACCGGGGTGACTCGCGGGCGAACGTGACCGGTCGCTCGGTCGGCACGGGGTCACCGACGACCACCACCTCGCGAGCGTCGACCACCGCGTCGAGCACCCACGCGAGCAGCGTGCGGCCGCCGATCTCGACGCCGGCCTTGTCGACACCGCCCAGGCCGACGGCGCGCCCGCCCGCCAGGACCACCGCGGACCAGGGCTCGAGCATGTCGGGGAGCCTACGGGCGAGGTCGGCAGCGGTGCCGGCGCGGGCCTAGGGTGGGCGGCATGTGGCACCACCTCGATGTCGCCCTCGTCCAGCAGGCGGCGTCGCTCGATCCCGGTGAGAACCGCCGCCGGCTCGCGGAGCTCACGCCGGGCGGCGTCGACCTGGTCGTCTTCCCCGAGGCGTTCGCGCGGGACTTCGGCACCGCACAGGACGGCACCGACGACGTCCGGCCGGATGCGGAGCCGCTCGACGGCCCCTTCGGCGCCGAGCTGGCGCGCGTGGCGGGTGCCCGGTCGACGATGGTCCTGGCCGGGATGTTCGAGGCGACCGACGGGCTGCCGTACAACACGCTCGTGCTGACCGACGGTGAGCGACGCGAGGTCTACCGCAAGATCCACCTCTACGACTCCTTCGGCTACCGCGAGTCCGATCGGCTGAGCGCCGGTGAGGTCCGGCCCGTCCTCACCGAGGTCGACGGCGTCCCGATCGGCCTGCTCACCTGCTACGACCTGCGGTTCCCGGAGCTGGCGCGCGCTCTGGTCGAGGCCGGCGCCGAGGTGCTCGTCGTGCCGGCGGCCTGGGTGGCGGGCGAGCGCAAGGTGGACCACTGGCGCACGCTGGTGCGCGCCCGCGCGATCGAGAACACGGCGTACGTCGTCGCGGTCGGCCAGCCCGCGCCGCGCTACTGCGGCCACTCGCTGGTGGTGGACCCGCTCGGCGAGGTGCTGGTCGAGGGTGGAGACGGTCCCGGCGTGCTCACCGCCCGTCTGGAGGGCGCTCGGGTGGCCGAGGCGCGCTCGGTGAACCCCAGCCTTCGCAACCGCCGAATGTAACCTTCCCTCCCGTGACCAGAGCCGCTCCCCGACGTCGCGCCGACCCGGCGCCCCGTCGACGCGCAGCGGAGAAGCCGACCCGTCGGTGGGGTCGCTCGAAGCCGTCCGGCGAGGCCCGCGGCCTCGAGCCGGCCTACGTCGAGCTGCCCGACGAGCGGCCCGTCGCGCAGCCCGCCGAGGAGCCCGTCGAGCAGCAGCAGGCGCCGACCGTCGAGGGGCTCGTCGCCGAGCCGCCGCCCCGGCCGCGGCCGGTCGCACTGGAGGGGCCGACCGCTCCCGTCGGCGTCCGCCCCGAGGACAGCACGCGCGCGCCGTGGCAGGAGATCGTGCTCTGGGTCGGCGTCATCATCGGCGGCCTGGCGTGCCTGGCCGCCGGCGCCCGCTCGCTGGGGCCCGACGTGCTGCCGGGCATCGGCTCGGTGGCCATCGCCACGGCCTACACGTGGGTGCTCTGCGCCCGCACCGGTGGCCGCCCGGTCCTGTTCACCGCGCTCGCGGCGGCATTGGGAGCCGTCGTCCTGCTCGTGGACCTGCCGGAGCTGCGGACGGGGGCGTCCGTGGTGGTGGCCGCAATCGCGGCCGTGCTGGGCGTGGTGATCACCGTGCCGGCGGTGCGGTTCCGCCAGGCGGCGCGGGAGTGCTGCGTGGCGGTCGGGGTCGCCTGGATCGGCGCCCTCGCGGCGCTGGGCCTGGAGCCCACGCTGACGCTCGCGCGCTTCGAGTACGCCGTGCTGCTGCTCGCCCTCGGCGGGGCGTTCCTCGTCGTCTACCGGCTGGGCGCCGGCCTGCACGGACTCGGCCGCCGCGGCGTCGTGATCGTCGCGGTCGGTGGCGTGACGCTGCTGGTGACGCTGCTCTACGCCGAGATGCTGCGCCGCTACGGCACCGAAGGGCTGATCGAGTCACTGCTCGGCGTCGTGCACTGGAGCCGCGAGAACCTCGGCGCCTTCCCCCGGCCGATCGAGACCGTCCTCGGCATCCCGGCGCTGGCCTGGGGCGTCCACATGCGCGCGCGGCGCCGGCAGGGCTGGTGGGTCTGCGCCTTCGGTGTCGCCGCCACGGCCGCCGTCTCGGACTCGCTGGTCAATCCCGCCATCTCGGTGCTGGAGTCGGTGCTGTCGGTGGTCTACGGCCTCGTCGGCGGGCTGCTGATCGGCTACCTGGTGATCCGGCTCGACCTGTTCTTCACCGGCTCCGGCGGCGGCCGTCGGGCCGTCGGGCGTCGGGGTCGGCGGGCGGAGGAGGCCGAGAACGCCGTACGCCCGGAGCCGAAGCGGACCGACGCCCTGCTGTAGGCCGGTCACGACTCGCTCGTCGGTGTCCTCCGTTGCGCCGGTGGCGGCGTACGCGCCGGTAACGGCTAGCGTCGCGAGCATGGCGAGGGAGAGCGTGGTCGAGGTGGTCGCCGAGATGGTGGCGAACGTCATGAGCGTCGCGGTCGAGCCGGGGGACGCGGTCGCGGCCGGTGACACCGTGGTGCTGCTGGAGTCGATGAAGATGGAGATCCCCGTGATCGCCGAGACCGGGGGCACCGTGCGGGCCGTGAAGGTCGCCACCGGGGACGTCGTCCAGGAGGGCGACGTGCTGGTCGAGCTGGTCGGCTGAGCCGGGCGCCGTCGGCTGACGGCAGCGCACTACCCTGGCGACACCGGGATGGTTGGCAGAGTGGTCGATTGCACCCGCCTTGAAAGCGGGCGTGCCCATGGCACCGGGGGTTCGAATCCCTCACCATCCGCCAGTCAGCGAGGGTCAGTCCGAGCCGCCGATCTCGAGCTCGACCTCGTCGTAGGCGAGGTCGTTGACCCGCTGCAGGTGGTGGCCGACGTCGCGCGCCAGCCGCTTCAGCTCGCCGCGCAGGGCCTCGGCGTCGGGCGCCTCCAGGATCGGGTCGAGGTAGGCCGTGAGCCGTGTCAGCAGGGCGTTGCGCTCCCGGAATGCCTGGGTGCCGCGGGCGGCCAGCCAGCCCTCCTCGCCGCCGAGCGTCTCGCCGATCAGTCGGTCCCGCACGGTCACGAGACGCTGCCGCACGCCCCAGCGCCAGTTCCCGAGGCCGACGCCACTGCCGCGCGGCAGGTCGAGCGCGCGGTCGAGTGCGTGCAGAGCGTCGGCGGCTGGGCTGGTCGGCATGGCGGCTCCCCGAGACGTGTTCCCCGAGTGTGACCTGGATCACCTGATGCGACAAGAGCGATGTGCGGGAACGCGGGCGACCGGTGTTGAATCGTCGGGTGACCCAGCCGGACCTGCCGACCGTCTACCGCCTCGCCCCCGCCGTGACCGCCCGCTTCGTGGGCCTCTACCTGGTGGGTCTCGCGCTGCTCGTCTTCGCCGGCACGCTGCTCGTGGCCGTCGCCGGCGGCTCGATGGACATCGTGGTGGCGCTCGTGGGCCTCGGGCTCGTGGGTCTGGTCGTGCTCGGCTGGTGGCTGCGCGCCAAGGCGTACGTCGTCAAGGCCGGTGCCGACGGCTACCGGGTGCGCCTGGTGCGCGGCGCGGGCGTCACGGCGGCCCGGTGGACCCAGGTCGAGGACGCCGTGACCGTGACCGCCCACGGGATCCCCTGCGTGGTGCTGCGACTCAAGGACGGCGGCACCACGACCATTCCGGTCTCCGTCCTGGCCGTCGACAAGGAGGAGTTCGTGCGCCAGCTGCAGCAGCACCTGCAGCGCGGCCAGCGGCTCAAGCCGTTCCGGGGACCCGGTGATTCGCACGCGGGCGGCGCGGCCTAGTACCCTGTCACGCGCTGTCGGGGAGGCGTCGCCTAGTCCGGTCTATGGCGCCCGCCTGCTAAGCGGGTTTGGGGCTACAACCCCATCGAGGGTTCAAATCCCTCCGCCTCCGCCAGCCGGCCCCCTCGCCCTCGGGCGAGGGGGCCGCTCGCATTGGCGCGTCGGCTGCCGCCCTCCCGGCCCCAGGATTTTGCAACTCTTTGCAGTGCACTTTTGTGAAGGCGGCGACCACTGTCGGGTTGCAACGTTATGCAGCATGCTTCATGACGCAGGCAATTCTCGGGATGTTCGCCACTCCTACCAGAACAAGGATTCCCCATGAAGAACGTTCGAAAGGTCGCCGCCGTCGCTGTCGCTTGCGGGCTCAGCTTCGGCGTTCTCGGCATCTCGGCTCCTGCGCACGCTGACCACAGCTGGGGCTTCGCCAAGCCCGGCAAGGTCAAGTGAGCATCGATCCCCACCCACACAATCCCCACAAAGTCCGGCGACGGGTCCCCTCCATCCCCCCTTCAGGGCCCTTCGTCAACGACAAGGCAGCGACTGCTCGGGTCGCTGCCTTTGTCGTGTCCGGGGTCGTCGTGCGGACGCTCCGGTCCGGCCGGTCGCTACGACTCGCCCGGCCTCTCGACCCCGCTCGGCCCTGACTCCACCGGCTCGTCGCCGGAGATGCCCAGGCGCCCGATCGTGTAGCCGAGCTGGAAGCGGGTCTCGGCCTCGAACTCCGCCTTCAGGTCGGCCACGTAGCCGGCGTACGTCCGCGGGCTGACGCCCAGCCGCTTGGCCGAGACCGGGTCAGAGTGGCCCTCGATCAGCATCCGGAGCGTCATCGCGCGCTGCTCCTGCGCGATGTGGCGGACCGTGGACTCCTCGCTGCTGGTGAAGGGGCGGGCCCGCTCCCAGGAGCGCATGAAGACGTCGGCCAGGTAGGCGACCGCGGTCGGCTCGCGGATCGCGAGCGCGACCTTGAGGTCGTCGGGAGCCGGGATCACGGCGACCCGGCGGTCGACGATGACGATGCGGTTGAAGAACTCGTCGAGGGTGCGGACCTCGCCGCCGAGCTCGGTCACCCGGCCGACGTACTCCCGCGTCGCGGTGCTGCGTCGCGAGCTGTGCTGGTAGAGCGTCAGGATGCGTACGCCGCGGTCGAGCAGGATCCGCTCCCGCTCGGTCGACTCGCTCAGGCCCCGGCCGAGGTCACGTCCGGTCTGCGGCTGCGCGGTCAGGACCTCGCTCTCGGCCTCGGCGACCAGGCTGCTGACGTACTCCGGGATGGCGAAGCCGCGCAGGTAGGTGAACGGCCCGCGGTTGTCGGCCTCGGGGGAGCGCCGCCACGCCTGGGTAAGGGAGGCGAAGCCCCGCGCCCACTGGGTCGACTCCTCCAGCAGTCGCGCGCCCTCGAAGCTGAGCGGCGCGACGACCCGGGCCTGCACGGTGGAGGGATCCTCGGGCAGCCAGCGCGCGACCTCGGTGTCGTGGTGCAGCAGGCCGAGCTCCCGCAGCAGCTCGAAAGCGGCCCGCTCCGGCGCGTCCTGCTTGAGCCGCTCGTCGGTGTCGTCGATCCCGCCGTCGGCGGCGATCTGCTCGTAGAGCACCACGGCCTGGGTCTCGAAGAGCGCGCGCTCGTCGGGACCGTAGCTGTTCAGCTCCGCCTCCTTGGAACGACTCGGGCAACGACACCGGGGGAGTGCTGGGATCATGGCACACCGGGGGCTCGGCGCGGGACCCGGGCGCGCGGCGCCGCCGAGCGCATGGAGGGGCACGATTTCGGCAACCCCGAAGCCGTCCGCTATCCTCCTCTAGTCGTTTCGACATGCGCCTGTAGCTCAACGGATAGAGCATCTGACTACGGATCAGAAGGTTTGGGGTTCGAATCCCTACAGGCGCGCAGAGCACGAAGGCCCCGGTCGACCAGCAGGTCGGTCGGGGCCTTTTCTGTGCGAGGATCACCGTCGATGGAGATCTGGATCAACCCCGCCTGCTCGAAGTGCCGCACCGCGCTGTCGATCCTCGACGCCGAGGGCGCCGACTACACCGTGCGCCGCTACCTCGACGAGCCGCCGACCGTGGCCGAGCTGACCGACGTGCTGGGCCGCCTCGGCCTGGAGCCGTGGGACATCACGCGTACGGCGGAGCCGGTCGCGCAGGAGCTGGGCCTGAAGTCGTGGCCACGGGACGCCGCGCACCGCGAGCAGTGGCTGGCGGCGCTGGCGGTGCATCCGAAGCTCATCCAGCGGCCGATCATCACCGCCGACGACGGGCACGCCGTGGTCGCCCGCACCGACGAGTCGGTCCGCTCGGTCCTCTAAAGCCTGCTCGGCTCGCCCGGCCGGCGTACCGCGGCAGGCATGGCGACCGCGGAGGCAGGGCACCGCTCGGAGGGAGCCGCGAAGCCGAGCCGGGGGAGGACGCGATGCGCAGCCATGCCAAGCCGGAGTCGCCGACGGATCTCAAGAAGCCGTCGTGGACCTACGTCGCCCGCAAGACCGTGCGGGAGTTCATGGACGACCAGTGCACCGACCTGGCGGCGGCGCTGACGTACTACGCCGTCCTCGCACTGTTCCCCGCCGCCATCGCGCTGCTGTCCCTCGTGGGCCTGGTCGGGCAGGGACGGGAGACGGTCGACACGCTGCTGCAGATCCTCCGCGACGTCGGCGCCGGCAGCGCGGCGGAGACGCTGGAGCCGACGCTGACCGAGCTGGCCGGCTCCCAGAGCTCCGGGTTCGCACTGGTCATCGGTCTTGCCGTCGCCCTGTGGTCCGCGTCGGGGTACGTCGGCGCGTTCGGCCGCGGCATGAACCGGATCTACGAGGTCGACGAGGGACGGCCGATCTGGAAGCTGCGGCCGGCGATGCTGCTGGTCACCGTCGTGACCGTCGTGCTGACCGCGATCGTCGCCGTCGGCCTGGTGGTCACCGGTCCCGCGGCCGAGGCGGTCGGCAACGCGATCGGCGTCGGGTCGACGTTCGTGACGGTCTGGGGCATCGCCAAGTGGCCCGTGCTGCTGATCGTGGTGGTCGTCATCGTGGCGCTGCTCTACTACGCGACGCCCAACGTGAGGCAGCCGAAGTTCCGTTGGATCAGCATCGGCGCGATCGTCGCGATCCTCACCTGGGTGGTGGCCTCCGCGCTGTTCGGTCTCTACGTCGCCAACTTCGCCAGCTACGACAAGACCTACGGGTCGCTGGCCGGCGTCATCGTGTTCCTGCTGTGGCTGTGGATCACCAACCTCGCGCTGCTCTTCGGTGCCGAGCTCGACGCGGAGCTCGAGCGCGGCCGGGAGCTGCAGGCCGGCATCGCCGCGGAGTCGGAGATCCAGCTGCCGCCGCGCGACACCCGCAAGAGCGACAAGGCGGCGGAGAAGGAGCGCGAGGACGTGGCCCGCGCCCGCGCTCTGCGCGAGAGCCGGGGCGAGAGCACCGAGGTCGACCCGCGATGATGGGGGCATGACCGCCACCGAGAACAACGGCATCCGGGTCGCGGCCCTCGACGACATCCCCGTCGGTGAGGGCATCGCCATCTCCAGCGACATCACCGGCACCGACGACGACATCGCGCTGCTGCGCGACGAGGACGGCTCGGTCTGGGCGCTCAACGACACCTGCACCCACCAGGTGGCCTCGCTGTCGCAGGGGTGGGTCGAGGACGGCAAGGTCGAGTGCCCGCTGCACTCCTCGCAGTTCTGCCTGAAGACCGGCGCGGTCGAGGGCCTGCCCGCCACCGTCGACACGGTGCCGCACAAGGTCGAGGTCCGCGACGGCGAGGTCTACCTCTTCCCCAACGTCAGGCCCTGACCCCGCTGCCGTCACACGACGGGGCTGCGCCGCTCTGGTCACACCACGCGGCTGCGCCGCTCAAGCAAGACCACGTCACGCCAGCGGCCTCCCAGTTGGCCGATCCGCTCTCGTCGCCCGACCTCGCGGAAGCCGAGCGAGCGGTGCAGGGCCAGGCTCGCCGCGTTCTCCGGGAAGACGCCCGACTGGATCGTCCAGATGCCGGCGGCCTCGGTGGACGCGATGAGGGCCTGCAGTAGCGCCCGGCCGATCCCGCGACCCTGCGCGGCGGGGGAGACGTACACGGAGTGCTCCACCACGCCGGCGTACGCACACCGGTCGGAGACGGCGCTGGCGGCCAC
This sequence comes from Nocardioides sp., assembly GCF_036405735.1. GTDB lineage: Bacteria > Actinomycetota > Actinomycetes > Propionibacteriales > Nocardioidaceae > Nocardioides. The sequence continues at coordinate 67,316 of NZ_DASWXC010000015.1, forward strand.
CCAGCCCACCACCTCACCGTCGTCGTCCAGCGCGACGAACCGATGCGCGGGCAGCCGGGCGACGTCGAAGGCCGCCCAGCCCGGTGCCGCGGTCTCGAAGGTCGCCTGTCCGGTGTCGATGCCGGCCTGGTAGATCGCGAGCACCGCCGCGGCGTGGGCCGCGGTCATGGCCTCGACGCGCATCGGCGGCCTCAGCCGGCCAGCTCGGCGACCAGCGCCTCGACCCGGGCCCTGATCTGGTCGCGGATCGGCCGCACCGCCTCGATGCCCTGGCCCGCCGGGTCGGCGAGCACCCAGTCCTCGTAGCGCTTGCCCGGGAAGAAGGGGCACTCGTCGCCGCAGCCCATCGTCACGACGACGTCGGCCTCCTGCACCGCCTCGGTCGTGAGCACCTTCGGCTGGCGGCCGGCGATGTCGATGCCCTCCTCGGCCATCGCCGCCACGGCGACCGGGTTGATCCGGTCGGCCGGCTGGGAGCCGGCGGAGAGCACCTCGATCCGGTCGCCGGCGAGCGACTGCAGGTAACCCGCGGCCATCTGGGAGCGGCCGGCGTTGTGGACGCAGACGAACAGCACCGTCGGCTTGCTCATGACAGGGCTCCCTTGCTCATGACTGGGTGGGGGACAGGCGTGGGGGTGAGGGCGCGGACCAGGCCGAGCGCGATGACGGCGCCGACGAGCTGGGCGACCACGAAGCCGGGGACCGAGGACGGCGCGATGCCGGCGAAGCTGTCGGAGAGCGTGCGGGCCACCGTGATGGCGGGGTTGGCGAAGCTCGTCGAGGAGGTGAACCAGTACGCCGCCGTGATGTACCCGGCGACGCCGACCGCGATGGTGGCGCCCCGGCCACGGCGAGCGGCGACGAACACCACGAGCAGCAGCCCGACCGTGGCGACCGTCTCCGCCACCAGCAGATGACCGCCCGAGCGCTCCGTGTCCGAGACGGTGACCGCCGGCAGGTCGAACATCACGTTGGCGAGCACGGCCCCGCTGACGCAGCCGGCGACCTGGGCCAGCGACTGCAGGCCCGCCTCGCGCCAGGAGATGTCGCCCAGGGCCGCGCCGACCGCCGAGACGACGGGGTTGAACGCCGCCGAGACGGGCTGGAAGGTGAGGATGAGCGCCACCAGGACGGCACCGGTGACCAGGGCGTTCTCAAGCAGCTGCACCCCGACGTCGCCCGGCGAGAGCCGCACGGCGGCGATGCCGGAGCCGATCACCGCCGCGGTCAGGAACAGCGTTCCGACGTACTCCGCCAGCAACCGCTGCCGGAGCGTGGACGTCACGCGGCTCCCCCCAGCAGGGCGACGAGGTCGCCGAGCGCCTCGGTGCGGACGCGGTAGTAGACCCAAACGCCTCGCTTGGTGCGGTCCAGCAGACCCACCTCGTGGAGCACCTTGAGGTGGTGGCTGATGGTCGGCTGCGAGAGGTCGAAGGCGTCGCCGAGGTCGCACACGCAGGCCTCGCCCGCCTCGTGCGCCGCGACGAGCGAGAGCAGCCGCAGCCGAACGGGGTCGGCGAGCGCCTTGAGCAGGGGCGCGATCGACTCGGCCTGCTCCGCGCTCAGCGGCGCCTTCGTCAGCGGGGAGCAGCAAGCGACGGCCTCGACCGGCGTGAGCTCGAGCAGAGACTTCGACATGCATCTATGTTGACATCCGTCTATGTCTAGGTGCAAGGTCGGATATCGACAACCATCGATATCTACCGACAGGAGCATCACATGTCCGTCCCGTCCCGCCTCCAGCTCGCCCTCAACGTCGACGACCTCGAGACCTCGATCGCCTTCTACCGGCGGCTCTTCGACACCGAGCCCGCCAAGGTGCGGCCCGGCTACGCCAACTTCGCCGTGGCAGAGCCGCCGCTCAAGCTCGTCCTCATCGAGAACCCGGGACACGGCGGCTCGCTCAACCACCTCGGCGTCGAGGTCGCCGACACCGACACCGTCGACGCCGTCCACGCCCGCGTCACCGGCGCCGGCCTGGCCTCGACCGAGGAGCGCGACACGACGTGCTGCTACGCCCAGCAGGACAAGTTCTGGGTCGAGGGCACCCCCGACGGGGAGCGGTGGGAGGTCTACACCGTCCTCGCCGACGCGCCGGTCGAGGCTTCCGTGACGTCGGCCTGCTGCGCCTGACCGGCGGGCGCCCGACCCTGCATCCGGCGCTCAGGCGACGGTGATCGACCCGGCCGGCTCGTCGCGGTCCAGGCCGCGGCCGATCACCATCCGCTGGATCTGGTTGGTGCCCTCGAAGATCTGCATCACCTTGGCCTCGCGCATGTAGCGCTCGACCGGGAAGTCCTTGGTGTAGCCGGCGCCGCCGAGCACCTGCACGGCGTCGGTGGTCACCTTCATGGCGTTGTCCGTGGCGACCAGCTTGGCCACCGAGGCCTCCCGGGCGAACGGCAGTCCGGCATCGCGCAGCGCCGCGGCCGCCTGCAGGGTGGCGCGGGCGGAGACGGTCGCCGCCTCCATGTCGGCCAGCAGGAAGGCCAGCCCCTGGTGGTCGATGATGCGGGCGCCGAACGCCTCGCGCTGCCGGGCGTAATCGACGGCCCGGTCGAGTGCTCCCTGCGCCAGGCCGGTCGCCACGGCCGCGATGCCCAGCCGACCGGAGTCCAGGGCGGCCAGCGCGATCCGGAGGCCCTCGCCCTCGGCCCCGACCAGGCGGTCGCCGGAGACCCGGACCCCGTCGAGCCGGACCGTCGCGGTGGTGGAGCCGGTCAGCCCCATCTTCCGCTCCGGTACGTCGGCCGAGAGCCCGTCGGCGTCCCCCGGAACCAGGAAGCAGGAGATGTCGCCGCGTGCCTCGCCGGTGCGAGCCATGACCGTGTAGAAGTCGGCCTGGCCACCGTGGGTGGTCCACGCCTTGGCGCCGGTGATCACCCAGTCGTCGCCGTCGCGCACCGCCCGGGTGCGCATCGCCGCGGGGTCCGATCCCGCATGCGGCTCGGAGAGGCAGTAGGCGCCGAGCAAGTCGCCCCCGAGCAGCTCGGGCAGCCACCGGCGCCGCTGCTCCTCGGTCCCGCGGGTGAACAGCGGATAGCAGGACAGGGCGTGCACCGACACCCCGACGCCGACGCTTGCCCAGACCGCGCCGATCTCCTCCAGCACCCGCAGGTACAGCCCGTAGGACAGCCCGCCGCCGCCGTACTCCTCGGGGTAGGGGAGGCCGAGCAGGCCGGTGCGGCCCAGCAGCCGGAAGACCTCACGCGGGAAGGCCTCCTCGGCCTCCGCCTGCGCCGCGCGCGGCGCGAGCTCGTCGGCGCAGATCCGGCGCACCAGCCGCAGCAGCTCGGCGGCCTCCTCGGTGGGGACGACATGACGGGCGGGCATGGCGCCACCGTAGTAGATGGACGTCCGAGCAGTTCGGCGGCAGTTCGGCGTCGGCGGCTACCGCAGCCGACGCGCGACCGGCTCCAGCAGCCGCGGTGCGAGCGGGCCGATCACCGCCAGCGCCAGGACGTACGCCGCCGCGGTCGGTGCGAGCTCGGCGGTGACCGAGGACGCGACCAGCCCGGCGACGATGATCGAGAACTCGCCGCGCGGGACCAGCGCCGCGCCTGCCCGCAGCCGGGCCGGCCTCGAGACGCCCGCCCGGGCGCCGGCGACCCAGCCGGTGGCGATCTTGGTGGCGATCCCGACGACCGCCAGCGCCAGGGCCGGGAGCAGGACGCCCGGCAGCTGCCGAGGGTCGGTGGAGAGCCCGAAGAAGACGAAGAACACGGCCGCGAAGATGTCGCGCAACGGCTCCAGCAGCGTGTGGACCCGGTCGGCGAGGTCGGCCGAGAGCGCGATCCCGAGCAGGAACGCCCCGACGGCCGCGGAGACGTGGGCCAGCTCGGCGGCTCCCGCCACCAGCAGCGCGAGGCCGAGCAGGCGGAGCAGGAACACCTCGTTGGACGTCGCCGTGACGACGGAGGTCACCACGTGCCCGTAGCGCAGTGCCACGACCAGCACGACCGCGAGCACCGCCAGCGCGACCGAGACCGACCGCAGCGTCGACAGCCCGCCCGCGGAGGCGGCCAGCGCCGTCAGCACCGGCAGGTACACCGCCATCGCCAGGTCCTCCAGCACGAGCACGCCCAGGACGGCAGGAGTCTCCCGGTTGCCGAGCCGGCCCAGGTCGGTGAGGACCTTGGAGATGATCCCCGAGGAGCTGATGGCGGTGATGCCGAACATCGCGACCGCCGCGAGCGTGCCCCAGCCCATGACGAGGGCGAAGAGGGCGCCGGGCAGACCGTTGAGGAGCAGGTCCAGCACCCCCGACGGCGCCTGGGTGCGCAGCGTGGCGACCAGGTCGCCCGCGCTGTACTCCAGGCCGATCAGCAGCAGGAGCAGCACCACGCCGATCTCGGCGCCGGTGTCGAAGAAGCCCTCAGGTGCCTCCAGCGGCAGCAGCCCGCCCGTGCCGAACGCGAGGCCGGCCAGCAGGTAGAGCGGGATGGGTGAGAGGCCGAAGCCGGCAGCGACGCGCGAGAGCGCGCCGAGGGCGAACAGGACGGCCCCGAGCTCCAGGAGCAGTGCGGCGGTGTGGTCCACCCGGGCTCAGCTCGGGTCGAGGATCGCGGCCGCCTCGCGCACGCCCTCCTCGGTGCCGACCACGATCAGCTTGTCGCCCTGCTGCAGGACGAACTCCGGGCCCGGAGAGGGGTGGACCCGGTCGTCGCGGAAGACCGCGACGATGGAGACGCCGGTGCGGGTGCGGATCGCGGCGTCGCCCATCGGCCGGCCGACGTACGGCGCGTCGGCGCTCAGCGGGATCCCGCTCGTCGTCAGGCCCTCCACCTGCTCGCGCAGCTTGGCGAGTCGCTCGATGAGGCGCGGAGCGCCGAGCAGCTCGGCGAGCACCTGGCTCTCGGCGCTGCTCAGCTCGACGCTCACCTCCACGGCGTCCTGGTCCTGGGCGTCGTAGACCACGAGGTGTCGCGCCCCGGTCTTGGTCGAGACGACGCCGATGCGCCGGCCGGCGCCGGTGAGGAAGTCGTGTCGCAGCCCGATCCCGGGCAGCTTGGTCTCCTCGACGTTCACGGTCCCGCTCCTCTCGCCGACTCGACCCTACTGTCCGGCCGACCGGGCTCGACGCCGACGACTACGAGACCGGGGCGCGCCACACCCTGCCGCGCTCGCCGTCGTCGCCGACCAGGAGTACGCCGTCGGCCGCGCCGGCCACTGCGAGGATGCGCTCGCCGCCGGTCGCCGGGGTGACCGGCGTCGGGACCGGCTGCCAGGTGACGCCGTCCGTGGAGTGCCACAGCCCGTAGCGACGGGCGTCGCTCACGGTGGTCCAGATCCGGCGGCCGGTCAGCGTCAGGGAGGCCACGAAGGGGCTCGCCCCGCCGGCCGGGTCCACGTCGCCGAACGACGCGCCCTCGTGCCAGCGATCGCCGCGCCACCAGGCGCCGAACCGGTCACCGCGCAGGCCGAGCGCGAGCAGGGCGCCGTCCCGGTCGACCACCCGGTGCAGGTCCTCGTAGGCGTCGCTGCCGGGCACCTTCTCGCGCGACCAGGACCGGCCGTCCGACGAGCGCCAGGCCTGCGGCTGCCGGTCCACGTCGCCCGGGGTCGAGCCGCCGCCCACGACGGTCCAGCCGGTGCCGCTGGCGACGGCGGCCTGTGCCAGTGCGCGGTGCCGGGCGTCGTCGGCCAGGCCCGCGGCGGCCTCGACCCGGGTGAACTCCCGGGCGTCGGCGGAGAGCCACACCGCCGGTCCGGAGGTGCGGTTCCCGACGATGAGGAAGCCACCGGCGCCGCCGGTCACCGGCCCGACGTTGGTGGCCTTGTCGCCGCCGTACTGGCTCGAGGCCGCGACCACGTCGACCAGCTCTCCGGGCTGACTGCCGCCCCGCGCCGGCTGCAGGCGCCAGGTCGTCACCCGGGGGTTGCCGTGCGCGCCGCCGGACCTCGCACCGACGACGGCGATCCGGTCCTGCGAGCAGGCGATCGAGGTCAGGATCGCCCGCCGGCCCCAGTACGTCGTGGGCCGCACCGGCACAGCCGACCAGGTGACGCCGTCGACCGAGCTCCACAACGCGGGCCGGGAGTCCCGGTCCGGCGAGGGGTCGGCCAGGAACACCCCGCCGGCCAGCCACCAGCGATCGCCGCATCGGAGGGCGTCGCGCACGGCGATGCGGCCCGGCGCACCCGGTGGCGCTGGGAGGGCGACCTCCTGCCACGCGACGTCGAGTGGTCCCGGCGCCGGCTCGCCCGCGTCGCGGCACCCGGCGAGGGCCGCAACGGTGGCGAGAACGGCGACCAGGCAAGCGGCCCTGTGGGCGGCCGGGCGAGCGCGCATCGGCTCAGGCCGGCGGGTCCAGGAAGTCGCCGTCAGCGTGCTGCCCGGCGTCGGCCTGCACGATGCCGCGCCCGGCGGCCAGGAGGTCGGCGACCTGGGGGGTGGCCAGCTCGTAGCGGACCGTCGAGCCGGTGCGGGTCGCGCTGACCAGCCCGGCTCGGCGCAGCACGGCCAGCTGCTGGGAGAGGTTCGACGCCTCGACGTCGAGCTCGGCGAGCAGGTCGCGGACGGCGGTCGGGCCGTTCTGCAACAGCTCCAGCACGCGGATGCGGATCGGGTGGCCGAGGGTTCGGAAGAGCTCCGCCTTGGCGTCGTACAACGGCACGCTCGGATGCATCCTCGACCTCCTTCTGACGCATTCTGCGCACGGTCCGCGGACATTTCTTGGCATTGGATCGATCCATTGCGGCCGGCGTGAGAAACGCCTCAGTTCGGGGGACCGTACACCACTTGAAACATTCTTCAACCCAGGTAGCGTGCCGGACACGTCTGTACCGACTTGAAGGGCTCGAATAGATGGTGGATGTGGACAAGGTCCTCGACGAGGCGGGCCTGAAGAACCCCGTCGTGCGCGACTACGTGGCCTACTGGGCCGAGCTCACGGGGGCCGAGCGCATCGAGGTGGTACAGGCGTCCGACGACGCCCGGCTCGTCGCGGAGTGCCTGGAGGCCGGCGAGCTGCTGCCGGCCGGTGAGGGGCGCTACTACTCGCGCAGCTACCACAAGGACACCGCCCGCTCCGAGGAGCGGACGATCGTCGCGACCAGCAACCCGTCCGACGCCGGCGCCTACAACAACTGGCGCCCGTCGGAGGAGATGAAGCCGCTGCTCGAGGGCAAGATGCGCGGGGCATCGGCGGGCAAGACGATGTACGTCGTCCCCTACCTGATGGCGCCTCCCGGCTCGCCGCTCGAGCCGTACGCCGCCGGCGTCGAGCTCACCGACGCCCGCACGGTCGTGCTGCACATGATCCGGATGGCCCGCGTCGGCGTGGAGTACATCAACAACCTCGCCGACCCGAACTCCTTCGTGCGCGCCGTCCACGTGACCGGCGACCTGGAGAACCTCGGTCACGGCACCGCCGACGACCAGCGGTACTTCGTCACCGTCGCCGACGAGCGCACGATCCTGCACTTCGGCTCCTCCGACGGCGGCAACGCGCTGCTCGGCAAGATCGCCCACGGCCTGCGGCTGGCGTCGTACGACGGCTGGGCCTCGGGCAAGTTCCTCGCCGAGCAGTTCATGCTGCTGGGCATCGTCGACAAGGAGACCGGCCGCAAGTACCACGTGGCCGGCGGCTTCCCGAGCGCCTCGGGCAAGACCAACCTCGCGATGACGCTGGCCCCCGACGCGCTGGGCGACCGCTACTACGTCGAGTTCTACGGCGACGACATCGCCTGGATCTGGGTGGACGAGAACGACGGCCGCGCCTACGCCTTCAACCCCGAGAACGGCGTCTTCGGCGTCGCCAAGGACACCAACGAGGCGACCAACCCGACCGCGCTCGACTCGATCGCGCCCGGCAGCGGCGCGATCTTCACCAACGTCGCCTACAACGAGAAGACCGGCGACGTGTGGTGGGAGGGCAAGTCGAAGAACCCGCCGGCGGACCTCGACGGCTGGCTGGACTGGAAGGGCGAGCGCATCGCCGACCGGTCCCCCGAGCAGGCCGGCGACCCGTGGGCCCACCCGAACAGCCGCTTCACCACCGCACTCGACAACGTGCCGAACGTCGCGAAGGACTACGACGACCCGCGCGGCGTCCCGGTCGACGCGATCATCTTCGGTGGCCGCACCCGCGACCGCGAGCCGCTGGTCCGCGCGATCACCGACCTCGCCGAGGGCGTGTACGACGGCCTGACGCTGGGTGCCGAGGCGACCTTCGCGGCCGACGGCAAGGAGGGCATCCTCCGCTACGACCCGATGTCGATGCGGCCGTTCATGTCCTACGGCGAGGGCGACTACGCCGCCCACTGGCTCAAGATCCTGGGCCAGGCCACCGACGGCCCGATCTTCGCCCACGTCAACTGGTTCCAGCGTGACCCCGAGGACGGCCACTTCCTGTGGCCCGGCTACCGCGACAACCTGCGCGCGCTGCTGTGGCTGGTGCAGTTCAAGAACGGCGAGGTCACGGGCGTCCCGACCGCGGTCGGCACCATCCCGGCCAAGGACGAGCTGCTGCTCGAGGGCATCGAGATCGACGAGGGTGACCTCGACAAGATCCTGACCATCGACCTCGAGCGCTGGCGCCAGGAGATCGGCTTCCGCGAGGAGCACCTCAGCCAGTTCGACCGTCTTCCGGAGGCGATCTGGGAGGCCCACCGCCGGGTCGCCCGGGCCGTCGAGGAGGCGGCTCAGCAGGGCTGAGTCGGGAGCCGACGACTGTCGATGTGAGCGGCGCCGCCCGGTGTGAACCGGGCGGCGCCGCTG